>JAZKHY010000008.1:0-54359 GCA_040385105.1 Pseudomonadota bacterium
GTGGGCGCGCCCGCCTGCGGCGACGTGATGAAGCTGCAGATCAAGGTGAACCCCACAACGGGCGTCATTGAAGACGCGCGCTTCAAGACCTACGGCTGCGGCTCCGCCATTGCCTCCAGCTCGCTCGTGACCGAATGGGTCAAGGGCAAGACGCTGGACGAAGCCGCTGCGCTCAAGAACAGCCAGATTGCCGAAGAGCTGGCGCTGCCGCCTGTCAAGATCCATTGCTCCATCCTGGCGGAAGACGCCATCAAGGCGGCCGTGGACGACTACAAGAAGAAGCACCTGGCCGCTGCGCATTGAAGGATTGCAAGCTGATATGAGCGTTACCCTGACAGAAGCCGCTGCGCGCCATGTGACGCGCTATATCTCGCGGCGCGGCAAAGGCGTGGGCGTGCGGCTGGGGGTCAAGACCACCGGCTGTTCGGGCCTGGCCTACAAGCTGGAGTATGCGGACGAGGTGGCCCCCGAAGACGTGATCTTTGAAGACCGCGGCGTGAAGGTGCTGGTGGACCCGAAAAGCATGGCCTACATTGACGGCACGCAGCTGGACTTTGTGCGCGAAGGGCTGAATGAGGGCTTCAAGTTCCTCAACCCGAACGAGCGCGACCGGTGTGGTTGCGGTGAGTCGTTCCGTGTGTAAGCTGCTGCTGCGCAGCGCAGAAGCCGCCTTTCGGGCGGCTTTTTCTTGACATGAACCTCCAGGACAACGACTTCGACATCTTCGGCGTGCCGATGCAATTCGCGCAGGACCGCGCCGCGCTCGACGCGCGCTGGAAGGAACTGCAGCGCGAGGCCCACCCCGACAAGTTCGCGGCGCAGGGTGCGAGCGCGCAGCGGGTGGCGATGCAATGGTCGGTGCGGATCAACGAGGCGTATCAACGGCTCAAAGAGCCCCTCAGCCGCGCCGCCTACCTGTGCGAGCTGCGCGGCGCGCCGATCGACGCCGAGAAGAACACCGCGATGCCCACCGAGTTCTTGATGCACCAGATGGAGTGGCGCGAGGCACTGGACGATGCGGGCAACGAAGCCGACCTGCTCGACCTGTCTGCCCAGGTGACCAAACTGCGCCGCGAACTGCTGCAGAGATGCGAGCACCTCCTGGACAAGGAGGGCAATGCGAAGGCGGCGGCCCAGCAGGTCAGAGCCCTCATGTTCGTAGAGCGTTTTGCCAGTGAGGTCAATGACAGGCTCGACCTGCTGGGACAATAGCGGCTCCTACAGAAAAACACGATGGCGCTCCTTCAGATATCAGAACCCGGCCAGTCCCCCGACCCGCACCAGCGTCGCATCGCAGTGGGCATTGACCTCGGCACCACGCACTCGCTCGTCGCGGCCGTGCGCAACGGCGTGGCCGAATGCCTGCCCGATGAAGAAGGCCGCGTCATCCTGCCGTCGGTCGTGCGCTACCTGCCCGACAACGGCCGCCAGATCGGCTTTGCCGCGCAGGCCGAGCAGGCCAACGACCCGCAGAACACCATTGCGTCCGTCAAGCGTTTCATGGGCCGTGGCCTGAACGACATTGCCGGCCGCGAGAAGCTGCCCTTCACCTTTGTGGACAAGCCCGGCATGGTCAGCCTGCAGACCGCGCATGGCGAGAAGTCGCCGGTGGAAGTGAGCGCCGAGATCCTGGCCACGCTGCGCTTCCGTGCTGAAGACACCTTCAACGACGACATCTTTGGCGCAGTAATCACCGTGCCTGCCTACTTTGACGATGCTCAGCGTCAGGCCACGAAAGACGCCGCGCAGCTGGCTGGCCTGAATGTGCTGCGCCTCATCAACGAGCCGACGGCGGCCGCCATAGCCTACGGCCTGGACAATGCCAGCGAAGGCATCTATGCGGTGTACGACCTGGGCGGCGGCACCTTTGACATCTCCATCCTGCGGCTGACGCAGGGCGTGTTCGAGGTGATTGCCACCGGTGGTGACTCCGCACTGGGCGGCGACGACTATGACCGTGCGCTGGCCGACTGGGTGCTGCAGCAGGCCGGTATTGCCGCGGTGACCCCGAACGACAAGGCCGCCGTCAAGATGGCGGCTCGCGCCTGCAAGGAGGCGCTCTCTGCGGCAAGCCCCGCCACCTTCAGCGCGCAGGTGTCCGGCAAGCCGGTGACGCTTGACGTGACCACGGCAGACTTTGAATCAGCCACTGCAGCATTGACCGCCCGCACGATGCAGGCCGTGCGCAAGGCCCTGCGCGATGCGAAGCTGGGCAAGGACGAGATCAAGGGCGTCGTCATGGTCGGCGGCTCCACCCGCATGCCGCAAATACAGCGCATGGTGGCCGAGTTTTTCGGCCACGAGCCGCTGACCAACCTGAACCCTGATGAAGTTGTGGCGCTGGGCGCCGCCGTCCAGGCCAACCAGCTGGCCGGCAACAACGGTGCGGGCGACCTGCTGCTGCTCGACGTCATCCCGCTGTCGCTGGGTATCGAGACCATGGGCGGCCTGGTGGAGCGCATCGTGCCGCGCAACCAGACCATTCCCACCGCCATGGCGCAGGACTTCACCACTTACAAGGACGGCCAGACCGCGCTGGCACTGCATGTGGTGCAGGGCGAGCGCGACCTGGTGGCCGACTGCCGGAGCCTGGCGCGCTTCGAGCTGCGCGGCATCCCGCCGATGGCGGCCGGCGCGGCGCGCATCCGCGTGACCTTTACCGTGGATGCTGACGGCCTGCTCAGCGTCAGCGCAAAGGAGCAGGGCAGCGGCGTGGAAGCAAAGATCGATGTGAAGCCGTCTTACGGCCTGTCGGAAGACCAGATCGCGAAGATGCTGCAGGACAGCTTTGCCACCGCCACCGAAGACATGCAGGCCCGCGCGCTGGCCGAGGCCCGCGTCGATGCCGACCGCATGCTGCTGGCCACGCAGAGTGCGCTCAATGCCGATGGTGCGTTGCTGGGCACGCAGGAGCGCGAAGACATCGATGCGCTCATGGCCCAGCTGCGCGCGACGGTGGCAGCCAGCCAGGACGCCAAGACCATCGAGGCCGCAACGACAGCGCTGGCCAAGGGCACCGAGGCCTTTGCAGCGGAACGAATGAACCACGGCATTCAAAAAGCCCTGGCCGGAAAGAACGTGGAGACGCTGTAATGCCAGTCATCAAGATTTTGCCCCACCCCGAATACTGCCCGCAGGGCGCCGAGGTGAATGCGCCCACGGGCACCAGCATCTGCGAAGCCCTGCTGGACAACAACATCAACATCGAGCACGCCTGCGACATGAGCTGCGCCTGCACCACCTGCCACGTCATCGTGCGCAAGGGCTTCAACTCGCTCAATGAGCTGGACGAGAGCGAGGAAGACCTGCTGGACCGCGCCTGGGGCCTGGAGCCCAACTCGCGCCTGTCGTGCCAGGCCATCCTGGCGCAGGAAGACGTGACGGTGGAGATACCCAAGTACTCCATCAACCACGCCAAGGAAAATCATTGAGGTGACGTGACCTCGCCATTGCCCTGGCCCGTGCGCCCCTCGGCCTGCCGGGGTGGCGGCGTAGCCCGGTCAGCGCGGCGCGAGCCGGCTGTCCAGCGGAGCCGCCACATAGTCGGGCCTGATACGGCAGCCCGCACCGTACCTTGGCTCATAGGTCCTGCACGCCGCAGCCAGCCCCGCCGGCGACGGCTTCTCGCCCTTTTCCACCCAGGCCAGCAGCGCATCGAACAGCGCAGGGTACTGCGGCTCGGACAGGAAGCTGTGCTCCGACTCATCGCTGAACACCTGGACCAGCGAAGCCGATGAACCTGCGGCGTTGACGATCTTGCCGTACTCGCTCGCCAGTTCGACAAACGCTGTCGGGTCGCCACTGGCGCGGAAGGTCAGCACCGGCAGGGGCAGCTTGCCGCTGGGCAGGCTGTCGGCGTTCAGGGCCTGCACGGCGGCAGGGTCGGCGGCATAGCGCAGCACACCGGCGTTGAGCGCCGCGTCGTCTGTAGAACCTGTGTACCGGGCACGCGTGTTGTCGAACGGGTTGCGCCCGTCCAGCCGCTTTTGCGTCACGTCCTGGAAATGCCATGTGCCCCAGGCCAGGTGCGGCACCAGCGAGCGCTCGGCAATGCCTGTCACTTTGGTGATGGCCGCCAGGTTGGTTGCCTGCTGCGGCGTGCGCTGCGCGGCGGGCTTGCGCACCCCGGTGCATTCGTCCACACGGGCGGTGAGCTCGTCGCGGGTGAGCCTGGCGTCCAGCGGCAGCCCCTGCCACAGCGGGTACTGCGGCTCGTCCGGGCGGGGGTGATTCCTGCAGAAATACTGGTACACCACACGCAGGTCCAGCCGAAAGCCGTAGGTCCGCTCGCCGCCGCCGAGGACACCGCTGGTGAGCAGCACGCCGTCGTAGCCCCGGTTGCCATACAGGTCGATGGCCCTGGAGGCCACGGCCGCGCCATAGCTCTGGCCGTGCAGCAGGGTGCGGCGCGGCTGGCCGAACGAGTCAATGAACAGCTTGCGCAGCCGCTCGGTGTCTTCGGCGGCCATGGTCACGCCGTAGCCGCCGCGCCGGTAGGTCGAGCCGGCCCAGGCGTAGCCTGCCTTGACCGTCACTGCCCAGCGGGTGAGGTCTTCTGCGCTGCGCTCCAGGCGCGGCGGGCCCAGCTCCGGGCCGCCATGCGCATGCATCACCAGTACCTTGTGCCAGTCCTGGGGCAGGGCTATCCAGTAGCCGGCGCCTGCTGCATCCCAGCCGCTGAAGCAGCGCGTGCCGGCGGGTACGTCCTTGGGGCAGGGGGCGGCCTGCGGCGAGGCATGGGCTGCCATGGCGGCCGCCAGGCACAGTGCGAGTGCGCCTGCCTTCCATGGGATTCCGGTGCTCTGGGGCATGGGCCTGTTTCCTGTTCAAGATGGCCGTGATGGGCGTCGAATATACCCAACTGCACGTCACGCCACGGGGTGGCCACGGCCCGCGCCTGCGTTAGCATTGTCCCCATGCGCCAAATCGTCCTCGACACTGAAACCACCGGCCTCTCCGCAGACAACGGGGACCGCATCATTGAAATCGGCTGCGTCGAGCTGCTCAACCGCAAGCTCACCGGCAACAACAAGCACTTTTACCTGAACCCCGAGCGCGACAGCCATGAAGACGCACTCAAGGTCCACGGCATCAGCAACGAGTTCCTGCGCGACAAGCCCAAGTTTGCAGCCATCGCCGACGAGCTGATGGACTATCTGCAGGGGGCGGAAGTCATCATCCATAACGCCGCGTTCGACGTGAGCTTTTTGAACAAGGAACTGGAGCTGATCGGCCGGCCGAACATCAAGACCTGCGTGGGCAGCGTGACCGACACGCTGCTGATGGCCAAGGAGATGTACCCCGGCAAGCGTAACAGCCTGGACGCCCTGTGCGACCGTCTCGGCGTGGACAACTCCGGCCGTACCCTGCACGGCGCCCTGCTGGACGCCGAGCTGCTGGCCGACGTGTACATCAACCTCACCCGAGGGCAGGACGCACTGCTGATTGATATGGGCAGCGCAGACGCGGAAGGCAGCAATGTGGTGCGCATCGACCTCAGCACCTTTGACCTGCCGGTGCTGGTGGCCAACGAGCAGGAAGCCGCCGCCCACGACGAGATGCTCAAGCAGCTGGACAAGGCTTCAGGCGGCAAGACCGTCTGGAGGGTGGTGGCCCCGGAAGCTGTGGCATAATCCGAGGCTTTCCTGGAGACAGGAAACACCGGATTCGGGTGATTAGCTCAGCGGTAGAGCACTGCCTTCACACGGCAGGGGTCGCAGGTTCAAACCCTGCATCACCCACCAGAAAAAATGAAAAGGCCTGCGAGGAATTGCAGGCCTTTTTTTTCTGATCCTATTGTTGGATCTCCTGGAATTGTTCCCGGCCTGTCTCAGTGTGCGCTCCGCAATCCAAACGGCGGCGAGGGATCTGCTGGTGAGGCGTCAGCCCCCTGAGTCTTGACGCCTGCGTGGTCTGGCTCAGCGAATCTTGACCATCAGCTTCGGCCGCCACACCGCCAACACCACATTTACCACGATCAGCGCGATCAGCAGCCAGAGCGTGATGCGTTCGGCGCGCAGCAGTCGCTGCAGCGCGGCCATATCGGAGGAGGAGGCTGCAGTGGCAAGCTCGCCGCCTTCACCTGCAGAGCCCGCAACCATCAGCGTGGACACAAAAACGCTCATGCCCAGCAAGGCCTTCAGCCAGGCCCAGCCGGCGTCCCTGTAGCCTTGCGTCGCAGCCAGGGCAATCAGGCCGCTGACCACCACAACGGCCATTGATGGAATCAGGATGTACCGGGCAATTGCAGAGAAGACTTGCCGGGTCGCCTGGAACTCCCCCGGTGATGCAAGGTTCGCCGTGAGGTTGATGACAAGGCATGCCGCCAGCGCGCCGCCAAACCCGATCGACGCGATGTCGTGCACTGATTTTGCGCCGAGGCGCAGCCAAGCCCGTTTGTTCATGGTGCGAGCTTACTTCCTTCCATGGCGGGATCAGCAGGAGTCACTCGCTGGTCAGGATGCGCAGTGCTTCTTCAACCCGCTTCATGTGGGCGCGGGAAAACTCGGCCACGGGCTTCAAACCCATGATTCGCCGGTTGGCGATCGTGCGTATCTGGTCGACCAGCAAGTCGAGTTCCTCTTTATGCGTTTGCGGCGCGAAATCGACTTCCCATACCTGGCCCCGCTTGAGCTCAGGCAAGGCCATCCCCTGAAGATGCGTCCATCGCCTCGTTTGCTTTCAGGTGACACGCCGACAGTGCGCCAGATAGAAAGGCCATGCGGTCCTTGAGTGCGCGGTCGCTTTTTTCGAGGTCGGCTTCGCGTATCGAACCAGAGCTACCCAGCACCACACCACGCCCCAGCGTCGTCCGCCCGGCAATCAGCACAAACTCCGCCCCGGCCGAAAGCGTGGCCAGCGCAAGGTCCGGGCGGAGAAGTTGCACGTCCAGGACTGCGGGGACTTCAGGCTCGGGCACTGCGTCTGCCGGCACCCGCAGCCTTGCGGTGAACCCGGTGTTGCCCACAGCGAGCACGCAGGGGAACAGGCCCGGCGGAATGGGCCTGCTGGCGGCCGGGACGGCCGCTGCCAGCAGCGTGAGTTCAATGCGGGCCGACGGCTCAAACGGGCTGGCCGTGTCAAACCCCGGCGGTGCCGGCTTGCGCGCATGCCAGCGCGCCACGCTCCAGGCAATGATGTTGCCGATGATGGGCAGCCACAGCACCAGCAGCAGCGTGCCAAAGTCGCGCAGCAGCGAAGGCTGCGGCGCAAATACGCGAATGACGCCGCCCGTCAGGGCCAGGGTCAGCAGGATGGCGGTGATGAGGCGGCGGCGGCCCGAGATGTTCTTCATGGGTGTATTAGGCCGCATAAGCGGGGGCGCTTGCGCCGCTATCCATTGATCTATAAATATGAACATATAGTTGAACAAAAAATGGATTTAGGTAAACTATATGGAATGTCTCAAGTTTCGCCTTCTGTTGCTGTAATGCCCGCCGCCAGCGCTGCGGCGCTGCGCCGGCTCGGCGGCGACCTTGGCACGGCGCGCAAGCGGCGCAAGCAGTCGCTGCGGGAGTGGGCCCAGCGACTGAGCGTCTCCGTCCCCACCCTCATGCGCATGGAAAAGGGCGATCCTTCGGTGTCGGCAGGCATCTATGCGACGGCCTTGTGGCTGATCAACCGGCAGGAGGCGCTCGCCGCATTGGCGGACCCGCAGCATGACCTTGCCGCACTGGAGGCCGATGTGAGCCAGGCTCGCGAGCGCTATCGCCGCATGGGGGCGCGCCATGGCTGACACCTACGTTCCCGGGGACGTTCTTCATCTCTGGTGGCTCGCTGAGCCGGCAAGCCCGCGACCCGTCGGTGAAATCAGCCTTGCCCTGAACGGCCGGGGTGTGGCCTTGCGCTATGGCCGCGAGTGGCTGCGCTCGGGCGTCGCATTGAGTGAAGACCTGCCGCTGGCCGACCAGCTCTTTGTGCCGCCGGCGCCGGACTTCGCAGCGGGCGCCGTGGACGATGCCCGGCCGGACCGTTGGGGCGAGCGGGTCATCCGGAAGTTCGAGGTCACGTCCCGGCTTTCCCTGCTTGAATACCTGCTGTTTGCCGGTGACGACCGGTACGGCGCGCTGGGCGTAAGCCAGAGCGCACAAGCCTATGTTCCATGGCATCGCGGCCCGGCTCCGGCCTTTGATCAGCTGGAGCGGATGGCCGAGGTGGTGCGCATGGTGCTGGCAAACGAGCCTGTGCCCGAACTGCAGCGCCGGCTGGTGCGGCCCGGCGCATCACTTGGCGGCGCAAGGCCGAAGTCGCTGATCCAGATGGACGGCCAGCCGTGGCTTGTGAAATTCCCGGAAGACGATGAGATGGACGCGCCGATGATCGAGCATGCGGCGATGACGCTGGCTCGCGCATGCGGGATCGATGCAGCGCCTACGCGCGCCTTGAAGCTGGCCAGCGGCCATGCAGTGGCTATCCAGCGGTTCGACAGGGTCGGTGAGGCACGGGTTCATGCCGTGTCTGCCCACGTGGCGTTGCGCGCTGCGGGTGAGCCCATGGGCTACCCGGAGCTGGCCCAGTTGCTGCGCCGCCTTGCGCCCGCCGGCAAGATCGCGGCCCAGCAGGAGCAGCTTTTCCGCCGCATGGTGTTCAACATCCTCATTGACAACACTGACGACCACGAGAAGAACCATGCACTGCTGCGGCAGGGTGACGGCACATACCTGCTGGCGCCTGCGTTTGACGTGTTGCCGACGGCGCAGGGCCTGGGCTACCAGATGCTCGCGGTGGGCACGCTCGGCAATGAATCGTCGCTGGTCAATGCCACGTCGTCCTGCGCACAGTTCGGGTTGAAACCGGCGCAGGCCCGGCAGATCGTGGGTGAAGTTTGCCGATGCGTTGCCGGCTGGAAGCAAGGGTTCAGCGGCGCCGGTGTGAGTTCCCGCGACATTGATTACCTGGCCCGGTTCATTGACCGGGACTGGCTGCTGGACCAGCGCAAAGACTTCTGACGGCAACACCCCATGCTGCACCCACCCCGCTCCTACGTGTACCTCGACGCTGTCGCCCGTGCCGGATCGATCCGCAAGGCGGCGGAAAAGCTGCATGTCGCGTCCACGGCGCTGAACCGCAAGATCCTGGAGCTGGAGGCCGAGGCGGGCACACCGCTGTTCGAGCGCCTGCCGCGCGGCGTGCGCCTCACCGCGGCGGGCGAGGTCCTGGTCAATACGGTGCGCCGCGGCCTGGCGGAGCTGCGGTCGGCCGGCTCGCAGATCGAGCAGCTGCGCGGGCTGGTGCGCGGCACGGTGCGCATGGGCTGCGCCGAGTCGGTGGCCTTTGACCTGGTGCCCGCGACGATTGCGCACTACCAGCAGGCCCATCCGGGCGTGACATTCCAGGTGGTCTCGGGCGTGACGCAGCAGCTTGTCACCGCGCTGCTGGCCGACCAGGTGGAGCTGGTGCTGGTGCACGACCCGGAGCCGTCCGACAGCCTGCGTGTGATCGCCGCGCTGGAGCAGCCGCTGTGTGCCATGCTGCGGCCCGACCACCCGCTGGCCAAACGCAAGACGTTGCGGCTGGCCGACTGCCAGAAATACACCGTTGCGCTGGGCGACCGGTCGTTCGGCAGCCGGCGCCTGCTGGACGCCGCGATGGCGCGCAGCGCCCTGACGCTGAAGATCGCGCTGGAGGCGAGCACAGTGCAGATGCTCAAGGAATTCACCATGCAGACCGGGGCGATCAGCTTCCAGTTCCAGATCGGCACCCTGAAGGAGGTGCGCAGCGGCGACCTGGTGTCGATTCCGCTGACGGACGCCGGCCTCGTGGGCAGCCGGCTGATCCTGGCGGCGCGCAACGGGCGCATGCCGCCGATTGCCACACTGTCGTTCACTGAAGCGCTGGTGGCGCGGATGGCAGAGCTGGAGCCCTGAACAGGCTGAGTGCACACAATTTGCGCTCGCTCCGAGCGAAATTATGAGCTAGATCATCTCGCCCCGGGTGCCCATACTCGGCCCCATGCCTGATGTTCCGACGCCCAAAACACCCCCCGCCGCGCTTCGGCAGTTGCGCGTGTTGCGCCTGTCCATGGCCCACCCCGGGGACCTTTCGGCGCTTGCCGCGCTGCTGGACGATGGCACGCTGGACGCCGCCGACGTGGCCGCCGTCATCGGCAAGACCGAAGGCAACGGCGGGGTCAACGACTTCACCCGCGGATACTTCACCCAGAGCCTGATGGCGCTGCTGGGTGCCCGCCTCGGGCGTGACCCGCAGCAACTGCTGCGCGAGCTGCCATGCATCCTGTCCGGCGGTACTGAAGGCGTGCTGAGCCCGCATTACGTCGTATTCGCCCGCGGTGCGGCACCGCAGGGCGCGGCGCCCGGCCCCTCGCTGGCGCTGGGCCGCGCCCTGAGCGCACCGCTGCCGGCGCAGGACGTCGGCCGCTGGGCGCAGGTGCGCAGCGTGGCTGAGGCGGTGCGCGCGGCGATGAAGGACGCCGGGATAGACAAGCCCGCAGATGTGAGCTTTGTGCAGGTCAAGGGCCCATGCGTGACCTCGGCGCGCGCCCAGGCGGCCATCGCGGCCGGCCACACGGTGGCCAGCGCCGATGCCAACCGGTCGATGGCGCTGTCGCGCGCGGCCGGCGCACTGGGCGTGGCGCTGGCGCTGGGGGAGGTGGCCGACGACCCGGCGCTGGAGGGCGCGCTGCTGTCCGACTTCGGCGTGTTCTGCAACCGTGCCAGCATCTCCTGCGGTGTGGAGGTGGAAGCCAATGAAGTGGTGCTGCTCGGCCGCAGCGCGGCCTGGAGCGGCCCGTTGCGCATGGCCTGCGAGCCGATGCAGGACGCGCTGGACCTGGGGGCCGTGACCCGCGCGCTGGCAGGCCTGGGCCTGGCTGCGACGCCGCAACTGGCGCGTGAGCAGCAAGGCCGCGTCGCTGCAGCCTTTGTCAAATGCGAACCCGACCGCCGCGGCCATGTGCGCGGCGCGCGCCACACCATGCTGGACGACACCGACATCAATGCGCAGCGGCACATTCGCGGGGCCGTAGGCGGCCTGGTGGCCGGCGTGCTGGGTGACGGCCGCATCTTTGTGTCCGGCGGCGCCGAGCACCAGGGGCCGGACGGCGGCGGCCTTGTCGCGGTGATCGCGGAGGCCGTCTGACCATGCGTGCCTGGAAGCTTTCAGCCGGCGAACTGGGCGCAGCCTTTGCAGCCGGCAGCCTCACGCCCGAAGCCGTGCTGGACGAAACACTGGCGCGGTTGGACGCGGTTCAGCCGCAGGTCAACGCGCTGGTCGCGCTGGACCTGGACGGTGCCCGCAGCGCCGCTCGCGCCAGCGGCCTGCGCTGGAAGCGGGGCGAGCCGCTGTCGCTGCTCGACGGTGTGGTGCTCACCGTCAAGGACAACATCCCCGTGGCTGGGCTGCCCTGCCGCTGGGGCAGCCGCTTGTATGAGGGCTTCATGCCGGCGGCCGACGAGTCGCCCGTGGCGCGCCTGCGCGCGGCCGGCGCCGTTATCCTGGGCAAGACCAATGTGCCCGAGTTCACCTTGCAGGGCTACACAGACAATGCGCTGCACGGCGCCACCCGCAACCCCTGGGACCTGGCGCTCACGCCCGGCGGCTCCAGCGGCGGCGCGGTCACGGCGGTGGCCTGCGGCATCGGCCCGCTGGCGCTTGCCACCGATGGCGGTGGCTCCATCCGCCGGCCTGCCAGCCACACGGGCGTCGCCGGTTTCAAGCCTTCGTGGGGCATGGTGCCGCGCAGCGATGGCCTGCCGGAGATACTGCCGGGTATGGAGGTCATCGGCCCCGTCGCGCGCACCATCGGCGACCTGGTGCTGGCCATGGGCATCATCGGTGCGGGGCCTCTTGCGCAAGCCGCGGCACCGGCGCAGCCCGCATCGCTGCGCATCGCCTGTTGGCGCGCCATCGGCCATGGCCCGGTGGACGCGGAAGTCCTGGCCAGCACCGATGCCGCAGCGCAGGCACTGCGTGAACTCGGCCACCTGGTGGTGGAGGAGGCCGCGCCTGCCTGCATCGAGGCCTTCAACAGCGGCGCCTGGCCCGTCATCAGCAGCACCGGCCTTGCCTCTGTGCTGGGCGATGTCGCCGGCAATGAGGCTGCCATGACCCCGTCCGTGCTGGCCCTGCTGCAGTGCGGCCGCGCGCTGCGGGCGACCGAGCTTTTTGCCGCGCAGCGACTGGTGCGCGAGCTGTCCGCCGGCATGGACAGCCTGTTCCGGCGCTTCGATATGGTGCTGACGCCTGCCGCCGCCGCACTGCCGTGGCCCGCCCATGACACGCATCCGCCCGTCATCGCCGGACAGCCGGTGGACGGCCGCGGCCATGCGGTTTTCACCGCTTTTGCCAATGCCGCAGGGCTGCCCGCGCTGGCCTTGCCCGGCAACCCGTCGCGCACCGGCCTGCCCATCGGCTTCCAGCTGATTGGCCCGCACGGTGCCGACGCACAGCTGCTGGCATTGGGCTTGCATTACGAATCCCTGAGGCCATGGCATGCACGCTGGCCCCTTGACCACTGAATCACATGCCCTCCAACCAGAACCCGCACAAGCTCAAAGTCGTGATCCTCGGCGCAGGCGTTGCCGGCGCCATCCTCGCGCGCCGGCTGGCCACCTTGCCGCAGCTGGAGGTGACCTGCCTTGAAAAGGTGGGCCCCGACGACCACTCCGAGTCGGGCACCGGCCTGAACGTGGGGCCCAATGCCATCAAGGCCCTGGCGCACTGCGATGCCGCGCTGGCCGGCGAAGTGCTGGCGGCCAGCCTGCCCTGGAGCAGCTGGCGCGTGTCGCTGGCCGACGGCACCGAGCTTTTCAACCTGCCGCTGGCCCAGGTGGCCGACAACGCCGGTGTGCGCATCCGCTGGTCCGAGCTGTACCGGGTGCTGCGCGCTGGAGCCGGCGCCACGGTGCATTACGGCTGCGAGGTCACCTCCATAGGCCCCGCCTCGGGCGGCGCGCCGCGAACCCGGGTGGTGTGGGAGCAGGGCGGTACCACGCACGAGATCGACAACATAGACCTGCTGGTGGGCGCCGACGGCCGCTACTCGGCCACACGCGCCGCCTTCTCGGGCCTGCCGGCGCCGCGCCATGTGGGCGTGGCCATCCTGCGCACCCTGGTGGAAGACACCAGCGGCGGGCTGGTGGACGACTACGAGCAGTGGTTCAACGGCCCGCACCGGCTGCTGGCCTTCCGGGTGCCGCCGGGCCACATCTACATTGCCGCGACCTTCCCGGTGGAGCCGGGCGAGGCGATCCGCGACGAATGGAAAACCGAGGCCGTGATGCGCGCCACATACCAGCCGGCGCACGGCGCCGCCAGCCCGCAGGTGGCCTGGCTGCTGGACGCCATGTGCGGCACGCTGGCCGATGCGCACTGGGCCCGCATGCAGGAGTCCGATGTGCTGTTTGCCGAGGCGGGGCACGACGTGCTGTACCTGGGCGACAGCGCCCACGGCATGGCGCCCACACTGGGCCAGGGCGCGACACAGGCCATTGAAGATGCAAGCTGCGCCGCGCTGCTGCTTGAAGCGGCGGTGCGCACGGGCAAGCTGTCGCCGCGCCGCTGGCTGCAGCAGGTCGCGGCCGCGCGTGCAGAGCGCATCCGGTTTGCGATGCAGCTGTCCATCGACGCCACCGACACCATGTTGGCCGGCGCCGACCCTGTGGCCGGCGCTGCCTGGAAAACCGGGCCGCAGTTCCTGGCCGACCTGTCGCGCCTGTACCGCGACGTGCCGCTGCCGGCGGAGGCGCCATGACCAATGCGGCACCCGGCATCCCGGATGGCGGCGCTCCCGCCGACGGCGCGCTCACCCTGGGCCTGTTCCACCTGGCCATCAAGACGGCCGACCTCGACGCCACGCTGGCGTTCTGGACGCGCGTGATCGGCCTGCGCCCGGTGCCGCGCCCGGACTTCGGCTACCCCGGCGCCTGGCTGGCCTGCGGGCAGCCGGGCGGCCAGGCCATCGTGCACATCTATGCAGGCGGGCCGGCGCTGGGCGCGAGTGGCCGGGTTGACGCCGGCACGGCGGCCATTGACCACATCTCGCTCAGCTGCGCGGGCTACCACGCCTATGTGGCGCGGTTTCGCCAGGCGGGCCTGGCATGGCGCGAGTTCCTCGTGCCGGGCACCTCGCTGTGGCAGCTGTTCGTGTACGACCCGAGCGGCGTGCAGCTGGAGCTGACGTTTGAAGGCGCCATCGAGGCCGGTGCGCCGCCCGACATGTCTGACGCCCGCCGGTACCGCGCAGGGCAATCATTTTTCGATGCGCAGGCTTACCCGCGCATTCCCCTTTCCTGATTTTTCTACCTTGAACTGGAGTTCCCCATGCAACGCTCACAATTTCTTTCCCTGCTGGCCAAAGGCCTGGTTGCCGCAGCTGCTGCAGCCACACTGGTGCCCGCCATGGCGGCCGACCGCGTCAAGTTCGGCGTGTTCCCGTCCAGCGCGGCGCTGCCGTTCTACATTGCGCAGAACCGCGGCTACTTCCGCCAGGCCGACATCGAGGTCGAGGAGATCCCGATGACCAGCCACCCGCTGACGGTGCAGGCCATCGTGGCCGGCAGCATTGACGGCGCCGCCAACCTGGTGACGCTGGAAGGCGCCAACATGGAAGCGCGCCGCCCGAAGACGCTCAAGTACATCTCGCTGAACGGCCAGAACTCGCAGAACGTGATCGAGCAGTTCGTCGTCAAGTCGTCGAGCACGGCCAAGTCGCTGAAGGACTTCAAGGGCGGCTTCAAGCTGTTCTCGGCGCCCGGCCCGGCCAACATCGGCGCGGCGCGCGCGGTGCTCAAGAAGGTCGGCCTGGTGGAAGGCACCGACTTCACCATCCAGGAGCAGCCAATCAACATGCACCTGTCGGTGCTGCAGGCCGGCACCTTCGACGGCGGCTATACGCTGGAACCTTCGGCCACAATCATGGTCGGCCAGAAGATCGGCCGCCGCGTCGAGACCGGCGTCATCTCCACCTACCTGCTGGGTCGCAAGGAGGCTCGCGCCTTCGCCGCAGGCGCGGTGCTGTCCGACAAGTTCATCGCCGAGCGGCCCGACGTGGCCCGGCGCTTTGCCGATGCCTGGGCCCGCGGCGTGAAGGAAGCGCAGTCTGACAGCAGCACCCGCGGCTACCTGATTGCAGGCATGAAGGTGCCGCCCGAGCTGGCCGCCGTGGTGCCGCTGCCGCGCATCATCATGACCAAGGACCTGAGCACGGCCGATGTGTCGGACTTCCAGAAATTCCTGGACATCGGCACCGAGCTGGGCGTGATCAAGGACAAGATTGACGGCAAGTCCGTCGTGAAGGCCTTCTGATGGCAGAGACATCGCGCCGCTGGTACCCGGAAGGCACCCACATCACGGTGCGCGGCCTGAGCAAGAAGTTCGGCGGTGCGACGATCTACGACAACTTCGACCTTGACATTCCCAAGGGCCGCATCGTGTCGGTGTTCGGGCCCAACGGCTGCGGCAAGAGCACGCTGATCAACATGATCTCGGGCATCCTGCCGTATGACGCCGGGCAGATCCTGTTCGAGGGCAAGGAAGCCTCCGAGACGCGCATCGGCTATGTGTTCCAGAACTACCGCGAGGCGGTGTTCCCCTGGATGCGCGCCATCGACAACATCCGCTACCCGCTGCAGTACCTGGACATTCCCAAGGGCGAGCGGCAGGCGCGGCTGGACCGCCTTGTCGAGAGCTTCGAGGTGCAGTTCGACCTGAACCGGTACCCGTATGAAATGTCGGGCGGCCAGCAGCAGCTGGTGTCGATCATGCGGGCACTGGTGGTGGACCCGGAGGTGCTGTTCCTGGACGAGCCGTTCTCGGCGCTTGACTATGAAATGGTGATGTTCCTGCGCGGCCGGCTGCAGAAGGTGCTGACCGAGCGCAGCGTGACCACGCTGCTGGTCTCGCACGACCTGGACGAGGCCGTGCTGCTGGCCGACGAGGTCCTGCTGCTGACCAAGCGGCCGACCCGTGTGGCCGAGCGGCTCAAGTTTGACGTGCCGCGCCCCCGCACGGCGGACACCACCGTGGGTGAGGACTTCATCCGGGTGAAGACGCAGGCGCTGGACATCTTCCAGCGGGAGGTGCGCAAATGATGTCGGAGAAATGGTTTGCGCGGCTGCGGCCGCTGATCGGTGTGCTGGTGCTGGTGCTGGGCTGGTGGCTGCTTCATGCATCGCGCGCGGTGGACCCTGTGCTGCTGCCGTCGCCGGTGGAGACTTTCGCGGCCTTCTGGAAGGGCATCACCCAGGGCACGCTGGGCGCGGATTTCTGGAAGACCATCGTGCGCACGCTGCTGTCATTCAGCATTGCGCTGGTGATCGCCGTGCCGCTGGGCATCGTGCTGGGCTCGTCGCGCGGGCTGTATGAGTCCATCGAGTTCGCCATCGACTTCTTCCGTTCCACGCCGGCGTCGGCCATGTTCCCGCTGTTCCTGGTGATCTTCGGCGTGGGCGAGAAGACCAAGATTGCGGTGGCGGCCTTCGGCGCGGCGCTGGTGATATTGTTCAACGTGGCCTACGGTGTCATGGGTGCGCGCAAGCAGCGGCAGCTGGCGGCGCGCGTGATGGGCGCGCCCAGGGTTCGGGTGCTGACGGATGTGACGCTGCTGGAGTCGATGCCGCAGGTGTTTGTGGGCATGCGCTCGGGCGTTTCGCTGGCGCTGGTGATCGTGATCGTGGCCGAGATGTTCATCGGCTCGACCGACGGCCTGGGCCAGCGCGTCATGAATGCGCAGATGATTTTCGACATGCCCGAGATGTACGCAGCCATCTTTGCTGCGGGGCTGCTTGGCTATGTGATGAACCTGGTGTTCATCCTGGCCGAGCGGCGATTTGTCCATTGGGGTGGCAAGTGATGCAGGTGAATATTCCCGAGGTGCTGGCCGAGGTGGAGGCCGTGTTCGACCGGTACGAGAAGGCGCTGGTGACCAACGACGTGCCCGTGCTGGACGAACTCTTCTGGGTCTCGCCGCTGACGCTGCGCTACGGCGCCGGTGAAAACCTCTACGGCTATGACGCCATCCGCGCATTCCGGCAGGGCCGGCCAGCCGTCAACCTCGAGCGCGAGGTCACGGCGCGGCAGGTCACGAGCTTTGGCCGCGACCATGCGGTGGCCAACATCGAGTTCCGCCGCAGTGGCAGCACAAAGACCGGGCGCCAGAGCCAGACCTGGGTGCGCATGCCCGAGGGCTGGCGCGTGGTCTCAGCCCATGTGAGCCTGATGGGCTGAAGTTCAGGGGGCCATCAGGCCTTTTGACTCCAGCACGGGCCGGATGCCGGGCCGTTGCAATGCGGTGAGCAACTGCATGGCGGCCGCACGCTCGGCCGCCTTGCTGCCGATGGCGCCTGCATAGATGGTGTAGTTCTGTACCTCGGCAGGCAGCGGGCCGGCGACCTGCGCGCCGTCCACGGCAACCAGCTCGCTCATCTGCTGCACCGCGATGTCGGCCTCGCCAGTGACAAGCCGCTCTGCGGTGTAGCCGCCGGGCACCAGCACCGCTTTAGGGTTGACCTGCGCGGCGATGCCCATGCGTTCAAAGAGCTGCGCCAGGTAGATGCCGCTGGTGCCGCCGGCCTTCGGGTCGATATAGGCGACTGCGCGGGCCGAGAGCAGGGCCTGCCTGAAGTTCTGGGTGGTGGAAACGTCGGGGAGCGGCGCGCCCTTTTTTACTGCAACGCCAATGCCCACCCTGGCAACCGGTGCCGACGTGCCGGCAGCGAGTTCGCCTGATTTCACAAGCTCGTCCACCACGGCAGGTGTCAGCACGGCCAGGTCAAAGGCCTCGCCGCCCTTGATGCGCCGCAGCAGCGCGCCGGCCGTGTCGTTCAGCACACTGACCTTGTGGCCGGTCTGCCTCTCGAATTCGGGCACCTCGGCCAGCAGGACGGATTTGAACGCGCCCGCCGTCAGGACCTTGATGTCGGAAGCCTGCGCGCCGGCACTGGCGCACAGGGCTGCAATGAGGACGGGCAGGGTGAGAGGTAGGCGCATCGCAACTCTTTCGCAGTGAAGTGCTGCGATGCTACCCCGAAGCGCCTTGTCGCGCCCTGTTGCGTCAGGTACTCAGTTGTACTGGATGGCATCCACCACGAGTTGTGTGGCAATCGCGATCAGCAGGATGTCGGCTGCCACGCGCACATAGCGGTGGCCCTGGGGCGGCGGCCCAAGCTGGACGACCACGGCGGGCGGCAGGCTGTAGTACACGACCTGACGCGGAAGCGGCTGGCCCACAGACCATTTGCGCGCCTGGCCCGGAGGCATGCAGCCATTGTTCTTCTTGGCGAGGCCGGGCGGGCAGCGGCCCGCGCGGTACTGGTTCTCGAAGTAGCTGCGGGCCACGGGGCGCTGCGCGTCGTTGAAATACCCGCCGACGCGGACCTGGTGGTCATTGCCGCGGGCATGGTCGGAGCCGCCGTCCTTGTGGCCTTTGGACTTCGACTGCTTCTGGTGCTTTTCTGCCTTGTCGGGCTTGCCCTTGCCGTTTCCGGCGCCATCAGGCTTTTCGGCGAGCGCGCCTGTGGTGATGAACATGCCGGCCAGCACGAAGGCGAGGCTGTGGAGCAGGGCGGGCTTGCTTGTTGTTGTCATGATCGGAGCCTTGGTTGGTGGTGGATGGAAGGTTTACGGGAAGGTGAAGTTCGTCGTGATGGTTGCGCCGGAGGTCAGTGTCGCCAGGGTGGCCGACTTGTCTGCGAACCCGGTCAGGCTGGCCTTGAGCGCATACTTGCCTGCGGCAGCCGTGTCGGCGGTGAACGCAAGCGATGCAGGCAGGGCCACATAGGTGGCGACCCGGGGCGCATCAACCGGCAGGGTGTGGCTGTATTGGCCGGTGGTGCCGTCAACATAACGGCCGGTAACGTCCACGCTGGCTCCGCCGGTCAGCAGCTGCAATGCGCTGACAAAAGTCTCCGCAGGTGCCGTACCGTTGGCGGTGCCTGTGAGCGACATGGCGGGGCTGAGGGCTGCGCCGGCTGTGTTCAGGTTTGTCACTGTGGCCGTCACCACAGGCACGCTGTTGACGATGGCGGTCGTACGGCCCGGAGAGGCCAGCACCAGTGCGTAGGTGCCGGGAGCGGCAGGCAGCAGGAAGCTGCCGGTGCTGGACGGCATGGATGACTTGATGATCACGCCGCCTTGCTGCAGGGAGACGGTTGTACTGGCGTTCACCAGGGTCGGGTCAACAAAGCCCGCGACGCCGGACACCAGCCTCGGGATGACGGTGACGACCGGCTTGAGCAGGTATTGGCCCGAGCCGCCCGCGGTGACAACCGATTTGCAGGCATCGAAGTCGATCACGAAGTCGGCCAGGGTGTTGGCGGCGACTTCGATATTGATGTTGGCCTTGACGCCGGACTGCTGGCCGCTCGGGGTCTTGAGGGCGGTTTCAGTACCGCCGGTGGGGATCACCGAATTCGCCAGCGGTGTGGATCCGCCGTTTTCTGCCAGCACCAGCCGCAGCTGGGTGTACTTGCCCGCGGGCAGGGAGGTCTGGCCGAGTTCATCGAGCAGGCCGTTGGTAAGGGTCAGCAGGTCAATCCGGCGCGCGGGGTTTAGCACGACTTCCGACCAGCCTGCGTCGCTGTCACCGGCGCTGCCGCTCTGATGGACGCGGACCTTCTGCACGGTCACGTTCACTGCGTCGAAGCCGCAGGAGGGCGCGTCGGTCATGGCCAGGCGCAGCGTCCCGTTGGCGGCCGGCGCATCGCCGCCTCCTCCGCCGCACGCAGCCAGGGTGGCGACTACCACTGCCGCGAGCGAAAGTTGAAGGGAACGAATGAGTTGCATGGGGCGTCTCCGGTTGGCCTGTTGTTCAAAAGTGGGAAGAAATCCCATCAATGAAGACTAAGGCCATACTGCGCGCAGCGTGTAGGACGCTGCCGCAATACAGTGTGAGACATGCAACGGATTGCTTACGTTGCCCGCCCGGCGGTCTACTCGAACGTCACCTGGTCGGCAATCAGCACACCGCTGACGACTTTGGATCCGGTGACCGATACGCGCACGCCGTTGCGCAGGTCGCCTGCCGCGCCGTTGGTAAAGACCACACCTGGGCCGCTGGCATCGATTGGCTGGCCCTGCACCCGGAAGCTGGCGGCAGACGTGTAGTTGCCCACCGCACCCGTGACGTCAAAGTTGGCCGGCCCGCCTGTGCCCGGCACATGGCGGATCCGGACCTTGGTGGCTACCAGCACGCCGCCGGACATCGTGCCTGTGATTTCAAGCTTCACGCCATTGCCGATGGAGCCCGAGGGGCCGCCCGTGATGGTGGCTGCCGAGGCATCTACCGGTGTACCCATGACCTTGAACGATCCCAGCGATGCGAAATCCGTGACGATGCCGGCCAGGCCAAGCGGCACGCCGTCAGTTACTGGCACTGCATACCAGAGCTGGACCTGCGAGGCCTGCAGGATTCCGCCCGCCGGTGCCGCCAGGGCCCGCACCCGCACTATCTGGCCGTTGGCAAGCGTTGCCTCGGTGAGGCCGCCGGAGAATGCTGCGGCGGAGAAGTTGACTGTCAGGCTGCCGAGCACGAAGGTGCGGGACGCCGTGTCGAGGCCGGTGACGGTACCCGAGACAACCGGCGCAGGCAAAGGCAAGGCGGCGAGCCGCTCGATGCGCGTGGCCCTGAGCGTGCCGGGCGCGCCTGGCAGGCCGTGGACCTGCACGTTGTCGCCATTGGCCAGCGTCGAAGTTCCGGTCAGGCCGGTCAAGCCGGTTGCTGTGGCATAGACGGTGGAGTTGTCCGTTGTGACCAGGATGCCCATCACTTCGAACGTGCCGTCGGTGCCGTCGCCGGGGTTGAGGGCCGAGACCGTGCCGCGCAGGTCGGCTGCGGAAACAACCTGTGTGGCGGTCGTGGTGGCCAGCCCGTCGGTGGAAGTGCCGGTGACGCGCGTGGTCATGCCCAGCTCGAGGGTCGTGCCGTCTTCAATGCTGATGTCGGCGGTTGCAATGTCGTGGTGCACGCCGTTGACGATGATGCTGCCGAAGCCGCCGACAGAGCCGACGAATACCGAGTACACCCCGGTGCCACCGGAGCCCGGGCCGCCGCCGCTTCCGGCCCCGCCGCCTCCACCGCCGGTGCTGCCGGAGCCGCCGCTTCCACTGCCAAGGCTTGCAAAGCCGCTCGAGCCGCCGCCGCAGGAGATGAGCAACCCGCAGGTCATCGCAAGAATTGCGGTGAGGAGCTTCTTCATCTCTTGGGGTCCTTCCTGGCTGTTGTTGGCTCGGCAGCCCCTAATGTATCGCCTTCGTGTGACTGTTGGTCTTCATGGTAGGCATAGATGCCGACCCGGATGCGCCGGGTGCCCGGCTGCGGCGCGGCGTCCAGCGCGGCGGTCATCTGGTCAAACAGTTCTCGGTGCAGGCTGTCCCAGCGATCGCGGGCCAGCTGCTCGATGCGCGCACAGTCTTCTTCAGACATGCCGCCGACAAAGACGGCCCGCTCCAGCATCGGGGGCTGGCCGCCAAGAGTATTCGACACCGCAGCCTGCAGGTGGTCGCGGGTGTTGTCGCCCAGGAAGGCCAGCATCGCCTGAAGGTCCTGCGCAGGCACAAAGGCTTCCGACGAGAGCTCCACATGGTCGCCTTTCTCGGTGACCATGCCCAGGCGCACCAGCTCGTCCAGCACGGCGCGGTGATGCACATCGCCGCGGCTGGCCTCGCGGGCCACGGTCTCGAAGGTCGGCTCCGGCGCACCAGGGATGTTGGACAGGCGCCGGGCTGCAGGGTCCCGTGCGGCCATCTGCATCCAGAGGGTGAAGGTCTTGGCGGCGGAAGACCATTCGGTGCGCGGCAGGGTCTCGTCGAGCCTGCGCATCCGCAGGGTGACGTCCTTGCGGTTGATGCCGGTCGTGACCGAGATCTGGCTGACATTCGGGCGTGCAACGCCGCGGGCCTTCCAGACGCGGCTGGCGTCCTCGACCATGAGGTTACGCAGCATTTCGTCCAGGTGCTGGTGCTTCAACCCCATCGCCAGCGCAAGGCGAACGAGCGGGCGCAGTACACGGGAGCAGGCGGCTTGGGCCCACGACAGACGGTCATGCATGGCCGCCACTGTATCTCACTAACGCGCGCCTTCGAGGAACCAGTATCGGCGCTTTCGTGTAGGAGTAACGGTTGGCGTGACTTTCGAGCCTTCAATGCCGGAGCCCTTGCTGTTGGGCGCGCCGATGATGAACGGGACCTGCTTGGTCACGCTCTGGCCGGTTTCCGATGTGTACGACACCGTCACAACACCCGTCACCGGGCTGGGCGCCAGGCCGCCGCCCGTCAGGGTGCTGCTGATGGCTGCCTTGCAGAACAGCGGCGCGGAATAGACCTTGGCCTCGCCCAGGTTGGCGCTGCAGGTGCCGGCTGCAGGCGGCGTGGGTTTGTTGGTGCTGAAGTAGGTGATGCCGCCCACGGTGACCGGCGCGTTGATGATTTTCTCGCCCGCCGTGCTCATCGGGATGAAGCAGCCGGCGGTGACGTCTTCTGCCGTGCCCGCCTGGCCCAGGCTCGACGGAGTGATGGCGGTGAAGGTGGCGGGCGTGCCCTTGGTCACCTTGTTGTCGTAGATGGTGAAGAACGCATCGGAGCTGGTGTTGGCCAGCGGCTTCTCGCGGTCGCCCGAGCCGACGAGTATCGCCGCGAAGGTCTTGGACAGCACGACGTCGGGCGCATAGAAGAACTTGCGCGTGCCGCTGCCGGTGAGCGCGGCCAGCTTGAAGATGCCCCAGTCGGTGACGGCGAAGTTCGCACCGGACTCGAAGTCGATGCGGTACACATTGCCGCCCAGGTCCACCGCATAGGCGCGGTCAACGAGGCCGTCAAAGTCGGAGTCCACCAGCGAGATGTCGGCCGGCACGCTGCGGTCGGTGCTGAACTGCTTGACGAGGTTGCCGTTGATGGCGTCCAGCACCAGCACGGCATTGCCGGCCGTCGTGGTGCCCGGCGAGGAAGCATCCTCTGCGGTGTTGTCATAGCCCGCGCCCATGATGATGACCGGATTGCTGTGGCCCTTGATCCGCGCTACACGCGGCTCGGACCAGGTCTGGCCCAGCACGGCGATGTCGGCAGGCGCCTTCTTCCAGAGGAAGCGCGGCACGGCCGGGTTGGTCACGTCCAGCGCATAGAGCACCCGGCCGCCCCGGCGCATGGTGACGAAGATGTAGACCTTGTCGATGCTGCCGTCGGCCAACACCTTCTGGTACACACCGATGGGCCCGTCCACAAAATAGTCGCGGGGCAGCGGTGTGGAGGCACTGACCGGTGTGCCCACCACCGTGGTGGACAACCTCACCTCCGGCGTGTTGGCGCGCAGGCGGGCCAGCTTGCCCAGGTGCTCCTGCGGTATGAAGCTCCAGAGTTCGTTGCCGGCATTCGTGCCCGTCTGGCTGCCGTTGACGGCGCGCAAGGCGCCATCGTTGGTGCCGTAATAGACGATGACGCCGGTGGTGCCACCGTAGTTCACCACGGCCGGGCGGGAATGCAGCACATCGCCATGCACGCTGGGCCTGACGGTCACCGTGCCGCCGGGGCCGAACTCGTCGCCCGCGTTGTCGGTGCCGCGCACCCAGTTGATCAGGTTGGTGCGGTCGGCGGCGGTTGCCACCCCAAGCGTGGTGGTGGTGATGGCGGTGGTGGCGGTGATGAACTGGGTGGCGGTGCCGGTCAGGTCGGTGTTGGCCGCGCAGGACAGGCAGGTGTAGACACTGCGGGCAGTCTGTGAGGCCGCATGGATCGACCGGATGCGCTGCGCTGCACCGCCCTTTTCCACGACTTCGCCGTCGGGCGCATCGGTGGTGGTGGGCGGCGTGCCCAGCGGCTGGTTGACCCAGTAGGTGCTGGTGGTGGACCAGAACGACTGGGACGAGGGCGACAGGAAGCCGGTCGCGCCGCTGATGGCCGCGTTGCCGTTGGCGTCGCCCAGCTGCAGGGTATCGGTGGTCGGGTCGTAGTTGAACTTGTACTGCTTGAGGTTGCCGCGCCAGCGCGGGCGGGCGTCGCCGTCGGGCCGGAACATGCCCATGAACACCTGGTTCAGGTAGGTGCCGCGCGCGTTCACGCTGACCGGCAGGCTGGCCGAAGCGAACACGCTGTTCACCGACTGGATCTGGTTGAAGATCTTGTTCAGCGCTTCTGAAATCTGCGCGCCGCCACCGACGGCGGAGTTGACGTCAAAGTACTCGCCGCCGCTGCGGGCGGCCATGCTTTTGAGCATCGCGGTCCAGCCGGGGCCCTGGCCGGTGGTGATCTTGTCCACGTCCACGGTGTAGGTGGATATACCCATGTTGGATGCCTTCATGAAGCGGGCCCATTCATCACCCACACCGGTCTGCGAGCCGGACGGCGACAGGGTGATGTCGGCGGGGCGCGTCAGGCCGGCGGCGGCGTAGGCTGCGGTCAGGCGGTTCGAGGCATTGGTGGTGTCGGAATTGTTGTCCTGCACCGCGCCGTTGCTGATGTAGATGATGTAGTTGCGCTGGCAGGGGTCCAGCAGGGGTGAGGCGTAAGGCGATGCCGTCTTGGACGAAAGGGCATTGCCGGGCAGCGCATAGATGGCCTGCGAGGCTGCCGAGCCGGTGTTGTTGCCGTTGTAGTCTGTCTTGACCTTGTTGTTGCCGGAGTTGGGCGCCAGGCCCGAGAAGTAGTACCAGGCCTCGGCCATGGTCAGTCCGGCCTTGCCGCCATTGGACTTGTCGTTCAGCACATGCAGGCTGGTCATCAGCGAATTGAACTTGGTCTTGTAGTCGGCATTGACCAGGCGGATGGCCGAGCGCACATAGCCGCCGTCAGAGCCGGAGTTGCCACCGCCCGTTTCAGTGAACATCATCAGGCCGACGCGGATGCGGTCCACCGGCAGGTTGTTCATGCTGGCAATCAGGGCGGCCATTTCGTTGCTGAATGCGGTGTTCCAGTTGGCCGTGTTGTCCACAATGATCAGCACGTTGGGCGCTGCATTGGCGGCAGCTACACCGGCATAGATGTCGATGTCGGTCGCGTATTGCGCCTGTGCCCCGGCGGCGACCAGCAGGGCGGCCGTTGCCGCGGCGCGCCGGATCATGCGTTGCAGGTAGCGGATCATGGGCTGTTCCTCACATGCAGGAGTTGGCGGCATCGGTTTCAAGAACCCGAACCGACACGCCCTGGTTGATGGCCACGCGGGCCGAAGTACGGGTGTCTGTCACCTCCGAGCGGATGTTCCATTCGCTGTTGGCGCACAGTGAGTTGCCGGCGTCGGCGGCGGCGTCCGGCGTGTCCAGCCCGGAGTTCTGCACCACGCCCGAGCGGATGCAGGCGATGTCGGACGCGGTGGCCGGGTTCAGCTCGCTGGTCTTGATGGCCTTGGCCCGGTAGCAGCGCGGCTGCGGCGTGAGGCGGGCGGCGTAGTCGGCGTTGCCGTCGCCGTCAATGTCCACCGCCACCGCGTTGGCCGAGACGCCGGCGGGGTTGCTGGTGAAAAGCGTCGAGCTGATGGTCTGCTCGATGGCCTGCTGTGCGGCCGCGATGCCTTCCTGGCGCGCCTGCATGTTGCCGACGATGCGCATGTTGCTGCTGGAGCTGTTGAACGCATTGACAGCGAACATGCTCATCACGATCAGGAAGATCATCACCACCACCAGCGTGATGCCGCGCTGGCGCGATGGCCTTGAGTGAAGCGTGTTCATGGGACTTCCCTGATGCCGGCCGGATTGTTCAGGCGCGCCGTGGTCGAATAGACGCGCCGCTTGTAGCTGTCGGTGAAGGGCCCGCGCGTGCCCGCCAGGCCCAGCGAATAAGTCTTGCCGTCGGTGAAGCCGGGGCTTGTTTCGGTGGAGCGCGACATCACGTAAAGCCGGGCTGCCACAACGTTGCTCCACTCGTTGTCTGCGGCCCCTGCGGTTCCGCTGAGCGCATTGCGGAAGATCTCGGGCACGCCGTCTCCGTTGGTGTCGAAGCCGTACTCGAAGGCAACTTCCTCGATGCCTTCGGCCAGCGGCGAGACGGTGGTGCCGGTGGTGTAGATTTCGGCGCGCTTGAGCGTGGGGATGCTGTCGGTGCCGCACTCGTTGCAGGTGGCCACGTAGTAGATGCGCGAGACGTACCGGCGCACGTTGTTGATGGCGGTGCAGTTGAGGTCGCGCAGGGTGAAGTCGGCGGGCGTGCCCGAAATGATGAACCGGGTGGCGTTCGGGTCCGTCGCGCAGCGTGAGGTCTGCACCCAGGCGCTGGCTGACGCTGCCGCTGCGGGCGCGGCGGCCGTGGTGTCCAGCCGCCGCAGGACCAGCGCCGGCGTGCCGGACTTGTGGTTGGGCAGGCAGGCGAGGGCGGCCGCCTGCGTGGAGTTCAGCCCGGTGAGGAACACCGGCACCGTCGAGGCGGCATTGTCCCAGCCGAGCGTGGCGACGGTGGTGGCGCAGGCGGCGGGGTTGCTCCAGGTGAGCCCTTCCACGGCGAGTTCGCCGTAGTAGCCTGCGACGCTCATGTCCTCACTGAGCAAGTCCACCGCAAAGCGGCCGTTCTCCATCTGGCGGATGCTCTTGTCCAGCTCGTTGCCCGACTGGCTGCTGTTGGCAAACAGCGTGGCAAGGCCGGCCACCAGGATCAGCCCGACCGCGATCGCCACCATCAGCTCGACCAGGGAGAGGCCGCGCGACAGGCCGCGTGCAGTGTGCCGGGGCTGGCTGTTCAGGGGAGTGGCGCGCCGGTTCATGTTCCGAGCGTCCCGATGTTGACGACCGTGGTCACGGCGCGGCGCGTGTTCTCACTGGAATAGGCATCGACGCCGCAGGTGGTGGCCGGCGCGCCTGAGGGCTGGACGCCCTGCCAGACCAGGCTGACCAGGTATTGGGTGCCGCTGACGGCGGTGATGCAGCCCCGTGCACCGGTGACCGCGCCCAGCTTGGCGCCATCCTGTGTTTCTGTGGCGCCCTGGATCAGCAGGCTCCATTCGCAGATGTCCTTGGCCGCCAGCGTGGCGGCAGTCGAGCAGGCGCCCGGGTCCGTCGTGCCGATGTCGCTGGCGACATAGGACGCGGCGTTCTTGTGGTTCAGCGTCATCCGGTGGGCCATGTCGTTCAGCAGGATCAGCGCCTGGGTGCGCTGGTAGGCCTCCACCTGCGACAGCGTGGTCTGGGCCTGCAGGCCGACGAAGCCGAGCAGGCCGAAGGCGATGATCAGCATCGTGATCAGCACTTCCATCATGGCGGCGCCGCGTTGCCGCGCCAGGGGCGTCTGGAGGGTGTTCATGAGGGGCAGGCCGAGACGACGCTCTTGGGCCGTCCGGACGGGTCAATGGAAATGCAGCGGTTGCGGGTCGAGCCATCCGAGATCTGGAAGCGCACCACGGAGCTGGTCGTGCCCAGGCGGCCATTGATGTCAAAGGTGACGGTGCCCGGCGAGGTCGAGAACACGACACCGTTGCCCGAAGGGCTGCGGCTGGTGATGACATCGGCCGTTGCCGGCACACGCACCGTCCAGCCGTCGGTCCAGCCGCTGCCGTCCGGCGCGATGGTGACGGTCTGGCCGCGCTTGACGGCTTCACTGCGGGCCAGGACGAGGTCGCTCGTCATGTCATAGGCCACGGAGCGGATGCGCTGGGCCACCAGCAGTTCCTTGAAGGCGGGCGCGGCCAGCGACACGGTGATGGCCAGGATGGCCACCGTGATCATCAGCTCGATCAGGGTAAAGCCCCGGATGCGCCGCAATGTTGGTTGGCGGGGCATGGCCTGGCCTACCAGCAGTTGGAAGGGGTTTTGACGCCGGACTGGTTCACGCTCAGCGTGCCGCAGGTGTCGGCGGTCTGCTTGCCCAGAGGCGTTGCCAGGGCGGTGAAGGTCGGGACTGTTGCAGTGCCGACGGTTACCGAGATGGTGTAGTTCTGCGACACGCTGGTCGGCACGGCAATATTGAGCGCCGCAACTGTGCTGGCGTAGCTGCGGGTGTCCAGGATCATCTGCTGCTGCTTGCCGGCGATGCTCATCAGCGTGGACTGCGCCTCGGCCCTGCGCGATTTGCGCACCTGCCCCAGGTACGACGGATAGGCAATGGAGGCGATGATTGCCACGATGGCCACCGTCACCATGACCTCGATCAGTGTGAATCCACCCGCCTTTTTCATGGACCCTCCGTACTGCTGGACAGCAGTTGTTACTGTTGGCAAGTCTATCGTAACGAATGGGAAATAATCACATTTCAAAGATGAGCGGCATCAAATTGGAAATGAACGGCATTTATCTGGTCAATCTGCTGAAATTATTTGAACTAAATAATTCATTTTCATGCCGCTCGGGACACTTGAACGCTGCGGCTTGATCTGGCGCGCGGCCTGATAATTTCCGCATGACCCACCGCAAATCCATCTTCCGGCTGCTCCTTGCCGCGCTCGTCCTGTCCGTGTTCCCCGCGCTGGCCCAGGCCCCTGGAGATGTTCGCATCGCCCTCGTGATCGGCAATGGCGCCTATGCCAAGGTGCCGCTTGCCAACCCGGCCAACGATGCCCGAGCCATGGGGGAAACCTTGCGCGGCCTGGGCTTCCGGGTGATCGAGGTGCGCGACGGCAGCAGGGCGCAGATGGCCGATGCCGTGGAACTGGTGCGGGACAGCCTCAAGGGCAAGCAGGGGATCGGCATGCTCTATTACGCGGGCCATGGCCTGCAGATGGATGCGCGCAATTACATGGTGCCGGTCGATGCCAGCTTGTCAAAGGCCGCCGACGTGACAGCACAGACAGTGGATGTGGGCAGTGTCATCTCGGCCTTTCGCGTGGCGGGCAACCGCATGAACATCGTGGTGCTGGATGCCTGCCGCGACAATCCCTTCGGCGGCATCACCACTGGCAAGGGCCTCGCGCCGCTGGATGCACCGAGCGGAACCTTCCTGGCCTATGCCACGGCACCCGGCAATGTCGCGGAAGACGGAGACGTGAAGTCGGGCAACGGCCTGTACACGCAGTACCTGTTGCAGGAACTGAAGAACCCGCAGGCACGCATTGAAGACGTGTTCAAGCGGGTGCGCCTTGCGGTGCGCAAGGCTTCCAGCGGGCGGCAGATCCCGTGGGAGAGCACCAGCCTGGAAGATGATTTCCGGTTCAACGACGGCCGCATCGTCGCCGCGGTGAAACCGACGGCTGAACAACTGCAGGCGGAGTTCGCCCCCGAGAAGGCCGATTGGGACCGCATCAGCGGCAGCCGTAACCCGGACGACTTCTACGCCTTCCTCCAGAAGTACCCGAGTGGCACTGTCGCGGACGCGGCCAATGCCCGGCTGAACCAGCTGGCGCGGCCGTCACTGCTGGTGCAGGGGGCTTCGCCTGATGGCCAGGACCTGTCCTACACGCGCTCCCTGTTCCGTGCGGGCGACACCTTTGAAACACGCTCGACGATGTCCCAGGGACAAGGCTTGACGACCACGCAGGAGAAGGTGCTTGTCGCGTCAGGCGGTGAAATTCCCATCGAAGTCACTTTCAACATGCCCGGACAGCCTCCGCGCGTGATGACCAAGCTCTACGACCCGGAAGGCGGCTTCATCGGCATGAAGGGCGTGATGCGCAACAACCCGCCGGTTTACCTCGCGCCGTCGGGGCTGCTGCAGGTGGGCTCGAGCTGGAAGCAGGCCTCGCAGATCGAGATGCTGATACCGAACGTGCCGAAGCTGCCGCCGAGCACCACCATCGCGAAGATCACCGCGCGCGAGCGCGTCACGGTAGCGGCCGGCGCCTTCAACACCTACCGCCTCGAGCAGGAAACGCTGTACGCCCCCGGCGGCGTCGTCAGGCGGCAGGCCTGCACCTTCTGGGTGGCGCAGGACATCCCGATGCCCATCCGGACGGAATGCAGCAGCGAGGGCACGCACCCGCATACCAGCACGACCGAACTGGTCCGTTATACGCGGGGCGGCTGACGCCCCGGACTGCGGCGCCGGTCAGTCCAGCGTGACGCGGGTTTCCCTGATCACCTGGGTCCAGGTGGCCATGTCGCGCTCATAGATTTTTGCGAAGTCCTGCGGCGTGGTTTCCGAAGGCTCGACGAACATCTCGTCGCGAAAGCGCTTGCCCAACGCCGCATCTGCCTGCACCAGGTTGATCTCGTCCGAGATGCGCCTGACGATGGCGGCCGGGGTGCTGGCCGGCGCAAAGAGCCCGACCCAGTTGTAGCCGTCAAAGCCGCCCACGCCGGCTTCGGCGAGGGTCTGCACCTCGGGCATGCGTGCCAGGCGCCGCGGGCCTGTGACAGCGATGACGCGCAGCTTGCCGGCCTTGAAGAACGCGTCGGGGCTGAGCAGGTCGGCCACGCCGATGTCGGCTTCGCCCGAGAGCACAGCTTTGTTGATCTCGGCGCCGCCCTTGTAGGGCACGTGAACCATCTTCACGCCCTTGTCGAGCTGGATCTTCTCGAACATCAGGTGCGCCGTGGAGCCCAGGCCCCAGCTGGCGAAATTCAGCGTGCCGGGCCTGGCCTGCGCATGCGCCACCAGCTCGCTGAAGTTGCGGACGGGCAGCTCGCTGCGCACGAACACGGCGAGCTGCTGCCGGTTGAGCTGTGTCACCGGCACCAGGTCCTTCGGGTCGTAGGGCAGCTTCTTGCGCAGCGCCGGGTTCTGCACGATGAGCGTGATGTTGGCCAGCAGCGTGTAGCCGTCGGCTGCCGACTTGGCCACTGCGTCGGTGCCGATGATGGAACTGCCGCCGGGGCGGTTGTCCACGACGACGGGCTGCTTCCAGCGCGCCGACAGGCGCTCGGCCACGAGCCGCAGCGTGATGTCATTGGCCGTGCCGGGCGGGAAGGGCAGCACGATGCGCACCGGGCGCGAGGGGAACTCGCTGCCTTGCGCGTGCGCGGCAAAGGGGAGCAGTGTGGCGGCGGGAGCCGCCAGGGCGGCGGCCAACAGGGCGCGCCTGCGGGGCGAACCAGGGTGCTGGGTCATCTCGTGTCTCCGTTATGGTTTTGCGCAGCATAAGGCCGCGCCCGAACGTAAGGCCAATACTTGTTTGCCGTTTCCCGATACGGGTTGGCTATCGGCCCGGCGCTGGACGGACGGGCTCAGCCCTGCGCGAATTCCCGGCTGGCCACGGCGCGGAAGCGCGCCGCTGCCGGGCTTTCGGAGCCCGCCATGCAGGCCAGCGACAGGCCGATCGATGCGGAGGCAGGGAAGTCAGTGAATGCCCGGTAAACAATGCGGTCGCTGGCAAAGCGCTGCATCACCGCAGGCACCAGCGCCACGCCGAGCCCGCTTTCCACAAGGGCCAGCACGGTCTGCACCTGGATGGCCTGCTGGGCTACCCGCGGGATAAATCCCGCCTGCTGGCAGGCAAACATGGCCGTGCTGTGCAGGCCTGCCGCGTGGCCGGGTGAGTACATCACGAACGACTCATTGGCCATGTCCGACAGGCTCAGCAGACCGATGCCAGCCAGCGGGTTGCCGCGCGGCAGGGCGGCAACGTATTCCTCGCGCAGCAGCGGCACCAGGCTGGCCTGCGACGGGCGCAGCAGGGGCACGCGCACCAGGCCGACGTCGAGCGACCGGTCCTCCAGCTGCTGCATGATGTTCACCGACGTTTCCTCGCGCAGCACGAGTTCCACGCCCGGGTATTCCGCGCGGAACAGCGGCAGCAGTTTCTGTAGCATGCCGTAGCTGGCCGAGCCGACAAAGCCGATGTTCAGTGTGCCGCCGGTACCGTCCAGCGCGGTCCGCGCGGCTTCGCCCATCTGGCCGCCGTGAAACAGCAGCTTCTTCGCTTCGGCCAGCGCTGCGAGGCCGCCGGGTGTGAGTGATACGCCGGAACTGTCGCGGTTGAAGAGCCTGACGCCAAGCTCGGCCTCAAGCTTCTGGATGGAAACGCTCAGCGGCGGTTGCGCCATGTGCAGCTTCTCGGCCGCGCGGCGGAAGTTCAGGGTTTCTGCCAGCACGGTGAAGTGGCGGATGCGGCGCAGGTCCATGGGTTTTTGTCTGATACTGCTTCAGTATCGACTTGAGGATATACGATATTGGACGAGGGGCCCGGGCCGCCCCTATCCTCGCGGCCATGCAATCAACCCCCGAACGCCAGGCCAGGACAGCGCTTGGGCACCTGAAAGTGCTGGACTTGACGCGCATCCTGGCGGGCCCGTGGGCCACGCAGAACCTGGCCGACATGGGGGCCGAGGTCATCAAGATCGAGCGGCCGGACGTGGGCGACGACACCCGCGCCTGGGGGCCGCCGTTCCTGCAGGACCCGCAAGGCCGGGAAACGCGCGACTCGTCCTACTTCCTCAGCGCCAATCGCGGCAAGAAGTCGGTCACCGTCGACATCTCGCGGCCTGAGGGCCAGGAGATCATCCGCACGCTGGCGCTGGACGCCGACGTGCTGGTGGAGAACTACAAGGTCGGCACCCTGGCGCGCTACGGCCTGGGCTGGGAAGACCTGCGCAGGATCAACCCGCGGCTGGTGTACTGCTCGGTCACCGGTTTCGGCCAGGACGGTCCCTATGCGCCATTGCCCGGCTACGACTATGTGTTCCAGGGCATGGGCGGCCTGATGAGCATCACTGGTCAGCCCGACGGCGAGCCGGGGGCGGCACCGATGAAAAGCGGCATCGCCATCAGCGACCTGCTGACGGGCATGTACGCCACCACCGCCATCCTCGCGGCGCTGGAGCACCGGCATGTGAGCGGCCAGGGGCAGTACATCGACATGGCCCTGCTGGACTGCATCGTCACCATCAATTCCTACCAGGCGATCAACTTCTTCCTGTCGGGCAAGGTGCCGCAGCGCATGGGTAACGCCCATTCCAACATGGTCCCGTACCAGGTATTCCGCTGCAAGGAGGGCGACATCATCGTCGCGGTGGGCAACGACGCGCAGTACGCGGCGTTCTGCCGGGTGATCGGCATGGAGCACCTGGCCGCCGACCCGCTGTACGCCACGGCGGCGCAGCGCAACCGCAACCGCGCCACACTGATCCCGCCGATTGCCCAGGCCATGCTGGCAAAGACCATGCAGGAATGGGTCACGCTGATGGAGGCGAACAACGTGCCTTGCGGCCCCATCAACGACATGAAACAGGTGTTTGACGACGGGCAGGTCAGGCATCGCGGGATGAAGCTGTCGCTGCCGCACGGCGCCGGCGTGGACGCGCCGGCCGTTGCCAGCCCGATACGCATGTCGGAGACGCCCATCCGGTACGGCCGGTCGGCGCCGCTGCTGGGCGAACACAACGAGGACATCCTGTCCGGGCGGCTGGGCCTGGGCGCTGAGCGCCTTGCCGGCCTCAAGGCAAAAAAAATCATTTGAAGGGTTTGGCGCAGCATGGCCGACATTGAAATCACGCGCGAAGGTGCGACAGCCGTCCTCACCATGAACCGCCCGGACCAGCGCAACGCGCTGGACTACGGCATGCGCGAGGCCTTTGCCGCCGCTGTGGCCGAGGTGCGCGACGACGCTTCGGTGCGCGCCGTGGTGCTGACCGGCGCGGGCGGTCATTTCTGCGCGGGCGGCGACGTGAAGATCCTGGCGGAGATGCAAGGCCGCAAGACGGACGTGATGGAGGGGCGCGAGCGCATCCGCAAGCTTCATCGCTGGTTCGACGAACTGGTGGACTTGGAAAAGCCGGTAATTGCTGCGGTGGATGGCGTGGTGTTCGGTGCCGGCCTGTCGCTGGCGCTCAGCGCCGACTTCGTGCTGGCGACGCCGCGCGCGAAGTTCTGCGCCGTGTTCACGCGGCTGGGCTTTGTGCCCGACATGGGCGCGATGTACCTGCTGCCCCGGGTGGTGGGGCTGCAGATGGCCAAGGAGCTCGTGTTCACAGGCCGAGTCGTGGGCGTGGACGAAGCGCGGCAGATCGGCCTCGTGCACAGCGTCGTCAGCACAGACCTGCAAGCCGCAGCACTGGAGTTTGCCGCGCGCTTCCACAGCGCACCGACCGCCACGCTCGGTATGGCCAAGAGCGTGATGAACCACGCATTTGAATCCAGCCGCAACGACGTTTACGCGCAGGAAGCCATGGCGCAGGCCCTGGCCCGCGAAACGGACTTCCATGGCGAAGCGGTACGCCGCTTCCTGGCCAAGGAGGCGCCGCTGTACCAGTGGCCCGAGCCCGGCGCCGGCACTTCAACCTGACCCTGTACCCGACCCGATGCCGGACACCCGCAGGGGCATTGGTGACCTGGCGCACCATCCGAACGCCGCCAATGGGCTCATACTTGCCCATCCGCAACCAGGGGTCATGAGATGGATAACGAAACTTTGCCTGAAGACAAGGAACCCAGCCGCATCCTGCTGCACATGCCTGTGGACGTGCGCAGCCTCTCGCTGGCGGTGCTGGCCGTGGTGGCGGTGTTCTTCACGCTGCATTGGGCGCGGGATGTGTTCATACCGGTCCTGCTCGGCATCATGCTGAGCTATGCGCTGGCGCCGGTGGTGGACCGGCTGGTGCGCTGGCATGTTCCGCGCACCGCTGCCGCAGCCATCCTGCTGGTATCGCTGCTCGGGGCGCTGGGCGGGACGGCGTGGGGGCTTAGCGACGATGCCAACGAACTGATCAAGACCTTGCCCGAAGCCGCCCAGAAGTTGCGCCAGGTGCTCCGGTCCAAGGTGACGACTTCCGAATCCGCCATCGACAAGGTGCAAAAGGCCGCTACGGAGCTGGAGCGCGCTGCGCAGGAGAGCGGCGCGTCGGCCAGTGCATCCAACCGCGGCGTCATGCGTGTGCAGGTGGAGCAGGCCCGCTTCAAGGTGACGGACTACCTCTGGAGCGGGACGATGGGCCTGCTGAGTTTCATCGGCCAGACCATCGTGGTCTTCTTCATCACCTTCTTCCTGCTGGCCTCGGGTGATACCTTCCGGCGCAAGATGGTGAAGATTGCCGGGCCGACATTCACCAAAAAGAAAATCACCATCCAGGCGCTGGACGAGATCACCGGGCAGATCCAGCGCTACCTGCTGGTGCAGGTGTTCACCAGCCTGTTGGTCGGCGTGGCGAGCTGGCTGGCTTACCTGTGGATCGGCCTGGAGCATGCGGCGGTCTGGGGTGTGGTGGCCGGCGTGCTGAACCTGGTGCCCTACATCGGCTCGATCGCGGTCACCGGTGGCACCGCGCTGGTGGGGTTCATGCAGTTCGGCACCATCGAGATGGCGCTGGCCGTAGCCGGCATCTCGCTGCTGATCAACAGCATTGAGGGTTACCTGCTGACGCCGTGGCTGACCAGCCGCACCAGCCGCATGAACCCGGTGGTGATCTTCGTGGGCGTGCTGGGCTGGGGCTGGCTCTGGGGCATCTGGGGCCTGCTGCTGGGCATCCCGATCATGATGGTGATCAAGGCCATCTGCGACCGGGTGGAGGACCTCAAGCCCATAGGCGAGCTGTTGGGGAATTGATCCCCTGCCACAATGCAGGCATGCGATACGTGACTTACCTGCCGGGGCAAACACCCCTGGTGCTCGATTCGCCCCACAGCGGCACGGACTACCCTGACGACTTCCGGCCCGCCTGCGCGCTGCCTGCGCTGCGCGGGGCTGAAGACACCCATGTCGAGAAGCTGTATGACTTCGCGCCCGCGCTGGGCGTGGCCTGGGTGGAGGCGCATTTCCCGCGCAGCTACCTGGACGCCAACCGCAACACCACCGAGCTGGATGTCTCGCTGCTGGACGGGCATTGGCCGCATCCGGTGGAAACCGACCCGGCCATCCTGTCCAAGGTGCGCCTGGGCAAGGGACTGATCTGGCGCCACACCGATGAAGGCCTGCCCATTTATGACCGGCAGTTGCCTGTGGCCGAGGTGCAGGCCCGTATCGACAACTGCTGGCAGCCCTACCATGCGGCGGTGCGTGAGGCCATCGATGCCGCGCATGCCCGGCATGGCTACAGCCTCCACATCAACTGCCACTCCATGCCGTCGGTGTCAGGCGCGCATTCGACCGACTTCCCGGGCCTGGTGCATGCCGACTTCGTGATCGGCACGCGTGACGACACGTCCGCCAGCGCCGCTGTCGGCGCACTGGTGACCGGCCACTTTCGCGGCCTGGGCTACCACGTCGAATACAACCACCCGTACAAGGGCGTGGAACTGGTGCGCCGCTATGGCGACCCGGCGCGGCACCGCCACAGTGTGCAGGTGGAGATCAACCGGCGCCTGTACATGGACGAGAAGACCCTGGACCTGACGCCCGGGTACGAAAAGCTCAAGGCCGGCCTGCGCTCGCTGGTGGAGAAACTTCTGGAGACAGACCCGCGCGCCTGAGCAGGCGGTGCGGCACCGCGCTTCAGGCGCGGGTTCGCGCCGGCGCCGCAGCCGCCTTGCGCCTGGTTTTTGCCGACAGGCTGGGCGCCATCATGCCGGCCGCAAGGAACGCGATCAGCTGGGGGATGCCGTCTTCAACATCCTCGCCGGTGAACTTCCCGCCGGACAGGTGGGCCATGCGGCCGTTGTTCAGCTGGGCGTAGAGCAGCGAGCCGAGGATGCAGTTCATGCGCCAGAAGAACTCGCCGTCATCCAGGTGGCTGCAGCAGCGCCGCAGCGCACCGACAAAGATGCGCGACGACTCGTCGTAGATGTCATCGACGATGCCGCGTACGTTGGGCGAGCGGTCGGCCAGCGCCTGGCCATAAAGCCGCCTGAACGACTGCCGCTCTTCGGCTGTCGCGCCGGGCACCGTCAGCGCGGGCACCAGCGAGGCCTCCAGCAGGGCATGGATGTCCACCGGGTTCTTGCCGGCCTGCGCCAGCAGCGCGTTGTAGCGGCGCTTGCGCTCTGCCAGGATGGGCTTGAGGCGGCGCTCCAGCACGGCGCGGATCAGTGCATTCTTGCTGCCCCAGTAGTAGTGGAGTGCGCCCAGGTTGATGCCTGACTCGTTGGCGATGGCGCGCACCGAAGTCCCGTCAAAGCCGTCCGCCGCGAAGAGCTTCTCGGCCGCATTGAGGAACAGCTGGGCCGTGGCATCGCCGTCGGGCTGGCTGGCCGGGGCCCTGGCGGTTCGGATGGGTTCCTGGGGTGTCATACGCCCGGAAATTCTAGGGGGTCTTTTGCCCTCAAGCTCAGGCCATTGCGATCGGTACACCCAGGCTCCGGGCGATGATCGTGCGCTGGATCTGGCTTGTCCCGCCGCCAACCATCGACTGCTTCGCGTCGCGGAAGAAGCGCTCCATGTCGAACTCCGGCAGTTGCGCATAGCCACCCAGGATCTGCATGCCGAGCGTCGCCACCTTGAATGAGGTCTCCGACGCGTGCAGCTTGGCCACCGAAGCCTCCCGGAAGCAGTCCACCTGGTGCGAATGCAGCCAGGCAGCCTGGTACACCAGCAGCCGCGCCGCCTGCACTTCGGTATGCATGTCGGCCAGCATGTGGGCGATGGCCTGGAAGCCGCCGATGGGCCGGCCGAACTGGATGCGGTCATTCGAGTATTTCAGCGCGATGTCCAGGGCGCCCTGGGCCGCGCCGGCATAGCTGGCGGCAATCAGGATGCGTTCGATCTCCAGGTGCTTGTGAAGGATGGACACGCCCTTGTCCACAGGCCCGAGCAATGCCGATTTCGGCACCCTTGCGTCCGTGAAAACAAGGCGGTTCGTCCCGATGATTTTCCGCGACACCACGCCAAGCGGCTGGATCTCCAGCCCCGGCAGGTCGTTGGGGACGAGGAACAGGCTGATGCCGTCGCGCTTGTTCTCCGAGCGCCGTGTCCGGGCCGCAAGCACGATCACGTTGTCCCGGGCCTGCGCCGCCGAGGCGAACATCTTCTCGCCGTTGACCACATAGTGATCGCCATCTTCCCTGGCAAATGTCGTGAGCCCGAACGAGTCGGAGCCCGTGTCCGGCTCCGTCATGGAGAATGAAAACCGCCGCTTGCCGGCAAGGTATTCCGGAATGAGCGTCTTTCGCTGCTCCTCCGAGCCCCAGTGGCACACATTGGCCGCGCCGATGTAGCTCAGGCCATAGGCAGCACCAAGATTGTCCGACCACCTGCTGATCTCCTCGCACAGGATGACCATGTACATCACATCCAGCCCGGTGCCGCCGTACTCTTCGGGGATGCCGGCCTTGAGGCACTCCAGCTCGGCCATCCTGTCGAAGAACGCGTAGGGAAAGCTGCGACCGGCGTCCCATTCGCGTACTTTTTCCCTGGGCGCTTCCCTGGCGACGAAGCGCCTGATCCCGTCCTGGAATTGCTGGTGCTCGTCGTTGAAGTACGGGTTCCTGTCAGTCATGCCGCATCTGCCTTCAGGCGGCATTCGCGACCAGGCGCGCGTCGCCGTAGGGGTCAAGCTCGACGCGGAAGGTCGGTGCATCGGCGCGCACCGGCCAACCCGGGTCTTCGGTGAAGTACACGCCTTTTTTCCCCGCAGGCAGCTTGCCGCCCATCGAGTAGAAAACCGTCTCGGCCAGCGTGTTGTTGCGGTACTGGTAGGGCGTTCCGGCGGGCACCAGCAGCAGGTCCCGGGGCAGCAGCTTCCAGGTCTTGCCGCCGGTACTGAATTCGATTTCTCCCTGCAGCACCATGAAGTACAGGTCGCGCGGCACATGGTGCCAGGGTGTGGTCTGGGCCATGGGCATGCGCACCGTGTGGCCGCGCAGGCCGGGCGGCGCGATCAGCGGGCCGGAGCCGCGGTGGTAGCCCCACTGCTCGGCAAGCGGCAGTGTCCAGCCGAAGCGGGCGCGGTACTCCTCCCACTGCATGTGTTCCACCTGGCCGGCAGGTGTGCCGGCCTGCGGCGCATGGGCGAAGGTGCCGAGCACCACGGCATTCGCGAGGCCGACGTTGGCATAGCTGTACACCGTGCCGGCCGGGATGGCCAGCAGGTCCAGCGGCTTGAGCAGGAAGCGGTCCTGGCCGATGGTGACCTCCAGCTCGCCCTCCGCCACGAGGTAGATGGTGTCGCCCGGCTGGGACTGCTCCAGCACTGCCTGCGCGGGGGGAATGACGACGAGCCGTGCGCGAAAGCTGTCGGCTTCCAGTGCCGGGTACTCCAGGCGGTGGCAATCGCGGCCGCGCGCGGGCGTGGCATGCCACTGGAAGCTGCGGCGGTAGTCATCCCACAGCATGCGGGCGGGCTGGCGGACGGTGGTGGTGTCCATGGCTTCAGTCGGCCTTGATGTTGGCGCTCTTGATCAGCTTGCCGTATTTGTCGTAGTCGGTCTTCATCAGGGCCGCGAACTGCGCGGGGTTGGTGGGGAAGGGGTCCAGGCCCTGCGCCGCCAGGGTTTCCTTCACCTGCGGCGTCGCGAGGATCTTCGCCATCTCGGCGGAGAACTTGTCAACGATGTCCTTCGGTGTGCCGGCAGGCATCAGCGCGCCGAACCAGAACGTCATCTCGAAGCCGGTCAGGCCCGCTTCGTTGAAAGTGGGTAGCTGGGGCAGCGCGCCCAGGCGGTTGTTGCCGGTGACGGCGATGGCCTTGAGCTTGCCGGCCTTGATGTGCGGAAGCGCAGCCACCGGCGTCTGGAAGGCCACCTGTACCTGGCCGCCGATCAGGTCGGTCAGTGCGGGTGCCACACCCTTGTAGCCCACGTGCTGCATCTTGACGCCGGTCATTGACTGGAAGAGTTCGCCTGCCAGGTAGGACGGGCCGGAGTTGCCGGTGCCGGCGAAGTTGAGTGCGCCGGGTTTGGACTTGGCATAGGCAATGAACTCGCGCAGGTTGTTGGCCGGCACCGACGGGTGCACCACCAGCAGGTATTCGGTGCTGGCGAAGGTGGCCACCGGAGCGAAGTCCTTGACGGCGTCATACGGCGTGGCAATCAGGTGCGGATTGATCACATGGCCGGCCACCTGCCAGAGCACGGTGTAGCCGTCGGGCGCGGCCTTGGCCACGATATCGGTGCCGATGATCTGGTTGGCGCCGGGCCTGTCTTCCACGATGACAGGCTGGCCCCAGTTCTCCGACAGCTTCTGTGCCAGCAGCCGCGCGATGCCGCCGGCGCTGCCGCCTGTGGCATACGGGTTGATGATGCGGACGGTCTTGTTGGGGTAGGGCGTCTGCGCTGCGGCACCGGCAGCCAGCACGGCGAGCGCGGCAAAGGCGGCCGTGACGATGAGGCGCCTGCGCGCGGTTGGAATGCTCATGCTTGTCTCCTGGATCAGGTTGTAGATATGCGTGGGGAAGCGGGTGCGGAAGCGGGGATTAAGTCAGTCGTATGAATCATAACATTGACAGGTGGTTTTGGAAGGGCACAATCCACACTTGTGTAATTAATTGAGACCCAGATGACTTTCAGGGATGCCAGATGGAAAACCCGGTAATCAAGAGCGCGGGCCGGGTTTTCGAGGTTCTCGAATTCTTCCGTGAAGTGCGCCGGCCCTTGAGCGTGCGCGAGATCGCCGAGCGCTTTGACTACCCGCTGTCCAGCACCTCGGTGCTGGTCAAGAGCATTGCCGAGCTGGGCTACCTGAGCTACGACAGCCACATCCGCGCCTATTCCATGACCATCCGCGTGGCGATGCTGGGCGACTGGATCTACGAGTCGTCGTTCGGCGGCGCCGAGATCATGGCGCTGATGGACGACCTGTCGGCCCGCACCAGCGAGACAGTCATCCTGGGCGTGCAGAACGACATCTTCGCGCAGTATGTGCAGGTGATCCAGAGCACGCTGCCGATCCAGTTCTACATCTCGCCGGGCACGCGGCGGCCGGTGTGCCTGTCGGGCACCGGCTGGGCGCTGCTCAGCACCCAGAGCGATGCGGCCATTGCCCGCATCGTGCAGCGCACCGAGAACAAGCTGGACAAGACCGGGCTGGCCGGGCCGATCACGCTGGACACCGTGATGAAGCAGGTGCGGCAGGTGCGGGACAAGGGCTACGTCTATTCGCGCGGCACCAACACGCCGGGCGCAGGCGTCATTGCCATGCCGCTTCCGGGCGCGGTGAACGGCGCGCGCCTGGTCATTGGCATCGGCGGCCCGATCGAGCGGCTTGACGAGGGCGAGGCGGCCATCGTCAAGAGCATGAAATCCGCCGTCAAGGCCTATGCAGCCGGCGCGAAGATTCCGGCCGAGCCCAAGGCAAGGCCGAAGCGCGCGGCCTGACACGGCCTGACACGGCATCAGGCCTTCCTGGTGGAAGTCGCCTGCCATGCGGTCGTGCGCCAGCCGGTGCCGTGGCGCACCCACACGCTGGTGAACGATGCCGGAAAGCTCCGGTCCGCGCCGTTCATGACCACGTCGGCCGTGAAGCTGCCGTTCATCACCGCCGTGTCGCCGAAGATGCGCACCTGGGCCTGTTCGCGCCGCAGGTCGCGGTAGCGCACCGGGCCCTCCTTCACATTCGCCAGCAGGCTGGCCTGCGTGTCCTGCACGCCGGAGGCATGGACGTAGACCAGGTCTTCGGCGTAAATGCCGCGCAACGCGTCGATGTCGCCTGCCAGCGTTGCGCGGATGCGTTCGTCGTCAGCGGCAATAACGGCGGCCGTAGCAGCGGCTTCGCCGCCCGGTGCCGTCATACCGTCTCCTCCGAACCCAGGATCACCGTGGCCTGGCTTGACAGCACACCGCCGCTGCCGTGCGCCAGCGCCAGCTTGACATCCGCCACTTGCCGCTCGCCGCCCTCGCCGGCGATCTGGCGCGCGCCCTCGACCAGCGTGAACAGGCCATACATGCCCGGGTGGCCGCAGGACAGGCCGCCTCCATTGGTGTTGACCGGCAGGCTGCCGCCGGGCGCGGTGCGTCCGCCTTCCACGAAGCTGCCGCCTTCGCCCTTGGCGCAGAAGCCGAGGTCTTCAAGGAACAGGATGTTGTTGATGGTGAAAGCGTCATACAGCTCCACCACGTCGATGTCCGCGGGCGTCACGCCCGCCTGGGCGAAGGCGCGCGGACCGGACTGCGCAGCGGCGGTTACGGTGAGGTCAGGCATGGCCACGATGTTCTGGTGCGTGGTGGCCATTGCGGCGCCGAGCAGGTAAGAGGGCCTCGCGCAATGGTCCTTCGCGCGGTCGGCGCGCGTCATCACGATGGCGGCCGCGCCGTCGGTCACGAGGCAGCAGTCGCGCACGCCCAGCGGGTCCGACACCATCCGGGCCTTCAGGCAGTCCTCCACCGTGAGGTTGTCGCGCATGAAGGCTTCGGGGTTGAGCTGCGCCCATTGCCGTGCGGCGACGGCCACTTCGGCCAGCTGGCGCCGCGTGGTGCCGTACTGGTGCATGTGGCGCGAGGCGGCCAGGGCATACGAAGACATCGGCACGATCTGCTTGTACGGTGCCTCATACGGCATGGCGCCGCGCATCGACACCAGCTTGCCGGCGCCGCTGCGCTGGTTGCTGCCATAGGCGATCAGCGCCACGTCGATCTCGCCGGCGGCCAGCGCCATCGCGGCCCAGTAGGCATGCGTGAGGAAGGCCGAGCCGCCCGGGCGGTTGTTGCCGGTGAGTTTGGGGTGGATGCCGAAGTACTCGCACAGCGACAGGTCGGCGAAGACGTCCTGGGGCAGGCAGATGAAGAGGCCATCCACATCTGCGGGCGTGAGGCCTGCCTGCTTGAGCGCGAGCAGCGAGGCATGGGCTGCCAGGTCAATGGATTCGAAGCCGGGCGCCTCGCCCATGCCGTAGGTGGCGGCGCCGACGATGGCGGTTTTGCCACGGGGAAATGTTGTCATGTCTGGTCCTGTTGGCGTGTGGGGGCAGGGTGGAAAACGACCATGGGCTGGCCGTCCTCGGTGATGACGCGGGCCTGCACGGCCATGCCGATCTTCACGTCCTCGGGCGGTATGCCGTCAACGCGGCTCATCATGCGCGGGCCTTCGGCCAGGTCGACGATGACGATGTTGTAGTTGGCCGCGGGCGGGCGCTGCCGCACCACAGTCACTGCATAGACCTCAGCCTGGCCGGAGGCCGCGACCCATTCCAGGTTGGTCGAGCCGGTCACCGGCTCGGCAACGCGGGGATAGAACACATGGCGGCCGCTGTCGCGGCAGCGCTGGATCATGAAGCGGCCTTCGCCCAGGAACTTCTGGTAGTCGAGGTCGGGTTGCAAAACAGTCATTGCGTTTCCTTGTGGTCTTGGTGTCAGTGTTTGAGTATGGCCGTGCCGTTGTCCAGGACGCGTGCATTGCGCGAGCGGACCCAGCCGCAGAAGCTGACGGCCTGCGCATCACGCCAGATATCCAGCGATATGGTGTCGCCGGGGTAGACCGGCGCCGTGAAGCGCGCGCCCATGGCAGCCAGCCGTCCGGGCTGGTAGTCGCACAGCGCGGCCAGCAGCGCATGGCCGGCCACACCCAGCGTGGCCAGGCCGTGCAGGATGGGCCGTTCGAAGCCGGCCGCGCGGGCCGTGGCCGGGTCGGCATGCAGGGGGTGCAGGTCGCCGTTCAGCCGGTAGAGCAGCGCGGCCTGGGTGGATGTGGCCATGTCGATGCTGATGTCGGGCGTGCGCGCGGGGACGGCCGCAGGCGGTGCAGGCTGGTCACCCGCACTGCCGCAGCCGCCGTCGTTGCGGCAGAAGAGGGTCGAGAAGACGGTTGCCACCGGCGCACCCGCGGCTGCGTCGGCAATCTCGCGCGACAGGTGAACCAGCGCGCCGCGCCCCGGCCCCTTGTCGGACACGCCGGTGATACGGTTGTGCGCGGCCAGGGGCGTTTCAAGCGGTATCGGCGCGTGCAGCACCACACGCTGGCCGCCGTTGACGACGGCCGCGCTGTCGATGCCGGTGGCCGGGTCCATGAACCACAGGCCGGGCCAGCCGGTGGCGAATGCCATTGACGGCAGCACCAGTGGTCCGCCGCCCAGCTCATGGGCAAAGCGCAGCTGCCCTTCATGCTGCGGGTCCGTACCGAGCCCCAGGCTCAGCGCGTACAGCGCCGCATCGCGCCGGCCCAGGGAGAAGGCTTGCGGAGCAAAGGGCCGGTCCAGCAACCGGTGGGGGTCCAGGGGCATCTGCGCGGCGCTCCGGTGTGGCTTTACTTCTTCTCGATGTTCCAGAGGATGGGCCAGGAGACGGCGGGCGTGGGCTTCCAGTTGACGGTGCTGCGCGCCGCGTAGATCGACTGCACCGACCACAGCGGCATGAAGATGGCGTCGTCATGGATCTTCCTGAACAGCGTCGAGACGTAGGCCTGGCGCTCCTTGGTGGACGAGAAGTCGTTCATCTTGAGCAGCATCTTGTCCATCTCCGGGTCTGAATAGAAGGAGTTGGCGCCGTCGGTCACCGCAAACTTGAGCAGCCGGCCGGACGGGTCGTTGTTGTAGTCGGTATTGCCCACGAACACCATGTCCACCGCCGGGTCCTTCTTCTTGGGCGTCACGACGCCCAGCCAGGCGCCGTATTCCATGATGACGAGATTGGTCTTGACGCCGATCTGCGCCAGGTCGAATGCAATGCCTTCCACCGTCTGCTTGCTGGCCGCATAGCGGCCCTCGGCCACACCGACGAGCCTGAGCGGGCGGTTGAAGTCAAACCCCGCCTTGACCAGCATGTCCTTCGCCTTCTTCGGGTCGTAGAAGTACGGGTTGACCTGGCCCTCGCAGCCGATCACGCCGGGGTTGCAGAAGAGTTCCTGTGGCGTGGCAAAGCTCAGCAGCAGGCTGCGCGACAGGGCGTTCTTGTTGACCGCCATGTTGAGGGCCTGGCGCACTTCCTTCTTGGCCAGGTCCGGGTTGTTGCCGCGGGAGTTGATCGACACGAACAGGTTGTTGTAGCTTGGCGCGGCAATGATCTTCACGTTCGGGTCGCGGCGCAGCGGCGCGGCAATGGCCGGCGGCACGTTGATGACAAGGTCTGCCTCGCCGGTCTGGATCTGCGCGATGCGGGCCAGGTCGTCCGGCACGATCTTGATGGTCACGTCGCCGACCTTGGGCACGCGGCCCCAGTGGCCGTCAAAGCCCTTGAGCTTGATGTATTCCTTGACCTTGCGCTCGACGAACATGAAAGGCCCGGTGCCCACAGGCTGGCGGGCATAGGCTTCACGGCCTACCTTGGCATGGTGGTTCTTCGGCACGATCAGCCAGTAGGTGTCCATGTTCTCCAGCATGCTGGCATCGCGCTTCTTGAGCTTGATGCGCACCTGGTGGGGGTCGACGATCTCGATGTCGGCAATGTTGTCGGCCAGCACGTTGGCGCGCGGGTTCCTGGACGCCGGGTCCACCGAATGCTGCCAGCTGAAGCGCACGTCTTCAGCGGTGAACGGGTCGCCGTTGTGGAACTTCACGTTCTTGCGCAGCTTGAAGGTGTAGACCAGGCCGTCGGGGCTCACCGTCATGCTCTCGGCCAGCGTCGGCACGAGCTTGCCGGTTTCGTCATGGCCGTAGAGGCTTTCAAACACGTTGGAGAAAAACAGGTAGTCGTTGCCGGACGTGACCTTGGTCGGGTCCAGCGTGACGATGTCGGCGCCGGTGGCAGCCGTGAGCGGCGGTTTGGTCTGGGCGTGGGCGCCATGCAGCGCCGTCGAGGCCAGGACGGCCAGCGCGAGCGCCAGCCGGGCAAATTTTCGGTTCATGTCGTCTCCTTCGGGGATGAATGGCCGGTGGATTCCGGCCGGTGGGTTTGCGGTGCATCACCGTTCGCTGCGATGTTTTCGTAGTAGTGGCAGGCGACAGCGTGTCCGGGCGAGTCGTGCCGCAGCGCCGGCACTTCCTCGATGCAGCGCTGGGTGGCATAGGGGCAGCGGGTGCGGAAGGTGCAGCCCGAGGGTGGGTCCAGCGGGTTGGGCAGCTCGCCGCCGAAGGACTCGCCGGGCGTCAGCGGCCGCGCGGCGGCAACGGCCACCAGGCGCCGTGTGTAGGGGTGCAGCGGCTTGCGGAACAGCCCGGAGGCCGGGCCGGTTTCCACCAGCCGGCCGAAGTACATCACGCCGACGCGGCTGGTCATGAAGCGCACGACCGCCAGGTCGTGGCCGATGAACAGGTAGGTCAGGCCGAGCTTCTGCTGCATGTCGCGCAGCAGGTTCAGGATCTGCGCCCGCACCGACACGTCCAGCGCCGACACCGGCTCGTCCAGCACCAGCACCCGCGGGTTGACCGAGATGGCGCGGGCAATGGCAATGCGCTGGCGCTGGCCGCCGCTGAACTGGTGCGGATAGTCGTTGACAGCGGTGGAACGCAGCCCGACAAGCGCCAGTATCTCCTGCACCTTCTCTGCCGCCTCGGCGCGGCTGGTGCCGCCCTGGGCCAGCAGCGGCTCGGCAATGATGGAGCCCACACGCAGCCGCGGACTCAGCGCGCCATACGGGTCCTGCAGCACGGCCTGCACCGTGCGGCGGTAGGCGCGCTCCTGCGCCTTGTCCTGCTTCGTCAGGTCCTGGCCATCCACCTTCAGCTCGCCGCCGTTGGGCGACTCCAGCTTGAGCAGCATCTTGGCCACGGTTGTCTTGCCGCTGCCGGACTCGCCGACAAGGCCGAAGCTGTCGCCCGGCGCGACGGAGAACGACACGTCGTCCACTGCCGTGACGCGGCGGCGCGCCTCGAACAGGCCGCTGCGCTTGAGCTCGTAGGTCTTGGTGAGGTGGACGGCGTCCACCATGGGCTGGGTCATGGCAGGGCGGCTTTCAGGTCGGGCGCTTCATGGCGCAGGCAGAAGACGCGGTGCGCCGGGTTGACCCGGGTCTCGGCCGGCTGGCGCGTGCGGCAGGCGTCCAGCACCTGTGTGCAGCGGTCGGCAAAGGCGCAGCCGGGGCCGAGGTCCGAGAGGCTGGGCACCTGGCCGGGAATGGATGACATCACGACCTCGTCATCTTCAATGTGCGGCAGCGAGGCCAGCAGCGCCTGGGTGTACGGATGCTTCGGCGCGCTGAACACGTCGGCCGTCGGGCCTTCCTCGACGATGCGGCCGGCGTACATGATGATGGTGCGGTCTGTGATGCGGCGGATGGCGGCCAGGTCGTGCGTCACCAGCAGGAAGGCCGTGCCCAGCCTGTCGCGCAGTTCCCTGAACAGCAGCAGCACTTCTTCCTGGATGGTGGCGTCCAGCGCGGTGGTCGGCTCGTCGGCAATCAGCAGGCGCGGCGAGCAGGCCGTGGCCATGGCGATCAGCACCCGCTGCTTCATGCCGCCGCTCAGCTGGTGCGGGTATTGCGTCACACGCAGTTCGGGGGCGGTCAGGTGGACGCGCTTGAGCAGCTCGATGGCGCGGTCCAGCAGCTTGCCTGGCGGGCGCGGCTTCTGTTTTTGCAGCACCTCGACCATCTGGTCGCCGATGGTGAACAGCGGGTCCAGCGCCGTCATCGGGTTCTGCAGGATCATGGTGATTTCCTGCCCGCGCACCTCGCGCATCTGCGCCGCGCCCAGCTCCAGCAGCGACCGCCCGCCGAACATGATGCGGCCCGACACCTGCGCATTGGCCGGCAGCGAGCGGATGAGCGCGGTGCACAGCGTGGACTTGCCGCTGCCGGACTCGCCCGCCACACCGACGATGTCGCCGGCCTTCAGTGAAAAGCTGGCATGCGCCACCGCCAGCAGCGGTTTGCCGCCGCTGCCGTAATTGACGCTCACGTCCTCGACCTGCAGCAGGGCCGTGCCGCTGTCTGCGTTCATAGCTGCCCCCGCGGGTCAAAGCGCAGCTTGAGCCAGTCGCCAATCGCGTTGAAGCTCATCACCGCCAGCACGATGGTGATGCCGGGAAAGGCCATCAGCCACCAGGCAAAGCTCATCAGCGTCTTGCCGTCCGCCAGCATCAGGCCCCAGGACACATCGGGCGGCTGGATGCCCAGGCCGAGGAACGACAGCGACGCTTCAAGGATGATGGCGCGGCCGATGTCCAGCACTGCCAGCACAGCGATGGAGCTCATGGCATTGGGCAGGATGTGCACGAACGCGATGCGGGTCGGCCCCACACCGGCGATGCGCGCCAGCGTGACGAAGTCGCGTTCCTTGATGCTGATGACCTCGCTGCGCACGAGGCGCGCATAGCGCGGCCAGTTGGTCAGGATCATCACCAGGATGATGTTGCCCACGCCGGAGCCGAGTGCCGAGATCAGCGCGAGCGCCAGCAGGATGAAGGGCAGGGCCAGGAAGGCGTCCACCATCCGCATGATGGCTGCGCCGACCAGCCCGCCACGGTAGCCGGCGATGAGGCCGAGGAACACGCCGATGGAGCCGGCCACGAAGATGGCGGCGGCACCCGTCATCAGCGAGATGCGCGCGCCGCTGATGAGGCGGCTGAACAGGTCGCGCCCCAGCTGGTCAGTGCCCAGCAGGTGAGCCGTTGAACCCTCGGCCGACCAGAACGGCGGCAGCAGGCTGGCTGTGGTGTCCAGCTGGTCCCTGGCGTAGGGCGCGATGCTGTCGCCTGCCAGCGCCGCGACGAGCAGCAGGAGGGCGAACAGGAACGCGAGCAGCGGGAACCGCCCGGAGCCGCCACGGCCCAGAATTGAAGCGGAGATCCGGCGCAGCATGCCCGGCGCTGCGGCCGCCTTGTTTGATGGGATGGCGCTCATGCCCTCACCCTCGGGTCCAGCACCAGGTACAGCATGTCCACCGCGAAGTTGATGATCATGATCATCACGGCCGTAACCAGCACCGTGGCCTGGATCACGGGGTAGTCGCGCGTCAGGATGGCCTCCACGATGGTCTGGCCGATGCCTGGCCAGGCGAACACGCGTTCGGTCACGATGGCGCCGCCCAGCAGCAGGCCGAACTGCAGGCCCAGGTAGGTGACGATCGGCAGCGACGCATTGCGCAGCGCATGCTTGACGATGATGCGCATTTCGGACAGGCCCAGCACCCGCTCCATGTGGACGAAGTCGCTCTTGAGCGCCTCCTGCATGTTGGCCGTGGTCAGCTTGAGGATGGAAGCCGAGGTGTAGAAGGCCAGCGTGACTGCCGGCAGCACATAGTTGGCAGCCGAGCCGTAGCCGGAGGAGGGCAACCAGCCGAGGTTGATGGCAAACACCAGGATCAGCATCAGCCCCAGCCAGAAGCTTGGTATGGCCTGCCCGAAACTGGCATAGGTGTTGATGGCCCTGGATGCCCAGCTGTTCTGGTAGACCGCGCCCAGGATTCCAAGGGGCACGCCGGCCAGCACGGCGAAAAGCATGGCCAGCCCGGTGAGCTGCAGCGTGGGCCCGACGGCGTTCAGCACCAGCTTGATCGCCGGCTCCCGGTAACGGAACGAAATGCCGAAGTCGCCTGCCAGCACGTTGCGCAGGAAGATGCCGTACTGGATCGGCAGCGGCTGGTCCAGGCCGTACTGCTCGCGGAAGAAGGTGCGGTCGGCTTCAGTGGCCTCGGCAGGCACCACCAGCGGGGTCGGGTCGCCGGTCAGCCGCGCGAGGGCAAACACCATCAGCGTCACGATGAACAGCACGATCAGCGTCTGGCCGATGCGCCGCAGCACGATCAGGCCCATGGCGCACCCGGCCTTTCCGCGTGTTTGGCACCTGGGCAAGGCGCCTCGGGGCGCGGCTTCGAGTCCGGTTTTAAATAGATATCTGTGAAATAATTATTCATGTATGTGGATTATGGTAACCTATGGACCATGATGATGCAACGGTTCAAACACGGATAACCCGCATGAGCGAAGTGCCAAACACCCCACCCAAAAGCCTCTGGCCGCCGCTGGCCGATCCCTCGTTCGTATTGCCCCTGCGGGAGTTCGTGCGCGGGCACATCACGCCTGCCGGCGACGCGATCGACCGCGACGACGTCTATCCGAAGGACATCGTCAAGGACCTGGCCCGCCAGGGTTTCAGCACCATCACGCTGCCCAAGGTCTATGGCGGCGGCGAGCGCGACTTTTCCTGCGCTGTCGCGCTGTTCGAGGAAGTGGCGGTGGGCTCGGCGGCCGTGGGCGTCTCGCTGCTCACCAATTTCCAGGCGCAGACCATCATCCGGCTGTTCGGCAGCGAGAGCCTGAAGCAGCGCTACCTCACAGCGTTCTGCAAGGGTCTGCTGTCTTCCTATGCGCTGACCGAGTTCGCGCACGGCAGCGACATCCGCTCGCTGGACACCAAGGCGGTGCGGGACGGTGACGAATGGGTGATCACCGGCGAGAAGCACTTCATCACCTCCGGTTCGGGCGCGGAATTCTTCGTGATACTGGCCGAGACGCCGGTGGGCGTGTCAGCCTTTGCGGTGCCGCGCGAGACGCCGAAGCTGTCCATCTACGAAGGCCACAACTCGGCGACCTTCGGGCTGCGCAACGGCCCGCACATGAACCTGCTGCTTGAAGGGGTGCGGGTGCCGTTTGACCACCTGATCGGAACCGAAGGCAAGGGCGTGCGTCAGGCCGTGACGACGCTGGACTACTCGCGCACCCTGGCGGCCGCCATCAGCGTCGGCATTGCGCGTGCGGCGTTTGACGGCGCCTTTGAGCGCGTGGCCGGGCGTGTGGCGTTTGACCAGAAGGTGCTCGGCTTCCAGGGCATCCAGTGGTATCTGGCCGAGATGCTCTCGGACATCGATGCGGCGCGGCTTTTGGTGTACCACGCCGCGAAGGCGCTGGACACGCATGACGACATCGACCGCTATGCCAGCGAAGCCAAGCTCCGGGCCGCCGAGATGGCGACACGCGTGGCTTCCACGGCAGTGCAGATCTGCGGCGCTTACGGCACCATGGTCAACTCGCCCTTCAACCGCTATTTCCGCGATGCCAAGACCTATGAGATAGCCGGCGGCTCCAGCGAAATCCTGAAAAACACGATCGGCAAATTCCTGATGCGCCGTGCGGCGGCGTCATGATCGCCGGCCTGCTGGCGCTGCGCGCATCCGAAACGCCTGACAAGGTTTTCATCGTCACGCCTGAGGGCGACTACAGCTTCAGCCGCATTGACCTTGCCGCCAGGCGGCTGGCCGCGCGGCTGGCCTCCATGGGTGTGGGGGAGGGTGACCATGTGGCGTTGATCGCGGACAACTGCGCGGCATTCATCGTCGCCTGGTTTGGCATCAGCTACCGGGGTGCGGTCGCCGTCACGCTGAACAACCAGCTGGTGGCCGACGGCCTGCGCTATTCGCTGGACCAGTGCGATGCAAAGCTGCTGATTGCCGACCTCGCATGGGTGGATGCGCGTGCGCAGCACCTGGACGCACGGCAGGCCGCGATGCCGCGCATCGTGATCGGGAGCGATGCAGATTTTTTTGCAGGCCTGGACGGGCTGGAGCCCGCGGAGCCGGCGCACGTGGGCGCGGAGCGGCCCTGCAGCATCCTCTACACGTCAGGCACCACCGGCCTGCCCAAGGGTGTGGTCAACTGCCACAACGCCTATGTGGCGGCCGGGGAGGCCACGGCGCGGGCGCTTCATATCACTGCGGCAGACCGCATCATGGTGTACCTGCCGCTGTTCCATGTGAACCCGCAGATGTACGGCGTGATGTCGGCCCTGGTGACAGGCGCTGCCATCATCCTGCTCAAGCGCTTTTCCGCCGCCACCTTCTTTGACGATGCCATCCGCCACGGCGCCACAGGCTGCACCTTTGTCGGCACCGTGCTGTCCATCCTGGTGGGGCGGCACACCGCGGAGCGGCGTGACCACAACATGCGCTTCTGCTTTGGCGGCGGCGCGCCGCGCGAGGTGTGGAAGACTGTTGAATCGCGCTACGGCATCAAGGTGCATGAAGCCTATGGCATGACCGAGATCGGCGGCTGGAGCTCGGCCAACACGGTGGACGATTCGCGCTTCGGCTCCTGCGGCAAGCCGCGCGCCGACCTGGAGATCCGCATCTTCGACAAGGACGACAAGGAGGCCGCACCGGGCCAGCAGGGCGAGATCGTGGTGCGGCCAAGGGTACCGGACGTGATCTTGCTGGGCTACTACAAAAAGCCCGAGCAGATGCTGGAGGCCAGCCGCAACCTGTGGTTCCACACCGGCGACCTCGGCAGCCTTGATGCCGATGGCTACCTGTTCTATCACGGCCGGCTCAAGGAGCTGATACGCCGCAGTGGCGAGATGATCTCGCCGGTGGAGATAGAAACCTGCCTGCGCCGCATGCCGTCGGTGCGCGACTGTGCCGTGGTGGCCGTGCCGGATGCGATTGTGGGCGACGAGATCAAGGCGGTGCTGGTCTGCGAGGGTCCGGTGGAGCCCGCCGCCGTGCGCGCCTTCCTCAAAGACCTGCTACCGGCCTACATGCTGCCGCGCTATGTGGAGTTCCTGGATGCCATCCCGAAAACCGAAACCGAGAAGATCCAGCGCAACAAGCTGCAGTACCTGAACGACAGCGTGCATGACCTGAGCGCAAGGCGCGACAAGGCCGGCGCATGACCGGCAATCCGCAAGCCGGACCGCGCGCCTGCCTGCCACCCAAGCCGGCGCGGCCGCCGCAGCGCCTGCGCATGCCGCCCGGTGCCTGGGACGTACATGCCCATGTGATCGGCGGTGGGGCCGCCCACCCCTTCGTCGCGCAACGCGGCTACACGCCGCCGCCGGCCAGCGCGGATGCCTATGTGGCCATGCTCGACACCGTGGGTATCCAGTACGGCGTGGTGGTGCAGATCAGCGTGCACGGCAGCGACAACCGCCTGCTGGTGGAGACACTGCGCGCCCATCCGCAGCGCCTGCGCGGCGTGGCGGTGATCGATGCTGCCACCACCGATGGCGAACTTGCGGACATGAAGGCGGCGGGCGTCACCGGCATCCGCATCAACGAGCTTTTCTCCGGCGGCAGTGGTGCGGGCGAGCTGCGTGAACTGGCGGCGCGTTGCGCGGCGCTGGGCTGGCACATCGATCTGGCGCTGCACGGGTCGCGCCTGAGCGAGCTGGCACCGGTACTGGCCGGCCTGAAGGTGCCGCTGGTGATCGACCACATGGGCTGGTGCCCGGCCCAGGCCGGCATTCTCCAGGCCGATTTCCAGGCTGTGCTTGCACTTGTGCGCGATGTGGGCTGCTGGGTCAAGCTGTCCGGTGCCTACCGGATGTCCGGCATGCCCGCGCCGTATCCGGACACGCTTCCCTTTGCCCGCGCGCTGGTGGACGCAGAGCCGGACCGCATGGTCTGGGGCAGCGACTGGCCGCATGTGGCGCTCTTTGATGAGGCCCAGATGCCCCAGCCCGGTGACCTGCTGGATGTTTTGCACGACCAGTTGCAGGACGCTGCACTGGAGCGCGCAGTGCTGGTGGATAACCCGGCACGGCTGTATGGGGTGCCTGGGCGGCCATAGATCCTGCTGCGAGGGAGGATTGGCGGGGAACCGGTCGCCGTCTTCCTGCACCGCCAGAGGCAACACACCGCTCGCCGCAGGCTACAGAGCTAGCGTGAAAAGACGCGCGCAATGCGCCCTTTCATTGCTCAGCGCCCGCAGGCGCTGCTGTTGAAACAGCTCAAACCGTCTCTTCCATCCCGTACACAACCCCGGCTCGCGCGGCAATCGCGCGCAGTTGCGACAGCAGCGTCTCGGGCATCGGAATGCCGCCTTCCAGGCGTTCGGCGCGCATGCCGCGCTCCGGGTCGCCGGCCACCTGCACAGGCTGCGCGGCGTCGGCACGGGGCATGCCGTGCAGCGTCTCGATGATGTCGTCCATGTCCTGCTCGAATGCGCCCTGCGCCCTGAAAGCCGCCGGGTCGATGGCCATGCAGAAGTGGCCGATGTTGTCAGCCACCGGCTTGCCGTTGGCCTTGTTGCGCAGCGGCGAGAACGAGCCGCCCGCGAGCGTGCTGCCCAGGATCTGCGCGAACATCGCCAGGCCGTAGCCCTTGTGGCCGCCCGTTTCCGCATCACCGCCCAGCGGCAACAGGCCGCCGCTGACCTGCTCGACGCACAGCTTGAGCCCGAGCGCGGCGTCTGTCACCGGGTTGCCTTTGCCGTCGACAACCCAGCCCTGCGGAAGCGGCTTGTCGTTCAGCGCATACACCTTGACCTTGTTGACCGCGACGGTCGAGGTGGCCATGTCCAGCAGGAACGGCGGGTTGCGTGCGGCGGGCGCGCCGAACGCGATCGGGTTGGTACCCAGCATGGGGACGGCGCCATGCGTCGGGATGACAGTCACCGTGCGCGCCGAAGAGGTGATGAAGCCCAGCTGGCCGCGCGCCGTTGCCATCTCGGCATAGAGGCCCGCAGCGCCGAAGTGGTGCGAGTTGTACACGCTGACAACGCCTATGCCCTGGGTGGCGGCCTTGTCGCAGGCCAGGGCCATGGCGCGGCGCGCGACGGTGTGGCCGATGCCGGCGTCGGCATTGATGAGCGCCAGCACCGGTGTGTCACGTTCCACCACAGGCGCGGGGCGCATGTTGAGCGTGCCGGCTGTGACCATCTGCTCGTACATCGGCAGCATGGACACACCGTGGGAGTCGATGCCGCGCAAGTCGGTTTCCACCAGGATGCCGGCCACGACGGCGGCGTCGTCCGCGCCCATGCCCCAGGCACAGAAAATATCCTGGATCTGCCGGGACAGGGCAGCGTGGTGAACAAGCATTCGGATCTCCAGAGGGTGACAGGGGGCGGGCCTGAAACGGATATTTCATGGCCTTGCCCGGAAATCCAATAATACCTGAATATCTATTTAATTTATATATATGTATAATTTGCTTGAACCAGAAAACAGCCGCCATCACGCTTTTCCAACCCGTTCCAACCCGTTCCAACCCGTTCCAACCCGTTCCAACCCGTTCCAACCCGTTCCA
>JAZKHY010000008.1:54459-64573 GCA_040385105.1 Pseudomonadota bacterium
ATCCGTTCCAATCCGTTCCAGTCCTGCCTGCCCGCATGCCCAACCCACAGTCCATGAACGCCGCGCCGCGCAAGGTGCCTGCCATTACCCTGGCCGGGCTCGGTGAGGTCGGCCGCATCTACGCGACAGCCCTGCTGGGCATGGGGGTGCCGGTGCGGGTGTATCACCCCGCCGCCGGCGCGCTCACCCGCGAGGCGGCCCAGCAGGCCGGCGTGGCGATTGACAGCGATGCGGCCGCTGCGTTTGGCGATGCTGACCTGGTGCTGTCGGTGGCACCCGGCGCCGTGGCGCTGGACATTGCCACAGTGGCCAGCGACATGATGAAACCCGGCGCGCTGTTTGCCGACTTCACCAGCGCCGCACCGGCCGACATCCGGGCGGCTGCTGCGCTGTTTGCGCCCGATGCCTATGTGGATGTCGCCATCATGGGTGCGCTGTCCATCCATGGCCATCGCACGCCCTTGCTGGCCGCAGGGCCGGGTGCCGCGCGGCTGGACGCCAGCCTGCGGCCCTTCGGCTTCGAGATCGACTGCATGCCAGGCAGCGCCAGCGGCGACGCCACCTCGCTCAAGATGCTTCGCAGCGTTTTCACCAAGGGCATGGATGCCGTGGTCATCGAATGCCTGCTGGCTGCCGAGGCCGCAGGTCTGCGGCCCCAGCTGCTGCAGCAGATGGCCGACATGGACCGCATCCCGATGCGCGAGACCATTGAAATGTATGTGCGCACCCATGCCGCGTCGGCCCAGCGCCGGCTGCACGAGATGGAAGCCGTCTCGCAGCAGCTTGAAGACCTCGGCACGCCCGCGCTGGTCACGCCCGCCGTGCTGGCCCGTTACCGCCGCACGGTGGCCATGCTCGGTGCGGCCGCGCGCAACCCGCCGCTGCCCGAAGGCGGCACCATTTATGACGCCGTCCTGCCCTGGCTTCTTGCTGCCGAGCGTGCGACCATGGCCGGGCACGGCGCCGCAAACCTGTCAACACCCCCAGATCCACACTTCCAAGGAACATCATGAGCCATTTCCAGGCGCGCGCAAACACTTCAGGAGCACCCGCATGAGCACCACACCAGCCACCACCGTTCGTCCGCTTGAAGGCGTACGCGTGCTCGATATGTCGCGCATCCTGGCCGGCCCCTGGTGCGGCATGTCGCTGGGCGACCTGGGCGCCGACGTGATCAAGGTCGAGAACCCCGACGGGGGCGACGACACGCGCCACCTGGGTACGGCCATTTCCGGCGGCGAGCGTACCTACTTCCTCACCGCCAACCGCAACAAGCGCAGCGTGGCGGTGGACTTCCGCACGCCGGAAGGCCGGGAACTGATCTATGACCTGGCGCGAGAGAGCGATGTGTTCCTCGAGAACTACAAACTCGGCGGCCTGGACAAGTTTGGCCTCGACTATGAAAGCATGAAGAAGATCAACCCGCGCCTGATCTACCTGTCGATCTCCGGCTACGGCCGCGTCGGCCCTGAAGCGGCACGGCTGGGTTATGACTTTGTGCTGCAGGGAGAGAGCGGCCTGATGTCGATCACCGGCGAGCCCGACGGCATCCCGATGAAGGTCGGCGTGCCGCTGGTGGACGTGATGACCGGCATGTACTCCACCCAGGCGGTGCTGGCCGCGCTGATTGCGCGCGAGAAGACCGGCGAAGGCCAGCTGATCGACATGGCGCTGTTCGACTGCGTGCTGGCCAACCTGTCGATCATCGCGTCAAACGGTCTGCTGCTGGACGGCGTGCCGCAGCGCCAGGGCAACGGCCATGTGGACATTGCGCCCTACGACTCCTTTCGCTGCAGCGACGGCGACCTCATCATCACCGTGGCCAACGAGGCGCAGTTCCAGCGCCTGTGCATCGCGCTGGACCTGCCCGAGGTCGCGGTTGACCCGCGCTTCCAGCGCAATGACGGCCGGCGCAAGAACCGCGCCGCGATGAATGAGATCCTCAACGGCCGCCTGCTCACCAACACCCGCGCGCACTGGCAGGAAAAGCTCGATGCGCAGGCGGTGGCCTGCGGCTCGGTGCGCAATGTCAAGGAAGCACTGGCCGTGGCCGAGAAAAGCGGGCGCGACATGGTGGTGGAGGTGGACCACCCGAGCGCCGGGCGCCTGAAGATGCTGGGCTCACCCATCAAGCTGCGCGGCACGCCGGTGATCCCGCCCCAGGCACCGCCGATGCTGGGCCAGCACACCGACGAAATCCTGAGGGGTACGTTGCGGCTGAGCGAAGAGCGCATTGCGCAACTGCGCGCCGACAAGGTGGTCGCCTGATTTTGAGTGGCGCCGGCGTGCCCCGCGCCGGTACCGTGCGTGCCTGCTTCGTGCGCTGTAGCATGGGCGGCTGGCGCAGCCGGCTTTGCGCAGCAAGACATGATCACTTTCTACAGCCCTGACCACTTGGCGCATGCGCCTGAATTCGAGATCTTCCGCGGCGATCGCGTCCCGTGTTTCGAGACGCCCGCCCGCGCCGGCCATGTGCATGCTCGGCTGGCTGAGCGGGGACACGAGCTGCGCCTGCCTGATGTGGACAGCCTCAGCGTGTTGCCGCAGGTGCACACGCCGCGCTATCTGGCGTTCCTGCAGACGGCCTGGGCCGACTGGGTGGCGCTGGATCCGGCCAATGCGGCATTGCAGCCCTTCCCGTCGGTCTGGCCGGTGCGCACGCTGCGTAGCGATGTGGAGCCCGCCAACTTCACCGCGCGGCTGGGCCTCTATTCCATGGACAACGGCAGCCCGCTGGTGGCCGGCACCTGGATGGCCGCGAAGGCCGCAGCCGATGCAGCGGCGAGCGCTGCGGCCCTGCTGCTGGCCGGCGGGCGCGCCGCCTTCTGCTGCACACGCCCGCCGGGCCACCATGCGGGCGCCGACTTCATGGGCGGCTACTGCTTCATCAACAACGCCGCCGTCGCGGCACAGGCCCTGCGCAACGGCGGCGCCACGCGCGTGGCGGTGCTCGATGTGGACTACCACCATGGCAACGGGACGCAAAGCATCTTCTACGAGCGTGCCGACGTGCTGTTCGTGAGCATCCACGGCGACCCGCGCACCGAGTACCCGTTCTACCTGGGGCATCCGGATGAAACGGGAGAGGGTGTGGGCACCGGTTTCAACCTCAACCTGCCGCTGCCGGCGGGCGCCAGCGTGGCGGCGTGGTTTGATGCGCTGGAGGCGGCCTGCGCGCGCATCGCGGCGCATGGTGCCGATGCGCTGGTGGTGTCGCTGGGGCTGGACACTTTCGCGGGGGACCCGATCTCGAAGTTCTCGCTGCAGGCGGCTGACTATTTGCGCCTGGGCGAACGCCTGGGCCGGCTCGGCTTGCCGGCGGTGCTGGTGCTGGAAGGCGGCTATGCGGCGGCAGAGTTGGGCGTGAACGCCGTCAATGTGGTTGAAGGTTTCGGGCAGGTTTGAAGGAAATGCAGACGTGGACCAGGTAGATTGCGTGGTGATTGGGGCCGGCGTGGTGGGGCTGGCGGTGGCACGGGCCCTGGCGCTGGCCGGGCGGGAGGTCATGGTGCTGGAGGCCGCCGACGGCATTGGCACCGGCACGAGTTCGCGCAACAGCGAGGTCATCCATGCCGGCATCTACTACCCGCAGGGCTCGCTCAAGGCGCAGCTGTGTGTGCAGGGCAAGGCGCTGCTGTATGCCTACTGCGCAGAGCGCGGCGTGGGCCACAGCCGCTGCGGCAAGCTGATCGTCGCGACGTCCGAGGTGCAGGTCGCGCAGCTGGAGGGCATCCGGCAGAAGGCGGCTGCCAATGGCGTGAATGATCTCGTGATGCTGACGCGCGATGAGGCGCTTGCGATGGAGCCCAACCTGCAGTGCGTTGCAGCCCTGCATTCTCCCAGCACCGGCATCGTGGACAGCCATGCGCTGATGCTTGCGTTCCAGGGTGACCTGGAGAACGCCGGTGGCCTGGTCGTGCTGAACGCGCCGCTGGAGCGGGCAGAGTGCCGGCCGGATGGCATCGCACTGACGGCCAGGGACGGCACGCAGTTGCTGGCCCGCAGCGTCGTCAACTCGGCGGGCCTGCATGCCCCCGCACTGGCCGCACGGTTTGCGGGCCTTGACGCGCGGTTCGTCCCGCGGGCCTTCCATGCCAAGGGCAACTACTTCACCCTGTCGGGCCGCTCGCCGTTCAGCCGGCTGATCTACCCCGTGCCCGAAGCGGCTGGCCTCGGCGTGCACCTGACGATCGACCTCGGCGGCCAGGCCAAGTTCGGGCCTGATGTGCAGTGGGTCGGTTCTGCTGACGACCTGGTGGTGGATGCGTCGCGCGGCGACGCGTTCTATGCGGAGGTGCGCAAATACTGGCCCGGCCTGCCCGATGGTGCGCTGATCCCGGGCTATGCCGGCATCCGGCCCAAGATCACGCCGCCGCATGAGGCAGCGGCCGACTTCGTCATCCAGGGGCCGGCCATGCACGGCGTGCCGGGGCTGGTCAACCTGTTCGGCATCGAGTCGCCGGGTTTGACGAGTTCGCTGGCGATTGGCGAACTGGTGGCGCCGCTGGCGTGACGCCGGCTTCTAGCGCAGGCGCCTGATCGCTTCAGCCGACTGCTTCACCAACTCGGGCCCCTTGTAGATCAGCCCGGTGTAGATCTGCACCACGTCGGCACCCGCCTTGATCTTGGACACTGCATCTTCCGCGCTCAGGATGCCGCCAACGCCGATGATCGGAAAGCCCTTGCCCAGCGCCGCGCGCAACTGGCGGATGACCTTGTTGCTGGCTTCCAGCACTGGCGCACCGCTCAGGCCGCCGGCTTCTTCCGCATGCGGCAGGCCCTTGACGGCTTCGCGGCTGATGGTGGTGTTGGTGGCGATCACGCCGTCCATGCCGTGGCGCTTGAGCGTGGCGGCGATCACGTCAACCTGCGCTTCGTCCAGGTCGGGTGCGATCTTCACGAACAGCGGCACGCGGCGCTTTTGCTGCTTCGCCAGCACTTCGCGCCTTGCCGCAATGCCCCCGAGCAGCGCGTCAAGCGCCTCGTCGCTCTGCAGCGCGCGCAGGTTTTTGGTGTTGGGGCTGGAGATGTTGACCGTCACATAGTCGGCATGCGGATAGACGCCGTCCAGGCAGGCGAGGTAGTCGTCCAGCGCATTCTCGATGGGCGTGGCGGCGTTCTTGCCGATGTTCAGGCCCAGCAGCATCGCGCCGTCACGCGCCTTTGCGCCCTTTTTCCGCAGGCTGGAGCGCTGCACGTTGGCAATGAATGCATCCAGCCCTTCGTTGTTGAAGCCCAGCCGGTTGATCAGCGCATTGGCCTGCGGCAGGCGGAACATGCGCGGCTTGGGGTTGCCGGGCTGGCCCTTGGGCGTGACCGTGCCAACCTCGACAAAGCCGAAGCCCATGGCGCCCAGCCCGTCGATGCAGCGGGCGTTCTTGTCCAGGCCTGCGGCCAGGCCCACACGGTTGGGAAAGCGCAGGCCTGCCAGCTCGACAGGGTCGCTGACGCGGCCCGCGCAGTACGCCCATTCCAGCGGCGTTCCCTGTACCCGGGCCAGTGAACCCATGGTGATTTCATGGGCTGTTTCGGCGTCCAGGCCAAACAAAAAGGGGCGGGCGAGGGCATAGGGAAGAAGGGGCATTGGATAATCAGTGCGGCAGTACTTCACTCATTGTCGCAAAACAAACCATGACCCAAGACGAACTCAAGACCCTGGTTGGCCAGGCCGCGCTGCAATACGTCGTGCCCGGCGAAATCGTCGGTGTCGGCACCGGCTCCACCGTCAACAAGTTCATCGATGCGCTCGCATCGATGAAGGACAGCATCAAGGGTGCGGTCTCCAGCTCCAATGCCTCCACCGAACGCCTGCAGGCGCTGGGCATCCCGGTGTTCGATGCCAATGACGTGGGCGAACTGTCGGTCTACATTGACGGCGCGGACGAGATCGACGGCAAGGGCTACATGGTCAAGGGCGGCGGCGCCGCGCTCACGCGCGAGAAGATCGTGGCCGCGCAGTCGCGCCGGTTCGTCTGCATTGCCGACGAGTCCAAGCTGGTCGACGTGCTGGGCCGGTTCCCGCTGCCGGTGGAAGTGATACCGATGGCGACGCAGCGGGTGATGCGCCAGTTCGCGGCCATGGGCGGGGCGGCGCAGGTTCGCCTGAAGGACGGCAAGCCGCTTGTGACCGACAACGGCCAGTACATCGTGGATGTGACGGGGCTGAAGATCACCGACCCGCTGGCCTTCGAATCAGCGGTCAGCCAGTGGCCCGGGGTGGTGACGGTGGGGGTGTTCGCGCACCAGGGCGCTGGCGTGTGCCTGCTGGGCACGGCGTCAGGCGTGAAGACGCTGGCTTACCCCGGCTGAGGCAGGGCTCCCCGGCTCAGAACGTGATGCCGGCGGGGTTTGGCGCGGCTGCTGCAGGCGGCGGTGCTGCCGGGGCAGGCGCTGCGGCAGCCGGTGCGGCCTCGGGCGCTGCGGGCCGCTGCACGGCCACCAGCGGTGCCGGCGGCGGATTGCGGAAGTTGGGTGGCAGCTGCGACGTCTTCGGGTAGCCTGCGGCGTCGAGGAACTGCCCCAGCTCTACGTCGGAGAATCCCTTGATCTGCTGGCTGCCGACGGTGATGAACGGCAATGTGGTGTCGCCACTCATGCGCTGCAGGGCGTCGGCATCTTCGTTGGTCGCGACAAGGCGCTCGGTGAAAGGAATGCCACGGGAATTGAAGAATGCACGGGCTGACGTGCAAGGTGCGCAGGTTGCGCTGGAATACAGGGTGACGGGATACCTGCCCGCAACCTGGCGCAGCGCAAAAGGCAGTTGCCCTGCGGCGCCGCCGGGCTGGCCGGCGGAGGCGGTGGTGGGCGCCGCAGCGGCACGGGTGGAGGTGTCAGCGGGCGGCTTGTCGGAGTAGGTGATGCGGCCGTCCGGCCCGACGATGCGATACACCTGCTGCGCCTGTACGCCGGCAGCTGCCAGCACCAGCACGGCGCATGCCGTCAGGACTTGAGTGGCTTTGCAATACATCTCGTTATCTCCAGTAAGTAAGACTTTTCAAGTCTCTCGTATCACCTGTCAACTGACTCAACGCATGTTCGGCTGTCAGGCCATACCCTGATGCCGCAGCAAGGCGTCCAGGGTGGGCTCGCGGCCCCGGAAGGCCTTGAACGACTCCATGGCCGGGCGGCTCCCGCCCGCTTCCAGGATCGCCTGGCGGTATTTTCTACCGGTTTCAACGTTCGGCAAGCCGTCTTTACCGGCTGTTTCCTCAAAGGCCGAATAGGCATCTGCGCTCAGGACTTCAGCCCACTTGTAACTGTAATACCCCGCCGCATAACCCCCTGCAAAGATGTGGCTGAAGGTATGCGCCGTACGGCTGAAGGCCGGCGGCTGGATCACCGCCACCTCGGCCCGGACCTCGGCCAGCAACGGCATGAAGTCCTGTGCCGGGTCGTGCCCGGTATGCAGCAGCATGTCAAACAATGCAAATTCAATCTGGCGCAGCGTCTGCAGCCCGCTCTGGAAGTTCTTGGCGGCGAGCATCTTGTCGAACAGGGCGCGGGGCAGCGGCTCGCCGGTGTCCACGTGGGCCGTCATGTGCCTGAGCACATCCCACTCCCAGCAGAAGTTCTCCATGAACTGGCTCGGCAGCTCGACCGCATCCCACTCCACGCCACTAATGCCCGAGACGTCCCTTTCGTTGACCTGGGTGAGCATGTGATGCAGGCCATGGCCGAATTCATGGAACAGGGTGGTCACGTCGTCGTGGGTGAGCAGTGCCGGCTTGCCGTTGACGCCGTCGGCAAAGTTGCAGACCAGGTGCGCCACCGGCGTCTGCAGCGCGCCGGTGTCCGGGCGCAGCCAGCGGGCCCGGACGTCGTCCATCCAGGCACCGCCGCGCTTGCCGGTGCGCGCAGGCTGGTCCAGGTAGAACTGGCCGACGAGCTTGCCGCCCCGCTCGATGCGGTAGAACTCCACAGCGGGGTTCCACACCGGGGCGGAGTCCTTGCGGATGTCCACTTCAAACAGGGTCTCGATGATCTTGAACAGGCCGCCCAGCACCTTGGGCGCGGTGAAGTACTGCTTGACGTCCTGCTCGCTGAAGGCATAGCGCGCTTCCTTGAGCTTCTCGCCAATGTAGGACCAGTCCCAGGGCTGGGGGTCGGCCAGGCCGAGGTTTGTGGCGGCGAATTCGCGCATGTCGGCCACGTCTTTCTGGCCGAAGGGCCTGGCGCGTGCGCCCAGGTCGCGCAGGAAGCTGATGACTTCAGCCGCCGAGGAAGCCATCTTCGGCACCACCGAGACCTCGCCGAAATTCGGGTAGCCGAGCAGCTGCGCTTCTTCCTTGCGCAGGGCGAGGATCTCGCGGATCAGGGCGGTGTTGTCATGCTTCGGGTCGCCCTGGTCGCTGGCGCGGGTGACGTAGGCGCGGTAGAGCTTTTCGCGCAAGGCGCTGCTGCGGGCGAACTGCATCACGGGCAGGTAGCTGGGCATCTTCAGCGTCAGCTTGTAGCCGGGCTTGTCTTCGGCTTCGGCCGCGGCGCGGGCAGCCTGGATCACGTCTTCCGGAACGCCTTCGAGCTCGTCAAAGCCCGCGTAGTAGGCGAAGGCGTCTGTGGCATCCAGCGCGTTCTCGCTGAACTTCTGACTCAGCTCGGCCTGGCGTTCCTGGATTTGAGCAAAGCGCTCACGGGCCGTGCCGGTCAGCTCGGCGCCACCAAGCACGAAGTTGCGGATGGCGTTCCTGTGGGCCTGGCGCTGCTCGGCGTTGAGGGTGGCCGGGTCAATCGCCTTGTACTTGGCATAGAGGCGCTCGTCCGCGCCCAGGCGGGTCCAGAACTCGGTGATGGGGGCCAGCGCGGCGTTGTAGGCAGCCCGCAGCTCGGGCGTGTCGGCCACGCCGTTCAGGTGGCTCACCGCGCCCCAGGAGCGGCCGAGCTTCTCGGTGGCCACGTCGAGCACCTTCGAGATTTCGGTCCAGCTGGCCGGGAAGTCCGGCCGGGTCACGGTTTCAAGGGCGGTGTTCGCGTCGGCCAGCAGGGCTTCCATCGCCGGGGCAACGTCCTCCGGCTTGATCTGGTCGAACAGGGGCAGGTCGCTTGCGGCTAGAAGTGGATTGCTCATAGGGCTTTATGTGGGCGTTCTTTCGGCTGCTTCAAGGGTATTGACCAGCAGCATTGTGATGGTCATCGGGCCAACCCCACCCGGAACGGGGGTGATCCAGCCGGCGACGTCCTTCACGCCGTCAAAGTCCACATCGCCGCAGAGCTTGCCTTCGTCATTGCGGTTCATGCCGACGTCCAGCACCACCGCGCCGGGCTTGACCATGTCGGCGGTGAGCACATTGCGCTTGCCGACGGCGGCGACCACCACGTCGGCCTGCAGCGTCAGTTCCTTGAGGTTTTTCGTGGCGCTGTGGCAGATGGTGACCGTGGCGCTCCTGGCCAGCAGCATGAGCGCCATGGGCTTGCCCACGATGTTGCTGCGGCCGATGACCACGGCATGCTTGCCGCGCAGGTCGTAGCCGATGGATTCAAGCATCTTCATGCAGCCGTAGGGCGTGCAGGGCCAGAAGCCGGGCATGCCGGTCATGAGGGCGCCGGCGCTGGCGATGTGGAAGCCGTCCACGTCCTTGGCCGGCGAGATGGCTTCAATGACCTTCTGGGCATCAATGTGCGCGGGCAGCGGCAACTGCACCAGGATGCCGTGGATGGCGGGGTCGTTGTTCAGGGCGTCCACGCGGGCCAGGAGCTCGGCCTCGGTCATGGTGGCGTCGAACTTGTCCAGCACCGAGTGGAAGCCCGCGTCGGCGCAGGCCTTGACCTTGTTGCGCACATACACCTGGCTGGCGGCGTTGTCGCCCACCAGCACCACGGCCAGGCCGGGCGTGATGCCACGGGCCTTGAGTGCGGCGGTGCGTCCGGCCACCTCGCCGCGAAGTTGCTTGGAAAGTGCGGTTCCGTCGATCAGTTGGGCAGTCATATTGGCAGGCAATCCCGGGCGTCAGTAAAAACGCCCGCAGTCCGTGAGGAGCGGGCGTCGGAAGGAAGGTTTAAAGGTCAGGCTTTTGGCGCATTCTGTCCGAGGGCGATCTTCAGCAGGTCGGCCACCGTGTTGGCATTGAGCTTTTCCATGATGTTGGCGCGGTGCGCCTCCACCGTCTTGATGCTGATG
>JAZKHY010000009.1:0-55399 GCA_040385105.1 Pseudomonadota bacterium
CCATCGCCAAGAAGTACACCAACCGCGGCCTGCAGTTCCTGGACCTGATCCAGGAAGGCAACATCGGCCTGATGAAGGCGGTGGACAAGTTCGAATACCGCCGCGGCTACAAGTTCTCGACCTACGCCACGTGGTGGATCCGCCAGGCCATCACCCGCTCGATCGCCGACCAGGCGCGCACCATCCGCATCCCGGTGCACATGATCGAGACGATCAACAAGATGAACCGCATCTCGCGCCAGCACTTGCAGGAGTTCGGCTTCGAGCCTGACGCCGGCATCCTGGCGGCCAAGATGGAGATCCCGGAAGACAAGATCCGCAAGATCATGAAGATCGCGAAAGAGCCGATCTCGATGGAAACCCCCATCGGCGACGACGACGATTCGCACCTGGGCGACTTCATCGAGGACACCAACAACACGGCGCCGGTCGAAGCGGCGATGCAGGCCGGCCTGCGCGATGTGGTCAAGGACATCCTCGACAGCCTGACGCCGCGCGAAGCCAAGGTGCTGCGCATGCGCTTCGGTATCGAGATGTCAACCGACCATACCCTGGAAGAAGTCGGCAAGCAGTTCGACGTGACGCGCGAGCGCATCCGCCAGATCGAGGCCAAGGCCCTGCGCAAGCTCAAGCACCCGAGCCGCTCGGACAAGCTGCGCAGCTTCATCGACACGCTGTAAACAAAAAAGGGGCTTCGGCCCCTTTTTCAATGGCTCCTACCTGCGCCTGGACAGGCGTCAATCAGCAGCTGCCGGCCCTGCGCCGAACACCGCCATCACCTCAAGACCCGGCTGCGCGTTGCGCAGGCTGAAACTGCCGCCGTGGGCCAGCACCACCAGCCGGCACAGGTGCAAGCCCAGGCCCACGCCCCCGGTGGCGCGCTCGCGCGCGGCATCGGGCCGGTAGAACGGCTCTGCCAGGTGCGGCAGCGCAGCTTCATCCACGCCCGGCCCGTGGTCGCGGACCACCAGGCTGATGCCCTGCCCTTGCATCGCCAGCTCAAGCCTGGGTGGTTGCGACGCGCCCGCGCTGTGCCGCAGCGCGTTGTCCAGCAGGTTGCGAAGCAGCAGGCGTACACGGGTGCGGTCCAGCTTCAGCAGGGGCAAGCCCGCAGCAATGTCCAGGCTGACCTGCGACGCATCTTCATGGGTGAGCACCAGCGCATCAAGCACCTCGCGCGCCAGCGTGCACAGGTCCGTTGGCTCCAGGTGCAGCGCCGAATGGCCCTGCCCGAGCCGCTCGCTTTCCAGCAGGTCGGTGACCAGGTCGCGCATCTCGCCCAGGTCGCGCAGCAGCGCATCGCGCTGGGCCCGGACCTCAGACGTCTCCGGCAGCAGCTCGGTATTGATGCGGGCGCGTGTGAGCGGGCTGCGCAGCTCATGGCTGATGGCCAGCAGCAGGCCGCGCTTGGCCTCCAGCATCTGGTGGATGCTGGAGGCCATGGTGTTGACGCCGTCCGCCAGCTGGCCGAGCTCGTCCTTGCGGCGAACCGGAATGGGCGTGGCGAAGTCGCCCGTGCCAAAGCGTTCCGCGCCGGCCCGGATGTCGTCCAGCGGGCGCAGCAGCCTGCGCACATATTTGTAGGCAAACGCGGTCAGCACCAGCAGCACGGCCAGCGTGATCCAGCCGACACGGCGCGGCTGGTTCTGCCAGACCTGCATGCTGATACCCAGCTGGATGCGGTGGCCATCTGCTGTCGTGCGCTGAAGCAAAGGCATGTCGTGGTCGTCGCCAAACCGCCGGTCACGCCACTTGTCTTCCGCCGTGCCCGGGTCCGACTGCCAGTTGACCACGGGCCCCGAGATCCGCACCCGCACCGGAAGCCGGCGCGTCAGTGCCTCCGCGCGCTCCACGCTTGGGGGCGTGCCGATCTCCAGAACAAGCCTGTCCACATAGTCGGCGACCAGGGGCCGGGCAGCATCGCGCCAGCCCACGCTCAGCGCCTTCTGCATGCCGAACAGGAATGTTGCCGTCATCGCAAGCGCCAGCAGAAGGAACAGCGCCACCAGCCGCAGCCGCAGCGAATGGCTCATGGCCTGCCGTGCGCGCTGGTGCCAGCGGCCCTGCTTGTGCTCGCGCCAGCTGCGGCGCCAGGCCTGGAGCCAACTCTCAGCCACGCGCCACCGCCAGCGAGTAGCCCGCATTGCGCAGGGTCTTGATGCAGTCCAGTGGCTCCAGCTTCTTCCGGAGCCGGCTCACCACGATGTCCACCGCACGGGTGTACAGCTCGGCCTCATGGCCGCGCAGCTGGTTGAGGATGTCGTCGCGGCTGAACACCTTGCCCGGCTCGCGGGCCAGCAGGTGCAGCAGTTCAAATTCGGTGCCGGTCAGTTCAATGGCCTGCCCCTGGCGCTGTACGGTGCGGGTCACGGGGTCGATGACCAGTCCTTCAAAAACCAGGGCACTGCCTCCCGGCCTTGTGGCGCTTGCGCCGCGCCTGCGCAGCACCGTCTGCACGCGCGCCACCAGCTCGCGCGGCTCGAAAGGTTTGGGCAGGTAGTCATCCGCGCCCAGCTCCAGCCCCACAACCCGGTCCATCACATCGCCGCGCGCGGTCAGCATGATCACCGGCAGGTCGCTCTCCCTGCGTATCGTGCGGCACAGTTCAAAACCGTCCATCTCGGGCAACATGACATCCAGGATCGCCGCATCAAAGCCGCCCTGGCGCAGCCGCGCCAGGCCCGCGCTGGGCCGCGTGGCATGCTCCAGCTGCATCTCGAAGCGCGCGAAGTACGCGGCCAGGGGTGGGCCGAGCTGCTCGTCGTCGTCAATCAGCAGGATGCGGGGCATGAGCCTGATTGTCCCACCGCCCGCTATGCCGCACGATGATCTGCCGCAGCCGGCGCTGCCGCGGCGCGGGCAAGCGGTCGAAGCTGTCGGCCGCCGCCATCACGGATTGCAACGCGCCGGGCAGCACACGCGGCTGGCGCTCAAGCAGACCCTGGGCATGCTCGCGGTCAAAGCGCGAGCCCCAGACCATCGCCAGCAGTTCGGCATGCGGGTCGGCGGCTGTGGCGAACAATGCATCGCCCTGGGCCCGCATGCTGGCGAACAGGTGGTGTACTGAAGTCATCCGGATCTCCAGCTGGATTCCGGCTTCAGCCGCGACGCCAGCCGCCACGGCGCTGCATGAAGTCGCGCACTTTCTGCTGCTGGGCCGCATTCAGGCTATCGTAGAAGTCGCCCAGCGCGGCGATGACTTCGGGACTGCCCGCCTGCACGGCCTGGGTCTTGCCGCTGACCAGCGCCTGCGCCTTGGTACGGTCGAACTTGTCGCCAACCACCAGGGCCTGCACCTCGGCGCGCGGGTCCGTGGTGCCGCGGATCGCGGTGCGCTGCGCCTGCAGTTTGTCGGCCAGCACATTGAGCTTGACCTTCTGCGCGGCGTCCAGGTCGAGTTTGCTGCTGACGCGGTCGACGATCTTGCCGCGCATTTTGGCTGACTCCTCGGCGGTCATGGGCGTGTGCTGGCGATGGCCACAGGCGCTCAGCCCACCGATCAGGATTGAGGCGCCGAACAGGCCGAAGAGGGTACGTTTGATCCAGGGTCGCATGGGAAGGTCCTTTGCAGTCGTTGTTGAACAAGGACTTGATCTTCCCTTTGCGGTCGCGCCGGGTCATCTCGGCGCGGTTTCGGTTTGTTTCGTTTTATGTCGGCGTGGCCAGCCAGGCGGCGAGGGCCTGATTGACTTCCCCGGGTTGCTCCATGGTGCACATGTGGCCGCAATGCTCGACGATGACGAGCGACGCGCCCGGAGTCGCCGCGTGGATGGCCTCATGCTGCGCCACAGGGCTCCACGAGTCTTCCCGGCCGCAGAGCACGAGCGTCGGGCAGCGGATGGCGCCCAGGTGCGCGCCGGCGTCCGGCCGGTTCAGCAAGGCATTGATCTGCGCCGCGAACTGCGCCGGCGAGCTCCGGCTGATCATCGCGAGCACTTCTTCAAAAAGGGGCGTGCCGAGCCGGTCCGGGTGCACCATGCCGCCCGCCCACTGTTCGGCCATCGCACGCATGCCCTGGGCACGGGCGATCTCGAGCAGGCCGAATCGCAACGCACGTTCGCGCTCGCCGGCCTCGCCGTCCGCCAGCGGCTTGTAGCCAGTGTCCAGCAGTGCGAGGCGCTCGACCCGGTCCGGCGCCAGCCGCTGCACTTCCATCGCCACACGCCCGCCCATCGAATGCCCTGCCACACTGAAGCGGCCCTGCGGGGCCCCGTCAAGCACCTTGCGCGCCATCTCCGTCAGGGAATCCAGCAGGCCCCAGGCCGGCACAATGCAGCGCACGCCGGGCGACAGGGCCGCCACCTGCGGCACCCACACTGCCTCATCGCACATCAGGCCCGGCAGGAGCATCAGGGTGGTGGTCATCAGAATCTTTCGGTATCGACTTCGTTGTTGGCCTGGTCGGTGTAGCGGTCGCCTGCGATGGTGTGCTGGTTGATCAGCGCCTCCACCTTCACCACCACTTCCGGCGCCAGCCTGACTTGCGCCGCCCCGAGGTCGTCCAGCAGGTGGGCCACGCTGGTTGTGCCGGGTATGGCAACAATGTGCGGCGCCTTGTGCAGCAGCCAGGCCAGCGCCAGCTGCGCGGGTGTACAGCCGGCCTCTTGCGCAAGCGCGTTGAAGGCCGGCAGCAGCTTGAGGTTGGCGGCAAGGTTGTCCGGCGAGAAGCGCGGCATCGGCCGGCGGATGTCCTTTGCATCCAGTGCAGCAACGTCGGCCACTGCACCGCAGAGAAAGCCCCGTCCCAGCGGGCTGAAGGCCACGAAGGCTGCACCGATGTCCTTGCAGGCATCCAGCACCGCGATCTCCGGGTTGCGGGTCCACAGCGAGTATTCGGTCTGCACGGCGGTGATGGGGTGCACCGCATGCGCCTTGCGGAGGGTGGCGGCCGACACCTCGCTCAGGCCCAGGGTGCGCACCTTGCCCGCGCGCACCAGATCGGCCATGGCACCGACACTGTCCTCGATCGGAACCTTCTTGTCCCAGCGGTGCAGGTAGTACAGGTCAATCACGTCGGTGCGCAGGCGGCGCAGGCTGTCTTCGCAGCTTTTGCGGAGGGACTCGGGACGGCCGTCAATGACGCGCTTCATGCCGTCGCCGTTGTCCACGCCGCCCAGGCCTCCCTTGCTGGCGAGCGTGAACTTGCTGCGATGCTTCGACAGGACGTTGCCGACCAGGGTTTCGTTGGCGCCGAAGCCGTAGAGGGCAGCGGTGTCGAACATCGTCACGCCCGCGTCCAGCGCAGTCAGCAGGACGCGCTCGCCCTGCTCCGCAGACGGGGCGATGCCGTAGGCGTGGCTGAGGTTCATGCAGCCGAGGCTGACGGGGCTGACTTTGAAGGGGCCTATATTTCGCTGCTGCATTTATTTTCTCCGGCTGATGCGCAAAATGGGGTCAGAGCACACAACCGCTTTGCGGTTGGTGATCCGACCCCATTTTGCTTGTTGGCGTTCCAGCCCGCTCACGCGAGCTGCTGCTCCAGCTGGTGCAGCACCTCGTAGCACGGCAGCACCTTCGCGACGCTGGAGTTGGGCTCACGGCCTTCCTTGATGGCAGCGAAGAACTCGCGGTCCTGCAGCTCGATGCCGTTCATGCTCACGTCCACCTTGCTCACGTCGATCTTCTCGTCCTTGCCGTTGAAGAGGTCGTCATAGCGCGCGATGTACGTCGCGGTGTCGCCGATGTAGCGGAAGAAGGTGCCCAGCGGCCCGTCGTTGTTGAAGCTCAGCGACAGCGTGCAGATGGCGCCGTTGGCGGCCTTGAGCTGGATGCTCATGTCCATGGCGATACCGAGCACGGGGTGGATTGGCCCCTGCACCGCATTGGCCTTCACGATGGGGCTGCCGCACTGGTAGGCAAACAGGTCCACCGTGTGGGCCGCATGGTGCCACAGCAGGTGGTCCGTCCAGCTGCGTGCCTGGCCCAGGGCATTCATGTTGGTCCGGCGGAAGAAATAGGTCTGCACATCCATCTGCTGGATGTTGAACTCGCCGGCCCGGATCTTCCTGTTGACGTACTGGTGGCTGGGGTTGAAGCGGCGCGTGTGGCCGCACATGGCCACGAGGCCCGTCTGCTTCTGCAGCGCCACGACTTCCTGCGCATCCTTCAGGCTGTCGGCCAGCGGAATCTCCACCTGCACATGCTTGCCGGCCTTCATGCAGGCAATCGCCTGCGCTGCATGCATCTGCGTCGGCGTGCAGAGAATGACGGCATCCACCTCCTTCAGGGCCAGGCTGTCCGCAAGGTCAGTGGTGACATGGCCGATGCCGTACTTCGCCGCCACTTCCTTTGTCTTCTCCAGTTCGCGGCTGATCAGCGAGACGACTTCCACGCCCTCGATATTCCTGATGCCTTCGATGTGCTTGATGCCGAAGGCGCCCGCGCCCGCAAGCGCTACTTTGATCGTCATGTGTTCTCCTCAAGAATCAGGTTGCCCACGGCCGTGTTGGATGCCGGCACATGGTAGAAGCGGTGCGCCACGGTGGGCCTGGGGCCGCCGGCCAGGTCGGCCATCGCGCCGCGCGCGATCAGCCACATGACAAGTTCAATGCCCTCACTGCCGGCCTCGCGCACATAGTCGATGTGCGGCACGGATGCCTGGCCTTCGGGGTCAGCAATCATGCGGTCCATGAAGGCCGTGTCGAACTCCCTGTTGATCAGCCCCGCGCGCGGGCCCTGCAGCTGGTGGCTCATGCCGCCAGTGCCCCAGATGTGCACGTTCAGGTCTTCGTCGTACGACTCGACGGCCTTGCGGATGGCCTTGCCCAGGTTCAGGCAGCGCTGGCCTGACGGCACAGGGTACTGCACCACGTTGACGGCAAACGGGATCACCGGGCAGGGCCAGGCACCATTGACCGGATCCTGCTGGCCGCACATCAGGCTGAGCGGTACGGTCAGCCCATGGTCCACATCCATCTTGTTGACGATGGTCAGGTCGAAGTCCTGCTGGATCACCGACTGCGCAATATGCGAAGCCAGCTGCGGATGGCCCTTGACCAACGGCACCGGGCGCGGGCCCCAGCCTTCATCGGCCGGCTTGAACTCGTCCGCACAGGCGATGGCAAAGGTCGGGATCATCTCCAGGCTGAAGGCCGTGGCATGGTCGTTGAATACCAGGAAGATGACGTCGGGCTTGTTGTCCTTCATCCACTGTTTGGAGAACTCGTAGCCCTTGAAGACCGGCTGCCAGTAGGGCTCGGCCGTCTTGCCCAGGTCAAGCGCTGCGCCGATGGCGGGCACGTGGGACGTGAATACGCTGGCTGTGATGCGTGCCATTACTTGCTGCTCCCTGTTTTCTCATGTGTATAGCGGTTGCCTTCGACGGAGCGGCCGCCATTGATCATCATGTTGCGGTATTCCTCTTCAGACATGCCCGTCATGCTGCCGGCCATCTGCTGGAAGCTCTTGCCGTCGGTCGCTCCGATCTTGGCCAGGAAGTAGATGTTGCCGCCGGCCTTGATGCAACGGTTCAGGTCGCGGGTGAGCACGCCCTGCTTCTGCTCCTCGGTCATCGGCCACTCGTCCAGGTAGGCGCGCTCGTCAGCCTTGAAGCGGGCACGGTTCTCGGCCTTCATGAGCGACATGCAGAACTGGTTCAGGTGGTAGCCCAGGCGCGACTGCTCCGCGTCGAAGATGGTCGTGCCGGGCACGTCGAGGTAAGGTTTGTCCAGGGACATGTTCAGCTCCAGTACAGCCGCGTGGGGTTGTCCACCAGCAGTTTTTGCTGCAGTTGCGTCGTCGGCGCGATCTGCGGAATGTAGTCCACCAGCAGGCCATCGTCAGGCATGTGGTTTTTGAGGTTCGGGTGCGGCCAGTCGGTGCCCCAGAGCACGCGGTCGGGGAAGGTCTCGACCAAGTGCTTCGCGAAGGGCACCACATCCCGGTAGGCATGCATCTCGCCATCAAGGGCCGGCGGGCCGGCGACGCTCAGGCGCTCGGGGCAGCTGACCTTGGACCAGATGTTGTCGTTCTCGGTCATCATCTTGAGGAAGAGTCCGAACTCGGGGCCCGTCACCGGCTTCGTCACATCGGGGCGGCCCATGTGGTCCACCACCACCGTGGTCGGCAGTGCGGTGAAGAAGTCATACAGCTCGGGCAGGTCCTGCGCCTCGAAGTAGATCACCACATGCCAGCCCAGCGGCGCGATCCGGGTGGCGATCTCCATCAGCACCTCGCGTGGCGTGAAGTCCGCCAGGCGCCGTACAAAGTTGAAGCGCGTGCCGCGCACGCCGGCCTTGTGCATCTCCTGCAGTTCAGCGTCCGTCACGTCGCGGCTGACAGTCGCAATGCCGCGAGCCTTGTTGTTGGAGTGCACCAGCGCATCGACCAGCGCGCGGTTGTCGGTGCCGTGGCAGGTGGCCTGCACGATCACGTTCCTGTCGAAACCCAGGTGGTCGCGCAAGGCGAACAGCTGCTCCTTCGACGCATCACAGGGCGTGTACTTGCGCTCGGGCGCATAGGGAAATTGGTCGCCGGGCCCGAACACATGGCAATGCGCATCCACTGCGCCTGCAGGCAGCTTGAAGCGGGGCTTGCTGGGGCCGGAGTACCAGTCGAGCCAGCCGGGAGTCTTGTCAAATTTCATGCTGGCCTCAATCAATGTATTTCAGTCCCGCCTTCTCCAGCGGTTCGCGCATCTTGTACATGTCCAGGCCGAGCACGCCGGACGCCAGCTTGTCGCGCTTGTCGCCCTCATTGGCCTCGCGCGCGCGGGCAGCCTCCAGCGTTTTGCCGGCCAGGGCCTTCGGCACCACGACCACGCCGTCGTCATCCGCCACGACGACATCGCCGGGGTTGACGATCATGCCGGCGCACACCACCGGGATGTTCACCGAGCCAATCGTCGCCTTGATCGTCCCCTTGGAACTGATGGCCTTGCTCCACACCGGGAAGCCCATCTCCGTCAGCGTCTTCACATCGCGCACACCGGCATCGATGACGAGCGCCCGGGCACCACGCGCCATGAAGCTGGTGGCCAGCAGGTCGCCGAAGTAGCCGTCCGTGCATTCGGCGGTGATGGCAGCGACGACGATGTCGCCGGGCTGGATCTGCTCGGCCACCACATGCATCATCCAGTTGTCGCCCGGGTGCAGCAGCACCGTCACGGCTGTGCCCGACACCTGCGCGCCGGCATAGATGGGCCGCATATAGGGCTTCAGCAGGCCGACGCGGCCCATGGCCTCGTGCACCGTGGCCGAGCCCAGCGCGGCCAGGCCGTCGGCGGCCGCGCGGTCGGCGCGCTGGATGTTGCGGTAAACCACTCCAAGTTCGTACATGTCTTGTCTCCCGGGGTCAGCGGCCCTTGGCCTTGAGGTGGGCATCCAGCCGCGAGAACACGCGGCGGGCATTGCCTTCATAAATCTGGAAGCGGTCATCCGCACTGAGGATCGGCGACGCCTCGATATAGCGCTTGGTGTCGTCGTAGTAATGGCCCGTCTCCGGGTCGATGCCGCGCACGGCGCCGATCATTTCGGAGGCAAACAGCACGTTCTTGACCGGGATGACCGTGTTCAGCAGGTTGATGCCCGGCTGGTGGTACACGCAGGTGTCAAAGTAGATGTTGTTCAGCAGGTGCTCGGTCAGGAGCGGCTTCTTGAGTTCCTGCGCCAGGCCGCGGAAGCGCCCCCAGTGGTAGGGCACTGCACCGCCGCCATGCGGGATCAGGAATTTGAGCGTCGGGAAGTCCTTGAACAGGTCCGACGTCAGGCACTGCATGAAGGCGGTGGTGTCGGCATTCAGGTAGTGCGAGCCGGTGGTGTGGAAGGCCGGGTTGCAGCTGGTGCTGACGTGGATCATCGCTGGGATGTCGTACTCCACCATCTTCTCGTAGATGGGGTACCACTGCCGGTCACTCAGCGGCGGCGAGGTCCAGTGGCCACCGGACGGGTCCGGGTTCAGGTTGATGCCGACGTTGCCGTATTCCTTCACGCATTTTTCCAGCTCGGGAATGCAGGTTGCCGGATCGACGCCGGGCGACTGTGGAAGCATCGCGGCCGGGATGAAGTTGTCCGGGAAGAGCTGGCTCACCCGGTAGCACAGCTCGTTGCAGATGGCCGCCCAGGTGGACGACACATTGAAGTCGCCGATGTGGTGCGCCATGAAGCTCGCGCGCGGCGAGAAGATGGTCAGGTCGCTGCCGCGCTCGCGCATCTTGGCCAGCTGGTTGGCCTCGATGGTTTCGCGCAGCTCGTCGTCGCTGATCTTCAGCTCGCTGACCTTCGGCATCAGCGCCGGGTCCTTGATGCCGGCAATCTGCCGGTTGCGCCACTCTTCCAGCGCCTTGGGCGCCGTGGTGTAGTGGCCGTGCACGTCGATGATCATCTTGTCTCGCTCCTTTGTCTGGTGCCGCAAGCGGCGGTGTATCTCTGGATCTGGTGAAGTATCTTGCGGTGCAGGCCCTCAGGCCGGCTCCATGCCGTGGCGGCGCTTGGCAGCGGCCGCATCGGGCGAGGCCATGAAGGCGAGCATGCCGCGCACCGCTTCGGCATGCGTTGAGCGGGCGCAAATACCGGCCGAAAAAGTGGTGGTGATCTGGATGGCCTCCGGCAGCGGCCCCACCACCTGGATGCCCTCCAGGTGCATCAGTTCACTGAACTGCTGAAAGCCCAGGGCGACCTCGCCGCGCGCCACCAGCGAGCCAACGGGTACACCCGGCGGCGCCTGGACCGTGCGGCTTGCCACGTCGGCCGCAATGCCCCAGCGCTCGAACAGCCGGGCCAGCGCAACACCGCTCGGCCCGGTGGAGTAGCCCACGGTGGGCGCCGCCTGCACGGCCTGGCGCACGGCCTCTTCGGAGCTGATGTCCGGCGGCGTCACGCCTCCACGCACGGCCACCGCAACACCCGAATGAACCAGGTCCACCCGGCTGCCGGCAAGCAGGTGCCCGCCTGCGATGAGCTTGTCGATGGCGTCAGACGCCAGCACGACCACATCAAAATCCTCGCCGGCCTGGACCCGTTTGGCGGCATCCACGCCGCCGACCGACTCCATCGCGACGGCCACGCCAGAGCGCGCCTGCCAGGCGGACAGAAGCTCGGCCAGCACCTGACGGGTGGCCATCGACGAAATTCCCTTGAGCGCACTTGAAGGCATTGACGACATGCTGCTGATTTTGCGCCCCGAACACCGCCCGCGGAAGCCATGGTGCCCGCTATCAGCTAGAACAAACACGTATATCAGCCTGCCTGCTATGTCAGTAGACTCAGGGCATGGACTTGAAGCAGCTGGAGTATTTTGTGCGGGTTGCCGAGCTGGGCAGCTTCACACGCGCATCGGTCGCGCTGGACGTGGCCCAGCCCGCGCTGAGCCGCCAGGTCCGCCTGCTGGAGGTCGAGCTGCGCCAGAACCTGCTCACCCGCAACGGCCGGGGCGCCACGCCCACGGAGGCCGGCAAACTGCTGCTGGAGCACGGCCGCGGCATCCTGCACCAGGTGGAGCGGGCCCGTGAGGAGCTGGGCCGGGTGCGCGGCGCCCTCGCCGGCCGCGTAGCCATCGGGCTGCCGCCCAGCGTGGCCAAGGTGCTCACCGTGCCGCTTACCCGCGAGTTCCGCACCCGCATGCCCGAAGCCTCGCTGTCCATCAGCGAGGGGCTTTCGGTGAGCATGATGGAGTCCCTGACGACCGGCCGGCTGGACATTGCCCTGCTCTACAACGCCACGCCCTCGGCGGATGCCGAGGTCACGCCGCTGCTGGAAGAGGAGCTGTTCCTGGTTCAGCGCCGCGCAGGCAAGCCGGCTGGCAGCGCCCTGGGCAAGCCGGTCACCCTGCGTGATGTGGCCGCCCTGCCCCTGGTCATACCCAGCCGCCCCAATGCGATCCGCATGCTGGTGGAGACGGAGATGGCCAACCTGGCAAGCCGCCCGAACATCGCACTGGAAATCGACGGCGTCTCGGCCATCCTCGACCTGGTGGCCGACGGGGCCGGCAGCGCCGTGCTGTCGCGCAATGCGGTGGAGACATCAGCCACGCCCAAGGCCTTTGTCATCCGGCCCATCACGGCGCCAAGGCTGCGCAGCAAGCTGTTCATAGCGGTGAGTTCCCTGCGCCCGGCCACGCTGACCCAGAAAGCCATGCTGGAGCTGATTCGGCAGACGGCCCAGGCCCTGCTGGTGACGCGCTGAAGGCGCGCTTGCGAAGGCCGCGGCAAGCGCTCAGGGCATGACTGCGATGCGTTTCTTGCGGCGCACGATCACAGGCACGGCAGCCGGCGGCGCGGGAGGGGGGGTGAACGGCATCTCGTCTTCAACGGCTGCCACATCGGGCCGCGGCACGGCAAGCGCACCATGGCGGCCCTGGAGCTTCCGCAGCGTGGACAGCACCCGTGATGTATTCAGCGGTGTCACGACGCTGCCGTTGACCTGGACATATTCGCCCTGGGGCGTCAGTGCCAGCGCACCGACCTCCATGCCGCGCTGGATCCGGCCAAGGTACTGGAAGCCCGGGTGGACCGCAACGGTGAACATGCTGAAATTGGTATCCAGCTTGATGGAAAGTTCTTTAGCCATGTCAGGCGATATTGTGCACCCATCGCAGCAATAATCCGGGGAATCATGACACAAGCCTACGCTGAAACCGACCCGCCCCGAGCCGACATCGATGCCCTGAAAGTGCCCACATTGCTGGAGTTCGGCAGCAACACCTGTGGCATATGCCGGGCCACGACGCCGCATGTGATGGCAGCGCTGGATGGCCACCCCGGCGTGAAGCACATCCGGATTGAAGACGGGCGCGGCCGCAGGCTGGGCCGCAGCTTTGGTGTGAAGCTCTGGCCGACGCTGGTGTTCCTGGACGGCGGGAAAGAAGTCGCCCGCCTCGTCCGCCCGCGTGATGCAGGTGCAATCAGCCAGGCGCTGGCCGCGATCGACCAGGACTGACTGGCATTTACCGGCTCGGGTCAGCTTGTGGCTGGCGGTCGGCCCGGTGTCCAAGTTCGCCAGCGGGCGGTAACCCGCTGGCGCCTTGTCAGGCGGCGCACCTTGGTAGAAATGCGCCCTCAGGAAGAAAGTATCGGGCTTCCCGGCCGGAAAGTCCTGCCGTATTTCATCCGTTTTCTCAAAATTAAGGGAAATTCTTCTGTATTTCCTTATATATGCAGATAAACTTGCGCCATGGATTCAATGGACAAGAAAATACTGCAAGTCCTGCAAACCAACTCCCGCGCCAGCCTGCAGGAAATCGGCAATGCGGTGGGCCTGAGCTCATCGCCATGCTGGGGCCGCATCAGGAAGATGGAGGAGTCGGGCGTCATTGAGGGCTACACCGTACGCCTCAATGCGCAGGCCCTGGGTTTCAGCGACACCGTCATGGTGCAGGTCACGCTGGACAGCCATTCAGACAACACGCTGGAGAAGTTCGGCGAAGTGCTGGCCGGCATTCCCGAAGTCATCGAGGCCTATCTCGTCTCGGGCGAATACGACTACCTGCTGCGCGTGGCGGTAAAGGACACCAAGGACTATGAGCGGCTGCTGCGCGAACGCCTCTACAAGATCAAGGGCATACGCCACAGCATGTCGAGCTTTGTGCTGCGCACCCTGAAGAAGGCCGACCTTCCGCTGCTCTGACGGGAAACCCGCTTACAACCACAACGCCCGCAGGGCACTACGATGGTGGCGTGATACGCAGCACCGTTTTCATCCTCGCAGTGCAGTTCGCCATGGCCGGCCTGGCCCTGGGCGGGGAAGCTGCTGCACCTGCGGGTACACGCAGCCCGTCTGGCATCCGCAGCCCCTACCCCTCAATCGTGGTGCCGCAGATCGTCATCCCCGACACCCGCCCGCCGGCACTTGCCGCACCGCAACCGCCTGTGGGCATCCAGCGCCCGGCAACCATCACCTCTTGCGATCCCGGCGGCTGCTGGAGCAGCGACGGCACGCGGCTGAACCGCATGGGGCCGGAACTCACCGGGCCACGCGGCATCTGCAACCCGCAGGCGGGCACAGCGAACTGCCCTTGAGAAACCAGGCGGGCTACCCGCGCGGCAATTGCGCGAGCAGGCGGTCGGCGTAGTCCTGCCACTTCGCGTCTTTGGCCAGGCCATCGAACACACCGTCCCTGGCCAGGTCAGCCACCCACTGCTGCTTGTCTGCAATGGCCGCGGCCATCAGGGGCTCGAAGCCAGCCTCGTCCACGGTGTTGGCGGCCTCGCGCATTTCCTCGGCACGGCGGCGGCCGTGCTGTACAACGCGGCTGAAAAAATAAGCGCCCTGCCTGTGCCAGTCAATGGAAGGAAACGTCTCGGCCAGCGTGGGCAGCACATGGTCTTCCACACCGTACTTGCGGGCGGTTGCATAGCTCTCGATGACCAGCGCCTCCAGACCCTTGATCATCACGCTGCGGCACATCTTGATGGCCGAGGCCACACCCAGCTCTTCACTCACCGCCTTCGCATCCATGCCCCAGGACACCAGCAGCGCTGCCAGCGGCTGCGCCTGCCGCCCACCCAGCAGCATCGGCACGCGGATGCCGTAGGGCGGCACCGACGTCATGACCCCTGCCTCCACATAGTGCGCGCCGGCCGCGTCGACCAGCGCCGCCGCTTTTGCCTTGGTGCCCGGCGATGCCGAATTGAGGTCCAGGAAGATGCTGCCCGGCCGGATGTAAAGCGCGGCCTCCCGGGCCACCGCCAGCGTGTTGGACGCCGTCACCGCAGAGATCACCAGGTCACTGGTTTCGCACAGGGCCTGCATGCCGCCCTGCGCGGCAACACCGGCAGCGGCTGCATGCGCAAGCTCTGCCTGCTGCGGCGCTGCATCCGCAAACTTCAGGTCCCAGGCGCCCATGGCGCTGATGCCTGGCTTGTCTCTCAGGCCGGCGCTGAAGGTCTTGCCGACCTCACCATAGCCGGCCAGGCCAATACGCTTGATGTTCATGACTCACTCCACGGCGGCCAGCGGCGCCGGTTGTTGCCCCGGCGGCCGCAGCGCTTACTGCTTTTCTATCTTTGCCTTGGCAATCACGTCGCTCCAGCTGCGGATATCTCCGGCCAGCTGCTCGGCCGCCTGCGCCGGTGTGCTGCCTTGGGCGACCAGGTTCAGCTCCAGCAGCCGGGCCTTCATGTCGGGTTGCGCGAGCGCCGCCTGCACTTCACGGCTCAGGCGCTCGACCACCGCGGCAGGCGTTTTGGCCGGCACGGCCAGGCCGTTCCACGAAGACACCTTGAACGACGCCAGGCTACCGCCGGCTTCGCGCGCGGCCGGCACATCCGGCAGTTGCGGCGCGCGCCGGGTGCCCAATACCGCCAGCGGCCGCAGGGCCTTGGAGGTGATCTGCGGCATAAGGGGGCCAAGGATGTCGATCATGGCGTCGATCTGGCCGCCGCGCACCGCCGTGATGACCGGGGGCGTGCCGTTGAACGGCACCACCTGCACGTCAATGCCGGCCGTGCTCCTGAACAGCTCGGCCGCCAGGTTCTGGGTCGTGCCGACCTGCGGTGTGCCGATGTTGAGCTTGCCCGGATTGGCCCGCGCATAGGCCAGCAGGTCCGCCAGCGTCTTGTGCGGGCCGGCTTCGTTCACCACGATCGCCAGGTCAAACGTGGCCAGCAAAGACACCGGCGTGAAATCCTTGAGCGTGTCGAACGGCAGAGACTTGAACAGCGCCGCGCTGACGGCCGTACCGCTGCTGATCAGCAGCATGGTGTGCCCGTCCGGGTCGGACCGCGCGACCTGCTCGCCCGCGACGATGCCGCCCGCGCTGGCCTTGTTTTCAATGATGACGCTCTGGCCCAGCGGCCCCGAGATCTTCTGCGCAACCGCCCGTGCCGTCAGGTCGGCCGCGCCGCCGGCCGCATTGGGCACGACGATCTTCAGGCCTTTCGACGGGAAGGCGGCTTGCGCGCCCGCAGGCAGCGCAAACGGAAGGGCCAGGCCCGAGAGGCCGGCAGCCAGGATGGTGCGCCTGGGCAGGCCTTGCGTGCTGGCACAGGAGAGTTTGGATTTATCCGACATATTTGACCAACCAGAGTGAAATGGGGGGAAACACAAGCAGCAGTATCGTGCGAATCACGTCGCTGACCAGGAAAGGCATGACGCCGCGGTAGCTCTCGGCAATGGGCACATCACGGGCCATGCCGTTGACGACGTAAACGTTCAGCCCCACGGGCGGTGCGAGCAGGCCGAAGCCCACCGTCATCAGCACCATGATGCCGAACCAGATGGCCACGGACTCCTTGGGCATGCCGAAGTCAAGGCCCATGACCACCGGGAAGAAAATCGGGATGGTCAGCAGAATCATCGACAGCTCGTCCATCACTGCGCCGAGAACCACATAGAAAAGCAGGATGCCTGAGACCACCAGCACCGGTGCCACGCCCCAACCCTGTATCACTGCGGCCAGCTGGGCCGGCACCTGGGTCAGCGCAAGCGCGGAGTTCATCATGTCGGCGCCGATGAAGATCAGGAAAATCATCGCGCTGGCGGCGGCCGTGGAATAGAAGCACTGCTTGATCTTGTCCAGGGTCAGTTCGCGCCTGAGCATGGCGGCCACGAAGGTGGCCGCAGCACCGACACCGGCGCCTTCGGTGGGGGTAAACAGCCCGCCATAGATGCCGCCAAAGACGATCACGAAGATGATGCCGATCGGCGCGATGCCCCAGGTGGCCTCGGCCGACATCTTCGGACGTTCCTCGTCATGCTCGGGCGCGTGGCCCGGGAACAGCCGCACGTAAACCGCAATCGCGATCATGTAGCCGAACATCGCGATGATGCCCGGGATGGTGGCCGCTGCAAACAGCTTGGCAATGTTCTGCTCTGTCAGGATGGCGTAGATCACCAGTGGCACCGACGGCGGAATCAGGATGCCCAGCGTGCCGCCGGCCGCCAGCGTGCCCGTGGACAGCCGGCCCGAGTACCCGTGTCGCTTCATCTCGGGCAGTGCCACCGAGGTGATGGTTGCCGCGGTGGCGATCGACGAGCCGCAGATGGCGCCGAACGCCGCGCTGGCCATCACGGCGGCCATGGCCAGGCCGCCGCGAAAGCGCGACATCACCACGCTGGCAAACTGGAACAGCGCCTTGGAAATTCCGCCCTGGGTGGCAAAGTTGCCCATCAGGATGAACAGCGGGATGACCGACAGGTCATAGCTCGCAAAGCGGGCATAGGCCAGGCCGTTGAGGTTGTTGAGGAACGGTCCTGCCCCCACCTGGTACAGGTAGCCGAGGCAACCGGCGACAAACATGGAGATGGCGATCGGCACACGCACTGCCATCAGCACCAGCATGCACGCAAAAATCATCCCCGCAAGGGCAAGCGAGCTCATTGGCGCTGCTCCTGGAAATTGCCCACGAAGGTCTGGGTCAGCGCAATCACCCCCGTCAGCACCAGGGGCGGCGTCATGGCCGCATAGACGATCCACTCGGGGAAACCGAGCATCATGGTGGTCGAGTTCGACTTGAAGGCACTGAGCCCGCCCACCCCGGTACGCCACGCCACCAGCAGCATGACGATGGCCAGCAGCAACGCGCCGAAGCGGTCGAGCTGGCTGTTGGCAGCCGGGGACAGCCTGGCGGTGAAGAAGTCGACGATGATGTTCTCGCGCTTGAGCTGGGCCCAGGGCATGAACAGCGCAACGGCCGCGCCGGCCGCAGCGGCCGTCAGCTCGTAGTCGCCTACAAGCGTGCGGCCGATGGTGTTGCGCCCGATCAGGCTGACGCAGGTCACAAGGGTAATGGCCGTCAGTATTGCGCCGGCCAGAACCGCGCAGGCTCTGGCCATCAGGGAAAGCAGGTTCAATTGGTCACCATTTTGTATTTAGCCCTGCTCCCTTGCCGTCCGCGCTGGCGGAAGGGAGCGGTATCTGGCCTGAAGAACCAACGCGGAATGCGCTGATTATCGGGCGTACTTTGCGATCAGGGCACGCGCTTCCGAGACGAGCTTGGCGCCGTCAATGTTCTTGCCCTTCATCTCGGCCACCCAGTCGGTCTCCACCGTGGAAGCCGTCCTGCGCCAGCGCTGGGTCTCGACGATGTCCAGCGCCACGATGTTGTTGCCCGCCTTCACCGCAATGTCGCGCCCGGCCTTGTCGCCTTCGTCCATGGCGCGGCCGAAGAATGCGGCGGTTTCGATGCCGGAGTTGGCGTCGATCACCTTCTTGAGGTCCGGCGGCAGCTTCTCGTACGAGGCCTTGTTCATCGAGAAAGCGAAGGTCTGGGTGTACAGGCCTTCCTTGCCGGCGAAGGTCGTGTGGTTCTTGACCAGCTCGGTCACCTTCAGCGAAGGCGTCACTTCCCAGGGAATGGTGGTGCCTTCGATCACGCCCTTGGACAGCGCATCGGTCACCGCCGGTACGGGCATCCCCACCGGGATGGCCCCCAGCTTGGTCAGCATGTTGCTGATCACGCGCGAGCCGCCGCGCACCTTCATGCCGCGCAGGCTCTCCAGCCCGGTCACCGGCGTCTTGGTGTGGAAGAGGCCCGGGCCGTGGGTGTGGACCGCGATGATCTTGACGTCCTTGAACTCGTCGGCTGCGTACTTCTCGACATACTCATGGAAGGCGCGCGACGACTGCTCGGCCGAACCGCTCATGAACGGCAGCTCGAACACCTCGGCCTTGTTGAAGCGCCCCGGGGTATAACCGAGCACCGTCCAGGTCAGGTCCACCACGCCATCCTTGGCCTGGTCAAACAGCTGCGGGGGCGCGCCGCCGAGCTGCATGGCATGGAACAGCTGCACCTTGATCTTGCCGCCGGAGTCTTTCTCGACCTTCTGGGCCCAGGGAATCAGGGCCTTGGCGGGAATGGTGGCCTGCTGCGGCAGCATCTGGTGCAGCCTCAGGGTGACCACCTGCTGGGCCGTGGCCTGGCCGGCGGCACAGAGCGCGGCAGTGGCCAGCGCGGTCTTGACGAATGATCTCTTGTTCATGAAGGTCTCCGGTTGATGATGATCGGGTACACAGGACGGGCTACCGGTTGCGGTTGACCGGCACATTATTTGGAACTTAGGCATTGTGTTGTAGCGCAAGCCCCGGCGGAATGGGGACAACGCTCTATCAGTTATTGCAATTCCTTATAGCGAAGGGTGAGCTATTCCAACTGTCAATGGTCGGGCCATGCCTGTCAGTCCGGCCGCCAGGCGCTGTCCAGCGTGACGCTGCCGACCACACGCGACACGCAGGCGCAGATGCGCCGGCCTTCGTCCTTTTCGCTGTCGCTCAGGAAAACGTCGCGGTGGTCAATCTCGCCGTCAATGGCCAGCACATCCATCGCGCACAGCCCGCATTCGCCGCGCTTGCAGTCCGAAATGGTCTGGACGCCGGCGCGCTCCAGCGCATCAAGCAGGCTGCAGTCGGCCGGCACCATGATGTCCAGCCGGTGGCGCGGCAATTGCACGCGGAAAGCCTGCGGCGCAAAACGGCCGCTGCTGCCAAAGGTTTCGTAGCGCAGCCCGGCCACCGGCCTGCCCGCTGCGGCCCAGGCGCGCCGCGCCGCATCGAGCATGCCCACCGGGCCGCACACGTACATCTGCGCGCCCTCGGGCAACGCCGCTATCTCCGCAGCAAAGTCCACATGCGTGCCCGCGTCCGACAGGCATGCCGCAAGCGCATCGCCGAGCACTGGCGCCAGCTCGTCGTGGAACGCCAGCTCGTTTTCAGAGCGCGCACCATAGACCATGCGCAGCGGCACGCCGCGCGCATGGAGCGCCTGCGCCATCCCCACCAGCGGCGTGATGCCGATGCCGCCCGCCACCAGCAGGCAGGCCGGCGCATCCAGGTCCATCGGGAAGTGGTTCTGCGGCTCGCTGACCTGCAGCCTGTCGCCTGGCACCAGCCGCCACATGGCCAGCGAGCCACCCTTGCCGTCGTCCAGCCGCTTCACCGCGATGCGCCAGGCCAGCCCGTCGGGCCGCCCCACCAGCGAATAAGACCGCGTCTGCGGCCGCCCGGCAACGAGCACCTGCACCTGCAGGTGGCTGCCGGGCGTGTGCGGCAATACGCCCGTCGCGGGGCGCAGCGTGAATTCGCGCACCGTGGGCGTCACGTCGCGGGTGGATTCAATGACCGCTTCGGTCCAGGCCTGGGAGCTGCGCATGATCTGTCGGGTGTGGGTATGCGGGGATTCAGCGCTTGCGGATGAGCCGCACGCCGGGCATCTGGTCGAGCTGCGGGCTCTTCACGGCATCGCGCAGGTTGCGCTGCGCAATGCGCGAATGCTCACGCATGATCGCCTCGGCGCGCGAGCCCTCGCGCTGCTCGATGGCCTCAAGTACCTGCCAGTGCTGGTCCTGCGCCACGATGAGCATGTCGCGCGCCTGCGGTGAATTGGCCTGCACGATGACAAAGCCCGAGGGCGAGGCAAACGGCAGGCTGTTGACGCGGTCCAGCTCACGGCCGATCACCGCGCTGCCGGCCAGCTCGCTGAGCAGGTCGTGGAACCTGCCGTTGAGCGCCACATAGCTGGAGAAAGCCTCGTCATTGAGCGACGGCTGGGCCAGCACCTCGTCGATTGCGCGCAGGCATTCGCGGGCCTCGCCCAGCACCACCGGCGCCACGCCGCGCTCGGCGGCCAGGCGTGCCGACAGGCCTTCGAGCGTGCCGCGCAGTTCAATGGCCTCGGAAATGTCGCGCTCGGAAAAAGTGCGCACTGCATAGCCGCCGTTGGGCAGCGATTCAAGCAGCCCCTCCTGCTCCAGCCGCATCAGCGCGGCGCGGATCGGCGTGCGCGAAACGCCCAGCTTCTCGACGATGGACAGCTCGGCAATGCGCGCGCCGCCGGGCAGCTCGCCGGCCAGGATCATCTCGCGCAGCCGCAGCTGGGCCTTGACGGCCTGCGAGGTGCCGGCTTCGGGAATGTCGGAGGTCAGGGGTGTGATGGTTGCCATGGCTTTGCGGTTCATGCGGCCTGCCGGATGGGGATGACTTGCGGTGCGGGCTTTTCCTTTGCCACCAGGCCGTCGATCAGACGCCGCGCCCACATCGACCCTGCGTCGATATTGAGGTTGTAGAACTGGTGGTCCGGGTGCTCGTCCATCGCCTTCTGCTGGGCCTCCAGGATCAGTTCGTCCTCGCGGAAGATGGTGGCCACGCCTTCGCGCAGCTGGTGCGTCATGCGCTGCTCGCCAAGGCAGTAGTTGCGGGCGAAAGCCCAGAAGTAGTGGCAGCTGCCGTCGGTCTCGGGGGTGATGGTGTTCAGCACGAAGCCGTTCACACCCTTGCTGCGGTCGCTCAGCTTTGCGTCGCCCTGGTTGCCGCCGGGCGGGATCGCACCCGTGCCCGTCTCTGCCACGCCCACGTCAATGTTCACCGTGCATGGCGCCTCGAAGCGGATGATCTGCCAGCGGTCCACCTTGCCCTCGTAGCCGCGGGCATGCCTGATCTGCGCGGCCCAGAACGGCGGCGCGTCGATGTTCTCCATCCAGCGGGTGACCGTGGCGGTGCGGTCGCCGTGGGTGGCGACAAACGGCGCTTCAGCCACTGCACGCTGGCCGATGCTGGAGCCGTGCACGAAGGTCTCGTGCGTGAGGTCCATCAGGTTGTCCACCACCAGGCGGTAGTCGCACTTGACGGTGATCAGCTTGCCGTCTCCGGCCCATTGCGCATCGTCATTCCAGTGCATGTCGGGGATGAGCGCCGGGTCGGCCCTGGCCGGGTCGCCGGGCCAGACCCAGATGAAACGGTGCTTCTCGACCACAGGGTAGCTGCGCACGCAGGCCGACGGGTTGAGCGTCTCCTGGCTGGGCATGTGGGTGCAGCGGCCCTGGGCGTTGTAGACCAGGCCGTGGTAGCCGCAGGTGACTTCGTCGTTCTCCAGGTGCCCCATGGACAGCGGCAGCAGGCGGTGCCAGCAGGCGTCTTCCAGCGCCGCCACAGTGCCGTCGGACTTGCGGAACATCACCAGCTTCTGGTTGCAGATGGTGCGCGGCAGCAGCTTGCGGACCACCTCGACGTCATAGGCGGCGGCGTACCAGGCGTTGAGCGGGAAGGAGGATTTTGCAGCAATCATGGATACTCATTGTATACATTAACCTCGATTTATTCATGAAAATCCTCGTTTATCAGGGTTTTCTCTGACTTTATGTATTCATTAACGGCCCGAAAGTTTGCCTTACCATTGCCCGGAGCTTCTCTCAAACATTCCGGAGACCTATTTCATGACTGCAAACCTCCCCGCCCGCTACGACCATGTCGGCAGCTTCCTGCGCCCCCAGTACCTGCTGGAAGCACGCGAGCAGAAAGCAAAGGGCGACATCACGCCCGAGCAACTGCGCAAGGTCGAAGACAAGGCGATCAGCGAGATCGTGAAGTTCCAGGAAGACGTGGGGCTCAAGAGCATCACCGACGGCGAATTCCGCCGGACCTATTTCCACATCGACTTCCTTGAGCAGATCGGTGGCGTGAAGACGGACATACCGGTCACCATCGTGCGGCCCGATGGCACGCAGGAACTTGCGCCGCCCGTGATGCGCGTGGTGGACAAGGTGCGCCACGTCAAGGACATCCAGCTGGCGGACTTCCAGTACCTCAAGAGCCAGGTCAGCGCCGGCAACACGCCCAAGGTCACCATCCCTTCCCCCACCATGCTGCACTTCCGCGGCGGGCGCGCCGGCATCAGCCGCGAACACTACCCGGAACTCGACCCGGCGTTCTACGACGACGTGGCCAAAGCCTACGGTGACGAGCTGCGCTCGCTGGCCGCTGCGGGCTGCACCTATGTGCAGATGGACGACACCAACCTGGCCTACCTGTGCGACGAGAAAATGCGCGAGGCCGCCCGCCAGCGCGGCGACGACCCGAACGAGCTGCCGCACCGCTACGCCCAGTTCATCAACAAGGTGGTCGCGCAAAAGCCCGAAGGCATGCTGCTGGCCATGCACCTGTGCCGCGGCAACTTCAAGAGCACCCATGCCGCCGCCGGCAACTACGAGCCCGTGGCCGAGGCGCTGCTCAAGGAGATGAACCTCGACGCCTACTTCATGGAATACGACGACGCCCGCTCGGGCGACTTCAAGCCCCTGCGCTACCTGCCCAAGGGCAAGACCGTGGTGCTGGGCCTCGTGACCACGAAATTCGGCGAGATGGAAGACAAGGACGAACTCAAGCGCCGCATCGACGAGGCCGCCAAGTACGCGCCGATGGAGCAGCTGGCCCTGTCGCCGCAATGCGGCTTCTCCAGCACGGTGCACGGCAACAACATCGCGGTCGAAGCCCAGCGCAGCAAGCTGCGCCTGGTGGTGGAGACAGCGCAGGAGGTGTGGGGAAGCGCCTGAGGCCGGCGCGCCGGACAGGGCGCCGGGTGGCGCTCAGGGCGCCCTGTGCAGCCGGGGCGCCGAAAGCGCAGCAATCTGGTCGGCGACGACTTCATCCACCCGCTCCATGCGCGGCAACTTGGCCGCCGCCAGCGCCGTGCGCAACTGCAGCAGGTCCTTCACCGTCGGCGCGACCTTGATCTGCCCGATGGCGGCATCGGTGTTGCCGGCCTTGATGAGGGCCAGCACCTTCACGGCCCATTCGCTGGTTCTGGACATGGATTCATCCTCATTGGCAATGCCGGTATTGGCAGGCATGGTAGCCCATGCGGGTAAGATTGATGCATTCCTCGCGGCCCTCCTGCGGCCATTCCCATTCTTCCTGTGGATACCCCCCATGCTCAAACCCCGAATCCTTGCCATTGCCATTTTTGCGCTGGCCGCCTGTGCAGCGCAGGCCCAGACGGCCGCCGGCACGTCATCGCCCGCCAAGAAGGAACTCGTCGCCAAAATCCTCCAGCTCCAGCAGCCGGGCATTGAAGCGCTGGCCACCGGCCTTGCCCAGCAGCCTGCAAGCCAGGTCATGCAGGGTGCAGGCGTGGCGCTGCGCACCCGGGTGCCGGCCGACAAGCGCGAAGCGCTGGGCGCCGCCATCCAGGCCGACGTCAAGAAATATGTGGACGAAGCCGTGCCGCTGGCACGCGACAGGGCCGTCAAGCTGGCCCCCTCCACCATCGGCCCCCTGCTGGAGGAAAAGATGACCGAGGACGAACTCAAGCAGGTCATCGCCATCCTGGAGTCGCAGGCCTTCGCCAAGTACAACCGCCTGCAGCCTGAACTGCAGAATGCACTCACCGCCAAGCTGGTGAGCGACACCCGCCCGCTGATTGAACCGAAGATCAGGGCCCTGGACGCCTCGGTTTCAAAGCGCCTGGGCATCGAGCCAGCACCGGCCGGCGCACCCGCAGCAGCCGCCAGCGGCGCGCGTCGCGCCGCCAGCAACTAAAACGCACCCCCGCCGGGCTGTGGCCTAATCGGGGCTGGACAATTTTTTATTTCAACGGAGCCATCCATGCCGAGAGAACCCAGAACAGAAGCCGAACGCAAAGCAGCCCCCAAGCCGATCCCCGTCCCGGGCCAGACCAACACCACGGGCAAGGGCCAGAAGATCAGCCTGGAGCGCGGCAAGGCTACGCGCAACAAGAAGAACCCCGGCAAGCGCGCCAAAAAAGGCGGCTGAGCAGGCCAGCCCGGCGCATCACGCCCCGGGCCTCGCCTTTGCCGGCGAGCCACGACGCAAACCCCGGTTCGCCGGGGTTTGCCGTTTCTGCAGCCTACTGCGGCGCGCTGCCGCGCACGTTGCTGCCGTCTGAAGGCGGCACCACCGTTGCCCGCCCGTCAGGCGTAATCCGCAGGTCCGACGTGCTCGACGGCATCGAGCCGGTGACGGCGGTTGACTCGGGCGACATGACCGTGGCCCGGCCATCGGATGTTGTCGCCTCCACGGGCACCGGCGGCCCGCCGCGCGCCCGGTCCAGCGCTGCACCTGCAGCGCGCACGCAAAGATCCCGCTGCGGGGCGGGAAGATTCCCGCCGTTGCAGACCGCCATCTCCCGGTCATACCGTGCCTGTGCTGCGGCCAGGTCTGCAGCCACCTGGGCCACGGCCGGCATCGCGAGCAACCCCGCGCCGGCCAGCAGCAAGCCGGCAAGCGACTGTCCCAGCGTCACGGGAGCGGGCATGATGGATCAGTTCCTGTCGGGCTTGGGACGCATCCCCGCCTCGCCCGGGCGCCTGTCGGTGCTGCGCGCGACCACCTGCCGCACATAGACGGCGCTCACCACCGGGCAGTCCGGGTCCTGGCCAAACACCATATGCCCGCCGGGGTACACCGGCGGCAGCACCTGGTGGATCTGGTAGCTCATGTTCACCGGCGGCGTCTGCGCGTTGTAGACGATCTGGTTGGCGCTGTTGTACACGGTGAAGCAGGCGAATGCCTGGGGCGCGGACAGCGCCGTCACGGCAAGCAGCATGGCGTATTTGAATTGTTTCTTCATGGCGGACTCCTGGCAAGGCATGCACCGCCATGCACAGACCTCCTGCACAGGCGCCAGCGTTGCCATGCAATCGTGCGGCGCGCCCTGCCCCGCCCGCGTCATCCGCCTGCCTGACCCTGTGTCAGCCAAATCCCACTCTTGCGTGGGGGCTCGCATTTTGGCGCGCTGCGGGTATAGCATGCGGCCATGTTCGAGACATTGAGATCAAGTTTCCGCGATTTCGCGCACAGCGAGCCGGGGCACCGGTTTGAAGACCGCTACCTGCGCGTGCGGCATGCAGACAGGGGCATTGCCCACCGGGCGCTCCTGACCGGTCTGGGCGTGCTGGTGTTTGCCGCCGGGGTGGTGATGCTGATTGCGCCTGGCCCGGGCTTGCTGGGCATGCTGGCCGGCGCCAGCCTCATCGCGCAGGAGTCGCAAGTGCTCTCGCGCAGGCTCGACCGGGGTGAACTCTGGCTGCGCCGCAGCTGGACCCAGCTGCGTGCCTTCTGGCGGCGCAAAGCCTCCCCCGGCACCAAGTTGCTGCTGGTTGTCGCGGCCATGTGTATCCTTGGGGGAGCGGCATTCGGTGCCGTGGAAATCGTCCAGCACTTCACCTGATCCGGCAAGCAGCCCCGAGGCCGGCCACCGGCTCTTTTTCCGTCATCATGCAATCTCCCGCAGACGCGGCCCGCGCGGCCGCCAACCGCCGTGGCATCCTGGCCATGGCTGCCGCGATGGCCAGCTTTGTGGCCAATGATGCGCTCGTCAAGTACGCAAGCCAGACCATGCCTGCGGCGCAGCTCATCTTCATCCGCGGGGTCATGGCCACGCTGCTGGTGCTCGCCGTCGCCCATTCGATGGGCGCCACCCGGCGCATCGGCGACGTGGTGCGCGGCAAGGTGGCGGTGCGCGCCATCATCGACGCCATGGCCACCATGCTTTACCTGGGCTCGCTGTTCCACCTGCCGCTGGGCAATGCCACCGCCATCAACCTGGCCGCGCCGCTGGTGATGATCGTGTTTGCCGTGGTGTTCCTGCAGGAGCGGGTCAGCCTGCAGCGCTGGCTGGCCATCCTGGCCGGGTTTGCCGGCGTGCTGCTGGTCATCCAGCCCCGCGCCGAGGGCTTCAATGCCTGGGCGCTGGTCTGCCTGGCGGGCACGCTGTTCCATGCCACGCGCGACCTGCTGACGCGGCAGATTGCGCAAAACATCCCCTCGATCCTGATCACGCTGGCCACGGCGCTCGCCGTCACGCTGCTGTCGGGCGCCGCGTCGCTGGTGCAGGGCTGGAAGCCTTTCGGCCTGTTCGAGCTGTCGCTGCTGGCGACCGCCTCGGTGTTCCTGGCCGGCGGCTACTACCTGATCATCAGCAGCATGCGCGAAGGCGAAATGTCGCTGGTCGCGCCCTTCCGCTACACCGGCCTGCTGTTCGCGCTGGTGATCGGCTACGTGGTGTGGGGTGAGGTCCCCAACCTGCCCGCGTGGTGCGGCATTGCGCTGCTGATCGGCTCCGGCATCTACGTGCTGCATGGCGAGCGTTCGCGCCGGCAGGCCAGGGCGTGAACACCTGGTAACCAGCTTCACACGCCGCACTCATTCGGGACACCGCGGCGACACCTGTCAGCGCTTCAATGAGGCTGCACTACACAGGAGATCACGATGAAAAAAGTTGCCGCCCTCCGCCTTGGCGCCACCCTTGCTGCCGCCGGCCTGCTGGCCACCTCGCTTGCAGGCTGCGTCGCCTACGTGCCCGACCCGGGCCCGCAGCATCGTCAATACCGCGACAGGGACCGCGACCGCGACGGCGTGCCGAACCGCCAGGACAGGCGGCCGGACAACCCCTACCGCTATTGAGGGTTGCGGGTTTAGCGTTGCGGCACCGCCGCAACTCCCTGTTACAAGGTGGCGCGCCTGCGGTTGAGCCGCGGGCGGTGGGCCATTAAGATGCCGCATGCCCATGATCCTGGTCATTGAAGACGACCCCACCCAGCGTCTGCTGGCCTGTTCCATCCTCAGGAGCGCCGGGCACGAAGTGCGGGAAGCCGTCGATGGCGCATTCGGCCTGGAGATGGCGCGGCAGGAACGTCCGGACGTCGTCGTCTGCGACGTAATGATGCCCGGTCTTAACGGCTACCAACTGGTGGCTTCGCTCAAGGAAGACGTGGGTACAGCGGACATTCCGGTGCTGTTCCTGTCGGCCATGCAGGAGCGTTCGCAGATCCGCATGGGCATGGCCACGGGCGCCGACGACTACCTGCCCAAGCCGTTCACGGCCGACGAGCTGAAGGAGTCGGTGTCTTCGCTGCTCATCAAGCGGGCGCGCCAGCGCGAGACCTCGGCGCAGGCGGCCCATGAACAGGTCACCGCCGCGCTGCATGACCAGAAGCAGGAGCTCAGCGGCCAGTACGAGCGGCAACTGCTGCGCGAACTCAACAAGCGCTGGCAGGGCGAGATCCAGTCCGACCAGGGCCTGCACTACCCGGGCGCCCCCATCGTGGCGGTGGACGTGTTCGGCCCGCTGCTGGCCCATGTGCCGCGCGGCCCCGGCTTCGCGCGGGCCGTCAAGCGACTGTATGAGGCCGCGAGCGACGCGCTCTACCTCTTCGGTGCGCGCCACCTCCAGCCGTTCGGCATGCACATGGTGGCTATCTTCGCCAACGAGGTCCGGCCGGACCCGGTGCACCTGAAATTCCAGGCGGTCCGCGCCGCCTTCGCGATGCAGAAAGGTTTGCGCGCCACCATCGAGTCCGTCAACGGATCGCCGCTGCCTGACGACAGGGGCCGGGTGCTCACGGCAATTTCCCTGCACCAGGGGCCGGTCACGCTGATGGGCGTCGGCGACCCGCTGCATGGCGGCGCCGATGCAACCCTCATCACCGGCGAAGGCCTGTATTCGGCCATCGCGCTGAGCGCATATGGCCGGGCGGCCGGCTGGCCCGTCACCTGCTCGGCCGGCTTCAGCACCGACATTCCCGGTCTTGTCATTCCCGGCGGGCAGGCCCAGGTGCCGCAGGGCATGAACCATCCCGCAATCCTGGCAATGGAACTGGTTGCGCCCGGGGCCGTGCCGTCATGAGCGGCGCGCAAGCCCCCGCAAGCGCCGCGCAGGAAGAAGCACGCCGGCTGGCCCGCCTGAAGAAGCTGGCGGTGATGGACACCGCGCACGAGCCGCTGTTTGATGCCCTCACCCGCGTGGCCGGCCGCATCTGCGGCACGCCGATTGCCCTGGTCAGCCTGCTGGACGACAGGCGCCAGTGGTTCAAGGCCAACATCGGCCTGGAGGGCGTGACCGAAACCGCGCGGGACGTCGCCTTCTGCGACCATGCCATCCGCGGCGATGGCATCATGGAAGTGCCGGATGCCACGGCCGATGCGCGCTTTGCCGCCAACCCCCTGGTCACCGGCGACCCCAACATCCGTTTCTATGCGGGCGCACCCATCGTCATGCCCGAGGGCGAGCGCATCGGCACGCTGTGCGTCATCGACCGGCAGGAACGCCAGCTCACGGCCGCGCAGCGCGACTCGCTGCGCGACCTGGCGGGCGTGGCCGCCGAGGTGCTGCTGCTGCGCGAGCGGGCGATCCGCGAGCAGCACGAGCGCAACAGCTTCCGCGACCGGGCCGAGCGCATTGCCGGGGTGGGCGGCTGGGAGCTGGACCTGCGCACCCGCGAGGTCAAGTGGACCGACCAGACCTGCCGCATCTTCGGGCTTGAGCCGGGCCACATGCCGACCTACGACGGGTACCTCAAGTACTACGGCGAGACGGACAGGCGCCGCATCGGGGAAACGGCCGAAGAGGCCATCCGTACCGGCAAGCCCTGGGACATCGAGCTGCCGATGGTCACCGCCGGCGGCCAGGACATCTGGACCCGCTCCGTCGGCCTCGTCGAGTACGAAAGCGGCAAACCGGTGCGGCTGGTCGGCGCGCTGCAGGATGTGACCGGCCGCAAGGCTGCCGAGGCCGAGTTGCAGAAAGCCAAGGACGCGGCCGATTCTGCCAACCAGGCCAAGAGCCAGTTCCTCGCAACGATGAGCCACGAAATCCGCACACCGCTCAACGGCATCGTCGGCATCACCCGGCTGCTGCTGGACGAAACGCTCTCGCCGCGGCAGCAGCAGCTGGCCCAGCTGATCGACAGCAGCGCGCAGTCGCTGATGGTGCTGGTTGACGACTTCCTCGACCTGGCCAAGATCGAGGCCGGCCGCACCGTGCTGGAAGACGTGCCATTCAGCCTGCACCGCCTGCTGGACGAGCTGTCGGAGCTGTTCGGCTACCGCGCCAGCGCCAAAAGCCTGCTGTTCCGCTGCATCATCGCGCCGGACGCGCCGGACTGGATCGTGGGCGACCCGGCGCGGCTGCGGCAGATCCTGAACAACCTGCTGTCCAACGCGCTGAAGTTCACGCACCAGGGCGAGGTGGTCCTGGCCGTCGCGCGCGAGGGTCGCGAGGGTATGGGGCTGCGCTTCATCGTGTCCGACACGGGTATCGGCATTCCGCAGGATGTGCTGCCGCGCCTGTTCGACCGCTTCGTGCAGGCCGATGCATCGACCACCCGCAAGTACGGTGGCACGGGGCTGGGCCTTGCCATCGTAGCGCAGCTCGGGAAGCTGATGGGCGGGCGCATCGGGGTGGACAGCACGCCCGGCAAGGGCTCTGCGTTCAGCCTCATCCTGCCCCATGTGCGGCTTGCGGCCGGCGTGGCCACCGCCGCGACGCCGGCCACACGGGCCGCAAGCGGCCAGCGCGCCGCCCGGCTCCTGCTGGCGGAAGACAACCCCACCAACCAGATCGTGGCGATCGGCCTGCTCAACAAGATCGGCTATTCCAGCGTCACGGTCGTCTCCGACGGGCAGCAGGCGGTGGATGCCGCCGCGGACGGCAGCTTCGCCGCCATCCTGATGGACTGCCAGATGCCGGTGATGGACGGCTATGAGGCCTCACGCATGCTGCGCGCACGCGGCGTGACCACACCCATCATTGCGCTCACCGCCAATGCCGCACCCGGCGACGCGCAGGAGTGCCTTGCTGCGGGCATGAACGACTACCTGTCCAAGCCGGTCAACCTCGCGGCGCTTCAGGCCGCGCTGGACCGCTGGGTGCCGCAGGAAACGGCAGGCACCGCACCGGATGCCGCGCCTGCACCGGCTGGATCGCCTGCGCAACGCCCTGCCGGGCCGCCGCCCTTCGACCGCGAGCTCGCGCTGCAACGGCTGGGTGGCGATGCCGCTTTGCTGGACGCCGTCATCGCCTCGTTCGTGGCGAATGCCGGGCCTTCGGTCCAGGCACTGCGCCAGTCGCTGTCGGCCGGTGACATGGACACCTCGCACCGCCACCTCCACTCGATGACCGGCTCGGCCGGCGCAGTCGGCGCAGCGGCGGTGCGCCAGCTTCTCGGGCAGATGGATGCGCATGTCAAGGCGGGCGAAGGCGCGCCGGCAGCGTCGATGCTGGGCGCGCTTGAGGATGAGCTGGCGCGGTTCCAGGCCGCTGCCTCGGCCTGAGGGCGCTCAGCCGGCGGACTGACACACGGAAGCCGGGAATTGGCAGTAGCGGCAGCCATCCCGCGCTGATAGTCTTGCGCCATGCAAAATCCCGCCTTCACGCTCTATTCCGGCCCCCTCAGCATGTTCGGGGCCAAATGCCAGATCGCCGCGCTGGAAAAAGGCATTGCCTTTGACCTGCAGATGGTGCCGTTCGACTTCCATGCGCTTTACTCGCCCAAGCATCCCGAGGTGCTGCGCATCAACCCCAAGCGGCAGGTGCCGGTGCTGGTGGCCGGCAGCCTGGAGATTTTTGATTCAACGCAGATATTTGAGTACCTTGAGGACCTGAAACCCGCGCCGGCTCTCTGGCCGGCAGACACAGAGGGCCGGGCCCGGGCGCGGCTGCTGGAACACAAGTCAGACGAGGTGTACTTCCCGCACATCATCAAGCTGATGGGCCTGCCGGACAAGACTGATCCGGCAGCCCTGGCCGCTATCGAGGCTGCCACGCTCTACCACCTGGAGATGGAGTCAGTGCTGTCCGGCCATGAATGGCTGGCTGGCAGCTATTCATTTGCGGACATCGCCTTTTACATGGCCCAGCTGTTCAGCGCGCGGCACGGCGCACCCGTGACAGCGGTAACGCCGAAGCTGCAGGCCTGGCGTGACCGCATGAGCGCCCGGCCCGCTGTGCGCGATGTTGTCACCCCAATGGCCCGCTGGCTGCTGGCCAACGACCGGCCGATCCCGCCTTTCATGCAGGCAATGCTGTAGGCCGTCAACCAACGGCCAGCGTCGCGGTCATTCGAGCGGCGGCAGGGACATTTTTTGAGCGCAACAAATTGTTTCTTAAGGTAACATTCGTTCTGTTTTAAATGGGATTTGTTCCCATATTCAGGTTGAATGTTCCGAAGTATCCCCAGCGTCCGGAAGTTTCTGCAGCTCCTGCTGGCGTTGGGCATAGTTCTTTTTGCTTCATATGGCTGGGCGCAAACCGCGACCGTGCTCGGCCTGACCGACCAGGCCTGCGCCGGCACGCGTGCCGCCAAGAATCTGGGTTGCACGGCCAATGACCTGACCGCCCAGATCACCTTCACCCAGCCCGCATCCACCGCCATCACCTCCTGCGTGGCCGGTCAAACCCTCACTCTGGACGTGATCGCGTCGCTGACATCCGGCTCGCCGGACCGCTATGCCATTGGCGTCTTCCTCGGGCAAACGGGCAACTACCCTTCGCGCGACAACGCGGCCAACCAGTGTTCGCTGGGCGTATTCCCTTCCACACCGGTGCCGTTTGCCAACCTGGACGGCAGCGCGACCTGCGGCGACTTCCAGGGGTCGTCCACAGCCACACTGCAGATCACGGGCGTCAAGGCCACCTGTCTTGCGGCACCCGGAACCAACCAGCTGTCCATTCCCTACCTGCTGGCCTGGGACAACCAGGTCGCACCAAGCTGTACAGCCGCCAATCTCACAGCTGCCACCAACTCCAAGTGCAATGAGGAAGTGTCTTCCTATGTAGTGGGCGTGGCGGTGCAGGGCTGGATCAGGCTGACCAAACTGACCGACCCCGCCAGCACCACGCAGACCTTCAGCTTCTCGACTGCAGCCAGCCCTACCGCGTCCATCGCGCCGTCCAGCGTGACGCTGTCCACCGGTCAGAGCCAGACCTTCACCTTCCCGCTCAGCACCACGGGCGGCGTCCGGCAGATCACGCTCACCGAGGCACTGTCGGCCGGCTGGGAGTCCACTTCCACCATCGTCTGCACCACGCCATCCGGCGGCAGCGCGACGTCGTACATCACGGTGAACAATGCCAACCGCACCATCAGCGGCAATTTCAGCCTCACGGACTATGGCGCCATCTGCACCATCACCAACAACAAGCAGACCCGCGTGCGGGCCGCCAAGACCGTGCCCAACGGCGATACCGGCACCTTCAACCTTGCGGTGCAGTCCAACCTCGCAACGCTGAACACAGCCAACCAGGGCAATGGCGCATTGACGGGCTACCAGCAGAGTACCTCGGGCTCGGTCACGGTGACGGAGACTTCGGGCACCAACACCAGCATCACCAAGTACGTCAGCGCAGTCACCTGCACCAATGACGAGACAGGCGCGGTCATCGTGCCAACCGCCATCACACTGACGGGCGCCACACGCAGTGCCGTCATCACGCCGCCGGCGCGCATGGACTCCACCTGCGCATTCACCAACACCCGCTCGGCCAATGTGTCGGTGGCCAAGAGCAACGGTGCAAGCAGTGTTGCCGCAGGAAGCACCACCACCTACCAGATCACTGTGGCAAATGCGGGGCCGTCGGATGCGGACGGCTCAGTGCTGACCGACCCTGCGCGGACGGGCCTGTCGTGCACCCAGGTGACGTGTGGCGGGACCAGCGGGGGCGCGGTATGCCCCGGCAGCCCGAGCATTGCCGCGCTCCAGGGCTCCGGCATTTCCATTGCGACCCTGCCCTCCGGCGGCAGCATGACTTTCTCGGTGGCTTGCGGCCTCAGCGCGACCGGCCTCTGAGTTTGAAGCGTCTGCGCTGCAGGGGAAACCTGCCGATGCCAACAGTGCGTATTGGCCTACACGCCGCAGTGGCCTTTGCAAGAAGAATGGGACCTGTCAGCCCCACTCTTCATTCACCCAAAGGAATCACCATGAACAGCATCATCTACATCGTCGGTCTCGTCGTCGTCGTCCTGTTTGTCGCAAGCTTCTTCGGCCTGCGTTAAACAGCCGCAACGCGCCGCGACCGCGGTGCGTCCTTGCGGTGCGTGCACTCAGTCGAGCTTGATGCCCGCTTGCGTCACCACCGTCTGCCAGCGCTTGCGCTCGGCGTCAAAGAACCTGTCCTGCTCGGCAGAGGTCATCGTCACCACTTCCGCGCCCTGACCGCTCAGCTTGGAGCGCACATCCGGGCTGCGGATCGCCTTGATGAGTTCGGTATTCAGGCGTGCCATGATGGCCGGCGGCGTGCCGTTGGCCACCAGCGCACCCTGCCACGTGCCGGACTCGAACCCTGCAATCCCCTGCTCCGCCAGCGTCGGCACTTCGCCGATCAGCGGCATGCGGCTGCGCTTGGACACACCCAGGATCTTCAGCTTGCCGCTCTGCACAAAAGGCAGCGTCGCCAGCATGCCGTTCATCACCACATGCGTCTGGCCGGCAATCGTGTCGGCCACCGCCTGCGCACCGCCCTTGTAGGGAATGTATTGCCACTTCGCGCCGCTGGCGCGCTCCACCGCCACGCCGGCCAGGTGCGGCGCGCTGCCCATGGCCGTCACTGCAAAGTTGATCTGGGTCTTCTGCGACAGGGCCACCAGCTCCTTGAGGTTGTTGGCCGGCACTGACGGATGCACCGCCAGCAGGTGCGGCGAATAGGCCAGCATCGTCACGCCGCGCAGGTCCTTGCCCGGATCGAAAGCCAGCTTGGTATAGACCGATGGGCTGATGGCCAGCGCACCGGTGTCGCACAGCAGGATGTTGTAGCCATCGGGCGCCGACCGCGCCACAAACTCGGCGCCGAGATTGCCGTTGGCGCCAACCTTGTTCTCCACGATCACCGACTGCTTCAGCGCATCCGACAGCGGCTGGCTGATGGCCCGCGCAATGATGTCCGATGAACCGCCCGGCCCGTACGGCACGATGATGCGGATGGGCTTGTTGGGCCAGCCCTGCTGCGCATGGGCGAGCGGAAGGGTTGCCGCGAGGGATGCACCGAGGACGGTTCTGCGTGAAATCTGCATATTTGTCTCCTTTGAACTGAAATTTTTCTGTCTCATCCCGGTACTGCAAACAGCGTATGAGGCTGGCGCGCCGGCATGGATTGCGGATCAAGTCCGCAATGACAACTAGCCGGCCTTGGCCACTTCATGCGCCGCCATGAGCTCCAGCGAACGCACGAGTGCCGAATGATCCAGGTCCTGCATGCCGTTGGCGGCACACACCTGCATCAGCTGCGCGGCGCCGGCCGTCTGCGGCAGGGCCACACCCAGGGTACGGGCGCCGGCCAGCGCCAGGTTCAGGTCCTTCTGGTGCAGCCCGATGCGGAAGCCCGGGTTGAAGGTGCGCTTGATCATGCGTTCGCCATGCACTTCCAGGATGCGTGATGCGGCAAAGCCGCCCATCAGGGCCTGGCGTACCTTGGCCGGGTCGGCACCCGCCTTGCTGGCGAACAGCAGGGCCTCGCCCACCGCCGCAATGTTCAGCGCCACGATGATCTGGTTGGCCACCTTGCAGGTCTGGCCGTCGCCGTTGGCGCCCACATGGGTGATGTTCTTGCCCATCAGCTCGAACAGCGGCTTCACCTTGGCAAAGCCTGCATCGGTGGCGCCGACCATGATGGTCAGGCTTGCTGCCTTGGCACCGACTTCACCGCCGGACACCGGCGCGTCGAGGTAGTCGCAGCCCAGGGCGTTGATCTTTTTCGCGTACTCCTTGGTCTCCATGGGCGAGATGGAGCTCATGTCCACCACCGTCTTGCCTTTGGACAAGCCTTCGGCCACACCGTTCTCGCCGAACAGCACCTTGCCCACATCGGGTGTGTCGGGCAGCATCAGGAAGATGATGTCGGCCTGCTGCGCCACCTCGCGCGGCGATGCGGCAACGGTCGCGCCCGCATCCACGAGTTCCTGCGCGACCTTGCTGCGGGTGTTGACGGACAGCGTGTGGCCGCCCTTGATGAGGTGGCCCGCCATCGGCGCGCCCATGATGCCGAGGCCGATGAAGCCGAGTTTCAGTGACATGTTTTCTCCGTTGTTTCTGTTCAGGCGGCGTACTTGTCTTTGAGGGCCTGCGTCGCGGCGCGGAAAACGCCGAGGTCGCTGCCCACAGCGACGAAGGTCGCGCCCATCTCCATGTAGCGGCGCGCGTCTTCTTCCTTCGGCGCGAGGATGCCGGCGGGCTTGCCGGCTGCCTTCGCAGCGGCATACACCGAGGCAATGGCTGCCTGCACATCCGGGTGGTTGGCATTGCCCAGGTGGCCCATGCCGGCTGCCAGGTCGGACGGGCCGACAAAGATGCAGTCCACGCCGTCCACCGCCGCGATCTCCGCTGAAGCGGCCACGGCCGCGCTGCTTTCAATCTGCACTGCGATGCAGATATGCTCGTTGATGTCCCTGAAATAGTCGCCCACCGTGCCGTAGCGGTTGCTGCGCTGGGCCACCGACACGCCGCGCACGCCTTGCGGCGGGTAGCGGGTGGCAGAGACGGCGCGGCGCGCCTCGTCGGCGCTTTCCACGAACGGGATCAGGAAGTTGTAGAAGCCGGCATCCAGCAGGCGCTTGAGCTCCACCGTGTTGTTGGAAGACGGCCGCACCACCGGCGCGCTGGGGCTGTCCTTCAGCGCCATCAGCTGCGGGATGAAGGTGCCGACGTCGTTGGGCGAGTGCTCGCCGTCCAGCAGGATCCAGTCAAAGCCGGCCACGCCCAGCACCTCGGTGGTAATGGCGTTGGACAGGGACGACCAGCAGCCGATGAGCTTCTTGCCCGCGAGCATGTCGCGCTTGAAGCCGTTGGGGAAAGGTTGGTACGGGTTGGTTCGTGTCATGGTGGTTTCTGCTTTTCTCCCGGACCCCTGGGGGTCCGGATTGTTGGGCACTGGCTTATTCGGCCTTGATGTTGGCGGCCTTGATGACCTTCGCCCACTTGTCCACCTCGACCTTCTGGTAGGCGGACAGTTGCGCCGGCGTCATGGTGGACGACTCCATGCCGAAGCCCTTGAGCCTGGCCTGCACGTCGGGCGAGGCAATGATCTTCATCACCTCGGCATGCAGCCGGTCGATGACAGGCTGCGGCGTATTTGCAGGCACGAACATCGCCTGCCAGGACACCATGTCAAAGCCCTTCTGGCCGCTTTCGGCAATGGTCGGCACGTTCGGGTAGCCCGAGAGGCGCTGGCTGCCGGTCACGGCGATCGGGCGGAGCTTGCCGCTCTGGATGTGGGGGCCGACGATCAGGCTGGTGTCAAACATCATGTCCAGCTGGCCGCCGATCAGGTCCTGCACGGCCGGGCCGGAGCCCTTGTAGGGGGCGTGGGTGAACTTCACGCCCGACTGGTCGGCCAGCAGTTCCAGCGCCATGTGCGGCGAGGTGCCGATGCCCGGCGAGCCCGAGGTCAGGCCGCCGTTCTTTGCGCGGCTGGCCTTGAGTACGTCGTCCAGCGTGCGCAGCGGGCTGCTGGCCGGCACCGTCAGGATCAGCGCGCCCACACCCAGCATGGCGACCGGCGAGAACGACCTCACCATGTCATAGCCGATCGGTGTGGTGTAGAGGCTGCCGTTGATGGAGTGCGAGCTGATGGTGCCACCCAGGATGGTGTAGCCGTCAGCCGGCGCGCGCGATGCAATGGCCGAGCCCACGCTGCCGCCGGCGCCGCCCTTGTTGTCGATCACGATGGGCGTGCCCAGCGCGGCGGCCAGCGGTTGCGAGATGAGCCGGGCGAGCGTGTCGGTGTTGCCGCCGGGCGGGAAAGGCACGACATAGGTGATGGCCTTGCCCGTGGGCCAGGCACCCTGCGCGAATGCGGTGACGGTCTGCAGGCCGCCAACGGCTGCGGCAATGGCGGATTGAATCAGGGTACGGCGTTGCATGGTGATGTCTCCTTGAGTGTGTGGAAGGGCCGGGGAAAACGGTGTTGAATCAAATGATCAGGTAATGGGGGCAGGATTGAACAGCACCAGCGCGTTGTGCAGCTTCCACTGTTCGGCATAGGTCTTCTTGCGGCCGCTGGCGACGTCGAGCATGAAGTTGAACAACTCCCAGCCCACGTCCTCGATGCTCGCGTCGCCATCCGCGATGCGGCCGGCGTTGATGTCCATCAGGTCGTGCCAGCGGCGCGCCAGGTCAGTGCGGGTGGCCACCTTGATCACCGGTACCTGCGCCAGGCCGTATGGCGTGCCGCGGCCGGTGGTGAATACATGCAGGTTCATGCCGGCGGCCAGCTGCAGCGTGCCGCAGATGAAGTCGCTGGCGGGCGTGGCCGCATAGGTCAGGCCCTTGGCCTTGAGCTTCTCGCCCGGCGAGATCACGCCGGTGATGGGCGCGCTGCCCGACTTGACGATGGAGCCCATGGCCTTCTCGACAATGTTCGACAGGCCGCCCTTCTTGTTGCCCGGCGTGGTGTTGGCGCTGCGGTCCACCAGGCCCTTCTTCAGGTAGGCGTCATACCAGGCCATCTCGCGGATCATGGCCTCGGCCACTTCGGGCGTGCTTGCGCGCGAGGTCAGCTGGTCGATGCCGTCGCGCACCTCGGTGTTCTCGGAGAACATCACGCTCGCGCCGGCGCGCACCAGCAGGTCGGTGCAGAAGCCCACCGCCGGGTTGGCGGTGACGCCGCTGAAGGCATCGCTGCCGCCGCACTGCACGCCCACCACCAGCTCGCTGGCCGGCACCGTCTCGCGCCTGCGGGCATTCAGCCGCTCCAGGTGCAGCTGCGCGGCGGTCATGATGGAGCCGATCATCGACATGAAGCCGACATGGTTCTCGGACTGCAGGCACACCACGTCCAGCTGCGGTTCCGCGCTGGTGCCGGTGTCGGCCACGCTTCTTTCGTCCACGATGGCAAAGCTGCCCGGCGGCAGCAGCCGCTCGGGCTGCAGCTTCTCGCAGCCCAGGCTCACCACCATCACCTCGCCGCCGAAGTTCGGGTTCAGGCTGATGTTGCGCAGCGTGCGGATCGGGATGATGGCGTCGGGCGCGTCAATTGCCACGCCGCAGCCGTAGGTGTGCTCCAGCCCCACCACATCGTCCACATTCGGGTAGCGCGGCAGCAGCTCCTGCTTGATGCGCTGCACCGCAAAGTCCACCACACCGGCCACGCACTGCACCGTGGTCGTCACGGCCAGGATGTTGCGGGTGCCGACCGACCCGTCGGCATTGCGGAAGCCTTCAAAGGTGTAGCCCGTGAGCGGCGCCTGCACTGGCGGCTTGACGGTGGCTATCGGAAGGCCCTCCAGCTCGCGCGCGGCCGGCATGTCCAGCAGGCGATCATGCACCCAGCTGCCGGCAGGAATGTCCTTGCTGGCGGTGCCGATGGTCACGTTGTAGCGCTTGACGGCCGTGCCTTTGGGCAGGTCCGCCAGCGCAACCTTGTGGCCCTGGGGAACCCGGTCCACCAGCACCAGGCCATTGCCAAACACGGCACCCGCCTCCAGGCCGCCATCGTTCGCGACGATGGCGACATTGTCCGCCTCATGCATGCGGATGAAGAGCGGCTTGCGGGCGTCGGCAGTGGTCATTCAGGCGCCTGTGCTCAGAAGTCGACGATCTCGACCCAGTTCGGGTTCTTGCCGGCCGGCTGGCTCTTGCCCGCGCCGGGCATGCCGGTAGCGGCGTCGATGGTGTGCAGCGACACGGCGTGCGAGTCCTGGCCGGTGGAGACCAGGAAGCGGCCGGTGGAGTCCACCGCAAAGCCGCGCGGCGTCTTCTCGGTCGGCGTCTGGCCCACCACCTGCAGCCTGCCGGTGGCGGCGTCCACCTTGAAGGTGGTCAGCGTGCTCGATGTGCGCTCGGAGCCATACAGGTATTTGCCGTCCGGCGCGATCTGCAGGTCAGCCGCCCAGACCTTGCCGGTGAAGCCCGGCGGCACCACGGTGCTGCGCTGCACGTGGCTCATCGCGCCCTTGCCGGCGTCATAGGCGAACACGTCAACGCCGCCGTCCAGCTCGTTGATCAGGTAAGCGTACTTCTGCGCCTTGTCCCAGAGGAAGTGGCGCGGGCCGGTCTTGGCGGGCGCGACGTTCACCAGTGGTGGATCGTTGGGGCTCAGCATGCCGGTGGCTGCGTCGAACTTCCAGCTGGAGAGGTTGTCCCCGCCCAGGCTCGTCGCAAACACGTACTTGCCGGACGCGTCGGCATGGATCGCATGCGCGGCCGGGGCCGTGCGCTGGATCTGCTGCACCGCGCCGACCACGCCGTCGTTGCCGATGCTGTTGACGGTGATCTTGTTGCCGCCATATGAGGCCGCGAACAGCCACTTGCCGCTCGGGTCCAGGTCAATGCTCGGGACGCTGTCGGCCAGCGCGGACTCGCCCAGCTTCTTCAGGCCGCCGGTCGCGCCGTCGATGGCAAAAGTCACCACCCGGAACGGCTGCGAGCGCAGCGCCACGTACAGGAACTTCTTGTCCTTGCTCACCACCATCGGCATGGCCGTGCCGCCCACCGGCACCTTGGCCACCGGCGTGAGGCTGCCGGCCGCGCGGTCCAGCTGCATCACCGAGATGTCCTGGCTGTCGGCGTTGGAAATGTAGACCCAGGTGGCCGAAGCCGCCGCACCCGACGCGGCCATCATGCCGGCACCCGCCAGCAGGGAAATGTACTTTCGCAGCAGAGAGATCGAAGGCATGAAATGCTCCTTGTGGTTGTGTTCAACATGTTGTTCGGGTTCCGGTGCGGCATGGGTTCAGAAGCGGGGTTGCCTGCCGGTGAAGGCCGGGTCGTACTTGCGCATCTGCGCCAGGTCGTCGCGGTTGCGGATGCCGCAGTTCAGGTAGTTGTCATGCAGCCGGGCCAGGGCGGTGCGGTCCAGTGTCACGCCCAGGCCGGGGCCGGTGGGCACGCGCAGGCTGCCATCCTCAAATTTCAGCCGGCCGCCTTCAACGACCTCCTCGTCCTGCCAGGGGTAGTGGGTGTCGCAGGCATAGTTCAGCAGCGGCACGCTGGCGCACAGGTGCGTCATGGCCACCAGGCTGATGCCCAGGTGGGAGTTGCTGTGCATCGACAGGCCGAGGCCGAAGGTGCTGCACAGGCGCGACAGCTGCTGCGTCGCACGCAGCCCGCCCCAGTAATGGTGGTCGCTCAGCACGATCTTCACCGGGCAGCCCATGTCGGCGTTGCGGCGGAACTCGGCAAAGTCGGTGACCACCATGTTGGTGGCCAGCGGCACGTCGCATTCGCGCGCCACGGCCGCCATACCGTCCAGGCCGGGGGCCGGGTCTTCGTAGTATTCGAGCACGCCGCGCAGCTGCTCCACGATGCGCAGGCTGGTGGCGACGCTCCAGTTGGCATTGGGGTCGATGCGCAGCGGCGTGCCGGGAAAGGCTTTGGCCAGCGCCAGCAGCCCTGCCGCTTCAGCATCGGGCGCGAGCGCCCCGGCCTTGAGCTTGATGCTCTTGAAGCCGTATTCACCGATCATGCGGCGCGCCTGCGCCACCAGCTCCTCCGGCGTGATGGCCTCGCCCCATGGGTCGGCCGGGTAGCCGGAAGAAGCGGGCTTGGCGCCCTGCCCCGCATGCTCAATGTGCTGCGCATACTTGTAGAACAGGTAGGCCGAGAACGGCACGCGGTCACGCGCGGCGCCGCCCAGCAGGTCCACCACCGGCGCGCCGGCCAGCTGGCCCTGCAGGTCCAGCATGGCGACCTCGAAGGCGCTGACCACCTTGGCCACGGTCTTGGACACGTGCGTGCCCGGCGCCAGAGAAATCTGCTGCCCCAGAAACTCCGATGCGGTATTCGCGCGTGGCGCCACCAGCGCAGCCACCCGCGTCTCCATCTCGTTGAGCGCCCAGGGCGACAGGCCGGTGAGCGCAGGCGCGGCTTTGGCCAGCGCCTCGAGCATTGGCAGGTCGCCATAGCTTTCGTTGATGCCGACGAGGCCCGAGGCGGTTTCGATCTCGATGATCGAGCGCAGTGCCCAGGGCTCGTGGATGCCGGCCGCGTTCAGCAGCGGCGGGTCGCGGAATGCGATGGGCGTGATGCGCACCGCAATGATCTTGGTCATCAGTCCGGCCCTGTCACTTCAACAGCAGGTTGGGCAGCCACAGCGACACGGCGGGCACGTAGGTCACGATCGCCAGCACGAATAGAAGTGCTCCGAAGAACGGGTACAGCGCACGCACCACCTTCTCGATGGGCAGCTTGGCCACGGCGGCGCCGACAAACAGCACCCCGCCGACTGGCGGCGTGATCAGCCCCATGCCGAGGTTGACCATCATGATCATGCCGAAGTGAACCGGGTCGACACCGAGCTTGACCACTACCGGCAGCAGGATGGGCGTCATGATCAGGATCAGCGGTGCCATGTCCATCAGCGTGCCCAGGATCAGCAGCAGGATGTTGATCATTAGCAGCACCACCAGCTTGTCGGTGGAGATGCTGGTGAACGCGTTGGTGATCTGCTGGGGAATCTGCATCAACGTCATGATGTAGCCAAAGGCCGCCGCGAAGCCGATCAGGATCATCACGATCGAGAGCGTCTTCACCGTGCGGTGGACCAGCTTGGGCAGCTCGCGCCACTTGTAGTCGCGGTAGATGCACATGGTGACAAAGAAAGCCCAGATCACCGCAATCGCCGCCGACTCGGTGGCCGTGAAGATGCCCGACAGGATGCCCCCCAGGATGATGACCATGGTCATCAGGCCCCAGAGCGCATCGATGCAGATCTTGATGGCCTCGCGCATCGGGATGACGCGGCCCTTGGGGAAGTTGCGCTTCTTCGCGATGAACAGGCACATCACTGCGAGCGTCAGCCCCAGCAGCAGGCCCGGCAGCACGCCCGCCAGGAACAGCGCCGCAATAGACACGCCGCCGCCGGCCGCCAGCGAATAGATCACCGCGTTGTGGCTGGGCGGAATCAGGATGGCCTGTACCGAGCCGCTGACCGTGACGGCCGTGGCGAAGTCGCGCGGATAGCCCTTCTTTTCCATTTCAGGAATGAGCACCGAGCCGATGGAGGCCGTATCGGCCATTGAAGAGCCGGAGATTGCGCCGAAGAATGTGGACGCCAGGATGTTCACCAGCGACAGCCCGCCGCGCACAAAGCCCACCAGCACGCTGGCAAACGCCACCAGCCGGCGCGACATGCCGCCCTCGGCCATGATGGCGCCGGCGAGCACGAAAAACGGGATGGCCAGCAGCGAGAACTTGTTGACGCCGCTGGCAATGGCGATCATCACCGCGTCCAGCGGAATGTCGATCCACCAGGCGCCGATAAGCGCCGACAGGCCCAGCGCATAAGCCACCGGCAGGCCCAGAATCATGAGGCCGATGAACGACCCGAGCAGAATGAATGCATCCATCAGAGTGCTCCCGCTTCAACTTTTTCGTGATCGTAGGTGACCACATCGCGCGCGCTTTGCTCGCCCATCACGATCCGCTCCAGCACGAAGATGAAGGTAATGGCGCCGCCCAGCGGCACCGGCAGGTAGGTGGCGCCAACCGGCATCCAGGGAATTTCCCCGATATGCTGGCCCCAGGTCTCCATGCACAGCTTGAAGCCGTAATACGCCATGAAAATGGCGACGACCGCCATCAGCACGTCCATGGCCCGGGACACAAGGCCGCGGATGTTGGCAGGCATGCGGTCGGTCACCATCGCCACGGCAATGTGCGAGTTGGCACGGTAGCCCGCAGCCGCGCCGAAGAAGGTGAAGATCACCATCAGGAGAATCGAGATGGGCTCGGGCCATTGCGAGCCGGTGCCCATCACATAGCGGGTAAAGATACCCCAGGGAATGATCAGCGACATCACGATGATCGCCATGCCGGAGATCCAGATGCACGCAAGGTACAACCAGTCGTTGTAGCGCAGGATTTGGTTTTTCATGTTGGTTTCGCCTGGAAACAGCGGGGTTACAGCAAGGGCGCTGCCGAGGGTGCCGCCGCCGGCGGGGCCCTCGGCGATTCCGGCAAGCGGTTTACTTGACGGCGTTGATGCGCGTCATCAGGTCGCCAAACTTGGCGCCGTACTTGGCACGCACCGGAGCGGTGGCATCAAAGAACAGCTTCTGGTCCACCGAAACGAACTCGACGCCGGCCGCCTTGAGCTTGCCCGAATACTCTTCCACGCTCTTGTCCCACAGGGCGCGCTGCTCAAGCTGCGCTTCGCGGCCGAGCTTCTTGACCAGGGCCTGGTCGGCGGGCGTCAGCTTGTCCCATGCCACCTTGGACATCACCAGCAGTTCGGGAATGATCAGGTGGTTGGTCTGGGCGTAGTACTTGGTGCCCGTCGTGTAGTGGTTGGAGGTGAACATGCTGGGCGGGTTGTTTTCCGCGCCATCGATCACACCGGTCTGCAGTGCGCTGAACACTTCGCCGTAGGCCATCGAGATGCCGTTGCCGCCCATGGCGTTCATGGTGTCAACGAACAGCGGGTTGCCCATCATGCGGACCTTCACGCCCTTGAGGTCGGCGGGGGACTTGACCAGCTTCTTGGTGTAGAGGCTGCGCGCGCCGCCGTCCATCCAGCCCAGCGCCACCAGGCGTGCGGGGCTGGCCGTGACCTTGGCCAGCAGTTCGTCGCCAATGGGGCCGTCAATGACCTTGCGCATGTGCGGAATATCGCGGAAGACAAAGGGCATGTTGAACACATCAACATCCGGCACCACCGGGCCGATCACGCCCAGTGAAATGCGGTTGATCTGCAGCGCGCCGATTTGCGTCTGCTCGACGGTTTCCTTTTCCTGGCCGAGCACTGCACCGGCAAACATCTGCATCTTGATGCGGCCGTTGGTCTGGGCTTCGAGCTTCTTGCCCATGTTCTCGACGGCCACAACCGTCGGGTAGCCCGCCGGGTGCGTGTCGGATGCCTTGAGCACGATCTGGGCCGAGGCCTGGAACGATGCGGTGAATGCCACGGCGGCAATGGCTGCGGCGATGAGGTTGCGGCGGAAGGTCATGGTTGTCTCCTGAATTGACCGGGGTTGAGAACTGGGGAACGGGAAAAGGTAAAAACTTCTGTCAGAAGCCGAACGGGCCGGCCTTCACAAAACCGCCGCCCTGGAACTGGGCAACAGGGTCGTTGAGGTCGGGCTGGGTTGTCCTGGCATAGACGGCTTCGCGGAATACATCAGAACTGTCTAACGGCTTGTAGCCAATATGGTTGGCACGCGAGTTGTCCCACCATGTAACTGCGTTGTCCGACATGCCGAAAATGATGCTGTGACCGAGGATGGGCGTTGTCAGGCAGGCCGTGATCAGGCGGTGCAGGTCGTCAAAGCTCAGCCAGGTGGCCAGCATGCGGCGGTCCTTCGGCTCCGGGAAGGACGAGCCGATGCGCACACAGGCCGTCTCGATGCCGTAACGGTCAAAGTAAAAGCGCGACAGGTCTTCACCGAAGGCCTTGGACAGGCCGTACATGCCGTCGGGCCGGGCCGGGTGGTCGGCATTGATGGTTTCGCTCTGGCGGTAGTAGCCCGTCACATGGTTGGAGCTGGCAAACACGATGCGCTTGACGCCATGCTTGCGGGCCGACTCGTACAGGTTGTACAGGCCCAGGATGTTCGCCTGCAGGATGGGCCCGAACGGCCCCTCCACCGACACGCCGCCCAGATGGACGATGGCGTCAACGCCCTCCACCATCTTGTCCACCGCAGCCGCATCGGCCAGGTCGGCAAGCATCACTTCTTCACCGGATGCAGCGGGCCCGAAGTCCGCAACGTCCGACAACCGCAGCACGCTGCAATTGGCCTTGAGGCGTTCGCGCAATGCCTTGCCCAGGCCTCCGGCCGCGCCGGTAAGCAACAGTCTCTCGTGATTCTTGATCGTCATTTAATTTGTCTCGGGCCGGGTCTGTCTGCTGGACTTCTGCGGCGGCTTTGATTACAGTTGCTTCTGATCTGGTCAGTTATATGTTGTCTGACAACATGGAATCTAACGATTACAGCGACACCTTGTCAAGAAATTTTTGATGGAATCAAGGCAAACCCCTACCCTTTCGCCGACCATATTGCCGGCATCGCCCACCTTGCTGGTGGATGAGCCGGCGCGCCCGCGCCGCCAGCGCGGCCTGGTCACCGAGATCGTCGAAAGCCTGGCCGCCAGCATCCGCGAGGGCCAGATCCAGCGCGGCGAGAAGCTGCCGACCGAGGCCGAGATCATGTCGCGCTTTGACGTGAGCCGCACCGTGGTGCGCGAGGCGCTGTCCAAGCTGCAGGCCTCGGGCCTGGTGGAAACGCGCCATGGCATCGGCACCTTTGTGCTGCAGCAGCGCGAGCCCGGCAACTTCAAGATTGCCGACGAGGACTTTGCCACCGTGGCCGACGTCATCTCGGTGCTGGAGCTGCGCATCAGCCTGGAAACCGAGGCCGCCGGCCTGGCCGCCCAGAGGAGGACGGCCGCCAACCTGGCAACGATGGAGTCCGCGCTGAAGACCTTCCGCGAATCGATTGCCGAAGACTCCGACGCGGTGCCGTCGGACTTCCTGTTCCACATGGAGGTGGCCCGCGCCACCGGCAACCGGCACTTTGCCGACCTGATGACCTACCTGGGCACGATGATCATCCCGCGCACCCGGGTGCCGACGCCGCAGCATGCGCCCGAGGGCCGCTCCAGCTACCTGCAGCGGGTGAATGAGGAGCATGAAAGCATCTTCATCGCCATCCGCAACCAGGACGCCGAGGCAGCCCGCGCCGCCATGCGCACCCACCTGTCCAACAGCCGCGAACGCCTGCGCCGGGCCCAGCCTGGCGTGCAGGTTTAAGCCGCCGCTTTCTGCCCCCTCACCTTCACTTTTGCCGGCGCCGGAGCATCCCTTTTGCCCCAGATGCCGACACTTCATGTTGTACGATGACTGATGAAAAACCCTGATAAAAACACCCCCCGCATCGCCACCATGCGCGTCATCCCGGTGGCCGGCCATGACGGCATGCTGCTGAACCTGAGCGGCGCCCACGGCCCCTTCTTCACCCGCAACCTGGTCGTGCTGACCGACACCGCCGGCAACACCGGCGTGGGCGAAGTGCCCGGCGGCGAGAAGATCCGCCAGACGCTGGAAGACGCCGCCCCGCTCGTGGTGGGCCAGCCCATCGGCGCCTGGAACGCCATCCTGAACAGCATGCGCACCCGGTTTGCCGACCGCGACAGCGCAGGCCGCGGCAACCAGACCTTTGACCTGCGCATCACCATCCATGCCGTGACCGCCGTTGAAGCCGCCCTGCTCGACCTGCTCGGCCAGTTCCTGGATGTGCCGGTGGCCGCGCTGCTGGGCGAAGGCCAGCAGCGCGACAAGGTGGCCATGCTCGGCTACCTGTTCTATGTGGGCGACCGCAACAAGACCGACCTGCCCTACCGCACCGAGCCCGACCAGGCCGACGACTGGCTGCGCCTGCGCCACGAGCCCGCCATGGACGCGCAGGGCATCGTGCGCCTGGCCGAGGCGGCGTACCAGCGCTACGGCTTCAAGGACTTCAAGCTCAAGGGCGGCGTGCTGCGCGGCGAGGAAGAGATGGAGGCCATCACCGCGCTGGCAGAGCGCTTTCCGGATGCGCGCATCACGCTCGACCCGAACGGCGGCTGGCTGCTGAAGGATGCCGTGCGCATCTGCCAGGGCCGGGGCGACGTGCTGGCCTATGCCGAAGACCCGTGCGGCGCCGAAGGCGTGTTCTCCGGCCGCGAAGTCATGGCCGAGTTCCGCCGCGCCACCGGCCTGCCGACCGCCACCAACATGGTCGCGACCGACTGGCGCGAGCTGCAGCATTCGATCAGCCTGCAGTCGGTGGACATCCCCCTGGCCGACCCGCACTTCTGGACGCTGCAGGGCAGCGTGCGGGTGGCGCAGATGTGCCAGACCTGGGGCCTGACCTGGGGCTCGCACTCCAACAACCACTTTGACGTGTCGCTGGCCATGTTCACCCATGTGGCCGCCGCCGCGCCGGGCCGCGTGACGGCCATCGACACCCACTGGATCTGGCAGGACGGCCAGCGCCTGACGAAAGCCCCGTTGCAGATCGAGGGCGGGCTGGTCACCGTGCCGGCAAAGCCGGGCCTCGGCATCGAGCTGGACATGGCCGAGGTGGACAAGGCGCACCAGCTCTACCTGCAAAAAGGCCTGGGCGCGCGCGACGACGCCATTGCCATGCAGTACCTGATACCCGGCTGGAAGTTCAACAACAAGATGCCGTGCATGGTGCGGTGATGAAGCTCGCTGTCATTGGCGCGGGCTTTGCGGCCAAGCCCCACATCCTGAGCCTGGCGGACCTGTCGGCCGAGGCAGAATTTGCCTGGCTGTTTGCCCGCAGCCCCGAGCGCCTGGCCAAGGCCCGCACGGACTACGCGGTGCCCGAAAGCACCCGCAGCACCACGCGGCTGGAAGACATCCTGGAAGACACCACCACCCAGGCCGCGCTGGTGCTCACCCCGCCCAATGCCCATCTGGGCGTCGTGCGCCAGCTGGCGCAGGCCGGCAAGCATGTGCTGCTGGAAAAGCCGCTGGACCTGACGCTGGCCCGCGCACAGGACGTGGTGGAGGTGTGCGAACAGCACGGCGTGAAGCTGGCCGTGATGTTCCAGCACCGCCTGCGCCCGCCGGCCGTGGCACTGCGCGAGCTGATCCACAGCGGCAAGCTGGGCTCACTCACCAGCGCATCGGCATCGGCCCGCTGGTGGCGCCCGCAAAGCTACTACGACGAGCCGGGCCGCGGCACCCTGGCGCGAGACGGCGGCGGCGTGCTGATGACGCAGGCCATCCACACACTGGACCTGCTGCTGAGCCTGACCGGCATGCCCGAGCGCGTGACGGGCCTGGCCACCACGAGCCCCGTGCACCAGATGGAGACGGAAGACACAGCCGCCGCGCTGCTGCAGTTCCAGGGCGGCGCCATTGGCATGGTGGAGGCCACCACGGCCGCCTACCCCGGCTTTGCCGAGCGGATCGCGCTGAACTTCACCCATGGCACAGCCACGCTCGAAGGCGGCGCCGTGACCGGCGAGCTGCGTGACGGGACGAAGTTTGAGTTCGGCGAGAAGCAAGGCACAGGCTTTGGCGCCAACATCATGGCGTTTGACCATGGGGCGCACCGGACGGTGATTGCGGATTTTCTGGAAGCCGTCCGCACGGGGCGCGAACCCGCTGTCTCCGGGCGATCGGCGCTTGATGCCCAGCGCCTGATCGGCGCGATCATCCATTCGTCGCAGACCCGGCAAGCCGTCAGCCTCTGACGGCGTTGCAGGCCGGTGAAATCAAATAGGTTTCACCGACTTCTTCTTCATCGACTCCGGCAATTCGAACGTCGTCGTATCCCACCCCTCAATCTGCAGAATACTGCGCAGGCAGTCTTCCATGATTTCATGGGACTTCTCTGTCGCCATGGCGATCGTTCGGTGAACATTGACATCGTTCACCGTGTCGTTGGCGCAGTTCATCTGGTAGTCATACAGCTCGCGCAACTCGAAGATGGCTTTGCACACCTGGGCCGGGCAGGCGCACTGGTAGATCAAGGCCTGGTCAATGACCTTGCTGATCTGGGACGCATTGAATTGCTCTTTCATGGCAGTGTTCCTGGGGTCAAGTCAAAGGGTTGAAAACGACGCAGTCAACCTTCCGGTCAAAACCGCGCACACTGAGCTGCGGGGCAGCCTGCGGCTCGGGCGTTTCGAGCCTGGCGGCCTGGCTGATGGCGCGGGTGCACATGACGGTGCCGGCATCGGCCATGGCGCAAAGCCGCGCAGCCAGGTGCACCGTGGCACCGATCACATCGTACTGGCGGCGCTGCCCGGCCTGCGCCGAGTCGCCGATGAGCCCGGCCATCACCAGCCCCTGAGCCACACCCACACCGAAAGGCATCCGGGCGCCCGCGCTCATCCTGGCAATCTCGACAGCGCAACGCATGGCCAGATGAGACCGGCCCATGCCCCTGAAGATCGCCATGACGCCATCGCCGGTAAATTTGATGACCGAGCCTTCGCAGGCCCCGATCTGCCGCGCCTGGGCGCTCAGCAGTTCATTGAGCATTTCAAAAAACTCGTGCGGCGGCATCTGGACGATGAGCCGGGACGAACCCCGCACGTCAGTGAACATGACGGCCGCTTCAAAGATCTCCGCCTCAGCCCTGAAATTGCCATGCGCCACCGATACGGCGCCTTCCGGCACCAGGTTGGCAAGCTGCTGCGCCCGGGCTTCCATTTCGTTGGCGGCATGGCGGGCCTTCAGCAAGTCCTGCAGCGCCATGTAAAAGCGCTCGTCAGACAGGGGCTTTTCAATGATGACGTCGATGGTCTGGGTCTGCCTGGCCCAGGCCCGGACGTGCTTGAGCGCGGGGCCGGGCGAGACGATGACAATCACGGCCGCCTTGGGCGCCATCAGCCGGATGGTGCCACAGGCAGCCAGGCTGTCCGGCCGGTCTGAGTGGTAATTGAAGATCACCGCGTCAGGCACCTGTGCCTCGATCTGGGTCGGAAGATCGAGCGAGCTGGCAGCCACCCGCACCTGCCCGAATCCCCGTTTGCCCAGATCGTCAACAAGGACGGACGCCGTGTACGCGTCACTGTCAACCAGCATCAATTGGTAGGGGAACATCAGCAGGGTCATGGGGAAGGCAAGAGCGATATGGCCCTTTCATGATGGTAGTGGAAAGTGATGCCGGACGATATTGCGGCAAAATTCCAGCGCTGCGACGCACTCCCCTGGACCTCCACATGAAAATACTCTTCGTCTGCATGGGCAACATCTGCCGCAGCCCCACCGCCGAGGGCGTGTTCCGCCACCGCATCGCCGCTCTGGGCCTGGCCGGCAAGGTGCACATTGACTCTGCCGGCACCCACAACTACCACCCCGGCTCGCCGCCCGACGAACGCAGCCAGCGCCATGCCCACAAGCGCGGCTACGACCTGTCGGCCCTGCGCGCCCGGCAGATCCGGGACGAAGACTTCGAGACCTTCGACCTCATCCTCACCATGGACTGGGACAACCAGGCCCTGACCGAAGATCTGTGCCCCGAGCCGCACCGCCACAAGGTGAAGCGGCTAGCGGAGTTCTTCCACACGCGCAAGGAAACCGTAGTGCCGGACCCGTACTACGGCGGCGCCAAGGATTTTGAGCTGGTGATTGACCTGGTGGAGGATGCGGTGGAGGGGTTAGTTAAGCGGGGAATGTTGCCGGTGCCTTAGGTCACATGATGAGTCGTTGTGCTGACTTAGGGGGTGAGTTGCGGGGTGACTTGCAGCGATGTCATTCGCCATACCACCACCCGAAGTGAGCAGTAATGGGCTTCAGGCGTCCGGCTATTCGCCATCGATCAAAGGCGCATGCGGCAGAAGGCCTGTAGCCGCGCGTTCGCGGGCCAATTGCACAGCCCGGTGCAACTGCTTCTGCATCAGCTGCATGTCGGGAATGTGGGCCAGATACTCGGCCACTCGAATATTGGCGGCGTCCAGATCCATCAGCTCGACCTGCTCAGCATCGGCTCCGGCGCACAAGATCAGGCCAATCGGCGACTCCTCGCCAAGTGCACGGTCATATTTGTCCAACCAGCGCAGGTACAGTTCCATTTGCCCTTTGTGCGCGGGCGAGAACGGCTCCAGCTTGAGTTCCACAGCGACCAACCGGCGCATGTGCCGGTGGTAAAACAGCAGGTCAAGGTAGAAGTCGTCAGCGCCCACGCTGATGCGCTTTTGCCTGGCCACAAAGGAAAAGCCGGCGCCTAGTTCCAGCAAAAAGCGCTCCATCTCCCGCAAGATGGCGACTTCCAGGTCACGCTCGCTATAGCCTTCCGGCAAACCCAGAAACTCCAGCATGTACGGGTCGCGGAACACCATGTCCGGCGTCATCTGCCCGCCCAGGCGCAAATGGCTGATCTCGGCCTGAACCACCGCTTCCGGCTTTCTGGAGATGGCTGTGCGCAGATAAAGCTGACTGCCTATTCGCTCGCGCAGGGTGCGCACGCTCCAGCGCTCAATACGGCACAGCTCAGCGTAGTACTCGCGCTCGATCGGCGTTTTGAGCGGCAAAATTTCGACGAAGTGGCTCCAGCCCAATTGTTGCGACAGCGTCGCAACAATCTGCGCGTCTGGGAATGCCTCTGAAAATTTCACCATGCGAGTGAGCGCCGACAGAGTAAATCCCCTGCCAAAATCACGCACCAATTCTTGCGACACCGTCGCAAGAATCTGTTGCCCATAGGCCGCCCGGCCATAGGCAAGGACTTCGCGTTGGAGGCGCTGGCCTACCCTCCAATAGAGCATGGTCATGGCGCTGTTGGCCGTCCGCGCCACGTGTTGACGCGCCTGCTCGATCAGCTCGCGGACATCTGCCAAGACGGATTCCGCCAGCGCGACTTCAGTCATTTTTGGCCTCCTGATTCGGGGCAGGACGGGCGTCCTGCCCCGGGAATGCCTCAAGGGCGCGCAACAGCGACTGCAGCGACGTGAACCATATCTTCGGGTCCGTCGCCTTGGATTTGACTTCACCCTTGGCAATGGCCAATACACGATCTCGAATCTTGTTCTGCGGAGCGATGCCCACCTTGATGACTTTCATTGGAACCTCATTACTTTAGTTCTCAACGCATTACACCAGCCTGTGGTGGACAGGCGCCGTCATTCACGCCTCCGGTTCATCATCCAGAAACACAAACGTATCACAAGCCGCCGCAAACCCCTCCATGGTGCAGTTGCGCTGGCCAAAGCCGTACACCAGCAGCCCCGCCTCCTGGATGCGCCCGGCAAGGCCTATGTAGTCGCAGTCAGACGCCACGATGCAGATGCCCTGCACCTTGCCCGAGTAGATGAGCTCCATGGCGTCCATCACCAGCGCAAAGTCCGTCGTGTTCTTGCCCCGGCCCAGGGGGAACTGCTGGTACGGCCGCAGGCCCAGCGGCAGCAGCAGCTTCTTCCACGGCGTGAGCTGCGGCGTCGTCCAGTCGCCATAGGCGCGGCGGATGGTGGGGTTGCCAAAAGAGTCCCTGATGCGCTGCATCAGCGCGGGGGCATGGGCGGCATTGGCGTTTTCAGCGTCAATGAGTACGGCAAGACGGGGACGGGTGGCTGTGGCGGGTACTGCGGGTGTGGCTGTGGCTGCGGTCATGCACTCTCTCTCCTGGGTCATGTGGTTTGACCCCGACCCTCGGGATGAGGGGCGGTGGCCCGAGTAGATTGGCGTACCGGCCACCGCGGACGATCCCGGCGAGTCTTGCGACTCTCCACCCGGGCCACCAAAAATTGGAGGCACAGACGCGAGAGCCGCAAGGCTCGATAGGAACGTTGCGGCTCTGAGAGCCGCGGTGAGGCGGGACGCCAATCCCGGTCACGCAAATGCGCGACGATCGGAGTATAGGACATGCGGCGAACCACCCGCACGCTGGCATTCGCCGTCCCTCAATAGAAAGACTTGCACAGATAGCAGACGTGATCTTGCCGAGGTTGGCCCTCGAATAAAAGACTTAGCTACGCGACGGTATCATCCCAACGCAAAAACTGCGGTCAAGCCCGGCCACGTCGGACAGAATTGAACAGGGCCCTCTGCCCCACTTGAGAGCACGAAATCAAAGGCGCTGCAAATGCGATAGGCTGAGTGGACGGGACTGTCTCGGAACACGTCCTCTCCAGAGGGAAATGCAGCACAGGAGCCAGAGAAATTACACGGTGCAAATCACGGAAGTTAGTGTCCGCGTATGGTACAGCATGCGAAGCAGATCGCGATTCATCAAAGAGGGCTGAGTGACTTTCAGAACGAACTATCGCCTCATCCAGGGCTGGACCTCATTGCAGCCACGATCACGCCGAAACCTGCACAAACCCGCCTAGATTTGGCAAACTGATGAGCATCCATTCTCCGATGGCATTTTCGCTATGAACAAACCGCAATTCGATATTGAGCATGCGCTCTTAATGCACGCACACAGCTATTTTGTCATGCCTGCACGGGGCTTATATGACGAGAGCATCGTAGGGCAAATTAGAGAAAGTGCCAAAAAAAGCCATATCTATCTTATTGGGTTGACTGCAAAGATAGACCTTACACGCATGCATCAGGCTAAAGACAAATTGATAACGGTTCTTACTGTGGATGGACATGAACACGAAATCGAATGGGAGTTAGAACCAGGCGACCAACTAGTCAATGACGACGGCCTTTGGTATGTTCTCAGAGCAAACGGTAAGAGAGCGTATCCCTCTGAGTTACAGCTAGCTCAACGACTTCATCAAAAAGTCGGCATGCGATTTGAAATCCAATACATTGGTCAAGCGTATGGAAAGGATGGCTCTCGCAACGCGTTAGATCGCCTGATGAAGCACGAAACGCTTCAAAAAATATCTCTTAAGGGCATCCCACAGAATCGTGAACTAATGTTGCTCATGCTGGAGGTGATTGATGCAAACCGGACATTGACAGTCATTCGGCCGGATGCGCTAGATAGGTCACAAGGCTCCAAAAGAATTTCACGAGGAATCGACAAGCTCTTCGATACGACTGTTCCGGAACGCATCACCCTCTACGAGGCGTCATTGATACGTTACTTTCAACCCCTTTTTAACAAGGAATTCAAAGACAGCTTCCCCTCGACTAATATGAAGGTACTAGCAGATTGCTACGAAAAAGACTTCGCTGGAGTAGTTGCTGAAATTAACTTCGACGACCTACCTTTTTATCTATGTAGTACTACCGTGGCTCCCAGCCCTTACGTCATTGCAAAACACTCACTTCATTCCGCGGCAGAACGCAATATATTCTTTGACAAGGGCATCTAGATTTTCGAATTCTCGCGTGCTCCCGTATTCCTAGTAGCCGTGGGCGTGCGTACATGATTAGGACAGTGTTCAACCCTAGGTATACGGCTTGTCGCTCACCTTGCCGATGGTCAAGGATTTTAATGCCCCTGACTTGCTGGTGTTCTTGAAGGCCACGATGTAGATCAGACTTCCAGGCTCTTGATATTGCTTCAGGCCGCTATGGAACAGACTTCTTGCAATCACTTCCACAGCCCGATTTGATCGCGTGTGCGGCTCAAGTTCAAAAGCTACCGGTCTACCTATAGCCGCGATGTAGATACGCCCCTTGAAGGTATTGGTGTTGTAACTGGAAACTCGACCTTCATAAATATTCGGAGTGCGATCCGTAAATGTCTCGTGGATGTACTCATAGGTCTGTTGGTTAAGGCTCGTTCTTAGCGGCTCCTCGCTCCCTTTGGGACCACTTGTGATTACACAGTTCGTCGCCGTTTCACTCTTGACGATGGGTCGATGCATTTCAACGATAGCGTGGCTGCATTTCTCAACTAATGCATCGGCTTGATGCTGATGTATCACCGGCAACCCGACGTTTTTGCGTGCAGCCTCCTTGTACAACACGCCAATAGACTTGTTGTAGTCCACGTGGACCCCCAAGCTCTCAGCGATGACGTAGTCATACAGCGAGAAAAGTAGATGACCCACAGGAGAATTGCTTTGGGCCGTACCAAGTGTGAAAAGCGCTGTAGAGATAATGGTCGTCATCTTCCAGCTTCCCACTTCGGGAGGAACAGCGTAAATCCTTGCTCCCTTTAGCGAAGGCGACTGCGTGATGATCTCATCGTTCAGTAGGAGGTGCGTGGTCAGCGCGAGCGACCGCTGAAAGCCAATCAAAGCATACGATACGTCGTAAAGATCAATCAGGTTCTCGTCAGCGCGAGCACCCTCATAAGCCAAGGTGAAATGCATGCCTGCCATTTGTGCCCTCCTATTTTGCGCGTAGTCGAGTGTATTGCGCTTTGCCGATTTCGAGATATTGTTATGACTTCGGGATGCTGAAAATAGGTGCTGCTTGATGCTAGCCATGAAATCGACGCCCAAAATCAACCGAATGCGGACAGATTATTGGGCCCGCTCAAATATTCGGCTTGTCGGCTGTTTGGGCTGGAGCCATTAACGTTGGCCTTGGCGGATAATTTTTAATGAACGCCTGAGCTCCGCATCAATTGTCTTGATTGAACATTGCTAGGCTCCCAGAACGACCTTTGAATCGCCCCGGGTATCAAGGAGGCTCGTTGGGTTAAGTCAAACCGACATGACG
>JAZKHY010000010.1:0-82129 GCA_040385105.1 Pseudomonadota bacterium
GTGGGTGGGCCAGTACCGTGACCGCAAGATCCACCAGATCGACCCGGCCACAGGCGCCATCCGGCGCACCATCGAGTCCAACCGCTTCGTCACCGGCGTGACCTGGGTGGACGGCGAGCTGTGGCACGGCACATGGGAGGGCGAGGAGAGCGAGCTGCGCCACATCGATGCGCAAAGCGGCGCCGTGCTCGAGCGGCTGAAGATGCCGCAGGGCGTGTTCGTCAGCGGCCTGGAGTCCGACGGCGCCGACTTGTTTTATTGCGGCGGCGGGCCGAGCGGCAAGGTCCGCGCGGTGCGGCGGCCGAAGAGCGTCTGAACCTGCAAGCTGTTGAACGGCAGCGACGTCAATTCGGCTCAAGACCTGCGAGGTTTGAGGGACAAGAACGAGTCAGCCTGCAAACTTGAACTCATAAGTCTACATTAAGACTCAAGAGTTTTAATTGCAGGAACTGGCCATGTCGACCCCCTTTCTTTCCGTCCTGAGGCCGTCTCTTGTGGCTGCTTTCACATACACCGCGCTGGCCTGGCCGGCCTATGCCCAGCCGCAGGCGGCAAAGCCGGCTGCGGCGGTGGACCCGGAGCTCGTCTCACACCCCTGGGTGGTGCCGCCGCCCAGCCGCCAGGCCGAGGCCTACTTCACCAACCTCAAGGACGGCGACTCGGTCCAGGCGCCGTTTGTGGCGCGTTTTGGTTTGTCGATGCGCGGGCTGGTCCCGGCCGGCAAGACGGCGGGCCGTGCGGGCCACCACCACCTGCTGGTGAACCAGCCGCTGCCGCTGGACTTCAAGAAGCCGCTGCCGTTCACCGACAAGTACATCCACTTCGGCAAGGGCCAGATGGAAATGGTGCTCGACCTCAAGCCCGGCACCTACCAGCTGAACCTGTTGCTGGCAGACCAGGGGCACATTCCCTACTTTGTTTACAGCAAGCCGCTGAGCGTGACCGTCACGCGCCAGAACAAGGGTGTCACACCGGCAGCGGTGGCCGGCCCGCCCCGCATCGAAGTCCTTGCGCCCGATGCCGGCGCCACGGTGCGCCCGCCCTTCCGCGTGCTTTTCCATGCAAGCGGCTACAACGTGTCGCACGCAGCCGCAGGCGTGGCGGACACCGGCCACTTCAGGCTCACCGTTGAACGTGCGGGGAAGCCGTCCGAGGTGATCGATTTCCGCCAGGGCCAGACCGAGGTCTGGTTGCAACCACCCGTTGGCGACTACCAGTTGAAACTGGACATGGTGAACAACGTCGAAGCGGCCAAAGTCATGGCTTCTGCAAAGCCGGTCAGGATCGCGGTGGCCTCGAATCTCCAGCCCTGACCTGGGCAGCGGCCGGCCGCACCGGCTTGCATGGCTCAGTTCTTCGCGACTTTCACTCCCGCGCCGCGCACCTCGATGCGCACCTCGTCAACGACCTCACCCTTGTCATTGGCCAGCTGCACCACATGCCGTCCGGGCCAGGGCAGCCATTGCGCCTGCGCGCCGCGCGCCCAGGGTTTGCCGTCCATGAGCCAGCGGCCCGTTGCACCGCTGGCGGTGAAGCCCAGGCGCTGGCGGCTGGGCGGGATGTCCGGGTCCAGCGCGATGATGGTTCCGCTGGCTGGCGCCGTGATGCGCAGGGGCACAGGCGCCGCCGCCGCTCTCGCGGTGGACGTGACGCCCTTGCGGGCTGCGGGCGGCCCCTCCATCGCAAAACTGGCCTGCTCGGTGCCTTGCAGGAACCACTCGCTGCGCTGCGCTTCCAGCCCGTCACCAAAGCTCGCACGGGCCTGCACCAGGCCCGGCGGCGCCAGCGGGGCGCGGCTGGGCGTGCGCGCATGCAGGCGCTGCATCACGGCGGCCCACACTGGTGCCGCGCCGCTGGTGCCGCTCACGTCCCACATCGGCGCGCCGCCTGCATTGCCCACCCACACGCCCACGGCGTAGCGCTGCGACCAGCCGACGGCCCAGTTGTCGCGCATGTCCTTGCTGGTGCCGGTTTTCACTGCCGTCCAGAAGCGGGTGTTCAGGATGCTGCTGGTGCCGAAGGTGCGGGCCCGTGCGTTGCTGTCGCCCAGGATGTCGCCGACGATGAAGGCGGCGCGCGGGTCGAGCACTGGCACCGGTCCTGCAGGCATGCCCACAGCGCCAAAGCGCCCGCCATTGGCCAGCGTGCGGAAGGCATTGGTGAGCGACAGCAGCGACACCTCCGCGCTGCCGAGTGCCAGGCTGTAGCCGTAGTAGTCGCCTGGCTCGCGCAGCGGCAGCCCGGCGGCCCCCAGCTGCCGGTGGAAGGCGCCGGGCGACACCATCACCAGCGTGCGCACGGCGGGCACGTTGAGCGACGACGCCAGCGCGGTGCGGGCCGATACCCAGCCCTTGAACTGCCGGTCGTAGTTCTGGGGGATGTAGAGCCCGCCGGCGGTGGCGATGTGCGCGGGCGAGTCTTCCAGCAGCGAGGCCGCTGTCATGCGCCGCTCGGCAATCGCCTGGGCATAAAGAAAGGGCTTGAGGGTGGAGCCGGGCTGCCGCAGGGCCATCACGCCGTCCACCTCTGACGCGGCACTCAGTTCGCCCGACGAGCCAACCCAGGCCAGCACCTCGCCGCTGGCGTTGTCCAGTACCACCAGGGCGCCGTCCTGCACATTGCGGCCACGCAGCTCGCGCAGGTGGCGTTGCAGGGTTTCCAGCGCGAATCGTTGCAGCGGTGCGGACAGCGTGCTCCGGATCGCCGCTGCAGCTGTTGGCTTTGCCGGCTCGCCACGCGCGGCAAGCAGCCTGCGCGCATGGTGCGGCGCAATGCCTTCGCTGGCCCCGAACACGCGGCGCTGGAGTGCGGCGGTGGCGAACATGTCCAGCCCATCGCAATCCACCTTCCCCTGCGGCTGCATGGTCTTGAGGACGCCGCAGGCACGCTGGCTGACCTGCTGCACCTTCGCATTCGGCGCCCGCACAAGCGCGGCTGCAACCGCCGCCTCGCGCTCGTCGAGCCCGTGCGCGGCCTTGCCGAACAGCGTGCGGCTCAGCGCGTCAATGCCGACAATCTCGCCGCGGAACGGCACGATGTTCAGGTAAGCCTCCAGGATCTGGTCCTTGCGCCAGCGCCGCTCCAGCACCTGCGCGGCCACGGTCTGGCCGAGCTTTTGCGTCACGGTGCGGCCACCGGGGCCGCGTTGCCAGTCACCGTCAAGCAGGCCGGCGAGTTGCATCGTGATGGTCGATGCGCCGCGCGTGCGGTTGTTGAGCAGGTTGCCCCAGGCTGCTGCCGATGCGGCGCGCCAGTCCACGCCGCTGTGTTCGTAGAAGCGCTTGTCCTCGCTGAGGATCATCGCGGTGCGCAGGGCGGGCGACACGTCCGCCAGCGCCAGCCACTGGCCGCGCCGCACGCTGCTGTCGGTGCGCAGGCGCTGCAGCAGCTCGCCGTTGCGGTCTAGCACGAGGGTGTCGGAGGGCTGGTGGCTGGTGCGGACTTCTTCATAGGACGGCAGGGCGTGTGCGTTGTTCCCGGCGCTCAGGAGCACGGCCACAAGGAGGGCTGTCATTGCGGGCCTGACCCGCAATCCATGCTGGCGCTCTGCAAATGCTGATGCACGCCACTGTGGATCCCGGATCAAGTCCGGGATGACAAGTCCTTTGGACTGGTGAGGTTTGAGCTTCACCGCGCCGCCTCCACCTTCACCCGCGCATTCGGCGTCTCGCCGAACATCTCGGGCGCATACATGGCTTCCACGCGGCTGGGCGGCAGCGAGAACTCGCCGACGTTGTTCAGGCGGACCGTGTACTCCATCTTGATGATGCCCTTTGGCACGTACTCGTAGTAGCTGCGGTACGACTCGAAGCTGCGCTCCTCAAAGGCAGGCGAGGCATTGCCCGACTGGCTCTTCTCGCCCGAGGTCGCGATCTGCGAATCGCGGCCGAGGCCGCCGCCCAGAATCGTCGAGCCGCCGGGGATCGGGTCGGTGATGACGACCCAGGTCATGTCGGCTGACGCGTTGACCTCCAGCGACACGCGCAGCACATCGCCGCGTGTGTACACCCCGGCCACAGCCTGCTCCACCGGCGTGATCGTCTTTTTGATGGCATAGCCCGCGCTGAACGGCGCCTTGAGCTGGATGGCTGCGACGGATTGCAGCGTGAGCCAGGGCTTGCCCGCACCCTGGTGCGTGACGCTCAGGCTGTCCTTGCCACCGTCGGCTTTCCACGGCAGGAACATGGTGTTGTTCTTCAGGTTGCCGGGGCTGGCGGGTGCACCGAACCACGGCACGCCACGTGTGCCCTCCGGTTGCATTTGATTTGGAGCGCCGGCCGCGTCGGTGGTCTTCACGCGTTCCACCTTGCTCCACTCCACCGCAGCATTGCCAGTACCCATCGCAGCACGCGTCACACCCGCCACCGGCACCGCCTCAAACTTCGCAGAGAACTTCTCCAGCGCGATGCCGCCCCAGAGGTTGGCCGTGGTGGTGTGCCAGGCGCCGTTCTGCTGGCGGCTGATGAAGCCGTTGGCCAGCCGCCCCATGTCGTCCTTCCAGGCCGGGTCGTCCATCACGGCCAGCATCAGGCGCGCGGTGTTGACGTCGCCGTTGGTCATCAGCCACCACCAGTAGTCGTCTTTCTCGGTGCTGAAGATCAGCTTGGTGCCCTGGAAGGAGAGGCGCGAGCGCAGCACCTGCGTGGCCTCGGCCAGGCGCTGCTCGCGCTGCGGTACGTCGCCCACACGCTTCAGGATGTTCAGCCAGTCGATCACTGCATGGGTCGGCCACTGGTTGGGCGCAATGGTCACGCTGCCCAGCATGCGGCCCTGCGCCTTGCCGTAGCGCGACAAGGCCTCGATGGCGGCGAGCTTGCGCACGTCCAGGTCCTTGCGCGGGCTCCAGAATTCGCGGCTGATGCGGCCTTCCACAAAGGCGATCAATCCACGCTCCATCGGCGCACGCACATCGTCCGGCAAGGCAAAGCCCGGGTTGATGCCGGAGGCCTCATGCGTGGCGGCCAGCAGGTACGCGGTAAGCGCATCGCTGCCCCGGTTGCTGTCGCCCTCGCGCGGCGGGAAGTAGCTGGCCAGGCCATCGGCGTCCAGGTAGTTCGGCAGCACGCCCACCACACCCTGCCACATCTTTGCGTCGCGCAGGCCGACCGACTTGCTGGTCTTCTGCTCCAGGCAGGCGAACGGGTAGCGGGCAAACCAGTCGCGCACGCCCGGCAGGCCTTCAGCCAGCCTGGGCTGCAAGGCAAGCTTGAGCCCACCGCGGCCGGGGAGGGCGTCGGCCGGCGGGTTCACATCAAGGTTGAACGTGCCTTCCACCTGCACCAGCGTTGCCTGCTGCACCGTCAGCGGAACAGCAGGGATGATGCGCTGGCGCGCCTTGAGCGCATCCTTCGCGCCGCCCACCGTGTCCTTCGCCTCGATCTCCCAGAGGATGGCTTCTGCCCGCGTCAATGCCAGCTGTGCGGGCGCGGTCACCATCCATGCCACTTCGCGTGCCTCGCCGGCCGGGATGTCCACCACCTGCGGCTTCAGCTCGAGCATCGTGGCACGCGGCGCCACCTCCACCTTCATGGTCTTCTGCGTGGTGTTGCGCAGCGTGATCTGTGCGCGGAACTGGTCATCCTCGCGCACCAGCGGCGGCAGGCCGCTGATGATCTGCAGGTCCTGTGTGGCGCGGATGGCGGTATGTCCGGTACCGAACATACCGGTGCCCGCGTCGGCCACGGCCACAATCCTGAAAGTGGTCAACGCATCATTGAGTGGCACCATCACCACCGCCTGGCCGCTGGCGTCCAGCACCACCCTGGGGTTCCACAGCAGCAGTGTCTCCAGCAGCTCGCGCGCGCCGCTGTTGCCCCCGCCGCCGCCGGCCGGCACGGCCTTGCGGCCGTAGTGGCGCCGGCCGATGATCTCCATTTGCGCGGTCGATGTTTCCACGCCCCAGGCGCGCCGCTGCAGCATGGCGCCCAGCAGGTCCCAGCTGTTGTTGGGCATCAGCTCCAGCAGTGCCTGGTCCACCGCGGCCAGCGCCACTTCGGCATTGGCGGCGGGCTTGCCGTCCGGCAGCTTCGCGGTGATGGTCACCCGGGCCTGGGCACGCACCGGGTAGCTCTCCTTGTCGGCCTTGACGCTCACATCCAGCTGGTGCGCCTTCGTGCCCACGCGGATCTCCGCCAGGCCCAGGCGGAAGGCAGGCTTGCTCAGGTCAACCAGCGCCGTCGGCGCCACATACTCACGGCCCTCGAACCAGAACGACGTCCACCACTCGCGCGGCGCCTTGTAGCCCCAGGTGAAGAACGAGTACCAGGGCACTTCGCGCAGCCGGCCGCGCAGGGCCAGCACGCTCACATACACATTGGGGCCCCAGCCTTCCCTGATCTGCAGGCTCACCGTCGGGTCCTGCCCGTTGAGCTGCACCACCTGTGTTTCCACGATGCCTTCGCGCTCCACCGTCAGCAGCGCGGTGGCAAAGCGGAAGGGCATGCGCACCTGGAACTTCGCGGTCTCGCCAGGCTGGTAGCTTTTCTTCTCGGGCAGCAGGTCGATGCGGTCATGGTTCTCTCCGCCAAACCACAGCTCGCCCTGGCGCGTCACGTACACCGAGCTGGCGGCCTGGATGGTGTGGCTGGCCGCATCCGTCGCAGTCACGACCAGCTCCACCTCGCCGGGCTCGCCGAGTTTTGCCTCGCACAGAAGCAGGCCGCGCGAGTCGCTCTTGCCGCTGCAGACATTGCCCAGGTCCTTCACCTCGGTCTTGTTGTCATAGGTGTAGAAGCCGCCGACCATGCGCTTGCGGCTGGTGGTAACGATGCGGGCCACGGCCTTCACATCCAGCGCAATGCCGGCGGCAGGCTTGCCGGTGAGGTCCAGCGCCAGCGCCTGGAAGCGGATCTTCTGGCTGGTGGAGACCCAGCCCTCGGTCTTGATGCCGGCCACCACGTCGGCGGGCCAGAGCGTGGAGGTGCTGCGCAAAGTCTGCACCTCGCCGTTCGGGTCGGCATAGGTGGCTTCCAGCAGCAGTTCCTGCGGCCTTGGCGAGGCGGGCACCTTGTCGATGGTCACCTTGCCTGCGCCATTGCGGTCCAGCGTGAGGGGCAGCTTGTCGGCAATCACCCGCTGGTCCTGCGAGGCCGTGGCTTCTTCCTCGCCGCTTTCGTCGCTGCTGGCGCGCTTGCCGCGCGGCGGCTGGAAGCTGAACTCGTCAAAGTCGCGAAAGCCCAGGTATTTGCCGCGCACCAGGGCCGACACCCGCACCGGCAGGTTGGCCGCGCCGCCGCCGGCCACATAGTTGATCTGCAGTTCCGTGGGCACCGACTGCACGCCGACCAGCGCCTTCTTGTCCACCGGCGTGATGCGGCCTTCCAGCACCGGCAGGCGGAATTCCTCGACGCGGAACTCGCCGGTTGAAAAGCTGCGGCCTGCCTCGGCCGAGCCCCTGAGCGAGACCTGGTACACGCCGAGCTTGGCGCCCGGCGGCACGGCAAAGCTGTTCTCCGCGCTCTGGCCGCCGGTGGCGGTCTTGCGCCAGGCCACGGGCTGGGTGAACTGCTGGCCGCTGCCCATATGCGTCACCACCAGCGTGCCCGGCACGGCCTGCGGCAGGCCGAAGCCCTTGCTGGTTTCGGTGCGGAGAATATGCTTCATCGACACCGTCTCGCCGGCCCGCAGCAGCGTGCGGTCAAAAATCGTGTGCGCGCGTTCATCCGGCCGCGCCTCGCGGCTGGTCGGCACATTGAAGCGCCAGGGCTCGATGCCGCGGTACCAGTCGCTCCAGGTGAAGGCCATGTCTTCCACCGCGCCATCCTTTGCGCGGGCACTCACAAAATACGCCTGGCGGTTGTCGCCGTCATCCTCGGTGCCAGTGTTGCGGCAGGTGGCAGCCTCCGGCGGCACACCCTTCAGGTCGGCCACGCCCTGCGCATTGGTGGTGCCGGTGGCGACTTCCTTGCCCGAGCAGTCCGAGACGCGCACAAGGGCGCCCGCCACCGGCTTGCCCTTGTCCAGTGTCGTCACCCAGGCCAGCGCATTCTCGCGGCCGAGCTTGAAGTGCACGCCCAGGTTGGTCACCAGCGCCGAGGTGCGCACATACATGGTTCGCGTGGCGCCGTAGCGTTCGTCCAGCAGCGCGGTGCCAAGTGACTGTGAAGCAATCTCCACCACATGGAAGCCGGGCGTCAGCGGTATGCCGACCACTTCGAAAGGGCGCGGGTCGTTGTTCGCGGGTTTGGGCAGGTCCAGCGTTTTCACGCCGGCCTGGCCCTGCAGCAATGAAACCGCGCGCGACTCGACCCAGCGCCTGTCGCGGTCTTCCAGGATCTTCGGCAGCGGCGTGCGGCTGTCGGACGCCGCGTCCTTGCGGGATACATTGAACTGGTCGTAGCGCTGCACCTTGCGGAACCAGGCGATGATCTCCGCATCGGTCTTCGGCTGCAGGTCGCTGACCTTGCCGCCCGGTGTAAGGCCCTGCACCCTGAGCGCAGCCTCCACATTGCGCAGCGTCACGGGCAGCATCGGCCCGCCTTCGGGCTCGGCAAAGCGCTCGACGATGCCAAATGGCGCCGCTGCAAACTTGGCCAGCGGCGGCATCGGCCCTGTGGCCACCTTCAGCGGGAAGCTGTCTGCATTGCGCAGCGGCCGGCCCGAGGCGTCCTTGAAGTCCTTCGGCAGCTCGATGGTGAACGGCGTCTGTTCGGGGAAAGCCGGCTTGAACGTCACCTCATTGACCAGTGCATCCGCCTCGCCTTCGGGCTTTTCAAAGGCGGGCTTGTAGCTGTCTTTGGCCGACTTCAGGCGGATGGCTTCGGCCAGCTTGCGCGGCACCGGCGCATTGAAGTTCAGCGTCATCGGGCGTATCGGCAGGCAGGCGGCCTGGGCGTTCTCGCGCTCGCAGTTGAAGCTGGCGGCAAAAGGCTCGCGCACCTCGAAGTTGAAACGCTTCTCGACCGAATTGGCAACGCCCGACGGCGTGGCCACGCCCTGGCCAAACACCAGCGACATCTTTGATGCCGGTGTGAGGCGCCGGTTGCAGGCAAGGGTGGCAAACCGCAGCGGGTCTTTGGCAGCGGCCTTGTCCAGACCCTGCGACTTGAGCAGGGTGGCGCGGCCCTCGCCATCAATGAGCCGGACCGGCACCCGCTCGCCCAGCCCCTCGACGGCACACCAGACGTTGGCCTGCACGCTCGGCAGCGTGGCCGGGCCGTTGAGCTGCAGCACGAAGTACTGCTCCTCGTCGATGCGCGCATAGGTGCCAGGACGCACGTTCTGCACAAACGGCCCGCCCGTATTGAACCGGTAGCTTCTGGCCGCGAGCTCGTCGCCCTTGGGCGACTTGAAGCCGGCGCGCGTCTGCAGCGAGCAGGTGACGCCCGGAGGCAGGTCGTTTCCGAATTCAAAAACCCATTCGCGGTCGCTGGTCCAGCGGCCATTGCCTGTGGTGGCCTGCGCGTCGCTGCAGCTGAGCGACAGCGGGGCGGGTGCCTTGGGGTCGCCGAAGTTGACGGCGCTGTCGTCGAACTTGGCCACCACCTGGCGGACCCTGGCGACTTCGCCTTGCGGTGACAGGCTGGTGATCTGCAGCGCCTGGGCGCCGGCTGCCGCCAGCAGCAGCGCGGCTGCGAGCAGGTTCGTTGCGATGGTTTTCATTGTTTCCTCCGTTTGCGAGGCAAGCGTAGCTGAAAACCCCACTGTTCCAGCGGAAACAACAGGCGGTTACAGGGAAGAAAGTCTCACGTTCCGGAAGAAAAGCGCACGGCCGGCGCAAGCCGGCGTTGTGCGGGATGCCACCGTTAAGCTCGGTACCGCACAGCGCCGCGCGGCCCTTCCCGGTACGCATGGTTCATGCTCCATGAATTCCTCGCCAGCCACCGCCTCGCGCTCATCGACCGCTGCAAGACCAAGGTTGCCAACCGGGCAGCCGCTGGCAGCGCGGATGCCGACCTGCGCTTTGGCATTCCCCTGTTCCTGGACCAGCTCATCAAGACGCTCCGTACCGAGCAGCAGGGCCAGGCCAGGCACAGCCTGGAGATATCCGGCACCGATGACGGTACCGCGTCGCCGTCAGAAATAGGCGCATCCGCGGCGCGCCATGGCCTGGAACTGCTGCGCAACGGCTTCACCGTCGATGAAGTCGTCCACAACTACGGCGACCTGTGCCAGGCCATCACCGGGCTGGCTGTGGAGATGGACGCGCCGATCAGCACGGATGAGTTCCGCACCCTCAACCGGTGCCTGGACAACGGCATTGCCGATGCGGTCACCGAATATTCGCGCCAGCGCGAAATCATCATCAAGGACAGCGGCGAGCAGGCGCTGAACGAGCGCCTGGGCGTCCTGGCGCATGAGCTGCGCAACCATATTTCAACCGCAGTGCTGGCGGCATCAGCCATGCGCAGCGGCAACGTGGCGCTCACCGGCGCGACCAGTGCGGTGCTGGACCGCAGCCTGGTCGGCCTGCGCAACCTGGTGGACAGGACGCTGGCCGACGTGCGGGTCAGCGCGGGCATGGAAACCCGGCAAAAGCTGTTTTCGGTGGCGGACTTCATCGCCGAGGTTCGGGTCACGGCGGCGCTGGAAGCGAGGACGCGGGGCAGCGAGTTCAGCACCTTCATCGTTGACCGCAAGCTCTCGGTTCATGGTGACCGCGAGATGTTGATGTCGGCCTTGGGCAACCTGCTGCAGAACGCCTTCAAGTTCACCTGCCCCGGCACAGCAGTGTCGCTGAACGCCTTCGCGCAGGGGGAGCTTGTGCTGATTGAAGTGCAGGACCATTGCGGCGGACTGCCGCCTGATGCGGTGAAGGACATGTTCATCCCCTTCGTGCAGCTGGGCACCGACAGGACCGGCATGGGGCTGGGCCTGTCCATCTGCAAGCGCATCGTCGAGGCCAACGACGGGCAGCTTCGGGTGCGCGACCTGCCGGGCTCGGGCTGCGTCTTCACGATAGAACTGCCGCGCCACGCTGCGCCTTGAGGGCGGCGCCCTTCAGCGCCCTGCCACAGGGGCCTGCGCTCCGCGCAGCTGGCTTACCAGTGCGTCATGCAGGTAATGCGGCCCGTCAAACAGGTAGATGCGCAGGCCGGCATAGCTTGCCAGCTGCAGCCGCAGCTCGGCCAGCGTCGCACTGCGGAAGCCCCCGCCCTGCTGTGGCCTGAAGGCTTCGGCAATGATGCGGACCCGCTCCTTGCCCAGGCGCAAGGACAGCACATCGGCATACTGCCGCGCAATGCGGGCCTCGCGGGCATGCACGCCCACACCATCCTGGAAGAACACGCCCACGTCTGCGGGCAGCCATTTCACGAGGCCCTGCACCAGCGCCTCGGGGCCGACGTTGGCGCTGTCGTAAACGCTGATCCACAGCGGGCGGGGCAGCGCGGCCAGCAGCGGCGCGAGCTGCGGCGCCTCGGTCCAGGTCGGGTCGATCTCCACCGGGAAGTACCAGCCTGTCACATTGAGCGGTATGGGCAGCTTCGCCAGCTCCGCAGAGGCCTGCGCGAGTGCGGCGATGTCCGCGCGCGCGGCCCGCTCGTCAAAGCGGCCGGCCAGGCCCAGGATCACCTCACGGGCCCAGGGCTCGCCGGCGATCCGCTGCCAGGCCGGCAGGCTGGCGAAGGTGGGCATTGAACTGCCGGCCAGGTAGGCGACGCCGTCAACTGCGGTCCACTGCACCAGCAGCTCACCCGCGCCCAGCTGATGCCAGTTGCCACGCGGGTCGAGCGTGCGGTTGTCCAGCTGCCAGACGGTGCCGTGGATGGGCGGCACCAGCGGCGCCGGCCCGGCGCAGCCGGCCACCACCAGCGCCGTGCCGAGTGCCGCGCCTGTTGCCAGGCCGAGCATGCGGCGGCGCGAAGTTACCGGGCTTGCCGTGCGCGCCAGGACCATCAGTACGACAGCGTGGTGTTCAGGAACACGCCCTTGGCGCGCTGCGCGCCGGCCAGCCGTGCCCGGTATTGCAGGGTGATGTCCACATACGAGCGCGGCGCGCTGTAGGTGTCTTCATTGAACCAGTAGCGTGCGCTGATGCCGGGCCCGATGCCCAGCGACGCCTGCTCCGCTGCGGCCGAGTCATAGTCGGCCGCCACCGACAGGTGGGGGAACAGGACCCAGCGGCCGCTGTCGTCACCCAGGCGGAAGCTCTTGCCGGCCTGCAGCTCCGCCAGTGCATAGCTGCGGCCTGCCTCCAGGTAGCGCCCGGCCTCGGCCGAGATGCGCGTGGTCCACCAGGCGGGCGCGTCCACACGCAAGTCGCCGCCGCTGCCGGCCGAATAGCCGAGCTGGGCCAGCCAGTCGTCGCGGCCGCCCTGGGCGGCGAATACGCGGCTGAACGACGCGACGATGTTGGTATCGGTCAGGGGCTTGTATCGGATGCCGATGGCCGACTGCAGCGTGTCGCCTCCGGTGGCGCCGCCGCCCTTGCTGTAGAGCGTCTCGAAAGCGCGCGCAAACAGCTCCACATAGCGGCCGTTGCGGTAACCCCAGGGCCGCCAGTAAGCCTCCACACCGGCCTGCAAGGTGTCGGTGCCGGCGCCGGGCACCAGGCCCAGGCCGGACACTGCGCCGCGGTAGCTGAGCGAGGCGATGACACCGGTTTCACGCGAGACTTCGGCCACCGCGCGGCGGGTGTTGAACAGCAGCTGCGGCGACATCCTGAGCTTGAGCGCGTTAACGTCGTCAATTGTGCGCTTGAAGTAGTCGATGGCCTCTGCGTCGTCGCCTGCACGCACCGCAGCAAAGGCCGCGTCGTGCTGCGCGGTGCTGGCCAGTTTCTGCCAGTCGGCATTCTGCGGTGCGAGCCGGGCAGCTTCATTCGCAAGGCTGGCGGCCAGCCGGTAGTCGCGCAGGTCGTAGGCCTTGTACGCGGCATCCGCTGCCGCATAGGCCGGGTCCGGTGCCGGCGGGGGCGCGGCCGGGGCAGTGGCAGGCGGCGCTGGCGGGGTTGGCTGTGCTGGCGGTGTGGCAAGCGGGGCTGGTGGCGCGGCGGCGGTTGCAGGTTCCGGATTGAGTGGTGCGGCCGCAGCCACCGGCACTGCTGGCGGTTTGGGCGATGCAGCCGTGGCGCGAGCCGGCCGGCTGGTGCGGGCCGTGCTGCCTTGCCGGGCCTGCCTTGCCTGCGCGGCCTCGGCCTTGTCCAGCAGCACCTGCAGTTCCGGCACGTCGGGGCGTTGCCGCTGTGCTTCGCGCGCACTGGCGATGGCCTGGCGCCAGTCGCCGCGCGCGTAGGCCTTGTAGGCCCTGTCGGCGAGTTCCCAGGCCGGCCCGGTCAGTGGCAGCGGCGCCTGGCCCTGGGCCAGCACGGTACCAGCCGCGAGCAGGGCCACCAGTGCGGCGGCGAGTGAATTCCCCATGTCAATCCTTGTAGATGCCGCGCGACATCGCCGCATGCAGCAGGTTCTGTTGCTCGACCACCCGTTCGATGACCTCACGCAGGATCACGCCCCGCTCGACCAGGTAGTCGCCGATGCGGCCGTGGCGGTCGGGCCGGTAGGTTTCCATGGCGTCCTCGAACAGGTCGCGCCTGAGCAGGCCCTGCTCGATCAGCATGTCGCCGAGCAGGGGCACACCCGCCGCGCTTTTGTCCAGCGGTATGAAGCTGTCGCCTGCGCCGCGCAGCAGGCGCAGTGCCACGGCGATCTCGCTTTCGCGCACGATGCGCTGGGCCGGCGGCGCGCCGAACACGCCGGCCATCTCCTGCAGCGAGGCCTCCGCAAGCGGGCTGGCCACCGCCAGCAGCGGAATGCCTGCCGCGTCCACGCCCATGTAGATCGCGCGGTGGCGGATGCCGAACTCCGCCGGCACATGGCCGGCATGCTCGCGCACCAGCGCCACCGTCAGGCGCGCCCGTGGAAGGTTGGCCTGGTAGGCAATCGCCTCGGCCAGCGTCTCCTCGTCGAGCCAGCCGTTGGACACGAGGATGCGGCCGAGCGGAAGGCGTGTGGAAGCCTGTTCGGCCAGTGCCTTTTCCAGCGTGCCGGCGTCCACCGCCTTCCAGCTCTGCAGCAGCTCGCCGAGCCGCTGGCGGCGGCGCAGTGCCTGCGCGCCGGTGGGGAAGTCGTGCATGGTCTTGTCCCAGGCCAGCGTCTTGCCGAGGAACAGGTAGCCGAGGAACAGGCGCCAGGCCCGCGCCACCGCCATGAAGTTGACGAAGTTGCTGACGATCATGCGCGGCAGCGACATCAGGCCATGCTCCCAGCCATAGAGGATGGTGGTGAAGTACACCCGGTGGGCGCAGCGGATCAGCAGCGAGATGGCGTTCAGGTAGATCAGCACGCGCCACCAGCTGTTCTCGGCGAACATCGACGGGTAGAACACGGTCCACCAGCCGGTGGCCTGGCCGACGTGCACGGCAATGAACTGCAGCACCAGCAGGTAGGCCAGCACATTGACGATGGCGGTGACGGTGCTCTTGCGGTCGCGCAGAAGCAGGTAGCGCGCGGCAAGCGAGCCCTGCCAGCGGATCTGCTCCCAGCTTTGCAGCCCGATGCCCAGGACCCAGCGGGCCTTCTGGCGGTAGGCCAGGCGGAAGGTGTCCGGGAAGAACTCGCGCACCGACAGCGGCATGTCCACCACCAGGTTGCGCTGCAGGCCCCGGGCAAACGACTTGCGCTCCACCTTGTAGCTCACCGGGAACACGCCAAAGATGGCATGCATGCCCAGCTGGGCCAGGCGTGTGCCCACGTCGTAGTCCTCGGTCAGGCTGTCGGTGTTGAAGGGGCGGTTGCGGGTCGAGCCCACCAGCGCCTCCAGCGCGCGGCGCGAGAAGCAGGTGCCGACGCCGGCGGAAGGCACCACGCCGGCCACGCTCTCGCGCACCACCATGTCCTTGGCGTGGCTCTCGGCAAATTCGTCCATGTAGGTGCCGGCCACCAGCTCATACCACTCGCGCTCCAGCGAGGCCACCGGCAGCTGGATCATGTCCTTGCGCGGCAGCAGGTAGTTGAAGAACCGCAGCTCCAGCGGGTGCAGCACGTCCTCGCTGTCATGCAGCACCACGCCGGCGAAGGGGGTGTCCTGCTCGCGCTCGTACTGCAGGATGGCATCCACCACCCAGTTCAGGCAATCTGCCTTGCAAGTCGGCCCGGCATGCGGCACTTCCACCCGGTGCAGCTGCTTGTAGCGCGTGCGCATGCGCTCGACTTCGTCAATCGTTTTCTGGTCGTTGATGTAGGTGCCGACAAAGACAACATAGTTCTGGTAGTCCAGCACCTCGACCATGTTCTCGATCATCGGCGCGATCACGTCGTATTCCAGCCATGCCGGCACCATGATGGCCAGCGGCTGCTCGCTCTTCTCGCGCAGCTGCGCCACCGTCATCGGCGAATGCTTGCGGTTGACGGTGAGCGAGCGCCAGATGCGCCGCGTCCAGTACCAGACGTCGATGAACAGGTCGTCGATAGACGAGATGAAGATCACCACGGCCACGATGGCCGCGAGCGTTTCCAGCCCGGCGTAGTACTCGGCGGCGAAGAAGCTCCAGTTCATGGCGCGGTCCTGGCGGCGTTCAAGGCGCCGGGGGGGTGGACTTGCGGCGGCGGGCGCGGCTTGCGAACACCAGCAGCGAGACCATGAACACGATGGCCAGGACCGGCAGCATCCACCAGTAGCCCCGGCCCAGCAGCCATGAGCCTGACTTCACGTCCACGGCGTTGCGGCCTGCAGGGTCGGCCGAGTTGATCTCGCGCAGCAGGCCGCCGCTGCCCATCAGGGCGACGTCGCCGGGGCCGAGCAGCAGGGGCTTGTCCATGGCCGGTGCGCCGGTGCCGGCGTTGCGGTAGCTCACGCCGGTGTCGCCGCCCACCTTCACCACTTCGACGATGCCCACATTGTTCAGGCCGGTGACGTCCAGGATGGGCTGGTCGTCATCGGCGGCAAGCACCAGCCTGCCTGAATCCAGCTTGACCTTGGAGTCGCCGTTTTTCAGCGGCAGTTCCATGGCCAGGAAGGGGCCGCCCGTGGCGGGGATGTCGTTGCCATTGGCCACGGTGAACTTCGCATTGACCGGTGACACGCCGGTGCCGGCTGCCAGCCGGATGACACGCGGCAGGGTACCGGGCGCATCTGCGAGGTACGCAGCCGGCACCATCACATGGGCGCCTGCGGCAAAGCGCGACACCATGCCGGTGAAGTCCTGCGAGGGCGTGGCCTTCTCCAGCAGCATGCGGCTGCTGGGCAGCACCGACACGGGGTAGGGCTCCGGCGTTTCGCGGCATCGGTCGCTGGCCATCTGGCGCACGAACGACAGGCGCAGCGTATTGCGCGCGAGCAGCGAGTAGGCCGGTATCGGCGCGGTGATGCGCTCGGCCGTGCCCTTGGCTTCCAGCTGCTTTGCGCCCAGCAGGATGTCGTTCATGAAGACCGACACCACGGGCGGTGTGCGGGCGGCGCTGGGCGCTGCGGCAATGTCCAGTACCAGGCTGGACGGCAGACGGCCGTTGGCTGCGACGGCGCCGATGTCAAAGCTGGCGATCCAGTCGGCATGGGCGAGCACGTCGATGCTGCCTGGCTTGCCGCCGAGGTATTTGAGCGACACCGATGAAGTGTCGCCCGCGGGCGCCGTGGCCACGCGCACGCCCATGGCCGATGCGACGGCCACGCTGTTCCAATAGCTGCTGAAGAGGCCTGCGGCCTGTGCACCGGCGCCGTCCTGTACCACGATGGCGGGGCGGCCGAACACGTAGGCGAGGCTGACCTCGCCGGTGGTGGCAGGCCGCGCGCCGGGGTCCAGCGCGGCGGCCCTCCACTCGGTGAACGGTGTCACGGCGTCGGGTGCTGCAGCCTGCAGCTGGGCGCGCAGGGCATCCAGTGCCACGGTGATGCCGGCGGCCATGGCCTTGTCGGCAATGATGATGTCGGCGCGCACCGGGCCGTTGGCGCCAAGCGCGAGCATGGCGCCGACTTCGGCCGCGTCCTTCAGCTTGTACTGCCCGCCTTGCGAGAGCGCGGCGAATGCCGGCACGCTGCGCAATGCCGGCGGGATGGTCACGCCATCCAGGTTGACCACGGCGCCCACGGAAGGCAGGGCCCGCACCGTGCTGCGCTTGCCGGCGCGCTCCAGCGCCACACCCATGCGCCAGGCCGAGTCATAGGCCGGCGAGCCGATGTTGCTGGACGAAACGAGGATCACCGGTGCCGAAGGCAGTGCGCCCCAGGCGGTGGTCAGGTCGCGGATGGCGCTGCCGTCATAGCGGTAGGTAAAGCGCGAGTCCGGCTCGATGCGCAGCACGTTGCCCGGTGTGCGGCCGTCGGCGCACAGCCACTCCGCGCCGAGCGCGGTGTTCCAGTTCAGGCCCAGGCGCACAAAGCCGCTCGGGCGCGGTTTGCCGTCCACGCCGAGCACGAGGGCGGCGTCGCCCTTGTCCTGCGCAAACGGGCGCGACGACACGGGGTAGCCGTCCAGCGAGACGAGCATAGAGGTGCGGCCGCCGTCGGCGCGCATGTAGCTGCCGTTCAGGCGGATTTCACCATCGGTCAGCGGCACATTGGCAGGCACGGGCAGGTACAGCTCGCGGGTGGTGTCGGGCGCGCCCAGCACCAGCGGGCCGGTGAAGCCGAGGTCGGCCAGGCTGACCTCGCGCGAAACCCAGCGGTCGGCATTGAGGCGCTTGAACACTTCGGCGGCGCTGCCTGCAGGGCTGGCGGGAGCCTGGGCTGCGGCCATCAGCGGCAGGCAGGCGGCAACAAGCAGCCACGCGGCCCGGCGCGCCGGGTCTGTGCCTGCGGACAGTTCAGGAGCTTGTTTCATGGAGTCTCTCTTTTGGCGTTGCGAAGTGATTTGAAAGCGCATCCACGATCCGGCGTGCGGCATGGCCGTCGCCAAAAGGGTTGCCCGCGCGCTGCATGCGGGTGAAGGCTGTGCTGTCGGCCGCCAGGCGTGCGACGGCGTTGACAATGTCGCTGCGGCCCGCGCCGACGATCAGCGCGCAGCCGGCGGCAATGGCCTCCGGCCGCTCGGTCTCATCGCGCAGCACCAGCAGCGGGACGCCGAAGGTCGGTGCTTCTTCCTGCAGGCCACCCGAGTCGGTGAGGACCATCCATGCATCGGCGAGTGCCTGCTGCATGTCAAGGTAGTCCAGCGGCGCCACCAGGCGCACGTTGGGCGATGCTGAAAGAATGGCGTGCACCGGCTCGCGGACCAGCGGGTTCAGGTGGACCGGGAAAAGGACGTCGAGCTTCGGGTTCATTGCAGCGATCGCGACAATGGCCTGGCAGATTTCTGCCAGGTCGCTGCCCCAGTTCTCGCGCCGGTGGACTGTCACGAGCAGGTGGCCCAGGCCCTGGACGCGGCGCTGCACGCCATGGTGACGGCAGACCCATTGCTGGGCATCGATCACGGTATTGCCGGTCAGGTAGACGGAAGCCGGCGCCACGCCTTCGGCCAGCAGCGCATCTCGCGCGCCCGCCGTCGGCGCAAACTGGAAGGTGGCCAGACGCGAGATCATCTGGCGCAGGCCCTCTTCAGGGAAGGGTCGGGTGAGGTTGTAGGTCCGCAGGCCGGCTTCCACATGGGCCAGCGGCACGCGGTGATGGAATGCGGCCAGCGCGCCCTGGAAGGCGCTTTCGGTGTCGCCCTGCACCACGACGAGTGACCAGTCGCGGCTTTGCATGATGCCGTCCAGCTGCTGGCGGCAGGCCAGGCTGAAGTCCAGCAGGCTGCTGCCCGGGCGGCTCAGCGTGATGTCGGGCACGATGCCGAACGAGCCGAGGATCGGCCCGGCCATGTCGCCATGCTGTGCGGTGTGCAGCCACTGCACCCGCGCCCAGCCGCATTCGCGCAGCGCGTGGTACACCGGGGCGAGCTTGATGATCTCGGGGCGGGTACCGCTTATGAGCAGGATGTCGCGCATATGCCTCCCATGGGCTGGAGGCAGCATGCCAAGTAAGCTTCAAGCTGGCGGTTCATGATGTTTCTCTTTTTTATGGAAGCCAGCACCATGCGGCCCAACGTGTGAATCCAATGTAGGTGGCGTGCTACTTGCGACTTATGGGACGCAGCCTTTAACAGGCGTAGGACAGCTGCTTACATCGGGTAAGCGGCTGTAAAAGCCCTGCAAAGCCCGGTACATTCGGCCATGCCCAACGATGCCGAACTCCTGCGACTGCTGCGCCTCGTGGCCCGGACGTGCCAGGCGCCGGTCGGCGTGATCACGCTCGTTGAGGAGGGCGCGCACCGCCTGCTGGCCAGCTGCGGCGTCATGATGGCCGACCCCTCCCGCCTGCTCGCGTTCAGCAGCGTCACGGCGTCCCAGGCCGGCGTGCATGCCGTGGCGGATACGACGCTTCCCGGGGCCTATGCAGGCTTGCCGCTCGTGGTGGAGGAGCCCTATATCCGGTCGTATTGCGGTGTGCCGCTGATCTCGCATGAAGGGCTGCTGATAGGCACACTCGGCGTCATGGACCAGGTCCCCCGCGTGCCGGGCGAGCTGATGCGCGAGGCGCTGGAGACACTGGGCCAGCAGGTCGTTGCGCAGCTGGAACTGCGCCGGCACCGGCGCGTGCTGGCCGGCCTGTCCACCGAGCGCGACCGCATGAATTCGCTGCTCACAGGCCAGACGCGCCAGTTCCTGGACATGGCGGCGCGCTCGGCGCAGATGGGCGGCTGGCTGGTGGAACTGCCGTCACGCCGGGTGCTGATGTCCGAGCCGGTGGCGGCGATTTATGAGCGTGTGGCCGGCGCTGCCTTCGAGCTGGAGGACAAGATCGGGTACTGCGTGCCGGAGACCCGCGAGAGGTTCATGCAGGTGTTTGACACCTGCATCCGCGACGGCGTGCCGTTTGACGAAGAGATGGAGATCATCACCGCCAAGGGCCGCCGCCTGTGGGTCAGGACGATCGGCCATGCGGTGCGCGGCACCGACGGCCGGATGACGGGCGTGCATGGCGCCACACAGGACATCACCGAGAAAAAGCTGGCGCGGCTCGGGGCCCAGCGGATCGCCGAGAGGCTGGCCAGCACGCTGGAAAGCATCACCGATGCCTTCTTCACGCTGGACGCCGAATGGCGCTTTGTGTACCTGAACCACCAGAGCGAGCGGCTGCTCGGCCGCCCGCGCGAGCAGCTGCTCGGCCACCTGGTCTGGAAGGAATTCCGGCGAACGCTGCAATACGCGATGGAGCACCAGGCCGGCAAGGTACACGACGCGAGGACGCCGATCGAGTTCGAGCGGTACTACGCTCCGACGCGCATGTGGTTCGAGATGCGGGCCTACCCGTCCGAAGGCGGCTTTGCGGTGTACATGCGCGACGTCACCGAGCGGCGCAACTCTCAGGCCCAGCTGCGGCTTCTGGAGATGAGCGTGTCGCGGCTTAACGACCTGGTGCTCATTACCGAAGCCCCCGGCGACGACCCGGTGGACCAGCGCCTCGTGTTCGTCAACGATGCGTTCGAGCGCCACACCGGCCATGCGCGCGACGACGTGATCGGCCTGTCGCCGCGGCTGCTGCAGGGCCCGAAGACGCAGCGCACCGAGCTGGCCCGCATCAAGGTGGCGCTGCGCGAGAGCCAGCCGGTGCGGGCCGAACTGATCAACTACCGCAAGCATGGCGAGGAGTTCTGGATCGAGCTTGACATGGTGCCGCTGGCCAACGAACGCGGCCGGGTGACGCACTGGGTGGCGGTGGGCCGCGACATCACGCAGAGAAAGGCCGTTGTGGCCGAGATCCAGCACCTGGCCTTTGAGGACCCCCTGACCCGCCTGCCCAACCGCCTGCTGCTGATGGACCGGCTGGCCGCTGCGCTGCCGGCCTGTGCCGCCGTCGGCCAGCACGGCGCGCTGATGTTCATTGACCTGGACAACTTCAAGACGCTCAACGACACCCTGGGCCACGACAAGGGCGACCTGCTGCTGCAGCAGGTCGCCCGCCGCCTCGTCGCGTCGGTGCGCGAGGTTGACACGGTGGCACGGCTCGGCGGCGACGAGTTCGTCGTCATGCTGCTGGGCCTGGGCACCGACCCGGATGCCGCTGCGGAGGGCGCGCGTGTTGCAGCCGGCAAGATCCTCACCGCGCTGGGCGCGCCGTATCTCCTGAATGGCTCGGAGCATTTCAGCACCTGCAGCATCGGCGTGACCTGCTTCAGCGGCCACCTGGCCGGCGTAGGCGACCTGCTCAAGCAGGCTGACCTCGCGATGTACCAGGCCAAGTCGTCCGGCCGCAACACCGTCTGCCTGTTTGACCCGCAGATGCAGGCGGCGGTCACAGCCCATGCCTCGCTGAGCTCTGACATGCGCCTCGGGCTGCGCGACAGGCATTTTGTGGTGCACTATCAGCCGCAGGTGGACCGCGACGGCCGCATGTCCGGCGTGGAGGCGCTGGTGCGCTGGCAGCATCCGCAGCGCGGGCTGATCGGCCCGTCCGACTTCATCCCCGTGGCCGAGGACACAGGGCTCATCCTGCCACTGGGCCACTGGGTGCTGGAGACGGCGTGCGACCAGATCGCGACATGGGCCAAGCGCCCGGAGACGGCGCACCTGAGCATTGCGGTGAATGTGAGCGTCAAGCAGTTCCGCCACCCCGAGTTTGTGGACCTGGTGGTGGCCGCCATAGAGCAGACAGGCATCAGCCCGCACAGGCTCAAGCTGGAACTCACCGAGACGCTGCTGGCCGATGGGATGGAGGTGACGATTGCGAAGATGGGCATCCTCAAGGACATGGGCGTGACGCTGGCGCTGGACGACTTCGGCATGGGTTACTCGGCCCTTTCAAGCCTCAAGCGCATTCCGCTGGACCAGCTGAAGATCGACAAGACCTTTGTGCGCGACATCCTGCGCGACCCCAACGACGCCGCCATCGCCCGCGCCATCATTGCCATGGCCCAGAGCCTGGGCCTGGGCGTGATGGCCGAAGGTGTGGAAAGCGAAGCCCAGCGCGAATTCCTCGCGCGCCAGGGCTGCCACAGCTACCAGGGCTACCTGTTCTGCAAGCCGCTGCCGATCAATGAGCTGGAGGTGTTCATGGCTGGATTGGGCTGATCGCTGATACCTCCGTATGGTGGCGCGCACGGGCCTTCTTCGCACAATGAAACTCATCTTTGATGACCGCCTGGGTGGGCGGCCCGCTCGCGCGGCAACAGGAGTTTCAGATGAGCTCGACCACATCAGGCACCGCAAGAGCGGCTACCTTCACCGCACCTGACTTGCACGCGCAGGGCGTGCCATCCCCAACCACAACACAAGTGCCGGACAGCAGCGCCATGCGCCTGGAACCCCGTGCTCACCAGCCGGGTCTGCCTCTGGGCGGGGACCCGAGGCAGGCGCATGATGTGCTGCAGGCAAGCCTGCGCAGCCTTGTGACGGGTCCGGGAGACGATGGGCAAGTCACAGAGCTCATCAGGGCGCAGCCGGACGGCAAGATCGACACCCGGCTGGACGAATCATGGACTCCGCCCGCGAAGGCGGAGCCGACCCTGGCTGAGCCCGTGCTGCAGTGGTCGAGCAGACTGCAGGTGAGCGACTTGCCCGCAGGCAGCCGCCCGGCGACGCTCAAGGAACTCGAGCGCACCCGTTCCATCGCCACTCAGTCCAGCCTGGACAGTCATGACGCCGGCTACCAGCTTCACGACCCGCGTGTCATCGCGCACCCGGGCGGCCATGGTCTGATCTTCAGTGCGTTCCAGCTGGGCCGGGAGGACTGCTGGAGCGCAGCCTGGGCCAGCCCGCCGACGCCGGAGCTGCTGGACGACCACGAGGGCTGGCGGCTGTATTTTGACGCCAGCAAAATCCATCGCATGACCGATGGCCAGATGCTGGTGCAGACCGTCACGGCCCAACCGGATCATGGTGACAACCTGGGGCAGCTGAGCCTGGAGGCCCTGTCACGCCTGCCGTACGCGACACCCTTGAGCCTGCGTGACGAGACGGTGTACCTTGTCCCGCCCATGCCTGGCCGCTGGCCGGGCATGGTGGAGGTGTTCATGCTTAACGGGAATGCGAGGGTGCTGGACATGAAGCCGGCGGATGCCTGGAAGCATCCGGACGGTTTGGGCATGACCTGCCTGTTCGAGCATGGGAGCGCCCCATTGTTCTATGGCCGGCCGGAGAAGGGCTCGCTCATCGCCACTGACCTGCAGCACCTGCTGCCAGGGGATCTGCTCAGCATCAATGGGTTGAAGGTGCGGTTGCAGGGCAGGGATGGGCCGGCGCATGAGGTGACAACCCTGGTGGGTACACCGCGCAGTTTCACCGTGGATTGGGAGCCGCAGCTGGACATCCGTTGCATCGGCCCGGGGCCGCTGACCTGGGATCGCTTTGGCATGCTGAAGGCCGGCATGCCGCTGCAATGGGTGGGTAACGATGGCGTGGTGACGGACTGCCGGTTTCTCTGCGGTGCATGGGACGCGTTCAGGACTCCAGGGCTGTTTGACGATGGGCAGCCTGAAAGTGGGCAGGAAGCCAGCGACCAGATTCTGGTGGTCGTGCCGCAGGCGATGGCCGCTGAACTTGCCGGCGACATCTGTGATTTTGAAGAGACGGTCAATGGCGGCGAGGGCGCTGTATTCATCGTCCCGCTTGGCGAGTTGAGGCTTCCAGGCGGAGTTGCCGAGGCGCCGCTTGAAACCAGGCGTCAGGCCACCGGAGAAAAAAGGAAAGAACCCCCGCCGGCCTGACAGGCGGCTCTGGACTTTCAGGGCAGACCAGTCGCGAAAGGAGATGTGGACGCCAGCCTCATTCCAGCATCCTCAACCCACCGGCACGGGCACGAAGATCCTGTCGTCGCCCCGTCGAATCAGCAACGCGACCGACTTGCCGGACTTGCCAACAAGTGTCCGCACCTGTTCCACCGATTTCACCGGCGTGCCGTTGATGGCCAGCAGCACGTCGCCTGCTTCCACGCCGGCAGTGGCTGCCGCACCGCCTGCGTCTTCCACGACAAGGCCCTCTGCAATGCCGGAGTCTCGCTTCTCCGACGGTTGCAAAGGGCGGAGAGCCAGACCGAGCTTGCCCTGGGTGGACGGGCCGCTGCTTGCGGCTTCCACCTTGCCGGCCTTGTCCTCGACGCTGCCGAGCGTGGCGGCCAGGTTCAGGCTGCCGCCCTTGCGCCAGATGTCCAGCCTGACCTTGTCACCGGGCGCGGCCATGCCGATGAAGGCCGGCAGGTCGGCCGATGTCACGATGGGCTGGCCGTTGACGCCGCGGATCACGTCGCCGGGCTGCAGGCCGGCCTTGTCGGCGGCGCTGCCACGGGCCACGCTGGAGACCAGCGCGCCTTCAGGCTTGTCCAGGCCGAACGACTCGGCCAGCGCCTGGTTGATGCCCTGCACCGACACGCCCAGCTGCGCATGCTCGACCTTGCCGTGCGCGACCAGCCGGTCCTTGATCTTCGCCGCCACGTCGATCGGGATGGCGAACGACAGGCCCTGGTAGCCGCCGGTCTGGCTGTAGATCTGCGAGTTGATGCCGATCACCTCGCCGCGCGCATTGAACAGCGGGCCGCCCGAGTTGCCGGGGTTCACCGCGACATCGGTCTGGATGAAGGGCACATAGCTGTCGTCGGGCAGGCTGCGGCCCTTGGCGCTGACGACGCCGGCCGTCACCGTATTCTCGAATCCATACGGCGAGCCGATGGCCAGCACCCACTCGCCCACCTTCAGGTCGCTCGGCTTGCCCATTGCAACCACCGGCAGGTTCTTTGCATCAATCTTGAGCACGGCCACGTCGGTCTTCGGGTCTGCGCCGAGCACCTTCGCGCGGAACTCGCGGCGGTCGGTGAGCTTGACGGTGACTTCCTTCGCGTCGCGCACCACATGGGCATTGGTCAGGATGATGCCGTCGGCACTCAGGATGAAGCCCGAGCCCTGGCCGCGCACCGGTGTCTCGCGCGGCATGCCGCGCCCGCCCTGGCCTTGCTGGAAACGGCGGAAGAATTCGAGGAAGGGGTCTTCGCCACGCTGGCCGCGCCCGCCGCGTTCAGCGGTTTCGCCTTCGTCATACGAGGCTTTCTGCGTGCCGGTGACACTGATGTTCACCACGGCGGGGCCGTAGCGTTCGGTGATCTGCGAGAAGTCGGGCGCAGTCACGGGCATGATGGCCGGCGCGGATGTGCCCGGCACCGCAAGCTGCGGCGCCGCGGCGCTGATGGCGGGTGCGGCATTGGCGCGCGACAGCTGCCTGTCGGCAAAGGATGCGCCCGCGCCGCCGATGACGCCGGCCGCGACGAGCGCGAGCATCAGGCGGGATGTCTTGAGGGAAACGGTCTGCATGGTCTGGACTCCTGGTTGATCCGGTTTGCGATGGATCAACTATGGGGCCGGGACCTTAGGCAGGCCTTAAGCGGGTGCAGCAAAGCGCACTTCCGCGCGCAGCCCGCCGAGCCTTGCGGAGGTGCCCAGCACCAGCGTGGCGCCGTGCCGCTGCGCGACAGCCCGCACGATGGCCAGGCCCAGGCCGCTGCCGGTGCTGTGCGAGGCGGCATCGGGCGCGCGGTAGAAGCGGTCGAACACGCGGCCGCGCTCGGCTTCGGGAATGCCGGGGCCGCTGTCTTCCACCGCCAGCACCACCTCGTTGCCCTGCAGCCGCAGGTCCACATCCACCTGGCCGGGCGGGGGCGTGTACTTCACGGCGTTGTCCACCAGGTTGCGCAGCATCATGCGCAGGGCCGCGGGTTCACCGTTGATGTTGAGGGCCTCGCTGGTGGCGCCGGGTGCCATGCCCAGGTCGATCCCCCTGGCTGCCGCGTGCGGCAGCGCATCGCCCACAGCCAGGCGCAGCACCTCCTGCAGGTCGACGGGCGCGCGGTGGCCGGGCTGCGGCGAGCCTTCGGCGCGCGCCAGCGCCAGCAACTGTTCCACGAGATGGATGGCGCGGTCGATGCCCTGGTTCAGCCGTGCAACCGCGGCCTCGCGCGCCGCCGGGTCGGCATCCTGCGCGCCGCCGCGCAGGGCCTGCGCCTGCAGCTTGAGGGCCGACAGCGGCGAGCGAAGCTCATGTGCGGCATCGGCCACAAAGTGCTGCTGCGCCTCAAAGGCATCGCGCAGCCGGCCGAACAGGCCATTGAGTTCGCGCACCAGCGGTCGCACCTCGTCGGGCAGGCCGGCATCGGCCAGCGGCGAGAAGTCGTCCGCCGCGCGCGATGCCACCTGGCGTCGCGCCCGCTCCACCGGTGCCAGCGAGCGGCTGACCACCCACCAGACAAACAGCATCAGCAGCGGCGCCATCAGCGCCACCGGCAGCACTGCATGGGCGGCGATGGCGCGCGCACGCGCGTTGCGCTCGCTCACGTCCTGCGCAATCTGCACCGTCTGCACCGGCGTCTGCACCGTGTACACCCGGAAGGCACGGCCCTGCACCACCACGTCGGAGAAGCCGAGCACGCCGCTTTGCGGCAGCGCCGAGCGTGGCGAGCGGAAGATGCGCGCGCCGTCCGGCCCCCAGATCTGCACCAGGAAGTCGAAGTCCTCTTCGTCATCGGGCGGGGGGCGCGGTTCAAGACCCCGCGGCATCGAATGCGCCATCTGCCGCAGGTGGTAGTCAAACAGCGCGTCGGCCTGCTGCAGGGCGCTGCGGTAGGCGCCGACACCCTGGATGGCGGCGAACAGGCCGATGGCCAGCAGCAACAGCAGCAGCAGGCGCTTGCGCAGCGAATGGCCGGTGCCGTCATTCATGGTTGAAGGGGTCATGTGCGCGGCACCAGGTAGCCCAGCCCGCGCACCGTCTGGATGAATTCCGCGCCCAGCTTCTTGCGCACGCCGTGGACGTACACCTCCACCGCATTGCTGCTGACCTCGTCTTTCCAGCTGAACAGCTTTTCTTCCAGCTGCGCGCGCGAGAACACCACGCCGGGGCGCGACAGCATCGGCTCCAGCACCGCCCATTCGCGCGCCGACAGCGACACCGGCGCGCCGTTGACCGAGGCCTCGCGGGTGGCCGGGTTCAGGCTCACGCCCTTGTGGCTGTAGGCCGGGCCGGCCTGGCCCGCGCCGCGGCGCAGCAGGGCGCGGATGCGGGCATGCAGCTCGTCGATGTCATAAGGCTTGACGACATAATCGTCGGCGCCGGCGTCAAGGCCGGCAATGCGGTCGCCGATGGCGTCGCGCGCGGTGGCCACCAGCACCGGTACCGCGCTCCTGCGCGCCCGCAGGCGGCGCAGCACATCCAGGCCGTCCTGCTTCGGCAGGCCCAGGTCGAGCAGCACCAGGTCGTAGCTGCCGGAGGCCAGCGCGGTGTCGGCCATCTCGCCGTCGCGCACCCAGTCCACGGCATAGTGCGCGCCGCGCAGCGCGGCAAGCACGGCTTCGCCGATCATGGTGTCGTCTTCGACGAGCAGCAGTCGCATGGGTTGGGTCCTCTTCGCGCCATGATACGGCGGGCGCCTTAGGCGAAGCTGAAGCCGCGCATACCACCGTATGGTTGCGCGCCCGGGCCATGTTTGCACAATGAAATTCATCTTGAACATCAGCCAGCACGGACAGGATCTCAGATGACCCATTCGACCAGCACTGCCACCTCGACCACGTTCAGCCCTGCGACGCTCAGCCCGCAGTCGCTGCCCACCCGGACTGAGCCTGCATCGTCAGCAACGCAACCACCACCAGACAGCGACAAGATGCAGCTTGAGCCTGGCGCGCACCTGCAGGGGCTTCCCATGGGCCAGAGCCCGGCGCAGGCGCATGAAGTTCTGCAAGCGCGGCTCTTGAGCCTTGCGCATCTGCCGGGCAGCGAGGAGATGGTGACGGAACTGATCCGGCGTCAGCCGGACGGCAAGATCGATACCCCTCCCCTTGAAGTCCTGGGTACGCCCGCAAAGCCTTTACCTGATGACAAGCAAACCATGGCATCTCCCCCGCCCGAACCGGCGCTGGAATGGTCAGACCGGCTCAGGTTGGTTGATGCGTCTGAGGGCAGCCGTCCTGCGACGCTCCAGGATTTCAATCGCCCCGTTCTGATCAGAACCAGTCAGGAATGGAGGCTGTTCATGGCTCGCGACATCAGTGTCATCCCCCACCCGGGCGGCCACGGGCAGGTCATCCGCATGTTGTCCAACCAGATCAACGACGAATGGAGCGCGGCAATTGCCATACCGCCCGAGCTGTGGCGACGTGGCACGGAAAGGGTGCCGCACTACCTGGACCTGGCCAGAATCCATTGCCAGCCCGATGGCCGTCTGGTCTGCCGGGAGGTCAGGGCAGAGCGGTCCCACGACGAGAATCTCGGACGGCTGAGCCTGGCGGCACTTTCCCGCCTGCCTTACGCGACACCGCTGAACCTGGGTGGGGAGACCGTCTGCCTCGTGCCGCCCCAGCCGGACCGCTGGCCGGGTATGGTGGAGGTCTTCACCCTGAATGAGAACGCGAAGGTGCAGGAGATGTTGCCCGCGGCTTGCTGGAAGCACCCGGACGGTGTGGGCTGGACCTGGCTGTTCGAACACAAGAGCACCCCGTTGTATTACGGACGGCCGGAAAAAGGCTCGCTGACCACCAACGACCTGGACCACCTGCGACCCAAGGACCTGCTCAGCATCAACGGCCAGAAGGTCAGGCTCGACGGGGTGCAGGGGTTTGAATTGCAGGTGACCAGCCTCGGAGAAGGCGCGCGGAGTTTCCAGGTCTCGTGGGGGCCGCAGGTGGACATCCGCTGCATCGGGCCGGGTCCGCTGACCTGGGACCGGTTTGCCGGGCTGAAACCGGGCATGCAGCTGGAATGGGTCAAGGACGACGGCAGCGTGACGGAGTGCGTGTTCCTGCGCGGGACGTGGGCTGCGGGCCAGGCTCCTGACCCGTTCGACGAACCTGTCGACTACGTTGCACAACACAGCGACGAGATCCTGGTGGTTGTCGCGCCGGAGGTCATGGCGGAACCGGGAGACCGTAGATATGACTTCGAGAAGACCGTCGGCGGCGGCACCGGTGCGGTGGCCGAGGTTCCGCTTGGCGAGCTGCGCTTGCCTGCCGCTGGCACCGGCGCGCTGCAAGACACGAAGCGCGCCGTCGCCGCGGAAAAACCAGGGACACCGCCCGTGCCGTGAACGTCTGCCTCAGCCGCAGAGCGCCCGGATCTCCGGCGGTATCGGCACCGCGCGGATGCCGTTCTTTCCGTCGGTGCGCCGGGCTGCAAAGATGCGCACCTCGTCGCACTGCATGATGAGGTCATCTCCACGCATCATCCGGTAGGCCTGCACAAAGCTCTTGTCGCGCCATTCCTTCACGCTCACATGCACCTGCAGGGTGTCGCCGTAACTGGCAGTCTTGACGAAGCTGGAATGCGTATCCACCAGCGGTGTGCCGAAGACGCCCAGCGTCTTCTCGGTTTCATGCCAGGGCGGAACGCCGCATTCGATGAAGAAGCGGCGTGAGGCGGCATCGATCCAGCGGAAGAAATTGGGAAACCAGACAATGCCCGCAGGATCGCAGTCGCCAAACTCGACATGGACGGTGTGGACGACGGTGCGCGGTGTGTTAACAGGTGTGGATGCCGGTGTGGAGCGTGCTTCAGTCATGCGGCATGTTAAGGCGAATGGCACCTACCTATGAGGGCTTCCCAATAAACCCCGTTCGGGCTGAGCTTGTCGAAGCCTTGGTGTGATGCCCCGCACATCCTGGATCTGTGCGCTCAGGGGTTGACCCACTCCAGCTTGAAGCTGTCCGGGTTGATCAGGCAGGAAATCACGCCTGCCGTGGTGGTGTGGGCCCAGCGGATGCCATGCTCTGCCAGGTCCTTGCGGCTGAAGTCGGCCCCGGTAAATGTGATCCAGACTTCGCCATCCTCGGCAATGGGCTGGAGGTTGCCGGTTCGTGTGACGCCGTCTTTGCCAATGACCTGCACCCGTCGTTCCGTCTCCGGCCTGTCGTTGCGCAGCTGCAGCTGGCTGGTGTCCAGCCCGCCGGAGGCTGCTGTCCCTGTGGGTTTCACCACCGCGGGTTTGCGCCAACTGGCCAGAGGGTTCCAGCTGGTCATGGCGCTGGGTCCGGGCTTTCCGGGCGATGCCTGTGGCAGCGGCATTTCCCTGGGGTAGTCGCTGGCGTCAGGCAGCTTGATTCTGTAGATGTGTCCCCTGAACTGCAGCCCGCCTTTCGCGTCACCTCGCGTGACCGCTGGCCGGGGCGGCTCCTTCCCCACATGCGCCCGAAGCAGCGCCGGCTCCAGAGGCAAAGCCGGCGAGATGTGCAGCAGGAACTTTGTCATTTCCTGCTGTGCGCTGGCCAACATGCGTGGGTCCCATTTGATGGGTGGACCCAGTTGCGTTCCCTCGGTCCGGGGATAGAACACATCCAGGGTTGTGGCGCCGTCCTGCTGCTTTGGCCGCCCGCACACCATCACCAGCAGTCCGTTGACCGGAACGATATGGTTGAGGTCGAGTTTTCGCCAGCCCTCGGCGGTGTGCGGCGTTTTGGGTTGGGTGAGGTAGTCCGAGACGATGTCGCGCAATGAAGCCGGAAATGCCAGCGTGGCGGTCAGCAGCTTGCGCAGGCCGGGTTCATCCGGCATGCCCTGCAGCAGGACCAGGTAGCCCGGAGGCACAGCGCCGGGCTTGCCGGCACGTTGCATGAACAGGATTTCGTCGTCGCTGATATCCGCTGCATCCCGGGCCATGGTGGCGGCCAGCACATCGTGCGGGCCGGCGTCGGCGACAAAGAGCGAGGTGAACGTCCCGTCCATGTAGCCCTGATTGCCGCCCAGCAGCATGGTTGTCGTGGCGTCGTTGTAGCCTGTCCTGCCCAGGTGCGGCAAGTCAGGCATGTGGGACGAGGGCTGGAATGAATAGTGCAAGCCGAACACCTTTGTGGTTGTCATGGGCGCGTCGAACAGATCCATGGCATCGGTCACCAGTTCTGCGGTGCGGGCTGCCAGCAACCAGGAAGCGGTTTCGCCGTCAGTCACCCGCGTACCCCTGGGCAGTGGCAGGTCAGTGCCGGTGATGAGACGCCCTTTCCGGGCGCCGTCGCTCAAGCCGGCCAGTAGTTGCACGGTTTCGCCTCCCCCACTCCAGGCTGACCGGTCAGGCGCGGTGGTCGGGTGGCGCGGGGATGCCAGCGGAAGAAGCCGAGGCGGCAGGACGGGCTGGCGCTGCGCACCGAAGACCTGCATCTCGCCTGGATTGGCGCCGCTGCTGCCCGCGGCTTGCCCGGCGGCCCGGGGCGTGGGGGTCTGGGTGAGGGGTTTGTGGCCGGCCGGCGTGGACTTCATGGAGCTCTCCTGAAAGCGCAAGGCTTCGGCCATCGTAGGCAGCAGCACCCGGCTGCAGTAGATACAAAGGTATTTCAGCGCGCTGCCGTGGACTGCAGCGGGCCGCGGTGCCGACAGGTCCGTTTCCGGCGAGTGACGGACGTTGCGAGGCATGACAATACCGCCTCATCACGAGCTGGTATTCATGCCCACCCCTTCTTTTCCCAGGCCCTTCGCGTACCTTGCGGGGGCCAACCTTGCCGCACAGTCTGCTGAACAGCTGAGCCTTGCGGCGGTCCCCATCGTGGCGGTGCTTGCCCTGGGCTCCGGCGCAGGCGAGATCGGCCTGCTGGCGGCGGTCCAGACGCTGCCGTTCCTGCTGCTGGCGATTCCACTGGGCCTGCTCGCAGACCGGACATCGCGGCGCAGCCTCATGCTGTGGTCTGAGGTGCTGCGCACACTCTCATTGGCGGGCCTGCTGGCGGCCGTGCTGCTGCAGCAGCTGTCGGTGCCGCTGCTGGCGGTGCTCGGATTTGTCGGGGCGGTAGGCACGGTGGGTTTCAGTGTGGCCGCGCCGGCGCTGGTGCCGTCGCTCGTGCCGCGCGAGCTGCTCGGGCGCGCCAACGGCCGGCTGGAGCTGGCTCGCAGCGCGGCCTATGCCGCAGGCCCCGCGCTCGCCGGCGCACTGGTGGCCTGGGCTGGCGCATCGGCGGCCTTCGTGCTGGCGGCCATGCTGTCCGCGGGTGCTGCGCTGCTGCTGCTCGGGCTGGTTGAAGCGCCGCGTGTGCCGCCGCCGCGGCGCCATCCTTTGCATGACATCCGCGACGGTGCGCAATTCGTCTGGCGGCATGCGATGCTGCGGCCCATCCTGCTCACTGCCATTGCCTGGAACATGGCCTGGTTTGTGTTGCAGGCGGCCTATGTGCCCTATGCCGTCCGCGTGCTGGGCCTTAGCGCCGGCGGCGTGGGCACCACGCTGGCCATCTACGGCGTGGGCATGATCGCCGGCGCCCTGGCGGCGCCGCGCCTGCTGGGCGCCATGCCGTTCGGCCGTGCCATCCAGTTTGGGCCCATGGTGTCGGTCATGGCTGCCGCCACCATGGCGGCCACGCTGGCCGTGCCGCATCCGGCGCTGGCGGGGTGCTCGTTCTTCCTGTTCGGCTTCGGGCCCATCATCTGGACCATCACCTCCACAACGCTGCGGCAGACCGTCACGCCTGAAGCGGCTCTGGGGCGGGTCTCGGCGATTTTCCTCACGGTGAATGCGGGCGCGCGGCCGGTCGGCGCCGCGCTCGGCGGCTTCATCGGCGCGTATTGGGGTGAGGCGGCTTGCCTGGTGCTGGCGCTGGCCGGGTTCTGCATTCAGGCCTGCATCATTGCCTTTTCGCCTGTCAGCGGGCTGAAGGAACTTCCCGCGCATGCGGGTTGAGCCATCGGCGGCCCAGGTATCACCGATGCACGGCCCTGAGCACGTTTTCGGCCGTGGCCGGCGCGTCCATCTCGACCGTTGATCCTGCCGCCGCACCGCTGGCGCGCGCCGCCGCCACGGCCTCGCGCAGCGCCTCCCAGACGCTGATGGCCAGCATGAAGGGCGGCTCGCCCACGGCCTTGCTGCCGAAGACGTTGTCCTCGCGGTTGGGCTCGGGCCACAGGTCCACCTTGAAGTGTTCGGGGATGTCGCCGGTGGCCGGTATCTTGTAGGTGCTGGGCGCGTGGGTGCTCAGGTAACCCTTTGCGTTCCATACCAGCTGCTCGGTGGTGAGCCAGCCCATGCCCTGCACGAAGCCGCCTTCGATCTGCCCGATGTCGATGGCCGGGTTGATGCTGCGGCCCACGTCATGCAGGATGTCCACCTTGAGCACACGGCTCTCGCCGGTGAGGGTGTCGATGGCCACTTCAGTGCAGGCCGCGCCGTACGCAAAGTAGTAGAACGGCCGGCCGGTGAGCGTGGCCTTGTCGTAGTGGATCTTGGGCGTGCGGTAGAAGCCGTCGCTCCACAGCTGGATGCGGTTGGTGTAGGCGGTGCCCACCACGTCGGCAAAGCGCCGGGTGGCCTTGGGCGAGATGACCTGGCCGTCGGTGAACTGCACCGCGCCCGCGCCGCAGCCGTCGAGCCCCGCCACATAGGCAGCCAGGTTGTCCCGCACGTTGCGCGCGGCAAACTGCGCCGCCCGGCCGTTCAGGTCGGTGCCGCTGGAGGCGGCCGTGGCGCTGGCATTGGGCACCTTGCTGGTGTCGGCTGCGGTGGACAGCACGCTGTCAAACGGCACGCCCAGCTCGTCGGCCACCACTTGTGCGATCTTGGTGTTCAGGCCCTGGCCCATCTCGGTGCCGCCGTGGTTTACCGTGACGCTGCCGTCGGTGTACACATGCACCAGCGCGCCGGCCTGGTTGAACTGGGTGGCGGTGAACGAGATGCCGAACTTCACGGGCGTGAGCGCGATGCCGCGCTTGATGACCGGGCTGCCCGCGTTCCATGCGGCGATGGCATCGCGGCGCGCGCGGTAGGCGGAGGTTTCCTCCAGCTTCGCCATGAGCGGCTCAAGGATGTTGTCTTCCACCTTCATCTGGTAGTGGGTGACATTGCGCCCGTCCAGGCCATAGAGGTTGCGCCGCCGCACGTCCAGCGGGTCCAGGCCGAGGGCGCGGGCGATGTCGCCCAGGATGGTCTCGATGGCGATCACGCCCTGCGGCCCGCCAAAGCCGCGGAAGGCGGTGTGGCTCTGGGTGTTGAGCTTGCAGCGGTATGACGTGATGTCCACGTCTTCCAGGAAGTAGGCGTTGTCAGAGTGGAAGACGGCGCGGTCGGCCACCGGGCCGCTCAGGTCGGCGCTGAAGCCGCAGTTGGCGGCCAGCATCAGCTCCAGCCCGCAGAGCAGGCCGGTGCCGTCAAAGCCCACGGTGTATTCATAGGCGAAAGGGTGGCGCTTGCCGGTGACCATGAAGTCGTCGTCGCGGTCGAGGCGCAGCTTGACGGGGCGCCCGAGCTTGTGCGCCGCCAGTGCCGACCACACGGCCAGGTGCCCCGCCTGCGTTTCCTTGCCGCCGAAGCCGCCGCCCATGCGCCGGCATTCCACCCGCACCGCGTTGTTCGGGATGTGCAGCGCATGCGACACCCAGTGCTGGACTTCGCCGGGGTGCTGGGTGCTGGAGTACACCAGCCACTGGCCCTGCTCCTGCGGCAGGGCATAGGCCACCTGGCCCTCCAGGTAGAAATGCTCCTGGCCACCGACCTCGAATGCGCCATGCAGCGTGTGCGGCGCCTTGCCGATGGCCCGGGCTGCATTGCCGCGCTGCACCCGTACCGGCGGCAGCACGAAGTTCTGCGCCTTGAGTGCCTCCTGCACCGTCAGCACGGCAGGCAGTTCCTCAATATCCAGCTTGACCTTGCGCGCCGCACGGCGCGCCTGCATCACGGTGTCTGCCACGATGACGCCGACGACCTGGCCGATATGCTCGACCAGCGTGCTGGCGAAGATGGGCTCGTCATGCACGAAGGTGGCCAGCATCGGGTCGCCCGGGATGTCGTCATGCAGCACGATGCCGCGCACGCCCGGCATGGCCAGTGCGGCCGATGCATCCACGCCCCGGAGCTTGCCGTGGGCCACGGTGGACATGATGGGTGCGGCATGCAGTGTGCCCTTGACCTCGGGGATGTCGTCGATGTAGCTTGCGGCACCGGCCACCTGGGCGCGCGCGCTTTCGTGCGCATGGGAGGTGCCGGCGGCCGTGCGTGCCGGGCCGGATTTGCTGATGAAAGTATCAGGAGCATTCATGGTCGTGACTTTCCCGTTCCTGTCATTCCGGGCTCGACCCGGAATCCACGGTGGCGTGCAGCAGCTGCGGGATCATCCGCTCGAGGTTGATATGCGTGACGCCCTGGCTCTCCAGCCAGAACCGCTGCATCAGGTTGCCCAGCACCTCGCTGCGGTAGGCGGCCGAGGCGCGCATGTCCGAGATCGGCTGGAACTCGGCGCGCAGCGCCGCCGTGGCTGCCATGGCCGTGTCGGCCGTCCATTGCTGGCCGAGCAGCACGGCTTCGGTTTGCGCGGCGCGCACGGGCGTGGCCGCGACGCCGCCTGCGCCGATGGACACGCGGGCGACCTTGCCGCCGGCAACCGTCATGTTCACCACCAGGCACACGGCCGAGATGTCGTCGTCATAGCGCTTTGAAATCTTGTATGCGCGCAGGAATTCACCCTTCACCGGCAGCGGCACCTTGATCCAGGCCAGCACTTCATCCTTCGCCATCACGTTCTTGCGGTAGCCGGTGTAGAGCGCCTCCAGCGGCATCTCGCGATGCCCGCGCGTGCTCATGAGCACGACGTTCGCGCCCAGGGCGATCAGCAGCGGCATGGAGTCGCCGATGGGCGAGCCGTTGGCCACATTGCCGCCCAGCGTGCCGGAGTTGCGCACCGGCAGGCCGGCAAAGCGGTTGGCGAAGGTCTTGAGTTCAGGCCTGTCCCTGACCAGCGCCGCATAGGCATCGGTCAGCGTGGCAGCCGCGCCGATGGCGATGTGGTGCCTGTAGCGCTCGATGCGCCTGAGCTCGCGGACCTGGGTGACGTCAAGAATGCGGGGGAACTCCATGTGCATCTTGGTGACCCACAGGCCCACGTCGGTGCAGCCGGCAACGATCTGTGCGTCGGGATGGGCCGCGCGGGCCTGCAGAAGTTCCTTCAGGTTCTGCGGCGAAAGGTAAGCAGAACCCGGCGCGGCGGCCTGAGGCCTGATGGCCTTCAGCTGCCTGAGCAGCTTCGCCTCGTCTACATCCACCGCCGGCAGGTCGGCCATTTGCTGCGCCGCATCAAGGATCGGCCGGTAGCCGGTGCAGCGGCACAGGTTGCCCGAGAGTTCTTCCTGGGCGAGTTCGCGCGTGATCGGGTTCGGCCTGGCAAGCGGTGCCGACGGGCCGCCCCTAGGCGCCGCAGCCCCCTCGGGGGGCAGCGCAGCACACGAAGTGGCAAGCGTGGGGGCGATATGGTTCTGGTACATGCCGAACAGGCTCATCACAAAGCCCGGCGTGCAGAAGCCGCACTGGCTGCCGTGGCACTGCACCATGGCTTCCTGGGCCGGGTGGAGCAGGGCGGGCGTACCCGGCCCGGCCTGGCCCGCAACCGGGGCCGCGATGTCTTCCACCGTCCACAGCGCCATGCCGTCCACCGAGTGCGCCAGCCGGATGCAGCTGTTGATGGCACGGTATTTGATGCTGTTGCCTTCTGGCTCGCCGAGGACGACGGTGCAGGCGCCGCAGTCGCCTTCGCCGCAGCCTTCCTTGGTGCCGGTGCAACCCAGGTCCTCGCGCAGCACTTCCAGCAGCGTGCGGCCGGGTGGTACATTGGCCAGAGAGACGGGCTCGCCCCGCCGGATGATCTGGATGGTTTTGGTGTTCATCGGATGACAGTATGGTTCATGCCGCAGCTTGTTTCCACGGGTTCCGCGCGTGATTCCAAGGGTAGGCCCCCGGGCCCCGACCGACATAAGTTTTGGCGTATGGAGCGAATGCAGGCAAAGGTATGAGAGACCAGGCGCTTTTCGACAAGATAGACCTCCACTTGATCAGGGTCTTGCATACCGTGTTGACTGAACGCAGCGTCTCGCGCGCCGCCATCCGAATGGGCATGTACCAGCCCGCCGTCTCCGCAGCGCTCAAGCGCCTGCGCGACCTGGCGGACGATCCCCTTTTGGTGCGTTCGGGCTCCGGTATGGTGCCCACTGATGCCGGCCTGCGCATGGTCGAGCCCAGTGCAAGCATTCTGCGTGCCGCCGAAGTGCTGTTCACCGATGCCCGGGGCTTTGACCCGCAAACCGCCCGCGGCACCTTCCGGGTGGCTGCCAGCGACTACCTCGACCCGCTGTTCCTGCCGCTGCTGGTGGCCGACATCAAGGTGAAGGCGCCGCTGTGCCATATCGAGATCCACCCGCTGACCGGCGAGTCCGACTACCACGCGCACCTGGCGCAGGGCGATGTGGATGTTGTCATCGGCAACTGGCTCAAGGCGCCTGACGACCTGCACATGGGCCGCCTGTTCGGCGACGAGGTGGTGAGCCTGGTCAGCAAGGATCACCCGGCCGTGCGCCGCAAGTGGGACCAGGCCGCCTGGCTGGAGGCCGAGCACATCGCGCCCACACCCACCCACCCGGGCGCCAAGGGCGTGATCGACGAGCACCTGGAGCACAAGGGCCTGCGCCGCAACATCACCGCGCGCTGCCCGCACTTCGGCCTGATCCCGGACATGGTGGCCTCCAGCCTGCTGGTGCTGACCACCGGGCGCCAGTACTGCGAGCGCTACCTGGACCGGTTGCCGCTGAAGATACTGCCGTGCCCTGTAGACTTTCCGCGGCTCATGTACTACCAGCTGTGGCATGAGCGCACCCATGCATCGCTGTCGGCCAGGTGGCTGCGCGAGCGGGTCAAGACGGTCGCGGCAACCCTGCGCAAGGATGAGAAAAAGACAATGAAAGAGACAGGCGCGTGAGCACCCCCAGGCTGGAGCTGTCCGGCATCACCAAACGCTATCCGGCCGTCATCGCCAACAGCGATGTCTCGCTGGCCGTGCAGCCGGGCGAGACCCATGCGGTGCTGGGCGAGAACGGCGCGGGCAAGTCCACGCTGATGAAGATCATCTACGGCTCGGTCAAGCCCGACACCGGCACGGTGAGCTTCAACGGCAAGCCGGTGCATATCCGCAACCCGCAGGAGGCGCGGGCGCTGGGCATCAGCATGGTGTTCCAGCACTTCAGCCTGTTCGACACCCTCACGGTGGCCGAGAACGTCTGGCTCGGCCTGGACAAGAGCCTGAAGCTGGCCGAGGTGACGCAGCGCATCACCGCCAAGGCCGGCGAGTACGGGCTGGACATCGACCCGACCCGCCCGGTGCATACGCTGAGCGTGGGCGAGATGCAGCGGGTGGAGATCATCCGTGCGCTGCTGACCGACCCGCAGCTGCTGATCCTTGACGAGCCCACCTCGGTGCTCACCCCCCAGGCGGTTGAAAAGCTGTTCGTGGTGCTCAAGAAGCTGTCGTCGGAAGGTTGCAGCATCCTCTACATCAGCCACAAGCTGCACGAGATCCGCGAACTGTGCACCGCCTGCACCGTCCTGCGCGGCGGCAAGGTCACCGGCGTGTGCAACCCGCAGGAAGAAAGCAATGCGTCCCTGAGCCGCCTGATGATCGGCGCCGAGCCGCCGGCCCTGGAGCACCGCGAGGTCAAGACCGGCGAAACCGTGCTGGGCGTGCGGGCCCTGAGCCTGCCGCGCGAAGACCAGTTCGGCGTGGACCTGGAGGCCATCTCGATGGACGTCAGGGCCGGTGAAGTGGTGGGCATTGCCGGCGTGTCAGGCAATGGCCAGAAGGAGCTGCTCTATGCGTTGTCCGGCGAGGACACGCGGGCCGACGCGCCGATGATCCAGGTCTTTGGCAAGGACGCAGCCCGCTTCGGCCCGCACCAGCGGCGTGAACTGGGCGTGCATTTCGTGCCCGAGGAGAGGCTCGGCCGCGGCGCGGTGCCCACGCTGGGCCTGGCGCACAACCTGCTGCTGACCCGCGACGATGCCCTTGGCAAGAGCGGCTGGATCAACGTCAGGACCCTGCAGGTGCAGGCGGCCGGCATCATCCGCCGCTTCAACGTCAAGGCGGGCGGGCCGGACGCGGCCGCCAAGTCGCTGTCGGGCGGCAACCTGCAGAAGTTCATCGTCGGGCGCGAGATCGATGCCAACCCGAAGCTGCTCATCGTGTCCCAGCCTACTTGGGGTGTGGACGTCGGGGCGGCCGCGCAGATTCGCGGCGAGATCCTGGCGTTGCGTGATGCGGGCTGTGCGGTGCTGGTGGTCAGCGAGGAACTCGATGAGCTCTTCGAGATCTGCGACCGTCTGCATGTGATTGCCAAGGGCCGGCTGTCGCCGTCCGTTGCGCGGGCGCAGGCCACGGTAGCGCAGATCGGCGAATGGATGAGCGGCCTGTGGGACGGTGCTGCGGACGTTACGGAAAAAGCGGAGGCCGCAGATGCTCAAGCTTGAACCCCGGCCCGAGCCCTCGAAATTCTGGAGCACCGGCTCGCCGCTGCTCGCCCTCGTCATCACCGTCATCATCGGTGTGGTCCTGTTCCTGGCCCTGGGCAAGGACCCGGTGCGCGGGCTGCTGGTGTTCTTCTGGGAGCCCATCAAGACGCCTTATGCATTGGGCGAGCTGATGGTCAAGGCCACGCCGCTGCTGGTGATCGCGCTGGGCCTGGCGGTGTGCTTCCGCTCCAATGTCTGGAACATCGGCGCCGAAGGCCAGTTCGTGATCGGCGCCGTGTGCGCAGGCGGCGTCGCGCTGCTGGCGGGCAAGGAGACGGGGCGCTGGATCGTTGTTGCGGTCATCCTGGCCGGCGTGCTGGGCGGGATGCTCTGGGCGTCCATCACGGCACTGCTTCGCGACCGCTTCAATGCGAGTGAAATCCTGGTCAGCCTGATGCTGGTCTATGTGGCCGACATGGTGCTCAGCTACCTGGTTTACGGCCCGTGGAAAGACCCGGCGGGCTATAACTTCCCGCAGAGCAAGACCTTCGAGGCAGTGACCCAGATTCCGCGCCTGATGACCGGCTCGCGCGTGAGTGTGGGCCTGCTGATTGCGCTGGCCGGCGTGGCCGCGCTGTGGGTCTTCCTGTTCCGTACGCGGGCCGGGTTTGCCCAGCAGGTGGGCGGCCTGGCGCCGGCGGCGGCGCGCTATGCGGGGTTCTCCTCGCGCAAGGCCCTGTGGATCGCGCTGCTCACCTCAGGCGGCGCGGCGGGCCTGGCCGGCGCGCTGGAAGTGGCCGGCCCCATCGGGCAGCTCACGCCGTATGTGCCGGCGGGCTATGGCTTCGCGGCCATCATCGTGGCTTTTGTCGGGCGGTTGCATCCGGTGGGCATGGTGTTCTCGGCTGTCCTGATGAGCATGTTCTATATCGGCGGCGAACTCGCGCAGTCGCGGCTGGGCCTGCCCAAGTCATTGACGGGCGTGTTCCAGGGGCTGCTGCTGTTCACCCTGCTGGCTTGCGACACGCTCATCGCCTACCGGCTACGGTGGACAGGCTTCAAGGGCGCCGCGCTCGCAGGAGGGGCCAGGTAATGGAATCCTATGCACTGCTCCTGGCCGCCACGCTCAATGCGGGCACGGTGCTGGCCATTGCGGCGCTCGGCCTGCTCATCAACGAAAAGGCCGGCATCGTCAACCTGGGTGCCGAAGGCATGCTGCTGTGTTCGGCCATTGCCGGCTTCGCGGCGGTCGTCCATACCGGCAACGACTGGCTGGGCTTTGCCGCCGGCATGGGGGCCGGGGCACTGCTGGCGGCCATCTTCGGGGTGCTCGTGATCTGGCTCAACACCAACCAGTACGCCACCGGCCTGGCGCTGAGCCTGTTCGGCGCCGGCTTCTCGGCGTTTGCCGGCATCAAGTATGTGCAGGAGAAGCTGCCCGAGCGGCCGAACTTTTCCATCCCGCTGCTGGGCGACATTCCGCTGGTCGGCCCGGCGCTGTTCCGCCAGCATCCGCTGGTGTACGTGACCATTGCCATGGTGGCGGGGCTGATCTGGTTCCTGTACCGCACCCGCGCCGGCCTGGTGCTGCGCTCGGTGGGCGAGTCGCCCGAGTCGGCCCATGCGCTGGGCTACCCGGTGCGGCGCATCCGGCTGGCTGCCGTTGTCACCGGCGGCGCGCTCTGCGGCCTGGCGGGCGCCTACATTTCGGTCATCTACACCCCTCTGTGGGTGGAAGGCATGGTGGCGGGCAAGGGCTGGATCGCGCTGGCGCTGACCACCTTTGCCACCTGGCGCCCGGCGCGCGTATTGCTTGGCGCCTACCTGTTCGGCGGCGTCACCATGCTGCAGTTCCACCTGCAGGGCATGGGTGTCGAGGTGCCCAGCCAGTTCCTCACCATGCTGCCCTACATTGCCACCATCGTGGTGCTGGCGCTGATCTCGCGCAACCCTGCGTGGATTCGCATCAACATGCCCGCATCGCTTGGAAAACCGTTCTACCCCGGTTCATAATTGCCACTGAAGTCCCGATCTTGACAACCACCCTCCAGAAGGAAAATGAGATGACAGACCTGAAGAAACGTTCAATGCTCAAGGTGGCGGCGCTGTCCGCCATTGCCGCTGCGGCCCTGGTGGGTTGCGGCAAGAAGGAAGAGCCCAAGCCTGCACCGGCGCCCGCGCCCGTGGCAGCGCCTGCCAAGCCCGCGCCGCTGAAGATTGCCTTCGCCTACGTCGGCCCGGTCGGCGATGGCGGCTGGACCTTCGCGCACGACAACGGCCGCAAGGCGGTTGAAAAGGAATTCGGCGACAAGGTCGTCACCAGCTATGTCGAGAAAGTGCCGGAATCGGCCGACGCCGAGCGGGTGATCCGCGACATGGCCGCCCAGGGCAACAAGCTGATCTTCGGCACCACCTTCGGCTACATGGAGCCGATGCTCAAGGTCGCAGCCGACACCAAGGGCGTGAAGTTCGAGCATGCCACCGGCTACAAGACCGCCGAGAACATGCGCACCTACGACAGCCGCACCTACGAAGGCGCGTACATGGCCGGCGTGATCGCCGGCAAGATGACCAAGACCAACACGCTGGGCGTGGTGGCTTCCATTCCAATTCCTGAAGTCATCCGCAACATCAACAGCTTCACCATCGGGGCGCAGAGCGTCAACCCCAAAATCAAGACCAAGGTCGTCTGGGTCAATGAGTGGTTCAACCCGCCCAAGGAAACCGAGGCAGCCACTGCGCTCATCAACGGTGGCGCCGACGTGCTGTTCCAGAACACCGACTCGTCGGCCGTGCTGCAGACCGCCGAGAAGATGAACAAGCGCGCCTTCGGCTGGGACTCCGACATGACCGCCTACGGCCCCAAGGCCCACCTCGGCTCGGCCATCATCAACTGGGGCCCGTACTACGTGAAGGCCGTGCGTGATGCGCTGGACGGCAAGTGGGCCGGCAACTCCAGCGTGTGGTGGGGCGTGAAGGAAGGCGCTATCGACATGGTGTCCATCGCCGCCGACGTGCCGGAAGAAACCAAGACGAAGATCGCCGAGATCAAGAAGGGCCTGTCCGACGGCACCTTCTCGATCTGGAAGGGCCCGATCGTCGGCCAGGACGGCAAGGAAGTCGTGGCCAAAGATGCCGTTGCTGACGACAAGTTCATGAGCGGCATCAACTTCTACGTCAAGGGCGTGGAAGGCAAAGTCCCGGGCGACAAGAAGTAAACCCGGCGATGCCATGAAGGGTCGCCCTTGGGCGGCCCTTTTTCATTTCTGAAAAGCATGATTGAAGAAGCCCTTTGGCATCCTGTCGCACAGTCTGCTGACGTCGCAGGCGGGCCTGTTGCCGCCCGGCTGCTGGAGCGCGACCTGGTGCTCTGGCGTGACGATGCAGGCGCAGTCCATGCCTGGGCCGACCAGTGCCCGCACCGGGGTGCGAAGCTGTCCCTGGGGCGGGTGGAGGCCGGGCGGCTGGAGTGCCCGTATCACGGCTGGCAGTTTGAAGCATCGGGGCAGTGTGTGCATGTGCCGGCCCTGCCGTCGTTCACGCCGCCTTCGAGCCATTGCGCGCGGCACTTCGGCGCGCGCGAGGCATGCGGGCTGGTGTGGGTGCAACTGGTGGAGGGCGACGCCGCCCTGCCTGTGTTCGCCGCGGAATCCGACCTGCGGCTGCGCAAGCTCAACTGCGGGCCGTATGACGTGGCGACCAGCGCGCCACGCCTGGTGGAGAACTTCCTGGACATGGCGCACTTCGGCTTCGTGCATGAAGGCTGGCTTGGAATGCGCACCGCCACCGCGATTGACGACTACCTGGTTGAGCCGACGCCCACAGGCCTCATCGCCACGCAATGCCGGGCCTGGCAGCCGCAGTCGAATGTGCATTCCAGCGCGCCCGCCCAGGTCGAATACACCTATGAAGTGACCGCGCCCTATGCAGCGGTGCTGACCAAGGTGCCTGATGCGGCATCTGTGGCACTGCAGGACTACCGCGAGTCGATCGCATTGTTCATCTGCCCGCTGGGCCCCGAGGCGAGCCGCGTCTGGTTCCGCCTGGCTGTCACTGACTTTGAATCGCCCGACGGCAAGCTGCAGGACTTCCAGCACACCATCTTCATGCAGGACAAGCCGGTGCTCGAGTCGCAGGTGCCCAGGCGCCTGCCACTGGAGCCGCGTGCCGAACGGCATACTGTGGCCGACAAGGCATCTTCAGCCTACCGCCGCCACCTCAAGGATCTTGGAATTACTTTTGGAGTCTGCTGATGCCTGATTTCGCGCACATCACCCCCGGCAAGCTGCCCGCGCTGCTGGCCCGCATGCCCAAGGCCGAGCTGCACATGCATATTGAAGGCTCGCTGGAGCCCGAGCTGATCTTTGCGCTGGCGCAGCGCAACGGCGTCGCCATTCCCTATGCCGATGTAGAGGCGCTGCGCCGCGCCTATGCCTTCACCAACCTGCAAAGTTTCCTGGACATCTACTATGCCGGTGCGAGTGTGCTGCTCAGGGAGCAGGACTTCTACGACATGGCCTGGGCCTACCTGTTGCGGGCGCAGGCCGACAACGTCGTACACACCGAGATGTTTTTCGACCCGCAGACCCACACCGCGCGCGGCGTGGGCATGGAGACGGTGATCAATGGCCTGCACCGGGCCTGTGCGGATGCAAAAGACAAGCTCGGGGTGAGCGCCTTGCTGATCCTGTGCTTCCTGCGCCATTTGAGCGAAGAGGAAGCTTTCCAGACGCTGGAGCAGGCATTGCCCCACCGCAACAAGTTCATCGGCGTCGGCCTCGATTCCAGCGAAGTCGGTCACCCGCCCGAGAAATTCGCCCGCGTGTTCGCGCGCTGCCGTGCGCTGGGTTTTCACCTCGTCGCGCATGCAGGCGAGGAAGGGCCGCCGGAGTATGTGTGGACAGCGCTGGATGTGCTCAAGGTCGAGCGCATTGACCACGGCGTGCAGTCCACGAAAGACCCGGAGCTCATGAAGCGGCTGGCGCGGGACCGCATCCCGCTCACGGTCTGCCCGCTGTCCAACCTCAAGCTCTGCGTGTTCCCCAGGCTGGCCGAGCACAACCTGGGCGCGCTGCTCGATGCCGGCCTGGCGGCGACTGTCAACTCCGACGACCCGGCTTACTTCGGCGGCTACATGAACGAGAACTTCCTGCAGACCTTTGCGGCCACCGGCCTGACGGCCCGGCATGCCTACCAGCTGGCGCGCAACAGCTTCGAGGCCAGTTTCATTGATGAGGCCATGAAGCGCAGGTACGTCGGGCAACTGGACGAGGCCTTCGCCGCAGCCGCGTAAAATGACGCCCATGGCACTGCCGCCCCGCAGTGCCATGTTTTTTTGTCGGGGCCATGTAGAGGACTACCATGTATAAAAACCTCGCCGCCACATTCGTGGCCGCCTGTTGTTTGTCTCCTGTTTTTTCACAGACCACTTCCGCACCTGCGGAGCCGCTCAAGGTCGGCTTCGTCTATGTCGCGCCGCTGACGGAGGCCGGCTGGGTGCGCCAGCATGAAGAGGGCCGCAAGGCCGTCGACGCCGCGCTGGTCGGCAAGGTGAAAACGACCTATGTCGAAAACGTCCGCGAAGGCGCTGATGCCGAGCGCGTCATCCGTGACCTGGCGCGCCAGGGCAACAAGCTCATCTTCACGCCCAGCTTCGGCTACATGGAGCCCACGCTCAAGGTGGCGAAGGAATTCCCGGAGGTGAAGTTCGAGTCCATCACCGGCTACAAGACGGCGCCCAATGTGGCGGTGGCCAATGCGCGCTACTATGAGGGCCGCTACCTCGCGGGCATTGCGGCGGGCCGCATGACGAAGACGAACGTCGCGGGCTATGTGGCCGGATTCCCCATTCCCGAAGTGCTGCAGGGCATCAATGCCTTCACGCTCGGCATGCGCTCGGTAAACCCGAAGGCGACGGTGAAGGTGGTCTGGCTCAATGCCTGGTTCGACCCGCCGCGCGAGCGCGACGCGGCCATGGCGCTGTTCAACCAGGATGTGGATGTGGCTGCGTTCCACACCGGCTCCACCGCCGTGATGGCTGCGGCCCAGGAGCGCGGGAAGATGGCGGTGGCCTACCACTCCGACATGCGGAAGATCGCGCCTGATGCGCAGATCATCGCCGTGACCCACCAGTGGGGCGACTACTACACCAGCCGCGCCAGGGCGGTGCTCGACGGAAGCTGGAAGAGCGGCGGTGTCTGGGGTGGCGTGAAAGAGGGCATGATCCGGGCGGGCGATTTCGGCAAGGCCGTGCCGAAGGCGGTGCAGGATGAAGTCCTGGCGCGCCAGAAAGACATTGCGGCGGGCAAACTGCACCCGTTCACCGGCCCGATTGCCGACAACGAAGGCCAGCCTGTGATCGCGGCCGGCGCGGTCATGACGGATCCGCAGATACTGTCCATGAACTTTCTTGTATCCGGGGTCCAGGGCAAGGCGGCAAAATAGCCGTACATGAAAGCCTTCCGCGCCGCCATCCTCCGTTTCGCCGACGACCACTCCGCCATCTACGAGGAAGACGGCCTGCTGGTCATCGGCCCTGACGCCCACGGGCAGCAAGTGGTCAGGGCAGTGGGACCCTACACGGCCCTGGCGGGCAACTACCCGGGCGTCGCGGTCGAGCACCTGCCGGGCCGTATCATCGCGCCGGGCTTTCTTGACCTGCACATCCACTTTCCACAGACCGACGTGATCGGCTCCCCGGCCGAGGGCCTTCTGCCCTGGCTGGAAAACTACACCTTCCCCCACGAATCGCGCTTTGCGGACGATGCCTACGCCAGCGACGTGGCCACGGTGTTCCTTGACGAACTGTTGCGCAATGGCGTAACGACCGCGCTGGCCTTTGCCACCTCACACCCCCAGTCGGTCGATGCGCTGTTTGCCGGGGCGCAGGCGCGCGGCATGCGCATGATCACCGGCAAGGTGCTGCAGGACCGCCACTCGCCGGACGGCGTGCGCGACGGTACCGAGCAAAGCCTGATCGACACCGAAAGCCTGATCGGCCGCTGGCATGGTGTGGACCGGCTGGGCTATGCCATCACCCCGCGTTTTGCGCCGAGCTGCACCGAGGCGCAGCTGCGCGGCGCGGGCGAACTGGCGGCGAAGTACCCGGACGTCTGGATCCAGTCCCATGTGGCCGAGAACCTGGACGAGGTGAAATGGGCGCGCGAGCTGTTCCCTCAGGCGCGCAGCTACCTGTCGGTGTACAACGACTTCGGCCTGATGCGCGAGCGCGCCATCTATGCCCACTGCATCCACTTTGACGACGATGACCGCGCGCTGATGCGCGACACCGGCACGGCGGCGGCCGTCAGCCCCACCAGCAACCTTTTCCTTGGCAGCGGCTTCTTCGATTACGCAGGCGCCGACCGCGTCGGCTTCCGCTACGGCCTGGCCAGCGACGTGGGCGGCGGCACCAGCTTCAGCCCCTTCCACACCATGCTGGCGGCCTACTATGTGGGCCGCGAGGGCCAGACCAAGCCGGGCCTGAGCCTGAGCCCGCAGCAGCTGTGGTGGCAACACACCGCAGGCGCGGCCCGGGCGCTTGGGCTGGACGGTGTGGTGGGCAACCTGCAGCCGGGCTGCGAGGCAGACTACATCGTCATCAACCCTGCCGCCACCCCGCTGCTGGCCCGCAAGACCGCGCAGGCGCGCAGCCTGGACGAACTGCTGTTCTCGATGATCGTGCTGGGCGACGACCGGCTGGTCGAGCGGGCCGTCATTTCGCACGCGGCATAATGGTTTCATGAGCATCAAAAGCGACAAATGGATCCGCCGCATGGCCGAAAGCACCGGCATGATCGAGCCCTTTGAGCCCGGCCAGATCCGCGAGCAGGACGGCCGCAAGATCATCAGCTACGGCACCAGCAGCTACGGCTATGACATCCGCTGCGCGCCCGAGTTCAAGGTCTTCACCAACATTCACAGCACCGTGGTGGACCCGAAGAACTTTGACGAAAAAAGCTTCGTGGACATGCATGGCGACAGCTGTATCATCCCGCCCAACAGCTTTGCGCTGGCCCGCACGGTGGAGTACTTCCGCATCCCGCGCAATGTGCTGACCATCTGCCTGGGCAAGAGCACCTATGCGCGCTGCGGCATCATCGTCAACGTGACGCCGTTCGAGCCGGAGTGGGAAGGCTATGTGACGCTGGAATTCAGCAACACCACGCCGCTGCCGGCGCGCATCTATGCCGGCGAAGGCTGCGCCCAGGTGCTGTTCTTCGAGAGCGACGAAGTCTGCGAAACCTCCTACAAGGACCGCGGCGGCAAGTACCAGGGCCAGCGCGGCGTGACGCTGCCCAAGGCCTGATACCGGGCATCCGCTCCGGCCGGCAACCCCGGCTGCGGTCTGGAATTTGTCCTACACACTGACGGCATTGGCGCCGAACCGGCGCCGGCAGGTGCCTGCCTAGCATGGAGCCAGTTCTACCAGGAGCCCGCCATGCAGACCCAAGCAGCCACACCAGACGCCCGGCTCGTGCCCCAAGGCATGGGCTACCTGCTCACTGTCCCCGGCCCCGGCGAATGCGCCCAGCATCCGCGCTACTGGCCTTCCGACATGCTTTACTCGTTCACGCTGCAGATGGCCGCACGCGGCTTCTGCGTCAGCGCATCGATGATGCTGGGCAACCGCGAGTACGCGCTGGAACAGCTGGCCCATGCGCATACGCTCAATGATGAAGCCCTGCGTGCGATGGCGGTGCGGCTGTTCACTTATTTTGACGCGCCGCCCTGCCTCTCGTTCACCCGGCTGAACTGACCGGCCCCGTAGTCTGGCCGGGCAAGCCCGGGCCTATGCAAGCGCCCTGAGCGCGGTACGTGCCGCCGCCAGGTCCCAGCCGGCCCAGCCGCAGCTCTTGAACAGCGCGAGGCCCGGCGGAGGTGCTGCCCGGCCGCACACCACATCGCCCAGCGAGGCAAACCCCGACACATCGAGCCCGGCCTGGAGCAGGTCGCCTGCTTCATGCGCCGCATCAACTGTGTCCACCACGACGGTGCCCAGCTCCGCAAAATGCCGGCACAGCCTGGGCGACAGCTCCACCATTTGCGGCGTGAATGCTCCGACTGCCGACACAAAACCGTCCTCGCGCGGCAGCGAATGCAACACCACGCCCGAAGCGGGCGTGCAGGTCACCGCCAGCGGGCAATCGGCCAGCGCGGTATTCGGGTCGCTCACCACCTGTGCCGCCAGGCCCAGTTCATGCGCCCGGCGCGCCAGTGCATCGGCGCTGTGCCGGCTGCGCGACGCGATCATCACCTCGCGCACGCCCAGGATCTCCGCGAAAGCCTCCAGATGCGCCAGCCCCTGGACCCCGGCGCCGACGATCAGCAAGGGGCCGCCGCGCTGCGGCGCCAGCCATTGCGCAGCCACAGCCGACACGGCCGCGGTGCGGCGCGCGGTCACCGTCGGCCCGTCCAGCACCAGCCGGCGTTCGCCGGTGGCGACATCAAACACCACGACATCGCCCTGGATGGCGGGCCTGCCGGTTCCCGCGTTGCCGGGCGTGAAGGAGATGAGCTTGGTGATGGCGACGCGGCTGTCCAGCGCCGGCATCACGAACAGGCTGCCCCCGCCGGGCAGCGGCTGCACCAGCCGCGGCGGCACCTGCACGGAGGCGTCCGACAGCAGGGCGGTGATCTCGCGGGCGAGCGCGGGCCACGGCAGGGCAGCGGCGGTACGGGTGGCGTCGAGCAGGGCTTGCATGGCCCCTAGTTTCGCATTGCGCCCGCGTCCTACATCGCCACAGGCAAATCGCCGTATTGGTCCCAGGCCCGCGCTCCTTAGCATCCATCCATACACCGCCAAGGAGCACCGTCATGTGGGCCGAACTGAAAATGAATCACGCAAACACCACCCGCAGCCGCGGCGAGATCGCCATCGTTGTTGTGGCGCTGGTCCTGATCGGCGTGCTGCTCACGAGCTTCACCACCCTAGCCATGTCTCAGGTCCACAAGGCCGAGATGCGGGAGTCGCTGCGCCAGTCGCAGCGCGTGGCCATCTCCCGTTGCTGGCAGGACTCGCCGACGGCGCTGGCCATGCGCGGCTGCATGGCGGAAGTCAGGCTGCAGACGGCAAAGGCGCTCGACGCTTCCTATGGTTTGCCGGGCGCTGCCGAGGCGGCCACGCCGCTGGCTTCGAACCACGCCGGCGTTTCAGTGGTTTCGCTGCGTTGATGCGGGGGTGGCTGTGCCGGTCACCTGAGTACTTCCTGTCCCTGAGGTTTCTCCCGGGACATTCTGTTACACCTCCCGTTACACTGCGGCGTCCAATTCGCAGTTTCCATCCAGGGAGGAAAACATGAAGGTTTCAAATATTGCGCTTTGCCTGTCCGCTGGGCTGATGCTGTCAGCCTGCGGCGGCGGAGGCAGCGGCGGTTCAACAGCCCCCACGCTGGTTTCCGTTCCGCTCACAACAGCCAACTACGACCCCACAGGGCGCGCAGCGGCTGCCACACTGATCGACGCCTCATCTTCGGCATCGTCTGCTGGCAGCATTGCCTCGGTACCAGGCACAAATGATCCATTGCCGACCGCGGGCTTCCTGCGCGTGGCCGAATACGCAGCCAGGCACGCGCTGGCCGCACTGCCCGCGCGCGAGCAGGCGGCGGAAACCATCACCGATTCGGAGAACTGCGACTTTGGCGGCAGCCTGTCGGTGACGGTCAATGACAACAACAACAACAACCGGCTCGATGCAGGCGACACAGCGAGCTTCAACTTCCAGTCGTGCAAGGTGAGGCTTGATGAACCCTCGATCAACGGCGGTCTTGACTTCGCCTTCCAGAGCGTGACGCTCAATGGCTACGGCGACCCCGTCGCCTACACCGCCACCATCACCGCGCGCCAGCTGGTGTCGGGCGGCAGCGCGCTTGACGGAGCGGCCGACTACAACGTCACAACCACCCGGGCCACGGTCAACTTCCGCAATACCGTTTCCACCCGCAACGGGCTGGCCACCGTGTACAACTTCCTGGCCACGTTCGATGCCTCAGGTGTCAACGAGACATTGACGGTGGCCGGCGAGATCGGCATCAAGGGCGCGTCCTACACCGTGAGCACGCCCGCACCCATCGCCATGGGCAATTTCTATCCGGCGGCGGGCGTGCTGCGCGTGGCCGATTCCGCCGGAGGGCGTGTGGACGTCATCATGGGCGCGACGACCTTCACGCTCGACCTGTACCTTCCCGGCGACACGGTGCGCGACGCAACGGCGACCTACACCTGGGCTGCGCTGGCTGCTGGCACGATTTAGTTTCGGAGGATGTCATGATGATTTCGCGAGCCGCACTATGCCTGGCTGTCGGTCTCCTTTTTGTTGGGTGTGGGGGAGGTGGGGGAGGTGGGGATTCCGGCGCAGCGCCGGGCGCCAACATCACTGTGGCCACATACGACCAGGTGGGGAGGTCCGCAGCTGCCGTGCTGCTGGACATGAACGCCTTTTCCAGCCTGGAGAAGGTCCACTCTGTCTCGGAAAGTGGGGGTATTGACGGAGGCATCATGGCCTTGAGCCGCCTTGCCGTTGAGTTGGGGCGCCAGCGCTTTGCGGGCCGCGAAAGCCCTGCGGTGTTCAGCAACCCGGCGCCCTACTCGGTTTACTATTGCGAAAATGGTGGCTCATTGACCTGGACGGGTATCGACGCCAACTCAAACGGCCGAATCGATGCTGGTGACACCGTCAATCTGTATGTGGCCGCCTGTCCGCTTCCAGTCAATTCGCCGCCGACCACAGGCAAGTTTGATTTTGTGGTCAACACCGCCACCTACAACGGCGATGAACCGGTCGCAATGGCGATCTCCGCCACATTTTCGGATTTGACGACTGCCGGCAGCACGCTCAACGGCCGGGCTGATCTGAGCTTTACGGAGACGTCGTCGACCCTTGTCTATCGCGCGATGAATGTCAAACGCCGCAACGTTGCGGGCGTCTACAGTTTCAGCATCGTTGTCAACGAAGCCGGGTCAGGCCCGACCATGAATGTTGCGGGAAATATCGAGCTTTCAGGCGTGGCCTACACGCTCAGCACGCCATCGACCATCATCGGTTTGCCAAATACTTCAGGTGTTTTGCGTATTTCTGAGGCTTCGGGTGCATTTGTGGATGTGAATCTCGGACCGACGAGCTTTGAGCTGGATTTCCGGCCGAAGGCAGGTTCCATAAGCTTTGGCTCGACTTTCTATACCTGGCAGGAGCTGGCTGCGGGGAACCTCTAGGCGCGGCGAAGATGCCGTCATGCTGATCAGTGATCTGCACCCGCGCCCACGCGGGCGTCCGTCTGCGTAGCGACGGCGCATCTCAATGCCTCCCGCAAGCCGCGCACCATCTCCTCCAGCGGCATACCGGGCGTGCCCTGCGAAGGCAGCCAGGGGACGTGGACGAAGCCGCCGCGCGTGCCGCGCAATGCGCGCCGCGTCGCCAGTTCGTGCATGAGCCCGTAGAACACATGGTTGCAGACAAAAGTGCCGGCGGTCTGTGACACCTCGGCCTGCACGCCCGCGCTGCGCACGGCCAGCATCATGGCCTTGACCGGCAGGCTGCTGAAGTAGGCGGCCGGGCCGCCCGCATGCACCGGCGTGTCCACGGGCTGCGCCGAGGCGTTGTCGGCGATGCGGGCGTCGTTGATGTTGATGGCGACCCGCTCCAGCGAGATTGCCGCCCGCCCACCCGCCTGGCCGATGCAGATGGCCAGCGCCGGGCGGTGCTTGTCCAGCAGGCCGTGCAGCACTGCGAGCGAAGCACCGAACACCGTCGGAAGCTGCGCGGCCACGACGCGGTGGCCGGCAATCTGCCGGCCGTGCAGCGCCTGCGCCGCCAGCCAGCTCGGGTTGGTGCTTTCGCCGCCGAACGGGTCAAAACCGGTCAACAGAATGCGCGGCATGCCTACAGGAGTCGGGAGTACCATCATCTGACTTTAATGCACAGGAGCGAACCATGAAATGGGAAGGCAACCGCGAATCAGACAATGTCGAAGACCGGCGCTCCGGAGGCGGCGGGAGCGGCATGATCGGCGGCCGCGGCATCGGTGTCGGCACCATCGTGATCGCGCTGGTCGGTGGCTGGATTTTCGGCATCAACCCGCTGACCATCCTGAGCGCCTTGAGCGGCGGCGGTGCGCCCTCGGCACAGGTGCAGCAGGCGCCGGCGCAGCGCCCGCCGGCGGACGACCGCGGCGCGAAGTTTGTGTCCACGGTGCTGGCCGACACCGAAGACGTCTGGAAGACCCAGTTCGCCCAGGGCGGCAGCACCTACCAGGAGCCCCGGCTTGTATTGTTCCGTGGCTCCACCCCCACGCAGTGCGGCCAGGGCCAGGCCGCGATGGGCCCGTTCTACTGCCCGGCGGACCAGAAGGTCTATATCGACCTGGGTTTCTACGACACGCTGAAAACCCGGCTTGGTGCGCCCGGCGACTTTGCGCAGGCCTATGTGATCGCGCATGAAGTCGGCCACCACATCCAGAACCTGCTGGGCGTCACCGGCAAGATGGACCAGATGCGCGGCCGGGTGAGCCAGGCCGAATACAACGCCATGAGCGTGCGGCTCGAATTGCAGGCCGACTGCTTTGCCGGCGTCTGGGCCCACCATGCGCAGAACGCCCGGCAGATCCTGGAGCAGGGTGATGTGGAAGAAGCCATGAATGCCGCCGCAAAAATCGGCGACGACGCGCTGCAGCGCTCCAGCGGCGGCGCCGTGGTGCCCGAGAGCTTCACCCACGGCACCAGCGCCCAGCGCCAGCGCTGGTTCGCCAACGGCCTGAAGACCGGCAGCGTCAAGGCCTGCGACACCTTCAGCAGCCGCAACCTGTAAACGGGAACGGGGGTATGCCGTCACGTAACTGTCACGTAGCGGTCATACCATCTTCAAATGACTCAGCACGATGCCCCCGGGACGAGCGGTGGCTCCTCGATGCTGCCGCTGGACGAGGCGCCGGGCCCGCCTGAGGCGCACCCGCGCGTGGCGGCCGTGACCGGCGCACTCTCTGCCGCCGCCATCACCATTCCCCACGCCCTGGGCCTCGGCTTGCTGGCCTTTGCGCCGCTGGCGGGTGATGTGCCGCTGGCCGGCCTGGTGCTCTGGTCCGCCGCGTTGCCGGGCCTGCTGCTGAGCCTGCTGGTGCCGCGCCCCGGCGTCATCTACGCACCCAGCACCGTCGTGGCTTTGCTGCTCGCGTCAGTCACGGCAGTGCTGACCGGCGCCGCCGGGCGGCTGGGCCTGTCCGGGCCGCAGGTGCTTGCTGTCTGCGGCGCGGTGCTGGCGCTGGCTTTCACCATCCAGTGGCTGTTCGGCCTGCTGCGCCTGGCGTCGCTGGCGCGCTTCCTGCCGGTGCCTGTTACCCACGGCTTTGCGGCGGGCGTCGGCCTGTCCATGGTGATGAGCCAGCTGGCCACCGGGTTTGGCTCCGGTGGCTGGGCATGGGACACGCGCACGGCGTTGCATGGCGCGGCTGCGCTGGCGGTTGCCGGGCTGGCATGGCTGCTGCAAAAGCGCTGGCGCAGGGTGCCGGGCATCCTGCCGGCCGTGGCGGCAGTGTCGCTGCTGGTCGCGCTGGGCGCGGGCGGCGGCGTATTCAACCCTGCCGTCCAGGCGTCGGTCTTTGCCTGGCCGCAATTGCCGGACTGGGGCGGCGTGCCATGGCTTGCCCTGCTGCGGGTGCATGGCACGCAACTGGTGTCGCTGGCTTTCCTGATGGCCCTGGTCAACAGCCTGGACGTGCTGGTCTTCAACCAGGAGCTTGACATCGAGCATGGGCTGCGCGGTGATGCCAACAAGGCGCTGCGCCGCGAAAGCCTGGTGGGCATGGCCTGCGGGCTGCTTGGGTTCATACCGGCTTCCACCAGCCCGTCGCGCTCGCGCATTGCGCTGGAGCAGGCCGGCCCGGCCGGAGGTGTCGGCATGGCGCATGCAGCCATCATGGTGGGTGTGGCTGTCACAGGCCATTGGTGGCTGCACCATGTGCCCATGGCTGCGCTGGGCGGGGCGCTCATCCTTGCCGGCGTGATGCAGGTGCCGCGTGCGATGTGGTCGCGCGCTTACATGCGTGCTGCCTCAGGCACCTGGAGCCAGAGCTGGCTGGTGGCGCTGATATTTGCCATGGCCGGCGGCGTCGGCGCACTGATGGCAGGCCTGGTGCTGGCGACCTTCGTGTTGCTGCACGCATCGGCCAGCACCACGCTGCGCCGCATGTCGCTGGACGGCCAGCTGCGCTCGCGCCGGCTGCGCCGCGCAGCGTCCGACGCCTGGCTGGCACCGCGCATGAACCGGGTGGCGGTGTTCGAGCTGCAGGGGCTGATGTCCTTTGGTGTTGCCTCGCACATGGCCGAGCAGGTGCGCCAGCATGTCCTGCAGCGGCACGACCGCATCATCCTGGACGCCAGCCGGGTGCCCGCCTGGGACAGCACCGCGCTGATGCAGTTGCGGGCGCTGGCCCGAGACATGGCCCAGCGCGGCCTGAAGATGGCCGTCTGCGGCATGGATGACCGCGCCAGGGTGGAAGTGGCCCAGCGCCTGCGCGTGTGGCCCGACCTGGACCGGGCGCTGGAATGGGCCGAAGAGGCCATGCTGGACGAGCGCACGGCGGCCGAGCGGCCCGCTTACCCGGCCAACGATGCATTGGGCGAGCTCGGCGAGGGACTGCCGCCCGCTGCGCGCGCTGCGCTCGAACAACTGATGAGCCGGCATGCGCTGGCGCCGCATGAGCAGGTGTTCGCAGCCGGCGCCACTGACAGCGACCTGCTGGTGGTGCAGGAGGGACGCATCACGCTGGCTACAGCCTGGCCGCCGGACAAGGGCCTGCGCCTTGCGGCGGTGGGGCAGGGCATGGCTTTCGGGGAAATGGCATTCCTCAACGGCCTGGCGCGCAGCGCCTGCGCCGGAGCCGAAGAGCAGCCCGTGACACTGCTGCGCCTGCCGCGCGCGGCATTTGACCAGTGGGCCTGCAGCCACCCGGCGGATGCGCTCACGCTGATGGGCAACCTGGCGCAGGTCGGCGCCCGCCGGCTGGCCGCCACCACGCGTCAATTGCGCGCGGTGCTGGAGTGACGGCAGGACGCGCAATACCAGCCTGAATTGCCCCGGTGGCGGTACGGGCATCCCGAAAATCCGGAAATGCGACAATAGCAGGCTAAATGACCTCATCTTTCTCCAATTTATCGCTCGCGCCACAACTGGCCCGCGCCGTAGCCGAAATGGGCTACGAAACCATGACCCCCATCCAGGAACAGGCGATTCCCGTCGTGCTGCAAGGGCGCGACGTCATGGGCGCTGCACAAACCGGCACCGGCAAGACGGCCGCCTTCTCGCTTCCGCTCCTGCAGCGCATGATGAAGCACGAGAATGCATCGACATCTCCCGCACGCCACCCGGTGCGCGCCCTGGTGCTGCTGCCCACGCGCGAGCTGGCCGACCAGGTGGCCCAGCAAGTCAAGCTCTATGCCAAGTACACCAACCTGCGCAGCGCGGTGGTGTTCGGCGGCATGGACATGAAGCCCCAGACGGCCGAACTCAAGAAGGGTGTTGAAGTCCTGGTGGCCACGCCGGGCCGGCTGCTCGACCATATTGAAGCCAAGACGGCGGTGCTCAACCAGGTGGAGTACGTTGTGCTCGACGAAGCCGACCGCATGCTGGACATCGGCTTCCTGCCCGACCTGCAGCGCATCCTGAGCTACCTGCCCAAGCAGCGCACCACGCTGCTGTTCTCCGCCACCTTCTCGCCCGAGATCAAGCGCCTGGCCAACAGTTACCTGCAGGACCCGGTGACGATTGAAGTGGCACGCTCCAACGCCACGGCCTCCACCGTCGAGCAGCATTTCTACAGCGTGGGAGCCGACGACAAGCGCCGCGCCCTGCACCAGGTGCTGCGCCAGCGCGGCATCAAGCAGGCCTTTGTATTCGTCAACAGCAAGCTCGGCTGTGCGCGGCTGGCGCGCTCGCTGGAACGTGAGGGCCTGAGCACCACGGCCCTGCACGGCGACAAGAGCCAGGACGAGCGGCTCAAGGCGCTGGACGCCTTCAAGAAGGGCGAGGTTGACCTGCTGGTGGCTACCGACGTCGCGGCCCGCGGCCTGGATATCAAGGACGTGCCGGCGGTGTTCAACTTCGACATCCCGTTCAATGCCGAAGACTACGTCCATCGCATCGGCCGCACCGGCCGCGCCGGCGCTTCGGGTCTGGCTGTGAGCTTTGTGGCCAGCAGCGATGCGCGCCTGGTATCGGACATCGAGAAGCTCCTGGGCAAGAAGCTCGAGATCGAGGCGATGGAGTACGAGGAAGACAAGCCGCGCGGCCGCATCAACACCGGCCGCCGCATGTACACCCCGGATGGCAGCGGCGACGACCCGCGCGAAGTGCTGGATGCGCCGCTCGATGCGCAGGGCGAGCCCGTGGCCCGGGAGCGTGAGGGCTTTGACGATGTGCGCGCCCGCCAGGACCGGCGCGCCGCACGCGAGTCGCGCGACGAGCGCTCCATGCGCACCTCCCGCCCGCAACGCGAATACACCCGCCCGCCTGCCGCACCGCGCGACCCATTCTTCGAGCAGCCCTACGAAACCCCGGCGGCCGAGGCGCCGCCTGCGTGGGAAGCAGCTGCCAAGGCCGGCACCACGCGCGGCATCTCGGCCAACATCAAGCCCAAGCGCAAGGTCGCTGCACTTTTCAAGGCGACAAGCTGACCTGTTTCATCCCGGTTTTTGTGCCTGGGGGCATTTGACCTGGATCAGTTCGCGCTCCTGCGGCGTGGCGCCAAGCCGCAGCGCGCTCAGGCAGCCGCCCCATACGCAGCCGGTGTCCAGCGAGAGCACGTCGCTGCGCGCAAGCCAGCCCAGCGTTGACCAGTGGCCGAAGGCGACCAGCGAGCCCTCGGTCAGCCGTCCCGGCACTTCGAACCAGGGGTGGTAGCCGGGCGGCGTCTTGTCCGCGCCTTCCTTGACGGTGAATTCCATCAGCCCTTCGGGCGTGCAGAAGCGCAGGCGCGTGAGCGCGTTGACGATGGCGCGGATGCGGGCCATGCCGCGCAGCGACCCGGCCCACTGCGCGGGTTCGTTGCCGTACATCTGCTCCAGGAAGCTGCCGCAGTCAGGCCCTGCCAGCACGGCTTCCACCTCGGCGGCGCATGCAACGGTCTGCGCCGCCGTCCATTGCGGCAGCACGCCCGCATGCACCATCAGGCAGCCGTGCTCCAGGATGGCCAGGCGTTGCCTGCGCAGCCAGTCGAGCATCGGCTCGCGGTCGGGCGCATCAAGAATGCCGTCCAGCGTGTCGTTGCGGTGCGGCTTGCGTACGCCGTGCGCCACGGCCAGCAAGTGCAGGTCGTGGTTGCCCAGCAGGCAGCGTGCGGCATCGCCCAGGCGCATCAGCCGGCGCAGCACGGCCGCCGAGTCCGGGCCGCGGTTGACCAGGTCGCCCAGCAGGTAGAGCGTGTCGCGGCTCGGGGAGAAATCGATGGTTTGCAGCAGCCGCGCAAGGGGCTCGTCGCAGCCTTGCACATCGCCAATCAGGTACATTGCCATGTGTTCATTCTCTCCGCTGGCCAATGGATTTCCTGCTGATCGCGTTTCTGACCCTGCTCAACGGGGTCTTTGCCATGTCCGAGCTGGCCCTGGCGTCAAGCCGCAAGGCGCGCCTCACAGCGATGAGCGAGATGGGTGACAAGGGGGCCACCACGGCCCTCAAGCTGCTGGAGAACCCGACGCAGTTCCTCTCGACGGTGCAGGTCGGCATCACCTCCATCGGCGTGCTCAACGGCATTGTGGGCGAGGCCGCCTTCAGCGACGACGTGGCAGCCTGGCTGCGTACCTTCGGTGCGTCCGACAAGGCCTCGGCCATTGCCGCGACCGGTATCGTCGTGACCATCATCACCTTCATTACCATCATCTTCGGCGAACTGGTGCCCAAGCGCATCGGCCAGCTTTACCCCGAGACGGTGTCGCGCTGGGTCGCGCCGCCGATGCACTGGCTGGCCATCGGCGCCAAGCCCTTCGTCAAGCTGCTGTCGGCCACCACCCAGGCCGTGCTCAAGCTGCTGCGCATCGACACCACGGCCGGTCGCGCCATGACGGAAGAAGAAATCTCCCATAGCCTGGAGGAGGGCGTGGATGCCGGCGTCATCGAGGAGCATGAGCACCAAATGGTGCAGAACGTCTTCCACCTGGACGACCGGCTGCTCACCTCGCTCATGGTGCCGCGCTCCGACATCGACTGGCTCGACGCCTCCACCAGCGTCGCGCGCAGCCTGCACCTGGCAGGGGCCAGCGGCGGCAAGGGCGCGCACTCGTGGTACCCGGTGTGCCGCGGCAGCCTGGACGACGTGGTTGGCGTCATCAGCGTGGCGCGACTGCTGGAGCTGGGGCCGGCCAGCGACGGCACCATCGAGCAGCATGCTCTACCCGCCACCTTCGTGCCCGAAACCCTCAGCGGCCTGGAACTGCTTGAGCAGTTCCGCGCGCGTTCCACCCGCATGGTGTTCGTGGTGGACGAGTACGGCGTGGTGCAGGGCCTGATGACGCCGCGCGACATGCTCGAAGCCATCACCGGCGAGCTGCAACCGGGCGCCCAGGCCGATGCCTGGGCCACGCAGCGCGAGAACGGCACCTGGCTGCTTGACGGGCTCATGCCCGTTGCCGAGCTGCGCGCGCGGCTGGACATCCGCGAGCTTCCGGACGAGGACAAGGGGCGCTACAACACCGTAGCCGGCCTGCTCATGGCCGTGTCTGGCCGCCTGCCTGATACCGGCGACAGGATTGAATGCGCGGGCTGGATGTTCGAGGTGGTGGACCTTGACGGCAAGCGCATTGACAAAGTTCTGGCTGAACCGGTGCCGGAGCCTCAGGGTTGAATCAGGACAAACCCTAGACAATGCGTCATTTGACCGAAAAACACTGCTTTGCGGTATTGACAAGTAAAAAAATCCAGTAATTTTTTTAGCGACTGTTACTCAATTTTCCCCTCGTTTTCGGGTGATTCTGCTAGCATGGCTCACCGCTTGTTACCTGCGTACGTACCAAGTTACAGGGTCCTCGATGCCGTGCAGGCGGGGCTCATACCAAAAAGGGAAGAAAAGTGAGTCAACCAGACAGAACCTTGCTGCTCTACCAGCGCCCCACGCTCCTGCGCCAGGACCAGCATCGCAACCTGAAGCTCACTTACGACGGTTCGGATTTCTCCTTTGCGTCGCAGGCCAACTCTTTCCTGCTCGCCGCCACCGAAATTCCCGAAGCATCGCTCCAGTACCCGGTGGTTTTCATCGGCAAGGAGGGCGGCGCGTATTCACTGGCCGTGCTCGTCGGCCTGACCGACCGGCAGAACCTGTTTGTCGACGCCAGTGGCAGGTGGGCGGCTGACAGTTACGTCCCGGCCTTCGTGCGCCGCTACCCTTTCGTCCTGCTTGAGGAAGGGCCAGACCGGCTGTCGGTGGGCTTTGATGCGGCCTACCCGGGATTCGGCGACAACGCCGAACAGCCGTTGTTCGAGGATGGTGGCGCGCCCAGCCCGCTGCTGCAGCATGCCATCGGGTTCCTTGAGGGTTTCCATGCCGAGATGACGCTGACGCGCACCTTCGCCGACCGGCTCGCCGCGCTTGGCGTGCTCGTGCCGCGGGTGGTTGAAGTCTCGTCGGGCCCGCGCAAGGCACCGCGCGTCCTGCAGGGCTTCTATGCCGTTGATCCGGGCAAGCTGGCCGCGCTGCCGGCCGCCGAGCTCGCCGCGCTGGCATCCGGCCCGGAGCTCAGCTGGATCTACCTGCACCTGAACTCGCTGAGGCTGGTCAACCGCCTGGCCGCCCGCGTCGATGCGTTGGGCGCCCGCGACGTATTTCCTGCCGATGCACCGGTCAATGTCGGCACGCTGCCGAACCAGCAGCCTGCAGCAGCCGCTGCAGGCGATGCGCCTGTGCCGGCAGCATCCGGCAAGGCGGCGAAGTCCGCCAGGCCGGGTGGCCGGACCACGGCAGGCCAGCGCGGCCGCCGGGCGGCGCGACCCGACGATGGAGCGCTGAGGTGACCGGCCCCGGCCGTCATCCCAGCGTTCCCGCAAGCTTTTTTTTGCCTTCTTTTTTTGTCATCTGACGGACCTCGAGTCCTGAGAGCACTGCCATGCGTAACGACAAGTCTTCAACGGCCCCCACTGCGGCCGGCGGTTTCCTGAGCGCAGCCGAAGCGCCCACCTGGCGCTTCGGCGCGATGCCGCTGCCCAGGCCGCGCAGCATCAAGCCGCTGGCGGTGGCAGTCTCGCTGGCAGTCGGAGGCATCTACGCCGACGCGCTGGCGCAGACCAATCTCATCACCGACGGCAAGACCGCCACCAGCGTGCAGCGCAACGGCTCGGTCGTTGACATCACCACCGGCACGGTCAAGGGCGTCAACGCCTTCAACAGCTTCAGACGGTTTGAAGTCGGCCAGCCCGACACGGTCAACCTGCGGCTGCCCGACGGCACCAACACGCTGATCAATATGGTGTACGACGCGCCGATCCGCATCGACGGCGTGCTCAACAGCATCAAGGGCAACCAGATTGGCGGGCGGGTGGTGTTTGCCGACCCGTTCGGCATGGTGGTGGGGCGCACCGGCGTGCTGAATGTGGGCAGCCTGATCGTCACTTCACCCAATGCATCGTTCCTGTCGGGCGTGATCGGCGCGGGCGGCATCAGCGATGCAGCCGTGAACCAGTTGCTCAGTACCAGTCTGCCCCAGGCAGCCGGCAGCTCGGTGCGCATTGACGGGCGGATCAACGCGCTGGAGCGGGTGAGGCTGCAGGCCGAGTCTGTGCTGATCAGTGAAGGCTCGGTGGTGCGCGTGGGGGCTGCTGCGGCGCAGTCGGCGGCTTTCCAGATGGCGGTGAACACCAACGGCCTGGAGCAGGCCACCGGCATCGTCAACAACGGCGGCGTCATCGAGATCGTCGGCCAGGTCATCAATGTGAACGGCGAACTCAATGCCAGCGGCCGCAACGGCGGCGCCATCCATGTCGGCCGGGTTGACGACCAGCTGGCCAGCTCGGTGGATGTCGGCACCACGGCCGTCATCAAGGCGGACGCGGGTGACAACGGCAATGGCGGCTTCATCGACATCTGGGGCAGCACGCGCAACAACTTCCTCGGCCTGCTGTCTGCGCGCGGTGGGGATAACGGCGGCGACGGCGGCTTCATTGAGGTGTCGGGCAAGAGCGGCCTGAACTTCAACGGTATAGCCGACCTGCGCGCCACTCACGGCAAGGTCGGCAACTTCTTGCTGGACCCCGACACCATCTGCATCGTCGTTACCGACACCGGCACCGGCTGCGACAACCGCGTGACGCTGAACACCATCAGCACCAACCTGGCGCTGGGCGACTGGACCGTCAAGGCTGACAAAAAACTGTGGATCGGCCTGACCGATGGCACGCCGATATCTGGCAGCCTGACCGCAGGCGTCAACATCCTGACCCTGCAGGGCGAAGATATCGAGATGAATGCCGGGTCCAAGCTGGACACCGGTGGGTCGGACATCACGCTCCTGCACACCGACGACTCCAAAGGCTGGATCAGGATGCAGAACGGGGCGTCGATCATCACGGGTGGCGGCAACATCAACCTGAAGGGAATCAACATCAGCATGGCCAGTGGCACGCTGCTTGACACCCGCAAGGCCGATGGACAGTCAGGCAACATCACGCTCTCCACGACGGACTTTGACTTCAGCCAGGGGCCCAACTACGAGACGATCAACCTCACCGGCGCGACGATGCGCACCGACAAGCTGACCACCGGCACCAGCGGCGCGGCGGGCAACATCACCGTGCGTGGCAGGACGCTGAATGTCTCGGGCGGCAGTACCTTGAGCGCGACCGATGGCGGCATCGTTGACCTGTATGCCCTCGGTGAGTCAGAGATGAACATTTTCGGCGTGAAGGCCGCGACAGCCAAAATCACCATCGACAACTCCACGCTCACCGGGAACAAGGTCAACGTGAAGGCCGAGACCGTCATCAAGATCCTTCCCATCGTCCCGAGTTTTATCGAGGGCAATGCGTCCGAGGTCGCGGCATACTGGGACCAGTACGACACGCCGACGTCTTCGCTGGAGGCTTTTGGCACGCTCGAGAGTGAGGCGCTGGCCGTCGTAGGCAAGCTCACCGGCATCAACATCATCCTGAGTCATGTGACGACGGCGGCCACCGTTGACATCACGGGCACCAGCGTTCTCAAGGGTACACAGGAAGTCAACATCACCGCGCGGAACGAGGTCGAGGCGGGCAATGCAGGCAGCTTTGCAGCCAAGATGCCGAACGGCCTTGGACTCACCAAGATGGGCATCGGGGCCATGCTGGTGCGGGCCGACTCCACCACCGCGGTCAACATCGGCTCCAATGTGACGATCGCTGGTGACGACCTGAATATTTCCGCCCTTGCAGTGACTGAAGCCAAGGGCAAGGTCCACACGGGCAACACCGACCTGCCTGCAGGCAAGGCTACGGAAGGGGCGATGGCATTGACGGCCGGCTTCGTCTGGGTCGACGTCGACACCAGCATCACTGTCGGCAACGGCACCAAGGTCAACAACACGGGTGACATCTCCATCACCTCGTTCAACCGCACCGATGTGATGAACGAGAGCAATGCCGCCGCCGGCGCAGCCGGCAAGGCCGCGCTGGGCCTGGCCTTCACGCTGCAGGACACGGACGCCACAGTCAACTTTGGCGGCATCGTCAACAACGCTTCGACATTCACGCTCACTGCGCTGGACCATATGGCCAGCAATGAGACCAATGCCCTGGCCCAGGCGGGCGAGAGCACGGCTACGCGTTTTTCCAAAAATCTGCAGAACGTTGCGGGCGAAACCATGATCGCCACACTGATAGGCGCCTGGAAGGCACGCAACTCCAACACGCCGGTGGCACCATCCATCACGCCCAGCCGTTACGCGGGTGCCATTGCCGTCGCCATTGAAGACCACGACGCCAAGGCCAATCTGACCAGTGGCGCTGTCATTCACACCCGCGACACCAGCAAGGAGTTGGTGATTGCTTCGTATGTGGGTGACTGGCAGCAACAGCTGGGTGCCCAGGCTTCCGCAGTGTCCAACCTGCAGGGCTCGCAGACCAAGGAGGCGGCAGCAGGCGCGTTTGCCTTCGGACTCATCGACCACAACGCAGTGACCAACATCGGAAATGACGTTGTCATCACGGGTGGCAAGGTGGGACTGTTCTCGCAGGTAGAGATGCCCATCCGCCGGACCCTTGGCGAAGACTATTTCGACAACGAAAACTGGAACAGCCTGTCCAAGGTCTCTGACCGGGCCAAGCTGTTTGCAGACACGGCAACGCTCGGCTTCGTGAATATGCGGGCGCAGGCCCTGGGTACCGGCGAAGAAACCGGCTTTTCAGGCTCGATCAGCTTCATGGGCCTGAACAACACTTCAACGACCGAAGTGGGCAAGGGCGCTGCGATCCAGACAAGTGTGGCGTCAGACACGTCCACCGCCTGGACACGCACATTGCTGCTCAGGCAGGACGTCAACATACCCGACAGGAACCAATACGCCAATTTCGTTGCCACCGCCCCTATTGAAATCCAGGCCTACAACGACATCGCTTACATCCAGCAGACGGGCGCCGGCATCATGTTTGCCAACGGCGGCAAGGTGTCTGGCCTGTCCAACGGCATCATGTACATGGAAAACGCGGCCGATACCGTGGTGCGCGAGGGTGCCAGGATCCAGGGCGTCAGTGAGGTGGCCAATGTTGATGGCAGCACCGGCCTGACGACTTATTCGCAGACCGGCATGGAGGCTGCCAATGCAGCCGTACGCGCCTTGAATGACACCATCATGGTGAACATGTCTTTCGGTGCAGGCAAATCGTCGGACTCCACCAAACTTGGCATGGGTGTCCAGATCGTTTCGTTCAACCATGCCAAGGCCAGCGTGGACAACGAGGCTATCGTCAAGGCCGGCAAATTCAAGGTCGAGGCTGCTGAAACGCCGCAGATGTATGCACTGGCAGGTGCCTTGAGCCTGCTCAGTTCCGAGGCAGTCGGCGCTGGCGTTGCGGTGAACTACATAGAGACCGACACCGTCGCCGAAATTGCCGACAACGACGTTGCCGGATCCACCTTTGTGGGTGCCACCAACGGCTTCAAGGTCGGCATGATGGACGTTACAGCGCACACCGGTGGCAACATCGTTGCCATGGGTGCGGCCGGCGCGGTGGCTTCCGGCAGCACCACTGCATCGGGTATCGGCAATGCGATCAAGAGTGTCTCTGCCTTTGCCAACGGCGCAATGACCAAGTTGAACAGCATGATGGGTAACCCCACGGCCATCAGCCCGGGCGACGCCAAGAGCCTGAGCCCGGAGAAGAAGGTTCCGGACAAGACCTTCGCCGGTGCGGGCTCCATCGCAGGCAATATCGTTGACCTGTCCACCCGGGTCAATTTGTCGGGCTTTGGCGGCTCGGTGGACGTGCTGAAGGCCACGTCCTCCAGCGAGGCCAACGTGGTCACGGCGGCGGGCGCCCTGGGCGCGACGATCTCCAACAGTGAGGTCAAGCAGGAAACCAACTTCGCCGGCGCCATCGCCCTGACGCTGCTGGGCAACAAGGTCGAGACACACGCATCCAACCTCTCGCTGACGTCCAACAGCGTGGACTTGCAGGCCCTGAAGGGCGGCGAAAACCTGTCGTTTGCCATCGGCATTGCCGCCGCCCTGGGCGGTTCGGGGACCAGTGCCGATCAGGCCAGCAACTATGCCGGTGCCGCCTCGCTCATGTTCCACATCAGCGAGGATTACGACCCGACCAAGCCTTCCAAGGACGCGGCTCGCGTCTACATCACCGACAGCACCTTCACCGGCGCAGCCGGCAACACCGGCGACTTCAACGCCGTGGCCTACAACAGCACCAGGGTTGGCACCGGCGGGGGCTCGGCGACGCTGCAGGGCAAATCGTCCTTCGGTGTCGGCCTGACGTATGCGCAACTGGGCAGCGACACGCAGGTGAACGTCTCCGGCCTGTCCACGTCCAACTATGGCGACGAAACCTTCCTGGCCCACAGCGCCACGCAGATCATGTCGGCCGTCGCATCGGCGGGCATCTCCACCATCAAGTCTGCCGACATGAACACCGGCAGCGTCATCTTCAACCTGATCAACAACAACACGACCGTCTCGGTCAAGAACAGCACGCTGGGCTCCACCAATGGCGCGACGCTGACGGCTCGTGAGGGTGAACGGATCGCCGATTACGAATTGAAGCTGGCCAACGGTGACGTCCTGAACGGCCGCTATGACTACAGCGGCAAAAGCCTGCTGGACGACTCCGCGATGGGCGGCGGCCATGATGGCGGCTCGATCCTTGCGGTCGCCGGCGTGGTGCAGATCAACGTGGGCGACAAGGGCTCGGCAACGGGCGCGGCCGTCATCTCCAGCACGGTGTCCAACACGGTCAATGCGACCCTTGAAAACACCAAGGTGGCTGACAGTGCCGATGTCCTGGCCGACTCCGAGGCGTACATCCGCTCCTTTGCCGTCGGTGTATCGGGCGCCGAGGACTCGTCCTATGGCGGCTCGATCGCGGTGAACATCGTGGACAACACCACCAGTGCCACCATCACCGGTGGCACGCTGGGCAGCGGCTCGGCAAAGGCCACCGACGACACGCACATCGATGCCTTCGCGGGCCAGGTCAACATCACCAAGAGTACCGGCGCGGGCGGCACGGCCGGCGGCCTGGCCATGGTGATCAACGTCACAGACAACGACACCAAGGCCGAGGTCAACGGCGCCACCGTGACCGGAAACACCGTCGCCGAGGCCATTGGCAATGCGCAGATACGCGGCCTGTCCATGGGCGCGGCCCTGGGCTTCGGCGCCAAGGACGAAGCACTGGTCGGCTCGATCACCTTCAACCTGATCTCCAACGACCAGTCAGCCACGCTCAAGAACCTGACCGGTACCAACATGCCTGGCATCAACCAGGTCAAGGCCCGCACCAGCGACACGTCGCTGATCCAGACCTTCGCCGGCGCGCTGTCCTACTCCAAGGGCGATGCCATCGGCATTGCCACCGCCGTTGCCGACATCAACAACACCAACAAGGCCAACGGCAACAGCCTCACGCTGACCGGCGTGGAAGACATCTTCATTGCCACCGAGAGCACCGCCACCATCGAGTCCATGGCCGTTGGCGTGACCGTGTCCTCGGACAAGGATGCGCTGGGCGGCTCGCTGTCGAACAACATCGTCAAGAACACCAACAGCGCCATCCTGGACGGCACCTCCGTCATCAAGGACAGCAAGCTCACGGTGTACGGCTCCGACAAGTCCACCATCGAGAACGTCACCGGTACCGCTGTGGTCACGCTGGGCAAGAGCAGCGCCATCGGTGCGGCCATCTCCGGCAACACGGTGACCAACACCAACACGGCGCGGATATCGGACCTGGGCGGCACCTCGACACTTGGCAGCAACGCCGCGAGCGTGACCTTCACCGAAGAGGCGAAGATCCAGGCGATCGCCGCCAGTGGCGGCGCGGGCTCGGACGGCAAAGCCGTCACCGGCTCGGGCGCGGTCAATACCGTCACCAACAAGACTTACGCCACGGTCGAGCGCACCACGCTGAGCGCCGGCGCCATCACTATCGCGGCCAGCGACAAGTCCACCATCGATGCGTACTCCGGCGCGCTGGTGTTCTCCGGCGAGGGCGCTGCCGCAGGCATCGCCGGCTCGCTCAACACCGTGGCCAACACCGCCGCCGTCAGCCTGGACCAGTCCACACTGACCTCCGCCGCCGCGTTCAACGCCACGGCGACCAACACCTCGACACTGTTCGCCGTGGGCGCGACCGCGGCCATCACCACCGGCAAGTCCAATGCCATTGGTGTGGCGGGCAGCTTCAATACCATTACCGACAACACCAGTGTGAGCTCGACCGGCTCCAACCTCTCCGGTGTGTTCGTCGACCTCAAGGCCAGCGACACCTCCAACATCCAGGCCTATAACGGCGCCGTGGCCCTGAACCTTGGCGGGCAGACCGGCACCGCATTCGGCGGCGCGCTGGCCGTCAATACCATCACCAACGAAACTTCGGTGCTGGTGGACGACAAGACGGTGGGCCCGACGACCTGGGTTTCTACGCTGAACAGCGGCAACCGCGACCTCACGCTGGAAGCCATCAACAACGAGACCATCAAGGCCGTCGCTGTCGGCGCAGCCGGCAGCACCGACAGCGGCACGGCCGCCTCCGGCGCCGTCATCACCAACACCATCGTCAACAAGACGACGGCGAAGATGCTGGACACCAAGGCCTTCTCGCGCGACACCTTCATCAAGGCCAGCGACACGGCCACCATCAGCAACCTGGGCGGCGCGCTGTCCATCTCGATCGCGGGCAAGGCCATCGGCGGCGCGGTGTCGCTCAACACCATCAGCAATGACATCGAGGCCTCGGCCGCCAGCAGCACGATCAAGCTGGACAACCAGGGTGCCGGCGGCATGCTGTACGTGCAGGCCACGGGCAATGAGACCATCGACTCCATGGCAGCTTCCGGCTCCGGCGGCGAAGGCACGGCGGTGGCAGCATCGGCCACCACCAACAGCGTCAGCAACGACACGCTGGCGGGCCTGAACAACGTCACAGTGACGAACGGAGCGGGCGGCCTCATCACTGCCAGCGACACATCCACCATCAACTCGCTCGCGGGCGGCGCGGCCATCAGCCTGGCCAAGAACGCCGTCGGCGGCGCCGGCTCGCTCAACACGGTGGTCAACGCCGCCAGGGCCACCATCGAAGGCGCCAGCGACCTGCAACTCGGCGGCAGCGCATTCACACACTCAGCCACCAACAACGCGACGATCCGCTCTGCGGCCGTCGCACTGGCCGGCACCGGCGACGAAAACGCCGTGGCGCCCGTGATCGCGGTCAACACCATCACCAACACCACGCAGGCCACGGCCTCCAACTCCAAGGTCTCGGCCGGCAGCATCGCCCAAAGCGCGACCGATACCTCGAAGATCGCCTCGGTCTCCGGCGCCGCGGCGCTGTCCCTGGGCAAGAACGGTGTGGGCATTGCCAGTTCGTTCAACACGATCGTCAACACCGCCAGCGTCGGCGCCTCTGGCGGCAGCCTCACGGCCACCACCGGCCTGCTGTCCTCCAAGGCAAGGAACCTGTCGACCATCGAATCCATCGCGGTATCCCTCTCGGCCGCGAGCAACAATGCCATCTCGCCCTCGATCGCGACGAACACCGTCTCCAACACCACGGTGGCCGACTTCAGCGGCGCCAACCTGAGCGGCGTGGGCGTTGACATCAGCGCCGCCACCACCAACCAGGCCGACCAGTCCAGCCTGGGGCAGGGCGATGCAACCATCCGCACGCTGTCCGGCGCGGCGGCCATCAGCTTCGGCGGCGGCACGGCCGTGGGCGGGGCACTGTCCGTCAACACCGTCACCAACAAGACGAATGCGCTGCTTTCGGGCGGCACGATTGCCGCTGGCGCGGGCGCATTCGCGCTCAAGGCCACCAACGACCAGAGCATGAAGGCCCTGGCCGCGTCGGCCGCCGGCAGCAGCGCAGGCGCAGGCGCAGGTTCGGCATCCATTGACACCATCACCAACAGCACAACGGCGAAACTTTCGGGCGGCGCCATTGTCACGGGCGCCAGCGCCGACGTGGCGGCTGCCGACTCGTCCATCATCCACACGATCGCCGGTGCGGTGGGCATCGGCCTGGGCGGCGCGGGCGTGGGCCTTGCCGCCAGCACCAACACCATCAAGAACACGGTGGATGCGCAGATCGTCGGCGGCAGTATCAACGTGGGCAGCGGCGCGGCCAAGCTCGGCGCGACGACCACCAGCGACATCCGCGCGCTGGCTGCCTCGGTGGCGGGTGCCAGCGAAAGCGCCGGCTCGGGCTCGGTGGTGATCAACACCATCAACAACTTCACCACCGCCAAGGCCTCGGGAGGCGCAGCCTTCACGGCGGGCAACCTGGCCATCAAGGCCAAGGACACGTCGATCATCAAGACGCTGTCCGGTGGCGTGGCCATCAGCGCCGGCGGCACGGCAGTGGGCATTGCGCTGGCCAACAACTACATCGGCAACGCCACCACGGCCACCGTCGACACGGCATCCGTTTCGTTGACCGGCGCGTTGGACGTGACGGCCGAGGCGAACGACACCATCGCCTCCATTGCCGTGTCAATGGGCGCCGGCGCCAACGGCGGTGCGGGCTCCGGCACCGGCAACACGGTCACCAACGAAACCAGGGCGCTGCTCAAGGGCGTGACGGGTACCAGCAACGGCGGCTCCACCGTCGCCAGCGACATCTCCGACATCCAGACCCTGGCCGGCGCCGTGGCCATCGGCCTTTCGGGCGCTGCGGTGGGCGGCGGCGTGTCCGTCAACACCATCACCAACCGCACCGAGGCGCTGGTGCAAAGCACCTCGCTGAACGCCGGCACCGGCGCCTTCACGCACACCGCCACCAACAACGAGACCATCAAGTCGCTGGCAGCCGCAGGCTCGGCGGCTGCAGGCGTGGGCGTCGGCATCTCGGCCGCCACCAACACCATTGTCAACAAGACGCATGCGCTGATGACCGGCACCACGCTGACGGCCGGCAATGTGACGCAGCAGGCACAAGACACTGCCACCATCAAGTCGCTCTCAGGCGCTGCAGCGTTGGCCTTCGGCTCTGCCGGTGTGGGCTTTGCCGCCTCCATCAACACCATCACCAACGAAACCTTCTCCGGCGCGACTGGCAGCAGCATGACGCTGTCGGGCACGCTGACCAACGCCACGAAGAGCGTGGAGAACGTGGACACCATCGCCGTTGCCATTTCGGCTGCGGCGGGTCTGGCCGTGTCGCCCTCGGCAGCCACCAACACCATCGACAACGACACCCAAGCCAGCTACAGCGGCACCTCGGTCACCAGCACCGGTACCACGCTGGCCGCCACAGACGACTCCACCATCCGCACCCTGACGGGCGCAGCTGCCGTCGACTTCGGTGGCGGCGGTGCATTTGGCGGCGCGTTCTCCATCAACACGGTGGGCAACACGACCGAAGCGCTGGTCAGCGGCGGCACCTGGGCCTCGGGCGCGGGCGCAACCTCGGTCACGGCGACCAACTCGGCAGACATCAAGGCGATTGCCGCCTCCGCAGCCGGCAGCACCGGCGGCGCGGCCGCGGGCTCGGCCTCGGTGGACACCATCACCAACACCACGCGGGCCAAACTGACGGGTGTCACCGTCACCGGCGCCAGCGCCGACGTTGCGGCCTCGGACACCTCGTCCATCAAGACCATCGCCGGCGCAGCGGCGGTTGGCCTGGGCGGCGCAGGCGTGGGCATTGCGCTCAGCACCAACACCATCGTCAACACGGTCGAAGCCCTCATCAGCGGCGGCAGCGTGAATGTGGGCTCGGGCGCGGCCAAGATCACCGCCACTTCCAACAGCGACATTCAGGCCCTGGCCGCCTCGGCCGCCGGCAGCAGCGGCATCACCGTTTCCGGCTCCACGGTGGTCAACACCATCCACAACTTCACCACCGCCAAGGTCTCGGGCGGCACCTCGCTGACGGCGGGCAACCTGGCCATCAAGGCCAAGGACACATCCATCATCAAGACGCTGTCCGGCGGCGTGGCCATCGGCGGCGGCACGGCAGTGGGCATTGCCCTGGCCAACAACTACATCGGCAATGCGACCACGGCCACCATCGACACCGCATCCGTGTCGCTGACCGGCGCGCTCGATGTGAATGCCGAGAGCATCAACACGATTGCCTCCATCGCCGTTTCCCTGGGCGCGGGTCCTGACGCCGGTGCCGGCTCGGCCACGGGCAACACGGTGACCAACGAAACCGAGGCGCTGCTCAAGGGCGTCACGGGTACCAGCAACGGTGGGTCCACGGTGGCGAGCGACAGCTCCGACATCCAGACCCTGGCAGGCGCAGTCGCCATTGGCGTATCGGGCGCGGCAGTCGGCGGCGGCATTTCGGTCAACACCATCACCAACACCACCGAAGCGCTGGTGCAAAGCACTTCGCTCAACGCAGGCTCGGGCGCCTTCACCCATACCGCCACGAACAACGAAACCATCAAGTCGCTGGCGGCGGCAGGCTCCGCTGCAGCGGGCGTGAGCGTCGGCCTCTCGGCGGCCACCAACACCATCGTCAACAAGACGCATGCGCTGATGACGGGCACCACGCTGACGGCCGGCAATGTGACGCAGCAGGCGCAGGACACCGCCACCATCCAGTCACTGTCGGGCGCAGCGGCGCTGGCCTTTGGCGCAGTGGGTGTGGGCTTTGCAGCCTCGGTGAACACCATCACCAACGAAACCTTCTCCGGCGCCACGGGCAGCAGCATGACGCTGTCGGGCACCCTCACCAACGACACGAAGAGCGTTGAGAACGTGGACACCATCGCCGTTGCCATCTCGGCTGCGGCGGGCATGGCGGTTTCGCCTTCAGTGGCCACCAACGTCATCGACAACGACACCCGTGCCAGCTACGGCTCGACCTCGGTCACCAGCACCGGCACGACCATTGCCGCCTCTGACGACTCCAACATCCGCAACCTCACAGGTGCGGCCGCCATCGACTTCGGCGGCGGCGGAGCTGTGGGCGGCGCTGCCTCCATCAACAGTGTGAGCAACACGACGGAAGCGCTCATTGATGGCGGCACCTGGAAGACCGGCGCAGCAGGCTCCGGCGCCTTGTCGCTCACGGCCACCAACTCGTCCGACATCAAGGCCATCGCGGTGGCGGCAGCCATCAGCGGCAACGTCGGCGTCGCCGGCTCGGCCGTCACTGGCACCGTGCACAACACCACCAGCGCCAAGCTGTCCACCCTCGCCCTGACCAGCGGCGGCATGACGGTGAAGGCCGAGGACACCGCAGACATCCGCATGCTCGCCGGCTCGCTGGGCATCGGCTTTGGCGCCGTCGGCGTCGGCGCCGCTGCCGGCAGCGCAGACATCAAGAACAGCGTGACGGCCACAGTGCAGAACGTGACGGCCACGCTGGGCTCGGGTTCGTCCAGCGTCATCGCCACCTCCAAGGAAACCATCTGGAGCCTGGCTGCGGCCGGCTCCGGCGGCACAGGTGTGGCAGTGAGCGGCTCTACCGTCAACAACCTGGTGGACAACACCACGGCGGCTCTGGTGGACACCTCGACGCTGAATGCCACGGGCGCCACCAGCATTACTTCGTCGGACACTTCCGAGATCCACACACTTTCGGGCGCAGCTGCCCTGTCAGGCGGCGGCGCCGTCGGCGCGGCCAGCGCGGTCAACGTCGTCAGCAACGACACCAGCAGCCGCGCGGTGCGCTCCACCATCAACGGTGGCGCCGGCGACATCACGGTGTCCAGCACGGCCGGCGAGACCATCGAAACCATGGCCGTGTCGGGCGCTGCAGCCGGCGTTGCAGTCAGCGGCTCTTCCGCAGTCAACACCATCGGCAACTCCACCCTGGCCGAGCTGGACGGCGCTTCGGCACTGGCCACCAGCGGCAATGTGAAGGTCAATGCGACGGACAACGCCAGCATCAAGAGCGTTGCGGGCGCCGCAGCCTTCGGTGGCGGCACCAGCGTGGGCGTGGCCTCCTCGGTCAACACCATCAACAACAACATCGACGCGCGTATCCGCGGCGTCGCAGCATCGGGCCTGGGCGGCCTGCACACTGTCACCGGCAGCAACGTCATGGTGGGCGCACTGTCCAGTGGCAACATCCAGTCGCTGGCAGCCGGCATTGCCGCTGACGCCTCTGCGGGCGTGGCCGGCTCGGCCTCCATCAATGTGATCGGCACCAACACCCGCACCCTGGTGGACCGCAGCGCCGATGTGCTGGCCAGCAATAACGTCGTCATCTCTGCCGAAAGCAGCGACGTCATCCAGTCCATTGCCGGTTCCGCCGGCATCGGCCTGGCTGCAGCGGGCGTCGGCGTGTCGTCGGGCGTCGCCGTCATTACCGGCGAGACGTCCGCCACCGTCGGCGGCAGCGACGTCTCGGGCAAGACCAAGGTCGATGGCAAGTCCACCGGCAGCGGTGCTACCAGCAACATCACCAACGGCGAGTTGAACAGCACCTACACCGTGGGCCTGACCAACCCCAGCTCGGCCTTCGTCCCCGTCACCCTGGCCACCGGAACCAAGGCCGTGCAGGGTGTGGCGGTTACCGCGCTGGCCAAGCGCAACCTGGCCAACGGATCATTCTCGGTGGGTGGCGGCTCGGTCGGCGTCGCAGCCACGCTGAATGCCAATGCCATCGTGGCCACTACCTCGGCCACTATCACCGGCGCGGATGTCAACCAGCGCACCAGCGGCGCTGCCGCAGCGCAGGATGTGAACGTGCTGGCCGCCAGCCACACCTACGGCTCCGGCTTTGCCGGCGCGGTCGGCGTGGGCGCGTTTGCTGGCGTCGGCGCGGCGATTGAAGGCTCGGGCTACAACGTGACCACCCAGGCACGCGTACTCAATTCGAACACCACCGCACAAGGCAACGCCACCGTCAAGGCGCGCGCGACCGAAGGCATCTCCACGCTGGACGCAGGCGGCTCCGTCGGCCTGGTGGGTGTACAGGGCACCGGCAGCATCGGCATCATGCGCGGCAGGACCGATGCCGTCGTCTATGGCGGCTCGTTCACCAGCGACGACCTGACGGTCAAGGCCGACCACGACGCAGCCTTTGGCTCCATCGTCGGCGCTGTCGCCGGCGGCGTGGTCGGCGTGGCCGGCTCCTTCGGCATACTGGTCAACGCCCACACCACGACTGCGCGCATCGGCGCATCCACCGTGGCGGCAGACAACGAAACAGCCAACACTTCCATCACCTCCAACGGCAACGTGGTGGTCGATGCAGAAAGCCAGACCAACATCTCGCAGTCGGTGGTCAGCGGCTCAATCGGCGGCTATTCCTTTGCCGGCGCAGTCAGCGTCATGGTGCTCGACGACACGGCGCTTGCCACCGTCAACAAGACCACCATGAACGCGCTCTCCGGCAACGTCACGATAGAGTCCTCTGTGGACACAACGGTGCAGCAGATCGGTGGCGCGGCGGCCATCGGCTTCGGCGCCGGCGGCACTGGCGCGGCCATCGGCCTGGCGCTGGCACGCGGCCAGGCAGATTCATGGATTGCCAACAGCACCGTCACGGCCAACAACGTCACGGTGGACGCCAAAAACACCCAGGACGTTGACGCCCTTGCAGTTGCAGGCGGCGCGGACCTGACGGGCGGCATCGGCGGCAGCATCCAGATCACGATGATCGGCCTGGGCTCCTCCAGTACGTCGTCCAAGTCCGACAGCGAAATCTCCGCCGTGCTCGGCGGCAGCGGCGCCCTCACCAAGGCCAACAGCTTCTCCACCAAGAACCGCCTCGGTGGCCAGCAGTCTGACGCCGGCACCATTGACGAGACCAACAGCGCCAAGACCGGGTTCAGCACCACCAGCAAGAACACCGTCAACAGCGCCAACTCGTACGACTTCATGGCGAAGATGAACACGCCGCTGGCCAACACCACGCGCGCGCGCATCACCAACTCCACCATTGCCACCACCACCGCCACCACCGTGGCCGCCACGTCCGAGACAGCCCTCCGTAACACCGTCGGCGCGGCCGGCCTGGGCCTGGGCTACGGGGTGGCCGGCGCCATTTCCGTTGCCAAGGTGTCCAACCTGGTCGATGCCAGCGTGGATTCGCTCAGCCTGCTGCAGGGCCGCAGCGGCAGCAAGCCCGCCATCAACGTCACGGCCATTGCCCGCGACAAGTCCGGCACCTGGACCGGCGGCGACGGCCGCGACACCATCCTGAGCCGCACCGGCGCTGCCGCAGGTGCGGTGGGCCTGGCGGCCTCGGCGTCCGTGTCGGTCGGCCTGATCGACAACAACGTGTCGGCCAACCTTGACGCCGCCTCGCTGGGTGGCGGCAACGTGACCCTGGCTTCCACCGACAGCAGCAATGCCAGGTCTGAAGCCTACGGCGCGGGCGTTGGCCTCGCGGCGGCCGGCGTGGCAGTGGCCGTGCTCAACCGCAGCGGCGAGGTGACGGCAGACTTCACGCCCACCGGCAACAGCACCATCACCAAGGCGACCATCGGCGCCACCGCCAACGGCACCCTGGCGGCCAGCGTCAAGGCTGCGGCAGCTGGCGTGGGCCTGGCGGCCTCCGGCAATGCCGCCACCGTGACCGATTCGCAGAAGGTCGCAGCCACCATCGGCTCGGCGGCCAGCTTCAGCCAGACCGGCGGCCTGTCGGTCAAGGCGCTGCACAGTCCGAAGCTGTCGGCCAGCGTGGCCGGCATCTCCGTCTCCGCCGGCCTGCAGATCGGCGTGGCAGTGGCCAAGGCCACCTTCAGCGGCGACACCACCGCCAGCGTGGCCGGCACCGGCAACTTCGGCGCCGGCGCGGTCACGGTCACGGCGCAGAATGCCGCGCCCGCCAGCGGCTACAACCTTGAAGCCCTGGCCTACGCGGCCGGCGGCGGCCTGCTGCTGGGTGCCAATGGCGCCATCGCGGAAGTCAGCGACTCCAGCAACGTCACGGCCGAATGGAAAGCCGCTGCGCTGCCGATGGGCAGCCTGAGTGTTGACGCGCTGCGCGACACCTCGCAGCATGCACTGGGCACGGCCAACAGCGGCGGCATTATCGCGCTGGGCGCCGTCTATGCCAACAGCAACTCCACCGGCAATACCAACGCGTCCATCAAGAACCTCACCGCTACCGCCGTCACGCTGCGCACGACGGACCTCACGGTGAATGCCGACGCCAAGGTCACGAGCCGTAGCCAGGCCGTGGCCGGCACCGGCGGCGTGATCGCCGGCAGTGCCGCCATCGCGGCCACCACCATGACCGGCCAGACCAATGCCCTGCTCGATGCCGACTCGGCCAACGCCTATATCCGCGGCACCAACGTCACGGTCAAGGCCCAGCGCCTGAACGACTTCAATGGCCGCGTGGACACCGTCAGCGCCGCCGTGGTCGGCTCCAGCGGCTCGATCATCACCAACACCATCAACACGTCCACCAGCGCCGCCGTCGGCGGCGGGACCAGCGTCAATGCCGGCAACTTCACCATGACGGCCAAGGGCAAGGCCATGAAAGACTGGTGGGATGGCAGCTCCGACGGCATGGCCAACATCAAGTCCGGCTCTGGCGGCGTGATCGACGCGCCGGCTGCGGTCTCCACCACCGACTACCGCCAGACCACGGCCGTGAGCGTGGGCGACAGCGCCAGCATCACCACCGACCTGGTCCTCGGCAGCAACACCTCGGTCATCAAGCTGGACGCCAGCAGCGACATCACGCTGCGCGACCGCGTGGTCATGAACTCCGGAGGCGCCATTCCGGTGGCGACCGGCGTGAGCAAGCAGGTCGTCAACCAGGACGACAACTCCGTGACGCTGGCTGCCAATGCCATCCTGTACGCGCCGCTGGGCGACATCAAGGTCGGCTCGCGCACGGTGACGGACCTGGACGCCCGCGTGGCGGTCGACACCTACGGCCTGGCTGGCGCGCCTGATGGCACGGCCTGGGCCCGGTACACCGGCGGCAACACCGTGACCCTGGCAGGCGCGAGCACCGTCACCACCGGCCGCGGCAACATCCTCATGAACGCGGGTGCCGACTCGTCGGGCAACCTGAACAAGTTCCTGATCAACAGCGACGTACACACCTGGAACAAGACCGCCATCCCGATTGCCGGCGGTCCGGACGCCAGCTCCAGGCTGACGACCAACAACACGCTGACGATGGCCAGCGGCTCCCTGATGGAATCGGCCGCCGACATCAACCTGGGCGCCTACACCGGCACCGACGATGCGCGCTACATCTTCGGCGCCAACCCCGACACCCGCGTTACCTCGGTCGGCATCGGCAAGGACGTGTACCGCGAACTCGCCGCGGCTGCCGTGAGCGCCGTGAGCAATGCGATGGGCGGCGGCGACGTGTCGTTTGACATCAAGAAGAGCGAAGTCACGCGCAGCACCACCGGCGTGGTGAATGTCGACGGAACCGTTCGCGTGGGCGCGAACCGCTTCGTGGATGTGGTGATTTCCGAGGACGTGACCGGCAGCACCAACAACTACACCGTGGGCTCCAAGGTCACGACCAATACCGCCAACCTGAATATCACCACCAGCCAGCAGGCCGTTGGCCAGGAAGTCTGGGCGCGCATCCAGTGGCTGCGTGACAAGGAGCGTGACTATGCCGGTACGGCCGAAGCCACGGCCTACGCCAACGAGCGCAACTTCCTGGAAGGCCGCCTCGTGGCGCAGGGCCTGGCTGTGCGCAATGCGACCACCGGCATCGTCGAGTTCATCAACCTCAATGTCCCGAGCAAGAGCCAGTACGAGCTGGCGCAGGCCCAGCTGCTGGTGGCCCAGGCCGCCCTCACGCCGCTGCAGACCGAGGTGAACACCTCCAAGGTGCCCTACGACAACACGCTGTATGTGCACAACAAGATCATCGACCTGATCAGCACCGGTAACACCATCATCACCGAGCAGGCCAAGCTGCCGGGGCTGGACTCTGCTGTCACCACGGCAGCCTCCAATCTCAAGATCTCCCAGGATGCCCTGGCTGCGTTCAAGTGCGCCACCACGACCTGCACCGGGGGTGAGCTCACCACCATCAGCAACCTGACCGCGGATGTGACGGCCAAAACGACTGCGAAGACCACCGCCGACACGAACCTCACCAACGAGCGCACGACGATCAACAACCTGATCACCACCTACAACACCATCCAGGGTGATGCCAAGGTGGACCCGAACGTCACCAACGTGACCGTCACCAACTACACGAGCAATACGATCACCAGCACGCTGATCAACACGCTGACCACCGAGAAGAACGCCTACGACACCAGCAAGTACAACCCCGCCAAGAAAGACTACGACATTGACGTAACCAACTACAACAATGTCACCAGCACGGTCAACACCATCACCACCCGGCTGGCGCTGCCCGACGGCACGGCGCCCAGCAAGGATGCCAACGGCAACGAGTACGGCGGTTCCTACTCCAAGACCGTGGTCACCGGCCCGACGCAGATGGTGCAGAACATCCCGGACATCACGGTTCAGCTGAGCGACATCAACATCTTTGCCAACCAGCTGACCGGCAAGGGCAGCCTGTCGGCACCCGGCGATGCGAAGGTGACCATCACCAACAACTCGTCCAGCATCGTCAAGGTCAACAACATCTCGGTCAGCGCCGAGGGCGCCGAAGTCCGCCTCAACGGCTTCCTGGTCAATGACAACGCCGAGATCAACAAGATCAACGCCATCGACGCCACGGCCAGCGGCGCCACCCTGTCGTCGATCAACACGCGCCACAACACCACGGCCAACAACGGCGCCTCGGTGACCATCAAGAGCAACTACAACCCGGCCAACGAAACGCGCGTGGGCGCCGTGCGGCCGGCGCCGGACATCATCCTGAACGCGGGCACCACCATCTTCAACCCGGACGGCCTGGTGCAGATCGTGAGCGAAGCCGGCAGCATCTACTCGCAGGGCACCATCCGCGCGGGCGTGGTGGACATCACCTCCAAGAACGGCGACTTCGTCCAGTCCTACCAGAACGGCTTCTTCAATGTCGGCGCCGACCCGCAGGCCCGCCAGGGCGGCGCAACGCCCATCGGCATCATGGCCAACGGCGCCATCCTGCTGAGCGCGCGCTACCTGAACATCAACGGCAACGTGCAAAGCGGCATCACCGACTACACCGTGAATCTGCCGTCCAGTGTGGGCAACGTGCTGGTCACGGGCTCGGCCGACTTCTTCGGCGTCACGCCTTCCGACGTGCTGGCCTTCCGCGCCGCCTACCTGAATAACCGCGGCTCAGGCACGGTGACCAACGCGCTGCGCTACCGCAACTTCAGCGGCCGCAACGGCATGACGGTGAGTTACGACGCAGAGACCGACGAGCTGTACGCCACCTACAACAGTGTGCAGGGCAACGTCAACGGCGCGACCCAGTTCCGCCTGATGGCCCAGGGCGGCAGCAACCTCGGCGCCACCTACGACGCCACCAATGACCAGTTCATCATCGATGGCGCCGCCGTCAAGAGCGGCTACATCAAGCTGTTCGGCCAGATCATGAACACCGAGTCCAGCTCCAGCGCGGGCGGCCACCTGAAGGTGTCCGACGGCTACGGCAGCATCACGGTGAACAACACCACCGGCAAGAAGACCGTGCTGCGCGGCCTGGATGCCGGCAGCGGCGCGTCTGGCGTGGTGGAGATCAGCGACATCCAGACGGTCAACAGCAGCGGCGCGATCACGTCGCTGAAGAACACGACCTACACGCGCAATTCGGACCGCCAGATCATCACCGACACCTGGATGACCACCAATGGCGTGGACGGTGGCCATACCATCTCCACCGGCGCGGCGCCTGCCTCCAACTCCACCTCGCAAAGCGTGATCTACGACCCGCAGACGGGCATGCGCTACCTCTACACCACGGGTGTGGACCAGTCCACCATCGTGGACAAGGAAACGGTCACGCGCTCGTTCTTCGGCCTGAGCTCGCTCACGGTGGAGGAGTGGGCTGGCCGCGGCGACATCATCTACGGCCCGGTCACGCTCAAGAGCTACAACATTCCCGGCGGCCAGCGGCTGCTGCTGAACCAGACCGCGCTGCAGAACACGCCTTTCGACCAGACCTCGATCACCACATCCAACGGCGCGCAGACCGTGTCGGTGTACAACACCTGGAGCGAGTGCGACGCCTGGTTCTGCATCACCTCGCGCTATTACACGCAGTACCGCGTGACGACGCCGACCAAGACGATCTACTACAACACCGTCAAGGCCGACTACCCGATCAGCGTGGACTTCCTCGGCTCGTCAAGCGGCACCATCACCGTCAACTCCACTGCCGACGTGCAGCTCAATGGCAGCGTGCGCAACCTCAATGGCATTACCACCATCAACGCCACTTCGGGCAACATCGTCGGCAGCGCGCTGGGCAACATCACCAGCAAGTCGGTGGTGCTGCAGGCCAGTGGCGCGGTGGGCAGCACGGCGCAGGCCATCCAGCTGTATTCCTCGCCCGTACCGGGAGTGGCCGGCTCGGTGGCGCCGGACGTCACGCTCAGCGGCTATGCCAACGGCGGCGACTTCCGCGTCAACCAGCTCAGCACCAACACGATCGCAGGCAACATCAGCGCTTCCGGGACCGTGGCGCTGCATTCCAAGGGCAACCTGGTCAGCCTGAATTCCGGAACGGCCATCCAGGCGCAGCGCGTGGAGCTCTACTCCGACGGCAACATCGGCTCCATCAGCGGTAACGCCCCCGTCAACATCCGCGTCAAGGACACGACCGACCCGGCACTGTTCACCGCTCATGGCGTGAAGGCCAACGCCTATGGCGACGTGAACCTGTACTCCCAGACATGGTCGGGCAACACCTCCGGCAACATGCTGGTGGAGTCGGTTGCTGCGGAAACCGGCAATGTGCGCCTGAAGTCCGACGGCATGATCCTGGACGGCAACCCGGTTGAAACCGTTGACACCCGTACCTGGGCCCAGCTGCTGGCGTATTGGGACGGGCTGCAACTGCGCGGCGCCGCGTCGGTGCAGAAGCAGGACACCATGGTCGCGTCGTATGTGGCCAACGTCAACCGCGACTACCAGAACTACTGGAACATCCGCGCCCGGCAGGCGCAGCAGACTGGCGATACGGCCTACAACGCGTCGTACGTGTACACCCTGGATGCCAACGAGATCGCCGCCTTCACCGAAGCCGGCATGACGTCGGCCCAGATCACCCGCTACCAGGCCGACAAGACCACCGAGTACCAGGCCCTCAATGCGCGCCTGACCACGCTGGGCAGTTCAGCCGGCTCGCTGACCACGGCCTATGACGGGTCGTACAGCTACCAGGTGGTGACCAGTGCCGGCGCGGTCGGCGCGGGCGCGCTGCTCAAGACGGGCACCGCGGCCAGTGGCGCCAGCACCTATGCCAGCACCGAAGTTACCGGCATGCTCAGGGGTTCCAGCTGGTCCGACAAGGAGCTGGGCATTGCACTCACGCCGGGGCTGCTCAAGGAAGTCACGAACACCAACGTGACCGTGAAGGACCCGAACGTGCGCGGCGCAAAGATCGAGCTGTTCACCAATGCCGGCGTGGGCAACCGCGTTACACCGGGCCTGGCCATCGACCTGTCGGGAGACCCGTCGCTGCTGACCAATGCACAGAAGGTGGCACTGGCCGCCGCCGAACGCAGCGACTTCGGCATCAGCGGCAGCATCGTGACCGTGTTCCAGAACAAGCCGCTGAACGTACTGGCCAACAACCTGGTCTCGGAAGGCCTGAACGGCGGTTACTCCACCGGCAACATCTTCATCGCCTCGCGCGGCAGCCTGGCGCTGGACTCGGTGCTGACCACCAAGGAAGCCCGGATCAAGGTGATCGGCGACCTGACCAACGGCAACGCCGCCGCCAATGTGGCGGTGATCAACGCCAACACCGCCATCCTGGAGGCCGGCGACTTTGCCATCGGCACCAAGTCCAGCATGCTGCGTGTTGGAAGCAATGGCACCGGCGCCTCGTATGTCGCACGCGGCAACAAGGGCGTGTACATGACCGCCCCTGTCGGCGACCTGAACATCGACACGGTGTACTCGCCGGAAGAGGTGATCCTGTTCTCCACGGGGGGCAACATCAACGCCGTGTTTGCCGACACCGGCATGGACATCCGGGGCAGCTCCGTCACGCTGCAGGCCGTTGGCAACATCGGTTCCTTCTCCAATTACCTGGACGTGGGCGTGGACGCCAACCAGGTCATCACGGCCACCTCCACGGCCGGCGGCATCTACCTGCGCGGCACGGACAACGCGGCCTTCAACCTGGGCAATGTCAGCGGCGTGACGGATGTCTCGATCGATGGCGGCGTCAACGCCGTGGTCGTCAAGAACAACATCACTACCACCGGCAATATCTCGATCACGGGTGGCAGGGACATCATCTTCAAGACTGGCACGAGCGTGACATCCGGCGTGGGCAGCGTGGTTGTCGAGGCCGGTGATGACGTGCTGATTGAAAGTGCGGCGGTTGTGAAGGCTGGCAAGGGAGCCAGCGTAGGAGCAGACAACATCACGATCAACGGGACTT
>JAZKHY010000011.1:0-35703 GCA_040385105.1 Pseudomonadota bacterium
AGGTCGTTGAGGTCGCGGTAGAGGAAGCGGTATTGCCAGATCAGCTCGAACAGCGTGTGCATGAAGAACCAGGCGTCTTCCACGTCGCGCACGCCGTCGCTGGCATTGAGCAGCTCGGACAGCGAGCGCTCATAGCGGTCGAACAGCGAGTTGATCAGCTCGTCCTTGGCCGGGTAGTGGTAGTACAGGTTGCCGGGGCTGATGTTCAGCTCGGCCGAGATCAGCGTCGTCGAGACATTGGGTTCGCCAAACCTGTTGAACAGGTCGAGCGTCACCTCAAGGATGCGCTCTGCGGTCCGGCGTGGCGCTTTTTTCGCCATGGATGTCTACCCCTTTTGCTTTTTCAGCTTTGACCGCGACTCTAACCCGGTATCACCCGCAGCGGCACTAGGGATGGCGAGCAGTGGGGTTGTCATCGCACTGCCTTGTTTTGGTGCGCGGGCGCGTCGCAGTCAACGAGCGGCCGGGGCCAGGGCGTGTTGCAGGTCGTCCATGACCTCTTGCAACGATGCAATGGCCTGGCCGATGCGGGTCGGCGGCTTTGGCAGGCTGACCAGGTGGCGCTTCGGGTCATCGAGCACCGCTGCGTCCAGCGTGATGCCGTGCCGCGCGAGTTTGGCCGACAGGCTGGTGCGGCGCGAACGCAGCATGGCGCGCGTCTGCTGATAGGCATGCTCGGCCAGCTGCCGGCGCTGGCCGTAGCTGAAGGTGTTGGCCAGGAACAGCTCGGGGTCGCGGTGGTCAGGCTCGATCAGCAGGATGTCGGTGTCGGGGTAGGCCCGCTCATAGTGCTTCATGCCGAGCTCCATGCGCGAATGGATCATCGAGCGGAAGGTCTGGCTCAGCACGGCCGGCAGGCCGCCATCGACGATGCGCGGGATGCGGCGTTTTTCGGCGGGCAGGCCGCGCTGCATCACCCGGGAGGCGAGATCCGGCGTGGCATTGAAGGGCACCAGCGGGTTCAGGCAGAGCATCAGGTCCACGCCCTCGTCCATGGCCACGGTGGCATGCAGCGTCTTCTTGAGGGCGCCGTCCACATAGTAGTTGTCGTCGATCTCCACCGGCGGGAACAGGCCCGGCAGCGCGGAGCTGGCCTGGACGGCCTTGGAGATGGTGACATGGTCCCAGCCCGGCCGGCCAAAGGGCGCGGCCTCGCCGCTGTCCAGGTTGGTGGCCACCAGCGTCAGCCTGGTTCCAAGCTTGCGGAAGTCGTTGGTGCGGCCGTCCTGTGAGAACAGCGCGGCCAGCCGTGTGTCCACCTGGTCGTTGGCGAGCATGCCGGTCGGCAGGCTGGAGCCGAGCCGCTCCAGCGCCTGGGTCAGTGTCTTGCGCCCGGCGGTGAAGCGCCACAGCGCCGAAGCCGCCAGGCCCGGGAACATGATGCCGCGCCGCGCAAACTCGCTCCAGGCCGGCACCATCAGCCAGGACGGGTCGAAGACTTCCTGGCCTTTTGCATGGGCGCTCCCGCTTTCGTCAATGAAGGCCCGGGAGAGCTCGCGCGGCGACATGCCGTTGGCCAGGCCCGCGGCGATGAAGCCGCCGGCCGACACGCCGATGTAGTGGTCAAGCTGCGTGAAGTCCACGCCGTCAAGCGCCTCGTCCAGGGCGCAGAGCGCACCGATCTCGTAGATGGCGCCGAGCGGGCCGCCGCCTGCGAGGGCGAGGGCGATGCGGGGCTTGCTGGCTTTCTTCTGTGTCATGCGAAGGAGTTTAGGTGGCTCCGGTGTTGGTGGTTGCTGCGTTGCAGCAATGCGAACGGGCAGAAAAAAGGCGCTGTCAAAGCGCCTTGTTCATGCGTGCAGCGGGCTCAGGCGGCCTTGCGCGGCGCTGCCTTTCTGGCGGGTGCTTTCTTCGCCGGGGCTTTCGCGGCGGGGGATTTGGCGCCCGCCTTCTTGGCAGCCGGGGCCTTTGCGCTGAGCTTGGCCACATTGGCATTCAGCTCGTCGATGCGGGCGATCAGCGCGTCAATGTCCTTGGCCGAGGGCACGCCCAGCTTGTTCAGGGCCTTGGCCACGCGGTCTTCAAAAATGTCTTCCAGCTTGCCCCACTGCCCGGAAGCCTTGGACGAGATTTCGGTGGCCATGCTGGCCATCTTGTTGGTGGCTTCGGAGATTTTCTCTTCGGCAACGGCCTGGGTCTTGCGCTGGATGGACAGGCCCTCCTTGACCAGGGCTTCAAACACCTTGCCGCCTTCGTCCTGCGCCTTGGAGAAGGCGCCCAGGCCGGCCAGCCAGATCTGCTGGGCGGACTCCTTGACGGTGCCGGACAGGTGGGCGGTGGACTTCTTGTCGGTGCTGCTCGATTTCTGGGTTTTCGTGACCATGGGGGCTCCAGGCAATGGGTTGGTGGGTGATGCCCGACTGTAAGCGGTAGCCGGCGCATCCGTGTAGGTGCCGGCACCTAAGCCACGCGCGGGTTTGTGCTGAACCCCCTGTGGCCGGGTTTGGGCAAGAATCCCATCATTCCAACTGGAGGTCTTCATGCAGTATTTCGTCACCGGCGCGACCGGATTCATTGGCAAACGCCTCGTCAAGAAACTGCTGGAGCGCAAGGGCTCGGTCGTTCACTTCCTGATCCGCAAGGAAAGCGAGGGAAAGGTTGCCGGGCTGCGCGAGTACTGGGGCGCCAGCGCGGCGCGCGTGGTGCCGGTCTTTGGCGACCTGACCACGAAGAAGCTGGGCGTGTCCAGTGAAGACATCAAGAAGCTCAAGGGCCAGATCGACCACTTCTACCACCTGGCAGCGGTGTATGACCTGTCGGCCGACGAGGAAAGCCAGGTGGCCGTGAACATCGAGGGCACACGCAACACGGTGGAGCTGGCGAAGGCCATTGACACCGGGCACTTCCACCATGTGTCGTCCATTGCCGCTGCCGGCCTGTATGAAGGCGTGTTCCGCGAAGACATGTTTGACGAGGCCGAGAACTACGAGCATCCGTATTTCATGACCAAGCACGAGAGCGAGAAGATCGTGCGCAAGGAGTCCAAGGTGCCCTGGACGGTGTACCGCCCCGCCATGGTCGTGGGCGACAGCACCACCGGCGAGATGGACAAGATCGACGGCCCCTACTACTTCTTCAAGCTGATCCAGCGCACCCGCCAGCTGCTGCCGCCGTGGATGCCGATGGTGGGCCTGGAAGGGGGCCGGGTGAACATCGTGCCGGTGGACTTTGTGGTGGACTGCCTCGACTTCCTCAGCCACAAGCCGGCCATCACCAAAAAGTGCTTCCACCTGGTGGACAGCGAGGGCTACCGCGTGGGCGATGTGCTGGACATCTTCAGCAAGGCCGGCCATGCGCCCAAGATGAACCTGTTTGTCAATGCCGCGCTGCTGGGCTTCATTCCGAAGAGCGTGACCAAGACGCTGATGTCCATCAAGCCGGTGCGCCGCGTCAAGCAGGCCATCATGGCCGACCTGCGCATCCCGGAAGACATGATGACCTTCGTCAACTACCCGACGCGTTTTGACCGGCGTGAACTCGACACCATGCTCAAGGGCTCGGGCATTGAATGCCCGCACCTGAAGGACTACGCCTGGCGGCTGTGGGACTACTGGGAGCGCCACCTGGACCCGGACCTGTTCATCGACCGCACGCTGCGCGGCACGGTCGGCGGCAAGGTGGTGCTGATCACCGGTGGCTCGTCAGGCATTGGCCTGGCGTCGGCCCACAAGTTTGCGGAGGCCGGTGCAGTCACCATCATCTGCGGGCGCGACCAGGACAAACTGGATGAGGCCCAGAAAGAGGCCAAGGCCAAGGGCTACAGCTTTGTCTGCTACCCGGCGGACATTGCCGACATGGCCGACTGCGACCGCTTTGTGAAGCTGTTGATCGAGAACCACGGCGGCGTGGACTTCCTGATCAACAACGCCGGCCGCTCCATCCGCCGCGCCATTGAGAACAGTTACGACCGCTTCCATGACTATGAGCGCACCATGCAGCTCAATTACTTTGGCTGCCTGCGCATCACCATGGGCCTGCTGCCGACGATGACCGCGAAGAAGAAGGGCCATATCGTCAACATCAGCTCGATTGGCGTGCTGACCAATGCGCCGCGCTTCTCGGCCTATGTGGCCTCCAAGGCCGCGCTGGACGCCTGGACGCGCTGCGCCTCCAGCGAGTATGCCGACCAGGGCGTGAGCTTCACCACCATCAACATGCCGCTGGTGCGCACGCCGATGATCGCGCCGACCAACATCTACAAGAACGTGCCGACGCTCAGCCCCGAGGAAGCGGCCGACATGGTGGCCGGCGCCTGCATTTACAAGAATGTGCGCATTGCCACCCGTCTGGGCATCAGCGGCCAGGTGCTGCATGCACTGTTCCCGCGGATCATGCAGATCGTCATGAACACCAGCTTCCGCATGTTCCCGGACTCGTCGGCCGCCAAGGGCGACAAGTCGGCCAAGCCGCAGCTGTCGGCCGAGGCGGTGGCGATGCAGCAGATGATGCGGGGGATTCACTTCTGAGCGAGCCGCACCGGGCCGCAACAAAGAGCGCCTTCGGGCGCTTTTTCATTGGGCGGCGTGAAATAATGCGGCGAGACATCAAGCGCCCATGACGGGCCGGAGGACTTGAATGATCCTGGTAACCGGGGGAGCCGGATTCATTGGCGCCAACTTTGTGCTCGACTGGCTGGCGCAAGGGGACGAGCCCGTGCTCAACCTGGACAAGCTCACCTATGCCGGCAACCTGGAAAGCCTGGCCGGCCTGCGCGGCGATCCGCGTCATGTCTTTGTGCAGGGCGACATCGGCGACAGTGCGCTGGTGCAGCGCCTGCTGGAGGCGCACCGGCCGCGCGCCATGGTCCACTTCGCGGCAGAGTCGCATGTGGACCGCTCCATCCATGGCCCGGCTGATTTCGTACAGACCAACGTGGTCGGCACCTTCCGGCTGCTTGAAGCGGCGCGGCACTACTGGGACAGCCTTGGTGGGGCGGACAGGGAGTCTTTCCGCTTCGTTCATGTGTCCACCGACGAGGTGTACGGCAGCCTGGGCCCGGCCGACCCGGCCTTCAGCGAGACCACCCGCTACGAGCCCAACAGCCCGTATTCGGCCACCAAGGCCGCCGCTGACCACCTGGTGCGGGCATGGCACCACACGTATGGCCTTCCGGTGCTCACCACCAACTGTTCCAACAACTACGGCCCGTTCCACTTTCCCGAGAAGCTGATCCCGCTGATGATCGTCAACGCGCTGGCAGGCAAACCGCTGCCGGTTTATGGCGACGGCCTGCAGGTGCGCGACTGGCTGTATGTGCGCGACCATTGCAGCGCCATCCGGCGCGTGCTGCAGGCGGGCAGGCCTGGCGAGGTCTACAACGTGGGCGGCTGGAACGAAAAGCCGAACATCGACATCGTGCACACCATCTGCAGTTTGCTGGACGAACTTCGGCCACGCGCGGATGGCAAGCGCTACCGGGAGCAGGTCTGCTTCGTGAAAGACCGGCCCGGCCATGACCGCCGCTATGCCATCGACGCACGCAAGATGGAGCAGGAGCTGGGCTGGAAGCCGGCCGAGACCTTTGAATCCGGCATCCGCAAGGCAGTGCAGTGGTACCTGGACAACCCTGACTGGGTGGCCCATGTGCAAAGCGGCGCTTACCGCGAATGGGTGCAAACCCAGTACGCCACGGCATGAGCACAACCGCATGAAGATCCTGCTTTTCGGCAAGAATGGCCAGGTCGGCTGGGAACTGCAGCGCAGCCTGGCTGTGCTTGGCGAGCTTGTGGCGGTGGGCCGCGAAGACGCAGGACTGTGCGGTGACCTGGCCAACCTGGAAGGCCTTGCGGCCACAGTGCGCCAGGTACAGCCGCAGCTGATCGTGAATGCCGCTGCGTACACCGCGGTGGACAAGGCAGAGTCGGAGCCCGAGCTGGCGGCGCTGGTCAATGCGCAGGCGCCCGGCCTGCTGGCCCAGGCGGCCCACGCGGCGGGTGCCTGGCTGGTGCATTACTCCACCGACTATGTGTTTGACGGCAGCGGCGAACGCCCCTGGCGTGAGGCCGATGCAACGGCCCCGCTGAATGTCTATGGCCGTACCAAGCTTGAGGGCGAGCGGCTGGTGGCCGCACATTGCCCGGCGCACCTGATCCTGAGGACCAGCTGGGTCCATTCGCCGCGGGGCGGTAACTTCGCCCGTACCATGCTGCGGCTGGCGGCGGAGCGGGATTCGCTGTCTGTTGTAGTCGACCAGTTTGGCGCGCCCACCGGCGCCGACCTGCTGGCTGATGTCACTGCACATGCGATCAAGGCGGCGATGGCACAGCCGCAAAAGGCAGGCACCTACCACGCCGCAGCAGCCGGCGAGACCAGCTGGCATGGCTATGCGCGCTTTGTCGTGGAGCAGGCCCGGGAAGCAGGGCGGCCGCTCAAGGTGCATCCGGACAACATCGATGCAGTGCCCTCGTCGGCTTTCCCGTCTGCAGCCCGCCGGCCCCACAATAGCCGGCTGGACACGGGCAAGCTGCGGTCCACCTTCGGGCTGGTGCTGCCGCACTGGACCGGGGGCGTGGCCCGGATGCTTGCGCCAACACCCTGAACACCCCAAATGACCCCACGCAAAGGCATCATCCTCGCAGGCGGCAGCGGCACACGCCTGCACCCGGCCACGCTCGCCGTCAGCAAGCAGCTTCTGCCGGTGTATGACAAGCCGATGATCTATTACCCGCTCAGCGTTCTGATGCTGGCAGGCATCCGCGACATCCTCATCATCTCCACGCCGCAGGACCTGCCGCGCTTCCAGGCGCTGCTGGGCGACGGGCGCCAGTGGGGTCTGGCCTTCAGCTACTGCGAGCAGCCCAGCCCCGACGGCCTGGCGCAGGCGTTCATCCTGGGGCGGGAGTTCATTGGGGGCGGGCCGAGCGCGCTGGTGCTGGGCGACAACATTTTCTTTGGCCACAACCTGCAACCCCTGCTGGGCAAGGCCATGGAGCGGCAGTCCGGTGCCACGGTGTTTGCCTACCATGTGCAGGATCCGCAGCGCTACGGCGTGGTGGCATTTGACGCGAACCGGCGCGCCATCAGCATTGAAGAAAAACCGGAACATCCGCGCAGCAGCTATGCGGTGACGGGCCTTTATTTCTACGACGCGCAGGTCTGCGACATTGCGGCATCCATCCGGCCCAGCGCGCGGGGCGAGCTTGAGATCACCTCTGTCAACGAGGCCTACCTCCGGAAATCGCAATTGCATGTGGAGGTGATGAGCCGCGGCTATGCCTGGCTGGATACCGGCACGCACGACAGCTTGCTGGAAGCCAGCCAGTTTGTCGCTGCACTTGAAAAGCGCCAGGGCCTCAAGGTGGCCAGCCCCGAAGAGATAGCCTGGCGTGCCGGCTGGATCAGCGACGAGGACCTCGAGCGCCTTGCCCAGCCTCTTGGCAAGAGCGGGTACGGCCTGTACCTGGGCCAGTTGCTGCGCGAGAAAGGGCAGCCGCAATGAAGCTGGCGCCAACCGCGCTGCCGGGTGTGGTCGTCGTGGAGCCCCGGCGCTTTCATGATGAACGCGGCTGGTTCATGGAGAGTTTCAATGAGCGCAAGTTCGGGGCAGCCCTGGAGGCTGCGGGCTTGCCGCCTGCAGGCCGGTTTGTGCAGGACAACCTGAGCAGGAGCCACCGGCATGTGTTGCGCGGCCTGCATTACCAGTTGCCGCCCCATGCCCAGGGCAAACTGGTCGGCGTGGTACACGGCAAGGTCTGGGATGTGGCGCTGGATGTGCGCCGCCACTCGCCCACGCTGGGCCGCTGGACCGGCATTGAACTGAGCGCCGACAGCCCGCGGCAGCTCTGGGTGCCGCCCGGCTTTGCGCATGGCTTTGTGGTGTTGAGTGATGAGGCTGTGTTCTCATACAAGACTACGGATTTCTATGACCCGGCCAGCGAGCGTGCCATTCGCTGGGACGACCCGGCTCTGGGCATCGAATGGCCCTTGCCGCCCGGCGCAGCAGCGCAGCTGGCAGGCAAGGACAGGGAGGCACCCCTGCTGGCGGGGGCGGACCTTTTTGACTGATGCTCCCATGAGAGTGCTGCAGTTCGGACGCTTCTGGAATGACCAGCATGGCGGCATCGAGCGCCATGTGTCACTGCTCTGCAGGGGGCTGGCGCAGCGCGGACTGGACGTCGTCAACCTCGTGGCATCGCAGGATCGCACGCCGCACGATACCCGGCTCGACGGTTACCGCCTGGTCCAGGCGCCCTCATTTGGCATGTTTGCGCGTACGGCCATGTCACCTGCCCTGGTCATGAAGGCGAGGGCCCTGCACCGTGAGAAGCCGTTCGATGTCATCCACCTCCATTTGCCTGACCCGCTTTCGCATTTCACCTCGCTGGTGATGCCGCGCGACCCGGTGCGGGTCATCACCTGGCACAGCGACATCGTCCGGCAAAAGCGCCTGCTGGCGCTTTACCAGCCGTTCCTGCGGCGGGAGGCCATCCGCGCCGATGCCATCGTGGCGGCAACGCCTGCGCACTTTGACTCGTCCACGCAGATCCCGCCGGAGGTGCCTGCGAGCCGCAGGCATGTGATCCCGTACGGGCTGGACTATGGGTCCATGGAGCTGACGCCGCGCACTGCCGCCCTGCGCGATGACATCCGGTCCAGGGCCGGCGGCCGGAGCGTCATTTTCGCCCTGGGCCGGCACGTTTCCTACAAGGGGTTTGACGTGCTTGTCAGGGCCATGAAAGAGGTGGATGCCTGGCTCGTCCTTGGGGGCGACGGCCCGTTGCGCGCAGAACTTCAGGCGCAGGCAGCCAGCCTCGGCCTTGGCGGAAGGATCGAATTCACCGGGCGGATCCCGGAGGCGGACCTGGCCGCTTATTTCCACGCCTGCGACATCTTCTGTCTGCCTTCGGTGGGGCATACCGAAGCCTTCGGGCTGGTGCAGCTGGAGGCCATGGCCTGCGGCAAGCCGGTGGTATGCACCGAGCTGGGCAACGGCGTCAATCACGTCAACCTGGCCGGCGTGACAGGCCTGGCCGCCCCCCCCGGCGACCCGCTGGCGCTTGCACGCACGCTTGACGCACTTGTGCAGGATGCCGACCTGCGGGGCCGCATGGGGGCCGCTGGCAAGGCGCGCGCGCATGGGGACTACTCGGTCGACGCCATGGCGAACAGCACGGTCCGGCTGTATCAACAGCTTACGGATCGCCCCGGCAAGGCGGGGCCTGCCGGGTAGAATGCCTGTTTTTGCAGCATAGCTAGAACAAACTACGATGAAGCTGATATCGGTAGTACTTTCGGGAGGTGCGGGGACAAGATTGTGGCCGGTATCCCGGCAGGCTTTCCCGAAGCCTTTCATGAAGCTCGGCGGAAGCTCCCTGTTGCAACAGGCCATCGAGCGCGGCCAGGCCTGCGGCACCGACGATGTCATCATCGTGACGAACCAGGACTACCTGTTCCTCACCCGCGGCGTGCTGTCCCAGATGGCTGACGCGCCCCATGCGCAGTTCCTGCTGGAGCCCAAGGGCCGGAACACCGCACCAGCCATTGCGCTGGCCGCGCTGGCCTGCGCAACGCAGCATGGTCCTGATGCCGTCATGCTGGTGTTGCCGGCCGACCACCTCATCCCGGACACCGAATCCTTTGTTGCCTCCGCGCTGGAGGCGGCGCGGCATGCTGCGCAGGGCCAGCTCGTGGTGTTTGGCATCTCGCCCACGGCACCCGAGACCGGCTTTGGCTATGTTGAGGTGGCCAAGGTCTCGCGCGACAGCCAGAGCGCGTTGCGCTTTGTCGAAAAGCCCGACCTGGCCACGGCGCAGGAATACCTGGCCACCGGCCGCTACTACTGGAACAGCGGCATGTTCTGCTTTACACCCGCCACCATGCTGGCGGCGCTGAAGCAGCATGCGCCCGAAGTGCTGGAGGCGGCCGAGCATGCCTGGGCCGGCGGCACGGCGGCTGACGGTGCCACCCGTTTTGACGCCCATGCGTTCGGCCTCCAGCCCGACATCTCCATCGACTATGCCGTTATGGAGCGCGCGAAGAACGTCACCCTGGTTCCTGCCAAGTTTGGCTGGAGCGATGTGGGTTCCTGGCCGGCAGTGGCGCTGGCGCATACGGCAGATGTCAACGGCAACACCTTCATCGCGGACGTGGTGTCCGTGGAAACCAGCAACACCCATGTGCAGGTCGAAAGCCATGGGCCGAAGGTCGTGGCCACCGTGGGTGTCGACAACCTGCTGGTTGTGGATACGCCGGATGCACTGCTGATCGCCCACAAGGACGTCGCGCAGAAAGTCAAGGCCGTGGTGGATGCGCTGAAAGAGCGCAAGCACGAGAGCACCCAGTTGCCTGCGGCAGTGCACCGGCCCTGGGGCACCTATGCCACGCTCAAGGAAGAAGGCGGCTACAAGGTCAAGCGCATCACCGTCAAGCCGGGCGAGGCGCTGTCACTGCAGTACCACCACCAGCGCGCCGAGCACTGGGTGGTGGTGCAGGGCACGGCCATTGTGCAGATCGGCGACGAGGAGTACCGCACGTTGCCGGGGCAGTACCGCTACATCCCGCTGAAGGAGAAGCACCGGCTGACGAACATCGGTGAAGATGAGCTCGTGCTGATAGAGGTGCAGTGCGGGGGGTATCTGGGCGAGGATGACATTGTGCGGCTGGCGGATACGTACGGTCGGGTATGAGCGGCGCTGTTTCCAACCTGCATCGCAGCGCCTGGGCCGACTGGTGGGATGGCACCCGGCGCATTGACGTCTGGCTTACCCTGGCCTGGTACGACATCGTCCTGCGATACCGCCGGTCGATGCTCGGACCGCTCTGGCTGACCTTGAGCATGGGGATCATGATTCTCGGAATGGGCCCCCTGTATGGGGCCTTGTTCAAGGTTGACTTGCGGGTGTTCTTCCCGCATCTGGCGCTGGGCATCATTTTCTGGACGTTCTTTGCTACCGTTGTGAGCGATTCCTGCGGTGTTTTTGTGGCCGCGAGCAATCACCTCAAGCAGGGCTATTTCCCGGTTAGCCTCTTTGTGTGGCGCTGCGTTTCGCGCAATGTCATCCAGCTTGCGCATCATGTCGTGCTTTACATTCCTGTCGCCATCTGGGCCGGCAAGTCGATTTCGTGGCCCGCACTGCTGGTCATTCCGGCCCTGGCGATTGCATTGATCAATGCCCAGGCGCTGGGCCTGACGCTGGGGCTGGTGTGCGCGAGGTTCCGGGATGTGGGCCAGATCGTGACCAGCCTCATGCAACTGCTCATGTTCCTGACGCCTGTGTTCTGGCTGCCCGAAAGCCTGCCCGAGCGCGCGAGCTTTGTGCTGTTGAACCCCTTTGCCCAAATGCTCGACCTGCTTCGCCTTCCGCTCATGGGTGGCATGGCCAGCGCGTCCCAGTGGCAGTGGATCGTGGTGTGGACCCTGATCAACCTGCTGGTCAGCGGGGCAGTGTTTTCCCGTGCGCATCGCCGGGTCATTTACTGGCTTTGAGAGATGGCGCAAATATCCCTGAAGAACGTTTCCGTTCACTTTCCTGTTTTCGGCTCAAGCGCCATATCGCTCAAGAAGACACTTGCGGCCTCGGTGACGGGCGGCCGCCTGGCGCGGGACACCGGCGTGACCGTCGTGCAGGCCCTGAGCGGCATCAACCTGGAACTCCGGGACGGTGATCGCCTGGGCCTGGTCGGGCACAACGGGGCCGGCAAATCCACCCTGTTGCGGATGCTTGCCGGTATCTACGAGCCGTCCAGCGGTGAATTCATCCGCCACGGGACGGTTGCAAGCCTGATTGACCCGATGCTGGGCATTGAGGCGGATGCGTCCGGCATGGAGAACATCATGCTGCGCGGGCTGGTCATGGGCATTGGCCGCAAGAAAATTGAAGAACTGACGCCCGACATCTGTGAGTTCAGCGGCCTGGGTGAGTACCTGAACATGCCGGTTCGAACCTATTCAACCGGCATGCTGATGCGGCTTGCGTTCTCCATTTCGACGAGCGTGCGTGCCGACATCCTGCTCATGGATGAATGGCTTTCGGTTGGTGACGCCGAATTCATGGAAAGAGCCGAACGCCGGATGAAGGAAGTGGTGACCAACTCCGGCATCCTCGTGCTGGCATCCCATTCGCCTGACCTGATCAAGCGTGAGTGCAACCGTGTGGTGCGGCTTAACCACGGACAGATGGTGCCTGAAGAGGCGTAAGGTTCATTTGATGCTCATGCCGTTGGTCCGCCAGATCTGGTCCGTGCTGCCCGACGGCACGAAATCATTCGTGCGCCGCAACCTTGCCGAACGGCGGACCGCCAAGGCAAGGACGGCCCTGGCGAGCGCCGGCGTGGGCCCGCTGGAGCAGCCGGATTTCAACCATCTCCTTCACTACTTGCGCGGACAGGAGCTGTCTTCACTGCCCAAAGGTGTGGACAGGTTCGTCAGTGTGGGATGCGCGGGTATCTGGTATTTTGACTGGATCGAGAAATGCTGCGGCCCGATCAACCGCCATATCGGCATTGAGTACTACACGCCAATGCCCGAGGGCCTCGCGGCCAATGTCGAGTGGATTGCAAACACGGCGGGCGACATGTCGCTCATTGCCGACGACACCGGCGACATCCTCTTCTCCGGCCAGAACCTGGAGCATCTCTGGCCGGGCGATGTCGCAGCGTTCCTGCGCGAGAGCCACCGCGTGCTGAAGACAGGCGGACTGTTGGTGGTTGACAGCCCCAACCGGCTCGTCACGCAAAAGCTTTGCTGGAGCCACCCTGAACACACGGTCGAGCTCACGCCTGACGAGGCGCGCAAGCTGATCGAGGCCAGCGGCTTCGATGTCACGGCTTTGCGCGGCATGTGGCGCTGTTCCTCGGGCGCAGGCACGGTGGTTCCGCTGGACCGGCTTGAGAGCGACGGGCAATGGTCTGTCGCGAACCGCATCAACGATGCTTTCGTCAATCCGGATGACTCCTTTTCCTGGTGGATCGAGGCGCGCAAGACGGACAGGGCGCCGGACAATGCAGAGGTGATCCGCCAGATCACGGCCGTATTCAGCCGGGCATGGCCCGAGAGGGTGAACAGGCTGCTGACACTTGCCGGAAAGCGTGTGGCCGGCGGCTGGATTGAATCCGCAGGTGTGCCCGGGGTATTGATGTACGGGCCTTACATGCCTTTGCCCGCAGGCCATTACACGGCAGGGTTCGAGCTGCGGGCCCGCGAGGGCCTGGAGGCGGGCGCGACGGCAGTCATGCGGGTTGACGTCGTCGCCGGCGCGGGGACCGAGCTGGCTTGCAGGACGCTCGACGCATCAGACTTCAATGCAGACGGCATCGCCACCGTGGCGCTTGGATTCCAGCTCGACGACATGACATTCGGCATCCAGTTCCGCGCCATCGCGAACGGCAATGCACAGCTCGCGGTGCGCTCCGGCGTGTCGCTTACTTGTGCTGGCGATCCGACGCTGAACGTCCGCCTCGCGGAGCAGCCCGCCGGCTGAGTACGTGGTTCGCATGGAACGAGAAATTTTTGTCAGTTACGCGCGAAACTTTGAAGACGTCATGCTTTGGCGGGCCCTGAAAGACGTCAGCAACGGCTTCTACATCGACGTTGGCGCGGTGGATCCGGATGTGGATTCGGTCAGCAAGGCGTTTTATCGGGCCGGGTGGCGTGGCGTCCATGTGCCGGCGCAGGGCTCCGATGCGGACAAGCTTCGCTCCTGCCGGCCAGGCGATGCGGTCCCGACTGGTCTGGCCGGCGCCCCCGGGCAGGAGGCCGGCAACGGGCCTTCCCTCGGTGAGCTGCTTTCATCCGTGCCTGAGCCTGTGCAGTGGCTGAGGATAGGCATGCAGGGTGCTGAACTTGCCGCGATCAAGAGCTGGGGTGATTGCCCGGCACGGCCCTGGATCGTGGTTGTTGGCGGTGCCGAGCGCGGAGTCTGTGAACCCGAACTGGTGCGCAGGGGATACAGGCACATGTACTTTGACGGGATCAACCGCTTCTATCTTCACGCGGACCATCCTGAACTGGCGATCCATTTCGAGTCGGGCCCCAATGCGCTCGATCACTTTTCATTGAGCGGGACGGCCACGAACCAGATGGCTTCGCTCATTCACGAAAATAGAAAAGCGCAGATGGAAGGCTTGCAGGCGCGCGCCCTGACGGCTGAAGCCGAAATCAAACGCAGTGCAGCGCAACGCGATCAGTTGGCCCGTCAGCTCGCTGATATCTCGTCAAGTACTTCATGGCGCCTCACCTACCCATTCCGTCTGGCCATGAAGGCCCTGCGAAACCCTTTGCAGGCGGTTCGAAAGGGCTTGTCCGGTGCGAGCTCTGCCGCTTCGGGCTGGCGGATTGCCCCTCGCAAGGGCTTGTCAGTCGCAAGTGCAGTTGCCCGGCGGCTCGCACGGCACCAGGGGATGAAGCAGTTTGTTCGCAGGCTTGTGGACGTCTATCCCCCTTTGGGAAGAAAGGTGCGGCAGCTGCTGCGCCACGTACCGGCCGGCGTGGCGCCCGAGATGCCCTCGCGCGGGAAACGAAGCCTGTTGGCACGGTCTCCCGCAAGCTCCGGTGCGTGGATGATCGACCTGAGTGCCAGTCCTGAAGACCAGCTGGAGTCGATGGAGCGCCAACTGCTTGACGCAGCGGCAACTGCAAGGAAGAAGAAAGCATGAGGCAGCACGGCAATACTCCATTGCGCATCTGCCTTGATGTACAGGCCACCCAGACGGAGGGCTCGCGCCACCGTGGCGTCGGCAACTATTCCGCGGCCCTGACCCGGACGGTCGCTGCCGATGCGTCCAGGCACCAGGTCACCTTGACGGCAAACGCGGCTTACCCGCTCGATCACGCGCTCCTGGGCGGAGGACGCTACCGCAGCTACGACTACCCGCCCACGGCGGGCGTCTGGGGCGACGATCCGCGCAGGCTTGTAGCTGAGCGGCTTGTAGAGCACTGCTGGCGCCAGATCAATCCTGACGTATTGCATGTGCACCACCTGTTTGAGGGCTATGTCGGCAAGGCCGTTGTCCCGGAACAGTTGCCGCATGCGGCTTCCATGGTGACATCCGCAACCCTGTACGATCTGATCCCGTTGCGCTTTGCCGGGCACTATCTTTCAGATGAAAGGCTTGCAAGCTGGTACCGGCGCAAGCTGTCAACTCTTGCCAGGTTCGATGTACTGCTGGCGATCTCGGAGTCGAGCCGGCGCGATGCCATTGAATTGCTCGGCCTTCCCGCGTCGCAGATCATCACGATCATGGGCGATTGCGACCCACGCTATCGTGTGCTGACGCCCGATGCCATCAATGCGATGGAACTGCGCGCTCGCCTGGGCATCCGCCGCGACATGATCCTGTACACCGGTGGAGACGATCACCGGAAGAATCTGAGCGGAATGCTCGCGGGCTTCGCAGCCATGCCGGGCGGGACGCGGGAAACCCATCAATTGGTGATCGTCTGCAAATTGTTGCCGGAGCGCAAGGCAGTACTTGAGCGCCAAGCCCGGGAGCTGGGCCTGGAACCTGGCCTGGATGTCACCTTCACCGGCTATGTTGATGACGCCGACCTGGTGAGGCTTTACAACGACTGCAAGCTTTTCGTCTTTCCCTCGCTGTATGAGGGATTCGGCCTGCCGGTGCTCGAGGCCATGCGGTGTGGTGCCCCGGTTATTGCGGCGGACAATTCCAGCTTGCCCGAAATTGTCGGGAACAGTGACGCGTTGTTCGGAACCGGGAACGCGCAGGCGCTTGCCGCCAAGCTGATGGAAGTCCTGCCCGATCCAGCTGCACTTGCCACCATGCGGGAAAAAGCCTTGCTGCATGCTGGCACGTTTTCCTGGAAGGAGTCTGCGCGCGTGGCTGTTGAGGCATGGGAGGAGGCGCATGAACGCAAGAATTCCGCGGCTGCTAGCCTTGTTGCGGTGTCGCGCCTGTCCAAACCCCGGATTGCCTATTTCACGCCGCTGCCGCCCACGCGTTCAGGCATCGCCGACTACAACGCCGTATTCCTCCCCTATCTTGCCAGGCACTTCGAGATCGATGTTTACTACGGGCCAAAGGACAAGGTGCCCGGCGTCTATCCGTCCGGCGTTTCAAGCATCCGCCCATGGAGCGAGTTTGAGGCGCGCGCTGCCAGCTACTACTCCGTTCTCTATGAGGTCGGAAATTCCGAGTTCCACGGGCACATGCTTGAAATCCTGCAAAGGCACCCGGGGGTGGTGGGCTTGCATGATGCCTATCTGAGCGGACTGATGGCGTATTCGGCATTCCAGGGGGGCGACCCCGCAATGTTCTATCGTGAAATGGTGCGCGCGCATGGGGGCCGGGCGCGCCAGATGCTGCTGCCGTCAATGGCCGGGGATGAGGCTGTCAATGCGGCCGTGAGGCAAATGGCATGCACCCGCATAGTCTTCGACCATGCCACGGGCGTGATCTCGCACTCGCCCTTCAATGCGCAGCTTGCACAGGAAGACCTGGGTCACCTTGTCCGCCAGCCGTATCGCATCGTGCCGCAGATGATGCCGCCGGCGCCTCACCTGGATGAGGCCGGACGGGCCAGTACGCGCGCCAGGCTCGGGATTCCGGCCGGTGCGTTTGTTGTGGCCACTTTCGGGCATATCGCCTGGAACAAGATGGGCGACTCGTTGTTGCGCGCGTTCCTTGCAAGCCTGGCACAGCTGGGGGCTGATGCCATGCTGGTGTTTGCCGGCCAACTCTCTGACGACCCGTTCGGCGACGGATTGCGCAGTGCAGTGTCGCAGGCTGCATTGCCCGGGAATATCCGTATCACGGGCTTTCTGGCGGATACGGATTTCCGGGACTACCTCTGCGCCAGTGACGTTGCAGTGCAGTTGCGCATTGAGAGCCGGGGCGGAACACCCAAGGGCGTGCTGGACGGGCTGTCCTGCGGATTGCCGGTCATTGTGAACCGCTATGCGAGCTATACGGATTACCCCGAGGACGTCCTGTACTGGCTCCCGGAATTCCCGGCCGAGAGCGATATAAGCCATGCACTCGTCAGCCTGAGGAAGGATCCGGGCAAACGGCATGCGCTTGCGGCCCGGGGCCGTGACTACGTGGCGTTGAGGCACGATCCTTCAACTTGCGCCGCACAGTATGCTGCGGCCATCCATGACATGGCCGCGCGCACGGCAGACGCGGCACTGGCCATCGCTGCGCAGGAAACTGCCGGATACCTGGCGCTGGATCCGGGGCGCGCGGAAGCAGCGCCGCGCGTGGCGCGATCTCTGCTGAGGGATGTGGCTGCGACGGGCGAGGTCCGTTTGCTGATCGATGTGAGCCATATCGCCGAGTCGGATCACCAGACAGGCGTTTCGCGAGTTGTCCGTTCACTGGTGAGGCAGGCCTATCTGTCCACGCGCCCGGGCCTGGACGTACGTGCCGTGCAAATGGGCAAGCGGCATGAACTTCAGGTGGCTTCGCGCTGGCTGGAATCCCAGGGGTTGCTGCTGCCAGGCGAAAGCCCGAGAGCCATTGATGAATGGTGCTCCGACCAGGACGTCCTGCTGATGCTGGATGCCAGCTGGGCCCGGTACCACGAATTTATCCCGGCCATGAAGCAGTGGCGCGATCGCGGCGGGCAGGTTGTGACGGCCCTGTATGACCTCATCCCGATCCGCCTGCCTGAGTGCGTGCCTGCCGGTGGTGACCAGTGGTTCCGTAAATGGCTGGAGATGGCTGTTCGCGAGAGTGACGGCATCATCTGCATCTCGCGTGCAGTCGCTGATGATCTTGTGGACTACCTGCGCACCGAGAAAATCGCGCACAGGCCGGGGCTGCGCATCGGGCACTGGATGCTGGGCGGTGATTTCACCGCCGACCCGTCTGAGCTTGAGCAGCGTGCGGACTCCATGCTGGTGGATGGGCGGCCCAGGCGTGTCCTGATGGTGGGCACCATAGAGCCGCGCAAGCAGTACGGCCTGGCCCTTGATGCTTTCGACCGCCTTTGGGCCCAGGGCTCACAACTGCAGCTCGTCATCGTTGGAAAGCCGGGCTGGATGTGCGATGACCTGATTGAGCGCATGCGCAGCCATCCCGAAGCCGGAAAACGCCTGCATTACCTCGGTCAGGCAGACGACTCCGTGCTGGCGCGGCAGTATGCGGACTGTGACGTGCTGCTGTTCCCCACAAGGGCTGAAGGATTCGGGCTGCCGATACTTGAAGCAGCAGCGCACGGCATGCCGGTTCTCGCCAATGATCTTCCCGTACTGCGTGAAATTGCCGAAGGTTACGCAACGTTTTCCCGCATGAGCGACGCGATCGAAATAGCCCAGGCTGTGCTGGCGTGGTATGAAGCCGCCCAGGCCGGAACGGCGCCATCAAGCGCCGGCTTGTCGATGCAGTCCTGGCAGGAAAGCAGCGACCAGCTCCTGCGCGTCCTGGTCGACGGAAATTGGTACCTCCGGCTGGACTGATAATCAACGTTTTGGAGAAAAGTATGAGTGCCTCAAAAGAAATTCAGAAATGCCGGGTCGGCGATACGGCAGATCTTGTGACCGTGTTGAACCTTGGCGAGCAGGTGTTGACCGGCGTGTTTCCAAAGTCAACCAGCGAGGTGGTCACCAGTGGCCCGCTTGAGCTGGTCTGGTGCCCGAGCAGCGGCCTGCTGCAGCTCAAGCACTCGTACGAGCCGTCGGAAATGTATGGTGACAACTATGGTTACCGGTCCGGGCTGAACCAGTCCATGGTCAACCACCTGGGCGACAAGGTGCGTTACCTGGAACGTCTGGTGCGCCCTGTTGCAGGCGATGTCATCCTGGACATTGGCAGCAACGACGCGACCACGCTCAAGGCGTATTCCGTGCCAGGTCTCGCCCGCATGGGTATCGACCCCACCGGGAAGAAGTTCAGCCAGTACTACCCCGACGACATCCGCCTCGTACCCGATTTCTTCTCGGCGAAGGCATATCGGTCGATCGAATCCCGTCAAGCGAAGATCGTCACCTCCATCGCCATGTTCTACGACCTGGAATCCCCCATCCAGTTCGCCAGGGAGATCGAGTCCGTGCTCGCCGACGATGGCGTCTGGCATTTCGAGCAAAGCTACATGCCGTCCATGCTGCGGCTCAATTCATACGACACCATTTGCCACGAGCACCTTGAGTACTACTCGCTTGGCGTCGTGAAGACCATCCTTGAGCGTGCCGGCATGAAGCTGGTCGATGTGGTCATGAACGCCGTCAACGGCGGCAGCTTTGCGGTGACGGCAGCCAAGGCGTCCAACAAGTCCCTGAAGCCCAACAATGCGGTAATCGACTGGCTGCTCTCGCAGGAAGACCGCATGGGGCTGAACACCCCGCGGCCCTACCGCGACTTCGAGGAGCGGGTGTTCCGCCATCGTGACGATCTGCGCCGCCTCATCGGTGCCCTGAACGCCGACGGCAAGACCGTCCTCGGCTACGGCGCGTCAACCAAAGGCAACGTGGTCCTGCAATTCTGCGGGTTCACCGCCAAGGACATTCCCGCCATCGCCGAAGTCAACCCCGAGAAGTTCGGCCGGGTAACACCAGGCTCGCACATTCCCATCATCTCCGAAGCCGAAGCCAAGGCCATGAAGCCCGACTACTTCCTTGTGCTGCCCTGGCATTTCAAGGATGGCATCGTCAAGCGCGAGCAGGAGTACCTTGCCAGCGGTGGCAAGATGATCTTCCCGTTCCCGGAGATCGAGATCATCTGAGTCGGGGTGGTCCTGCAGAGCGTCACGCTAACGTGGCGCCGAGAGTCTGGCCTCATAGAGATAGAGGCCCAGATCCCGCGCGTCTCCGGCTCCGGGCTTGACCGTCTTGTTGACACGCAGCGTCAACGGCAGATAGCTGTCCCTCGACCATGCACTTGCGGGGATAACCCCCTTCAGCGATTGGGGGCCGCTGCCTTTTGACTCGGTGCGCGTTGCAAGTACCCGGTCACCCAGCAGCAGTGTTACCTCCTGCGTTCCTTCGCCAAACCCAAGACCTACATAGCTTGCGAGCTTGAGATCAACTTCCAGCTGTCCCGGTGGCAGACCGCCTGTGGGCAATTGAAGCGTCGCATTGCTGTCGCGGGTCCATGATCCTGAGCGTTCTGCCAGGTGCCAGCCCTTCATCAGGAATGCGCTGCCGAGGCACTCGCCCTGTGCACGGCTCAGTGAATTTCCGAAGGCGACGGTGAGTCCGGCGATACGCCTGCGATCACAGGCAAGCGGCAGCGCCGCCATCGCCGAATGGCGTTCCAGTCTGATGGAGGCGGGCACCGCAGAGATGCTCCTGAGTATTCGTGTGTGCCCATGGTCATCCAGCGGCGCCAGGTCCGCAAAGCGGCGCACTACCTGGCCGCCTTCGAGATCCTGGAATGACAGCACGTACTGATACATGTCTGAATCGTCGGGCTTGTCGATGAACAGCGCGATCTGTTGCGCAGTGAGTCTCTGGCCCGTTTCGAATGTCAACGGAGCCAGGACGACTGCAAGCTGCCTTCCGTCCCTCTGGAGAGAGAAGTCCATGAATGCCGTACGCGCAGCGCCCGTCCCAGGCGAAAGTACGCCGTCGATGACATGGATTGGCCTTTTGTGAGCCGCTGATATATAGCGCTGCCAGTAACCTGTGTCGACAACGCCAAACCAGCTGCCGCTTGCCAGCCGTGGAGCGTAAAGCGCCTCGAGTCGGAGTCCCGCCACAGCGTCCATGGCCATGGTCCGGTCCACCACCTTCCAGCGCGCAGCTTCTGGCCTCATGTCCCTGACGATCATGTCGTTCATCTGTGTGGAGCAATACGCCGCCAGGCCGGTCACTGCTGCGATGGCCATGGCCAGGGCGCTGGCCATCGGTCGGAATACCCGGCCTGCGCAATCCGCCAGCCAGGAAAGGACGGATGCCACTGCCAGGGCGATGCCGAAATGGGACAAAACTGTAAATACATACGACGTGATGTGCAGTTCATAAAAGTGGCGCTGGTATTTTTCAACTGCAGCGACAGGCAGGACCGGCAGGGCAGCGATCATTGCGCCTGCGAGCAGTCCCGTCACAGCCATGCGCGCAGACATACGTTGCATCGCACCACCGGCGGTGCCGCAGGGCCGGAGGACGGCATACGACGCTGCAGCCGCCGTGGCAGCACACAGCCATGCGATGGGGTTGGAGGCCGCGTGTTGCATGAGGTTCAACGGGGCGTACACGACCTTGAAGCCGTCCTGGCTGACTGCGTCGTTGAAGTTGACCGACATCGGCGCGAAAAAACCGGAAACAAGCGTGCCACTGGAGGCAAGCCTGAACATCACCTCCGGGATCAGCGAAATGTCCGACCGGCCCAGTGAATTCCCGTCGTATCTGGTTGGAAATGCCAGGCGCCAGGCCAGATAGATTGCTGCATAGGCCGCAGCAGTGGCAAGGCCTGCAATCAACAACCGGCGCGCGCGCGCGCGGTCATCTTCTGTGACGGTGGCAGGCGTTCCGCCATGCACAGGCGCGATCGCCATCAGCGGAAACAGGACCGAGAACAAGGCGGTCGCACCTTCATGGACGAACAGGGACAGAAAGAGCAGGGCAGCTGACGCACGAAGCCAGTTGCGGTTGCCGGTTGAACGGAAGCGCAGGCCCGCCAGCGTCGCAACAATGAAGCAGCAGCCCAGCGGCCAGAACACGCCCGGGTAGGTCACTGCAAGACTTCCTTCCCAGCGGACTGCAAACAGCGACAGGTTCATCAGCGCGGCCAGAACTGCCGTCCGGTAGCCCAGGTACCTTGCCGCCAGCACGTGGAAAAGGATGAAAAACAGGGCCATGGGCCCGTGACGGACGATTTCACCCACCTGCGTGTTTTGAAGGAAGAGCGATCCGTACAGGAGGGAGCCTGAGACAAAGGCCCATATGCGGCCCTGGCTGAATGCAAAATCGGACACGATAGCCTTGTGGCCCTGTCTCGCAGCGAGGAACCATGACGCGTCGTCAGTGCTTGTGATTCCCAGCCCCCAGATGCGCGAGAAGAACAGGATCAGCATGAGTCCCAGCGCCACACCACAGACAAGGCAGCTGCCGGAAAGCCGGTATGGCTTTGGCCGGGGGGCCGGGGTCCCTATCGGGTGGGTCATCGACTTTCGTCCCCGGAACCGAAGTTGATGCGTTTGCGTTCGACGACAAGAGGCCGGGTGCGAACCTGGTTGTAGATCGCAAGGATATATTCGCCCAGCATGCCCAGAAAGAAAAGCTGGACGCCGCCAAAAAAGAACAGCGCGACGATCACGGTCGGGATTCCGGCCTGGCTGTGGACAAGCCCGAGCAATGCAAGCGCCAACACGACGACGGCGTAGACAAGACTGAGCGCGGACACCAGGAAGCCGGCGACCAGCGCTATACGCAATGGAGCGTTGCTGAAGCTGATGATGCCGTTGAGGCCCTGGTCAAACATGTGGATGAGGTGGTTGCGGGAGACGCCGTGCTTTCTTGCCCGCCAGGTGTACTCGACCCCAATCGAGCGGAACCCGACGTCAAAGGTCATCAGCCGCATGAACGGTTGCGCGTCGTGAATCTGCTTCATGGCATCCAGCACCTGCCTGTCCACCAGCTGGAAGTCGCCGACGTTCGCAGGATAGTCCACATAGGTGAGCCGGCTCAGCAACCTGTAGTAGGCCTTGCGCGCGCTGGCCAGCAGGAAGGGCTCCTCGCGCTGCGCCCTGATGCCGTACACAATTTCGTAGCCGCTCTCCCAGTGTTTGACGAATGCGGGAATCAGTTCGGGCGGGTCCTGCAAATCGACCGGCATGAACAGCAGGATGGCGTCACCGCTTGCATTCAGTACTCCGTTGTAGGTGTTCTTCAGGATCCCGAAGTTGCGGGAGTTGACGATGATCCTGACATTGGGGTCCCGCTCCGCAATGGCGGTGAGAAGCTCCACCGTCCGGTCCGTTGATGCGTTGTCGCAGAAAATGTGCTCGACGCGATAGTCCGGCAACTGGGTGTCGAACACCTGCTTGATGGCCTGATAGCACTCTTCAATGCTGTCTTCTTCATTGAAGCATGGCGTGACAACGCTGATGACTTTCCTGCTGTCCATCTAGGACTCCTTGAATACATAGTGCCTGAAGCCCACATAAGACAGAACTGCCATGAAGGGGACGAGCGCTGCCTGAGCCAGAAGCTTGTTGATGCCATTGTCAGTCAATACCCCGAGCAGGCCGAGGTTGATGAGGTAGATCACCAGGTACACCCCGACGAATTTCAGGAACAGTGCTGGCCTGGCGGTCCCGAACACCAGCCGGCCCGTGGTGAAGAAATTGGAAATCACACCGAAAACATAAGTCATGCCCAGCGCCGTGGCCGAAGAAAATCCCGTCAGTGTGAACAGGGTGAACAACGCGTAACCGATCCCGGTATTGAGAAGGCCAACCAGAAGGAACCTGACAAAGCGGGGCAATGGCATTCAGTGCTCCCCTGAAATGGTCTGTGCCGGGTGCCGGCTTTTTCCTTCCGCCTGACGCCACAGGTCAATTGCCACGTCATACCAGCCATACGCAGCCTGCCCATCGGTTGCCGTCATGCAGTGCATGGCGAGTGCAGAAACGCGCCGGTCCAGGCCGGCAACAGCCTGCGCCTCTTCAAACGGGTCTGCCAGCTCGACAACTGGTGTAGCGTTGCCGCTGCTCCTCTGGACCACTGAAAAGCGGCTTGAAGCAGCCTTGCTGTCGACCGCAACAGTGCAATCGGGCAACGCCGGGCCCCTGAACCGGGCAACCCAGGTTGCCGCGTCGCCGTTGCCGGCACCTCCGCGGGAGCTGACCACGGTGTCATAGCCGGCTTCAGCCAGCAGTGCTACAAGATGTATGCCATAGAAGTGCAGGGCGCCGCCGCCGCGCGCAGGATCCGTTTTCCATGTGGAAACGTTGTGGCGATAGTGATGCGCAAGGAATTCCCAGCGGATATCCACATGGGCCGTGGATCTGTCGGTCAGCCCGGCGACATGTTCCCGTAGCTGGGCAGCCCAGTCCATGAAACGGAAGAGATAGCCGATGCGCCAGGTCTTCCCTGATGCACGCAACCCTGATGCGAGCTCCTGCGCCAGGCCCGGTGCGGGCGCCAGCGGCTTTTCCAGCAGCAGTGTCTGCAGCGTATCCAGCTCCAGGCAGTATCGCAGCCAACTGGCCTGTGCCTCGGGCCGCAACGCCATCACCACCGTCGTGGCTGCCTGCAGTGCAGCTCGCTCGTCAGCTGCCCAATGAATCTTCCGCACGTAGGGGGCAAGCTCTGCCCGGGCGGCCAGTGACGCCCTGGAGCGCAGGGGCAGCACAAATTCAACGGAGGAATCGCTGGCAAGGGCCGGCAGGTATCCGTACAGGCCAAACCCGGAGCCGAGTATGGCGATCGAGGGCATCAGCTGAAGTCTTGCGGCTCGAGGATGTCGAGGACAGGGCCCGTGTAGCCGCCATGCGCCAGATAGCTGCGGATCTCTGATGAAATGTGCCATGCCATGTTCAGCAATGGCGCCTCGGTGGGCGCAAGCGCGAACAGCTCATCGTCTGAATGGATCGGGATGCGGGTGCCCGGCAGATAGTGCCCGATCTTCATGGATCCCGGCTTCTCGTGGACAGCCGATATATGGTTCTCGTCGAGGCCCAGGAGCTGGACCAGAATGGCCGCGCGGCCGGGAAACGCCTTGGCGCGAAGCTTGCCATGCTTGCTGACAAGATCTTCAATGGCCCGCCGCTTCGATGCCTGCCAGCGCCCGACGTTGGAGGACAGCACTCCAAATTTCCGCAGGAAGTCGCTCTCATCAACGTCAGTTCCGGGAGGCAACGCTCCTGCACCTGCCTGCCCCAGAAAAACACGGATGTTGCCACCGTAGCGCGCAGGGAACTCGGTGCTCAGCACCTGCGTTCCGAGTGACTGCGCGATGGATTCGAATGAGCGCAGACTGTAGGTCCGGGGATGCTCATGATAGAAGGTGTCAAACTGGTTGCCGTTGAGCACGGCGCCCAGGTAGTGGTTTTCTATGACGATGACGGTATGGGGCGCCATGAGCATCCGCAGTGACGAGATGACTTCCCTGAGATTCTCTATGTGTGCAAATACATTGGTGAAGGCGATCAAATCCATCTTGCCGTGCGCAGCCCCGACCCGCGAGGCACATTCTTCCGACAGGAAGTCGTTGAACACTGCATGCCCCTTGCCTGTTGCATCGGTCGCTGCACCGGTCGGTTCGATACCGATGGTGACCGCCCCGCGTTCTGCGAAAAAGCCGAGCAGGCTGCCATCGTTGCATCCCACGTCAAGCACCTTCTTCCCCTTGAGGCTGCCAAAGCGCTCTTCGCATGATTGCACCAGGCCCTGCATGCCCCGCAGCACATCGGCGGTGAAGCGTGAGCGGTAGTGGTAGAGCGCCGGGAAAAGGTCCTGCTTGGGCACCTGGAAGCGCTGGTGCGCGGTCAGGCAGGTTTCGCAAAAAAGGATGTCGATGGAGTAGCGCTTGCATTCCCGGCTGCTGCCGATTTCCACAAGGTCGTCACACATGGGGTGTGCGCCCAGATCCAGCACGGGCACGAGGCGTTCGTTGCCGCAGACCTCGCAGGTATTGATTTCCCGGTATGCATTGCTCATTGGGCTCCTTCAGGGCTTGCCGTCTTCATGGTTTGGGGTTCGCCTGCGCCTGCAGGGCCAAGCGACATATATTCATTGATCTGCGAGCGCGTAAACGCCTGCATGTCTTCATTGCGCAGCATCGCCTGGTACCAGGCGACCGTCGCGGCAAGGCCAGACTGCAGCGTGCGTCGCGGTTGCCAGCCCAGGCCGGTTCTCGATTTCGAACTGTCAAGCGAGAGCAGATGCGCCTCGTGTGGATGTGCTCCGGCATCCAGGGCCCATGACGCATTCTGGCCCCATAGCCGCACAAGCCGGTCTGCCACCCATTCCACGGATCTCACATCAACGGAGGACGGGCCGAAGTTCCACCCGCCCGAGTATTTCGCGGGGTCAAACCAGAGCTTTTCTGCAAGCAACAGGTAGCCGTAAAGCGGCTCCAGCACATGCTGCCACGGGCGGACGGCAGCCGGATTGCGGATCAGCACGGGCCGCCCGTCGCGCGCGGCGCGAACCATGTCTGGCACCAGCCGGTCGCTTGCCCAGTCCCCTCCGCCAATGACGTTGCCCGCGCGTGCGCTGGCCAATCCCACGCGCGTTGCCCCGCCGTCGCGAAAAAACGAGTCCCTGTAGGCGGACGTCACCAGCTCCGCGCACCCCTTGCTGCTCGAGTATGGGTCGCGGCCGCCCATGGCTTCGTTTTCCCGGTATCCCCAGATCCATTCCCGGTTCTCGTAGCACTTGTCGCTCGTCACATTGACCACGACACGCACGCTCGGGCACTTCCGGGCCGCTTCCAGCATGTGCACGGTACCCATGACGTTGGTGGCATAGGTATCGACCGGGTTTGCATAGGAGGGGCGGACGAGCGATTGCGCTGCAAGATGGATGACGATTTCGGGTCTGGAATGCGCGAAGTGCTCCTGCACCCGGCGGAAATCCCGTACGTCGCCATACTGTGAATCCATGCCGCCGCCTGCTCCGGCGACGTTGAAGAGATCCTGCTCTCTCCCGGGGTCCAGGGCGAAGCCTGACACGTGAGCCCCGATCATCTGCAGCCACGTCGAGAGCCAGCTTCCCTTGAAACCCGTGTGGCCCGTGACAAGGACTCTTTTGCCGGCCCAGAACGCGGCATTCATGGCCAGACCTTCCATGCCGCCTTGCCGGTGTCCCACAATTCCTCCAGATGGATCTTGTCCCGCAAGGTGTCCATTGCGGCCCAGAACCCGCCATGGCGAAACGCCGACAGCTGGCCTTCCGATGCAAGCCTGCGCAACGGCTCCTGTTCCCAGATGGTTGAGTCCCCTTCCAGGTAATCAAATACTGCGGGCTCAAGTACAAAGAAGCCGCCATTGATCCAGCTGCCATCGCCCGGCGGCTTTTCCTGGAACTTGCGCACTTCATTGCCCTGAATGTCCAGCGCCCCGAACCGTGCGGAGGGCTGGATGGCGGTCACGGTGGCGACCCTGGCCTGGCTTGTGTGGAAATTGATGACATCGCGGATGTTGACGTCGCTCACGCCGTCGCCGTAGGTAAGGCAGAAAGTGCTGTCGCCGACGTAGTCCCTGACGCGGAGAAGGCGCCCGCCGGTCATGGTCTTCGGCCCGGTATCGATCAGGGTTACACGCCAGGGCTCTGCAAATTTCTGGTGAACTTCCATCTGGTTGCGCCCAAGGTCGAATGTCACGTCGGCCATGTGCAGGAAATAGTTGGCGAAGTATTCCTTGATGACGTAACCCTTGTAGCCGCAGCACACAACAAAGTCAGTCACGCCATGCGCAGCGTAGATCTTCATCACGTGCCACAGCATGGGCTTTCCGCCGATCTCGATCATCGGCTTGGGCTTCACGTGGCTCTCCTCGCTGATGCGAGTGCCGAAACCGCCAGCAAGGATGACTGCTTTCATGTGATGCCCGATGCGAAGGTTGGCTTCATTCTAGTAGGACAACAAGGCCTGTTTCCGCGCCTGACGGGCCTGCGGCCAGGCATTCCGTACAAGTACACTAGCGGGGAAACCTGGGAGTCTGTGTGCCGCGCGAGAGTGCGTGCACGCGCAGTACCAGAACGCAGAAAACGAACTCCTGACGATGGATATGAAACCAAAAAAAGCACTTGTAACCGGCATCTCTGGCCAGGATGGCGCGTATCTTGCGCAGTTGCTGCTCGAGAAAGGCTATGAAGTCCACGGAACGTATCGGCGGACCAGCTCCGTCAACTTCTGGCGCATCGAGGAGCTTGGCATACAGGACCACCCCAACCTGCATCTGGTCGAATACGACCTTACCGACCTCGGCTCCAGCATTTCGCTGGTTACAAAAGTCCAGCCTGACGAGGTCTATAACCTTGCTGCGCAAAGCTTTGTCGGCGTCAGCTTTGACCAGCCCACCACGACTGCCCAGATCACCGGCATCGGCGCGTTGAATCTTCTGGAGGCGATACGCCTGGTCAACCCGAAGATCCGCTTCTACCAGGCGTCCACTTCCGAGATGTTCGGCAAGGTCCAGGCGATTCCGCAGGTGGAGGACACGCCTTTCTATCCGCGCAGCCCGTATGGAGTTGCCAAGCTCTACGCCCACTGGATGACGGTCAACTACCGTGAGAGCTACGGCATTTTTGGTTCAAGCGGGATCCTGTTCAACCACGAAAGCCCGTTGCGGGGCCGCGAGTTTGTGACCCGCAAGATTACCGACTCCGTCGCCAAGATCAGGCTCGGCAAACTCGATTGCCTCGAGCTTGGAAACATGGACGCAAAGCGTGACTGGGGATTCGCGAAGGAGTATGTTGAAGGCATGTGGCGCATGCTTCAGGCAGCTGAGCCTGACACCTTTGTGCTGGCTACCAACCGGACGGAGACGGTGCGCGACTTCGTCCGCATGGCTTTCAAGGGTGCGGGCATTGCGATTGACTTCAGGGGCGAGGGTGAGGGCGAGACAGCCGTCGATACCGCCACGGGCAAGACGGTGTTGCGTGTCAACCCGAAGTTCTATCGCCCTGCCGAAGTCGAGCTTTTGATCGGGAACCCGGCCAAGGCCAGGGCCAAGCTGGGCTGGGAGCCGGCAACCACGCTTGAGCAGCTTTGCCAGATGATGGTTGAAGCCGACCTGCGCCGCAATCAGGCCGGCTTCTCGTTCTGACGGCCACAGGGGACGCTGTTGACTCTCCTGATTACCGGCGCAGATGGATTCACCGGGCGGCACCTGATTGCCGCGGCACAGAGCAAGGGCCTGGCAATCACCGCCTTGCAGTCCAACCTGACTGATGCTGCCGCAGTCGCCGACGAGGTTTCAAGGGTCGCGCCCGAGCGTGTCCTGCACCTTGCAGCCATCAGCTATGTCGGCCATGCTGATCCGCGGGCCTTTTATGACGTGAACCTGTTCGGTACGCTCAACCTGCTCGCGGCGCTGGCGGCGTTGCCCGCCAGGCCCCGCCAGATCGTCCTGGCGAGCAGCGCCAATGTCTACGGCAACACGCCGCTTTCCCCGATTGCCGAAGACCTGCCGCCATCTCCCACCAACCATTACGCGATGAGCAAGCTCGCGATGGAACACATGTCGCGGACTTTTGACCTGCCACTTGTACTCGCACGCCCTTTCAACTACGTGGGGCCAGGCCAGGCGCCGTCGTTTGTGGTGCCCAAGCTGGTGGAGCATTTCCGCCGGCGTGCGAGCTACATTGAGCTCGGCAACCTGGATGTCGAGCGGGAGTTCAATGACGTCCGTTACGTGTGCGACGCTTACCTGCAGTTGCTGGATGCTGCGCCGCCTGGCGGCGTCTACAACATCTGCTCGGGCCGTCCCTATGCACTGCGCGAGCTGATCCGGAGCTTCTCAAGGCTGACGGGGCACGAGATGGAAGTGCGCTTCAACCCCGAGTTTGCGCGCGCAAACGAGATCGCCCGGCTGTGCGGGGACCCGGCGCGTCTGCATGCGGTGGCACGTAACCTGAAGTTGCCCTCGCTGGACGAAACGCTGGCCTGGATCCTGGCTTCATGAGGCTGGCGCTCAATGCCGTCCCGCTGCTCTCGCCGTGGACCGGCATAGGCCAGTACACCTACCAGGTTGCACGCGGGCTCCTTGAGGCTCGTGATGTTGAGGTGTTTTTTTTCTATGGCACTGGCTGGAGCCGCCAGCTGCGGCATTCGCCGTCGCCGGCGGTCAACAGTGCCAAGTCCACCTTCATGCGATGGGTGCCCAATGCACAGGCCGTGATGATGGCGATACTGCGGCAACGCTTCGGTGCCGGCGTGCGCAAATACAAGCCTCATGTCTACCATGAGCCCAACTTCCTCGCGCACCCCTTCGCGGGGCCGACGGTATTGACGGTCCATGACCTATCCTGGATCCGCCATCCCGAGGCGCATCCAGCGGACCGCGTGGCCAAGATGCAGCGCTACTTCGCTCCTTCGCTCGCGCGCGCGTCGTTGATCCTGACCGACTCGGAATTCGTAAGGCAGGAACTCCAGGACGTGTTCTCCGTGGAGCCCGGCCGGATTCGTACCGTGCTGCTGGGTGTGGAAGACATGTTCCGGCCCATGCCGCCCCTTCAAACCCGGGCGGTGCTGGACCGGTTTGGACTGCGTCATGGAAGCTACCTGCTCGCAGTGGGCACGCTGGAGCCTCGCAAGAACCTGCAACTTGTGCTGCGCAGTTACCTCCAGTTGCCCGGCGCCGTGCAAAAAGAGTTTCCGCTTGTCCTTGCCGGAATGAGCGGGTGGAAAACATCTGCGCTTGAGCAGCAGATCGGCCCACTGGTTCAGAGCGGGCATGTGCGCCTGACGGGGTACGTGGAGAGAGCAGACCTGGTGGCGTTGATGTCAGGCGCCACAACGCTGGTCTATCCCTCGCTGTATGAAGGGTTCGGCTTGCCGCCCCTTGAGGCCATGGCCTGCGGCGCCCCGGTGATAGCTTCCGGTGTGGCGTCCCTGCCTGAAGTGGTTGGCGATGCGGGTGTGCTGGTGGACCCGCATGATGCGCAGGCTCTGGCGCATGAGATCATGAGGCTGGTTGAATCCCCGTCCTTGCGCGCCGAACTCTCGCGCAGGGCCATCAGGCGTGCTGCGGGATTCACCTGGCAACGCTGCGTGGACCAGACGGTGCAGGCGTACAGGGATGTTGCTGCCCATTAGGACCGGCGGTTCCAGGGTAACAGGGAGGATGTGGACATGAAGCGCGCGGCAAGGCTTTCCGTGAGGTTTTTCCAGATGGCTTTTCGCGAGGGGCTGCGGGCGGCCCTGCGCCGGGTGGCGTTCAAACTCGCGCGCCGGCTGGCAGCCCTGAGCGGGACGGACTCCGCGCTGGCGGGACTTCAGGCTCAACTTGAGGCGCAGCATCGCGTGGAACAGCAGGCGGCGGGGCATGCGGCCGCCATCGTTGAGGAGTTGCGCCAAGACCTCAGCACCTTGAAGGCGTCTCATCAGCGTCACGGAGCAGAGTTGGCACGCCGTGGCGCAGAGCTGGCAGATTCCGTCAGGCGGATGGCTCTCCTGTACGGCAATGTCGCCAGTGCCCCGCCGGCTTCCCTCAGGGTTTCAGTCGTCATGCCGGTGTACAACAGGGCGCACCCGGCACGGGCGGCCATTGAAAGCGTGCTGTCACAGCAAGGCGTCGCCTTCGAACTGATTGTGGTTGACGATGGCAGCACGGACGGTCTTGAAGAGGCGGTACGGCCCTACCAATCGCATCCTTCGTTTCGTTTTGTGCAGGTAATCCACGGCGGGCAAAGCCGTGCGCGCAATATCGGCATCGAGGCTTCAAGCGGGGAAGTTGTCGCCTATCTGGACAGCGACAACCTCATGCTTCCCGGGTACCTGCGGATTCTGGCGGCGGCGTATGAGGCGGCCCCTGATGCGCAGTGCGCAATGGCCGCGATTCTCTGGGACGATGGCGGCATGGGCGTGCACCTGCGGCAAGACCCGTTTGACTGGGACCTGCTGTTGGCCAACCAGAAAGCCAACCTCGATACCAATGCTTTCTCGCATCGTCGCGGCCTGTGCGGTCTCCTTGGAGGATGGGATGAATCCATGGCGCGCCATGCGGACTTCGAGCTTGTTCTGCGTTATACGCGCCACAACACCCCGCTTCGCATTCAGGCCGTCAGCGCCCACTACGACAACAGGCCGGTTGCCGACCGGATATCGCTGAACACCCCGAGTGCTCCCTATCTTGCCAGGGTCAGGGCGAATTACCGCCAGCCTGACAGGCGCCAGCTCCGCGTTCTGGTGTACAGCTATGACTATCCCCAGCTGACCGAAACCTATGTGGATGCGGAAGTCGACTGGCTTTTGCGCCAGGGGGTGGACGTCCGGGTTTTTTCCGAAGCGCCTGCGGGCAGTCCGGGCAAGCCTTCTGCACCGGTATTGACCGGTGAACTGTTTGACGCGGTGCGCTCGTTCCGGCCCGACATTATTCACTGCCACTGGCTTGTTTTCCGCGAGCAGCTTGCGCGTGCGACGATGGAATTCGGGATTCCCGTGACCTTCCGCGGGCATGGCTTCGAATTTTCCCCTGAAGAGGCCTTGCGCTGCGCCGGGATGGAAATGACGCGGGCGGTCTACATCTATCCGCACCTTGCTGCGAAATTGCCGCCCCATCCCAGGATCCAGCCGTTGGTGGTGGCCTATGACAGCGCGCGCATGCGCCTTGCGCCGAAACGGGACAACCGCCTCGTGCTGCGTACCGCGGCCTGCCTGGAAACCAAGGACATCGATCTGTTCATCAGGGTGGCGGCCCGCTGCCCCGGATACCGGTTTGTGCTTGTCATGGGCCGTGTGGACAGCCGGGCGGAGTTGCCGGACCACTTCCGCGAACTCAACGTTTCGCTGGGTTCTCCGGTGGATATCCGCATGAACGTCCAGCGTGATGATGTCGTACCCCTGATGCAATCGGCCGGCATCTACCTGCACACGTTCGGTTTCATGCTGCCTTTCGGCATGCCCATCTCGATTGCAGAGGCCCTGGCTTGTGGAAGCGTGCCTGTGGTCAGGAACGACCCCGTGGCGCGCAACTATGCGGGAGCCGGTGCGCTTTTCTACGATACGGAAGACGAGGTTGTGGAGCATCTGCACCGGATGCTTTCGTGGACTCCGGCTCATTGGGAGGAGCGAGCCCAGGTCAATGCCCGGTTTGCCCGCTCGCGCTATGCGGATGACGTCGTCCTTCCGCTGATCCTGGAAAACTGGCGTGACATCCTCCATGCCCGTCCCGGGGGGCTGGGAACGTAACCTACAATTTTCATTTGTTGTCCCTTTCGCCGGGCCCCGGCGCTCCAGATGAATTCCCAAGGTTCGCCAGTTGCGATTCTGCCTCCCGCAGGTCTGCGTAGCCAGAGGCTGCGCACAGCAGCCCTGCTGATGGCGGACCTTGCCGCGCTGTTCTTTGCGTGGATCATGGCGGTGGTGATTTCCACCTGGTTCGACAGGGCGCTGGGCTCTGACTGGTTTCCCCTGACCACCCTGGGCGGCACCGTTTTCACGGTGATGGCTGTGCTGGTGGTCATTGGTCTGGCGGCCGGCGGGCAGTATGTGCGGCGAGCTGCATACTGGGAGGAGGTCAGGGTGGTCTGGCGCTATGCCGCGATGGGCGCCCTGATGAACTTTGCACTGAACTTCTTCGTGCAGGTCAGCTATACACGCACCCTCCTGCTGCTTGCCTGGGTGTTTGTATTCGTCAACGTCCCGTTCGCGCGGCTGGCCGCCCGGGAACTGCTGATTCTTGCTGATCACTGGAAGCGCAAGGCCATTGTTGTCGGCGACGGAGAGAACGCTGCAGAGGCCTGCGATGCGATGCGCCGCGAACGGCACATGGGCATCGAGGTTGTCGGAAGGATAGGCAGGCATTCGGCAGCGCCACAGTTTGCAGGCATTGCGGTCCATGACCCGGATGCCGGCGTCGAACAGGTGGCCCAGCGCCTGGGCTGCGAAGTCATCGTTCTCGCACTCGGCGGCCGCTGGCAGGCCCAGGTGGCGGATGTCATCAGCCGGCTGCATGAGCAGAAGTTCGAGGTGTTCGTTGTGCCCGCCCTGCAGGGGCTGCCGGTGCACAGCATGCAGGCCCAGCACTTTTTCAGCAACGACGTGCTGTTCCTTCGCCTGCAGTACAAGTTGTTCAGCCGCTGGTCGCAGCTGCTCAAGCGCAGCTTCGACGTCGTTGCAGCTGCGGCGATGCTGGGCGCCCTCTCGCCGCTGATGGCCTTCGTCGCCTGGCGCATCTGGCGCGAGGACGGCTCGCCGGTCTTCTATACGCAGCAACGGGTCGGGGTGGATGGCCAGGACTTCGAGTTCATCAAGTTCCGCTCGATGGTCCGGGGCGCCGATGCCATGGTGGCCGAGTGGAAGCTCAAGGAGCCGGCGTTGTATGAGCGTTACCAGTCCGGCAATTTCAAGCTGGCAGACGATCCGCGCCTGCTCAAGGTGGGCGGCTGGATCCGCCGCAGCAGCATCGACGAGCTGCCCCAGCTGTGGAATGTGCTGCGTGGTGACATGAGCCTGGTCGGTCCGCGCCCGCTGTTGCGCCGCGAACTGCCCAGGTACCCCGAGCAGGCCATGGCGCTGTACTCGCAGGTGCGACCCGGCATTACCGGGCTGTGGCAGGTCAGCGGGCGCAGCCACACTACATTTGAGCAGCGTGCGGCCTATGACGGCTGGTACGTGCGCAACTGGTCCCTCTGGGTGGACTGGGTCATCCTGCTGAAGACCGTTCGCGTCGTGATTTCGGGCCGGGGGGCCATGTAAGGGCGGGGCCCTACAATTTCGTCCAAATGCTGCAGTGCGCCGCGCTGCCTCCCCGATGCCCCCTATTGACTCGCCCGATTCTGCCGGTTCCCTGCTCGCACCTGCCGGGCAAACGACGCGTCTGGAGCAGCGGCTGGCCCTTGCCTGTGCACTGCTGCTCTGCGCCAGCGTCTTCCTGCTGCCTGGCCGGGGTGCCGTAGCGCACCTGGCCCGGCTGGCCCTGTTGCTGTTCCCGGTTGCCGGCCTGCTCGTCTGGGTGTTCCTCCCGGCGGCCCGGCAAGCGGGCTGGCGCACCACCCGCGGCGGGGCAGCCGGCAATACCTGGTTGTGGATCGGCCTGCCGCTGCTGGCGTATTTCATCACCGCCCTTGCCGGCAAGCTCGTCCATGGCGACAGTTCGGTCGTGCTTGACAAGCCCGTGCGCATGCTCGTGCTGTCGGTGGGCCTTTTCATCTGGCTGCACATCCGCATGGACCTTGCCTTCTTCCGGCATGTGGCGGTCCTGTTTTCCATAGCGGGGGGCTTTCTGGCCTTTGGCGTGGCCCTGTACGAACGGTTTGCCCTGGGCATTGACCGCGTGGGGGTGCAGCCTTTCCCCATCCAGTTCGCCGACATGGCCATGAGCATCGCGCTGGTCTGCGCTGCCTGGGTGGCCGGCCTGCCGAAGTCGGCTTTGCGCATGCTCGCCTCCATCAGCGTGGCCCTGGCATTTGTCGCCTGCTGGATGGCCAGCAGCCGCGGTGCATTCATTGCGCTGCTGGTACTGCCCTGGGTGGTGGCCTGGGCTTCGGGCAGGCGGCTGACGCTGAAGCGCGCACTCGCGGTGCTGGCGGGCGTGCTCGTCGTGCTTGCCGTCGGGCTGGCCTCCAACACCCGGTTGCGCGAGAGGGTTGTGGAGGTCAGGACGGACCTGCAAGCCTATGCGCAGGGCCGCGCCGCCACCTCGCTGGGCATGCGCCTGCAGATGTGGCAGAACTCGCTGCATGTCTTTGCCGCGTCACCCGCCGTGGGCGCGGGCACCGCCGGTTACCTGCGGTCGCAGGAGCAGGGCGTGGCACAGGGCCGGCTAGACCCAGCCATCCTCGAGTTCAACGGCGCGCACAACCAGTACCTGGATGCCCTGGCCAAGGGTGGCCTGCTGCACGGCCTGTCCACCCTCGCACTGTTCCTCTTCCCGTGGCTGTGGTTCCGGCGCCGGTCGCGGCAGCCTTCCGGCGTGCCGCTGCATGCTGTGGCCGGTTTCGCGGTGGCCTCTGCCTTCCCGCTGTTTGCGTTGAGCCAGCATGTGCTCAACCACGGCTCGGGCGCCATGTTCTTTGCCGGCAGCATGGTGCTGTTTGCGCTCGCCTGCGCGCCGCAATACGGCACAATCCCGGCAAACCCTACCGCCTCCGGAAACCCACCATGACCGAACCCCTCAACATCGCCCCCCGCGACAAGGCCGAGATCCTGGCCCAGGCGCTGCCTTACATCCGCAAGTTCCATGGCAAGACCATGGTC
>JAZKHY010000012.1:0-15746 GCA_040385105.1 Pseudomonadota bacterium
CGCGGCGACTACGTGGTGAGCGACGCCACGCTGAACCGCTTCTTCAGCTTCCACGTCATTGCCGTGCCGCTGGTGCTGCTGGGGCTGGTGGCGGCGCACATCATTGCGCTGCATGAAGTTGGCTCCAACAACCCCGACGGCGTCGAGATCAAGGGCCCGAATGCTCCCAGGGATGCCGATGGCCATCCGCTGGACGGCGTGCCTTTCCACCCGTATTACTCCGTGCACGACATCTTCGCGGTGTCGGTGTTCCTGATGGTCTTCACCGCCATCATCTTCTTCGCACCCGAGTTCGGCGGCTATTTCCTGGAGTACAACAACTTCATCCCGGCCGACCCGCTGAAGACACCTTTGCACATCGCGCCGGTCTGGTACTTCACGCCGTACTACTCGATGCTGCGTGCCATCACCGACCAGATGATCTACGTGCTAGTACTCTGTGCGGTGGGCGGCGCTGCATTTGCCATCTGGAAATTCCGCATGCCCACCCTGTTCAAGGCGGTGATCGCCGGTGCTGCCGCAGTCGCCAGCATCCTGCTGCTGTCCATTGACGCCAAGTTCTGGGGCGTCGTGGTCATGGGCGCTGCGGTCATCATCCTGTTCTTCCTGCCCTGGCTCGATTACAGCCCGGTCAAGTCCATCCGCTACCGGCCCGACTGGCACAAATACGTTTATGGCGTGTTTGTCGTCAACTTCGTGGTTCTTGCTTACCTGGGCGTTCAGCCGCCCTCGCCGGTGGGCGAGCGCATCTCCCAGGTCGGCACGCTGTTCTATTTCGGCTTCTTCCTGCTGATGCCCTGGTGGAGCCGGCTGGGTGAACCCAAGCCCGTGCCTGACCGCATCACCTTCGTTGCGCATTGAGCCGGAGACAACAACGATGAAAAAAATCATTTTCAGCCTGATCGCGGCCGCAAGCCTGGCCTTTGGTGCCAACTTTGGTGTGGTGGGCAGCGCCCATGCCGCCGGCGGCGACACCATCGCATGGGACAAGGCTCCTGGCAAGACCAACGACCTCGCGTCGCTGCAAAACGGCGCCAAGCTGTTCGTCAACTACTGCCTGAACTGCCACTCGGCGGCCTTCATGCGCTACAACCGCCTGAAGGACATCGGCCTGACCGAAGCCGAGATCAAGGGCAACCTGCTGTTCACGACCGAAAAGGTCGGCGACACCATGAAGGCCTCGATCGACCCTAAGCAGGCCAGCGAGTGGTTTGGCGCCAACCCGCCCGACCTGACGCTCGTGGCGCGTTCGCGCTCGGCCGCCGGCAAGGGCACGGGTGCCGATTACCTGTACACCTACCTGCGCACCTACTATCGGGACGAGTCCAAGCCTACCGGCTGGAATAACCTGGCTTTCCCCAACGTCGGCATGCCGCATGTTCTGTGGGAATTGCAAGGCGAGCGCCGCCCCATTTATGAAGAGCGCAAGGAACACGGTCACGACATCAAGATCCTCAAGGGTTGGGAGCAGGTCACCCCTGGCGCCATGACGCCGGTCCAGTATGACCAGGCCATGGGTGACCTCGTGAACTACATGCAATGGATGGCCGAGCCGTCGCAGAACAACCGCGTGCGCATTGGCGTGGGCGTGTTGCTGTTCCTGCTGTTCTTCACAGCGATCGCCTGGCGCCTCAATGCCGCGTTCTGGAAAGACGTGAAGTAAACGTGAGACCGCGGCCCGGCCTGCCGGGCACGCGATCTTCCTGGAGTGGGTGCCTCGTGTACCCACTCTTTTTTGATTTTAAGGAGCCTCCATCATGATGGTGCTGTATTCAGGAACCACTTGCCCGTTTTCCCACCGCTGCCGCTTCGTGCTGTTCGAGAAGGGCATGGACTTCGAAATCCGTGATGTTGACCTGTACAACAAGCCCGAAGACATCAACGTGATGAACCCTTACGGCCAGGTCCCGATCCTGGTCGAGCGCGACCTCATCCTGTATGAGTCGAACATCATCAACGAGTACATCGACGAGCGCTTCCCCCATCCGCAGCTGATGCCCGGCGACCCGGTGGACCGTGCCCGCGTGCGCCTCTTCCTGCTGAACTTCGAGAAAGAACTGTTCACCAACGTGAACACGCTGGAGTCCCGCGCCGCCAAGAGCAACGAGAAGGCGCTGGAAAAGGCCCGTGCCCACATCCGCGACCGGCTTACGCAGCTGGCACCGGTGTTCCTCAAGAACAAGTACATGCTGGGCGAGAATTTCTCGATGCTCGACGTCGCCATCGCGCCGCTGCTCTGGCGCCTGGACTACTACGGCATCGACCTCAGCAAGAATGCCGCGCCGCTGCTCAAGTATGCCGAGCGCATTTTCTCGCGTCCTGCGTACATCGAGGCGCTGACGCCATCCGAAAAGGTCATGCGCAAATAATCCTGAGCCGGAAAGCCCGCCCATGATGAACGCCCTGGAGTCCACATCCACGCGCCCGTACCTGATACGGGCGCTGTATGACTGGTGTACAGACAACGGCTTCACGCCCTATGTGGCGGTGCTGGTTGATGAGACGGTGCAGGTGCCCCGCGAGTATGTGAAGAACGGCGAGATCGTCCTGAACATCAGCTTCGATGCCACCAGTTCGCTCAAGCTGGGCAACGACTTCATCGAGTTCAGGGCGCGTTTTGCCGGCACGGCCAGGGAGATCATGGTTCCGGTGAGCCGCGTCATCGCCATCTATGCCCGGGAGAACGGGCAGGGCATGGCCTTTCCCGTGCCGGTTCCGCCGGTATCCAATGAGGATGTGCCGAAGGCTCCGGCTGCGCTGTCCAGCGTCGGCGGCAGTACCGGCAAACCCTCCGAGCCCGAGGGCAAGGTCGTCCAGTTGGTCCCGACGGAAGCCGGCATCGTCAGCAACGATGGCGGCGACGACGCCGAGCCACCGCGTCCGCCGTCCGGCCCACGCCCATCGCTCAAGCGGGTGAAGTAACCCAGCCGTGGGGCGGTGCAGCAATGCCCCGCTAAAATAAACACATCGCCGATTTAGCTCAGTTGGTAGAGCAACCGCCTTGTAAGCGGTAGGTCATCAGTTCGATTCCGATAATCGGCACCAGATAAATGCCCCCGCAGCGAAAAGCGGAAAATTCGTGGGAGCCGTGGAACCGGCTTTGCCGGGCCGCTGGCTTCGCCCCCCCAGTGGGGGGAGACGGCCCGTCAGGGCCGTGACGGGGGGCGTACAGGTTGTACCTTCAGCCGGATTGAGGTAACCTCCCATCCCCGGCCGCGCAAGTGGCTCTGGAGCGAGGGCAGGAGTTGCCTGAGTTTTGCGGCTGCAGCGTTGCCCTCCACCAGGAGGCACCATTCAGGTCCTTCAATGGGGCCGGCCTGCACCGCAGACCGCAATGCGCCGGGAATGAGCATTTCAACCGCCTTGAGCCGTTCACCGGACTCGCGCGCAAGCTCCGCCAGTCTCGCCAGTGTGGGCGAGTTGTGGGCTGCGTCGTAGAGTGTGATGGGCTTGTGGCGTTGATCCATGGGGGCCCAAGGGTATGAAAATCGTTGAGGAAACACCTAAGTGCATTTGATTATCACGGATGCGTGGCTGGCGAGGAGCCGGGCAATACACCTGAATGGCACCAAGCTGGTGCTCGCCGGCCTCACGGTATCGCTCGGCCTGATGCTGGTCGCCGCAGGCCTTTACCACTGGGTTTTCCTCAAGGGCGCACGCGAAGGCTGGCCGGTGATTGGCGCGCTCGTTAAGCTCATGGTCAAGGATGAATTCGAGCAGCGCGACCGCTTCATGCGGGAGAACCTCGATGCCATGGCGAAGAAGCTTGGCGAAATGCAGGCCAAGCTGGTCCAGCTGGAGTCGCTTGGCGAGCGGGTTTCCGGCTTGGCCGGCGTCAATCCTGCGGAGATCAAGACGGCGCCGGGACGCGGCGGGGCACTGGTCTCGGGCCGTCCCCTCACCATGGACGAACTGCAGGCGACGCTCGCCGACCTTGACCGCCTGACCGACCAGCGTGCGGATCTTTTCACCGTGGTGGAGTCCCGGCTTTTCGACCAGAAGATCCGCAAGATGATGGTGCCGACCCAGCCGCCGCTGGCGGGCGGCAACCTGGGGTCGTCGTTTGGCTGGCGCATCGATCCGTTCACGGGGCGCTCAGCCCTCCACACAGGGCTTGATTTCCAGTCCGATGTAGGTGCCCCCATCCTTGCAGCGGCCGGCGGTGTGGTGGTCACCCAGGAATTCCACCCGGCCTACGGCAACATGGTCGAGATCGACCATGGCAATGATCTCATCACCCGCTATGCCCACGCCTCCAGGGTGATGGTCAAGAAGGGCGACCTCATCAAGCGGGGCCAGAAAGTTGCCGAAGTCGGCACGACCGGCCGTTCGACAGGCCCTCACCTGCATTTTGAAGTCCTGGTCCAGGGCGTGCCCCAGGACCCCCAGAAATTCCTCGCAGCAGGCCAGAACCTGCCGTCTCCCCAGGCTGCCCGCGCCCCTCCCCCGGTGGCCATTGCCCAGCCTGCGCCCGCGATTGCGGTGCAAAGGTAAACTCGGAGGCTCCGGGCGTGGCGGGAAGGCTTTTGTTGCATTCCCGCCGCCCAGCCCCATTTTCCTGTTTTGACTGAATAAAAAGGATTGCGCTGCCTTGCAGGCTCCAGCCGGAGCTGCAGGGCGGTCCCGCATTCATGGCCACCAACATCCTCACCAAAATTTTCGGCAGCCGCAACGACCGGCTCCTCAAGCAGTACCGCAAGACGGTGGACCGCATCAACGCGATGGAGCCGCAGTACGAGAAACTGAGCGACGACGAGTTGCGCGTCAAGACCCAGGAGTTCAAGGACCGGGTGGCCAAGGGCGAAGCACTTGACGCCCTGTTGCCGGAAGCGTTTGCCGTCGTCCGCGAAGGCTCCAAGCGCGTCATGAAAATGCGCCACTTCGACGTGCAGATGCTGGGCGGCATGTCGCTGCATAACGGCAAGATCTCCGAAATGCGCACCGGCGAAGGCAAGACGCTGACGGCCACGCTGCCGGTTTACCTCAATGCCCTGACCGGCAAGGGCGTCCATGTCGTGACGGTCAACGACTACCTCGCCAATCGCGACGCGATGTGGATGGGGCGTCTGTACAACTTCCTCGGCCTGACAGTCGGCGTTAACCTGCCGCAGATGTCGCGCGAGGAAAAGCAGGTTGCCTACCGGGCCGACATCACCTACGGCACGAACAACGAGTTCGGGTTTGACTACCTGCGCGACAACATGGTCTATGAAGTGCAGGACCGCGTGCAGCGCGGCCTGAACTACGCCATCGTCGACGAGGTGGACTCCATCCTGATCGACGAGGCACGCACGCCGCTGATCATCAGTGGTCAGGCCGAAGACCACACCGACATGTACATTGCGATGAACACGGTGGTGCCATTGCTGCACAGGCAGGAAGGCGAGGCCGACCCGCGCACCGGCGAGGGCATCATCAAGGCCGGTGACTTCACGGTGGACGAGAAAACCCACCAGGTGTTCCTGACCGAGCAGGGCCATGAGAATGCCGAGCGCATCCTGTTCAACCTGGGCCTGATCCCGGAAGGCGCCACGCTGTACGACCCGGCCAACATCACGCTGATGCACCACCTCTATGCGGCGCTGCGGGCCAATCACCTGTACCACCGCGACCAGCACTATGTGGTGCAGGACGGCGAGATCGTCATCGTTGACGAGTTCACCGGGCGCCTGATGTCCGGCCGCCGCTGGAGTGAAGGCCTGCACCAGGCGGTCGAAGCCAAGGAAGGCGTGGCCATCCAGGCTGAGAACCAGACGCTGGCATCCATCACCTTCCAGAACTATTTCCGTCTCTACGCCAAGCTTGCCGGCATGACCGGCACGGCCGACACCGAGGCCTACGAATTCCAGGAAATCTACGGCCTGGAAACCACCATCATCCCGCCCAACCGGCCGAGCAGGCGCGACGACCAGCTGGACCGCGTCTACAAGACCACGCGCGAGAAGTACGAGGCGGCCATCAAGGACATCCGCAGCTGCTACGACCGCGGCCAGCCCGTGCTCGTGGGCACAAGCTCGATCGAGAACTCGGAAATCATCTCGGGTTTGCTTGAAAAGGAAAAGCTGCCGCACCAGGTCCTCAATGCCAAGCAGCATGCACGCGAGGCCGACATCGTGGCCCAGGCAGGCCGGCCGAAGATGATCACCATTGCCACCAACATGGCGGGCCGGGGGACCGACATCGTGCTCGGCGGCAATCTGGAGAAAGCCATCGAGGCCGTCGAGGCCGATGAAACGCTGGATGCGGTCGCAAAGCAGAACCAGGTCGACCGGCTGCGGGTGCAGTGGACCAAGGACCATGAGGCCGTGAAGGCGCAGGGCGGCTTGCGCATCATTGCCACCGAGCGCCATGAATCGCGCCGCATCGACAACCAGCTGCGTGGCCGCTCGGGCCGCCAGGGCGACCCTGGGTCGTCGCGCTTCTACCTCAGCCTGGACGACCCGCTCATGCGGATCTTCGCAGGTGACCGCGTCAAGGCCATCATGGACCGCCTGAAGATGCCCGACGGGGAGGCCATCGAGGCGGGCATCGTCACCCGCAGCATCGAGAGCGCGCAGCGCAAGGTCGAAGCCCGCAACTTCGACATCCGCAAGCAGCTGCTCGAGTACGACGACGTGTCCAACGACCAGCGCAAGGTGATCTACCAGCAGCGCAACGACATCCTTGATGCCAGCGACCTGACCGCCCAGATTGCATCGCTGCGCGAAGGCTGCTTCACAGACCTCGCGCACCAGTATGTTCCGGTGGAGTCGGTGGAAGAGCAGTGGGACATCCCGGGCCTGGAAAAGGTCCTGGCTGACGACTGGCAGATCGCCCTTCCGCTGCAGAAGGAAATCCAGGACGCCAGCGCGATCACCGACGAAGACATCCTTGAGAAGGTGCTCAAGGCCGCCAACGAGGCGTTCGAAAGCAAGGTCGCGGCGGTGGGCGGTGACAACTTCACCCAGTTCGAGCGCATCGTGCTGCTGCAGAGCATGGACACCCACTGGCGCGACCACCTGAGCGCACTGGACTACCTGCGCCAGGGCATCCACCTGCGCGGCTATGCGCAGAAGCAGCCCAAGCAGGAGTACAAGCGCGAGGCATTCGAGCTGTTCGGGCAGTTGCTCGATTCGGTGAAGAATGAGGTCACGAAGATCCTGATGACGGTGAAGGTCCAGTCCAACGAGCAGCTTGAACAGGCGGCCGAGGACCTGGAGAACAAGGCCGAGCGCATTGCCAACGTCACCTATACGGCGCCCACCGAGGACGGCGGCGTAGAGACGGTTGTGGATGAAGAAACCCGCAGCAAGCAGCAGGTGCTGCAGGGCTCTGCCATGCCGCGGGTCGGCCGCAATGACCCTTGCCCCTGCGGCAGCGGCAAAAAGTACAAGCTTTGCCACGGCAAGCTGGCCTGAGGCCTGCGGGCGCATCGACACAGCGGGCTTCGGCCCGCTTTGTTTTGGCCGGTGCCCGGATTTCCCGATAATCCTGTGAGTTCCTGAAAGCAGCCCATGCCCGTCAATCTCTCCGCTCCCGACCCTTCCAGTCTCCATCCGGTTCCCGGTGTGCGAATCGGCGTTGCCGAAGCCGGCATCCGCAAAGCCAACCGCAAGGACCTCACGGTTGTGCTGATGGACGAAGGCGCGTCGGTTGCCGGCGTCTTCACGCAGAACCGCTTTTGCGCCGCACCGGTACAGCTGTGCCGGGATCACCTCGCGCGCGGCTTTGGCATCCGGGCCATGGTCATCAACACCGGCAATGCCAACGCCGGAACAGGCGAAGATGGCCTGATGCGCGCGCGCGCCACCTGCATCGCGCTGGCCCGCCAGCTCAATCTCGCGCCGGAGCAGATACTGCCCTTTTCCACAGGCGTGATCATGGAGCCCTTGCCCCACGACCGCATTGAGGCAGGTCTGCCGGCAGCACTGGCGGACGCCGGGCCGGGCAACTGGCTGCGGGCGGCCGAGGGCATCATGACGACCGACACCATCGCCAAGGCTTTCAGCAGCCAGGTGACGGTTGGCGGCAAAAGGGTCAGCATCACGGGCATCAGCAAGGGTGCCGGGATGATCCGGCCCAACATGGCGACGATGCTCGGCTTCATGGCCACCGACGCGCATGTGGATCAGGCTGTGATGCAGCAACTGGCTCGCGAGCTGGCCGATGGTTCCTTCAACCGCGTGACGGTGGATGGCGACACCTCCACCAACGATTCTTTCGTGGTTATTGCCACCAACAAGGCCGGCAACACACCGGTGACCTCGCTGGACAGCACGGACGGGCGCGCCTTGAAGTCCGCGATGCTGGACGTCGCGCGCAAGCTGGCGCAGGCGATCGTGCGCGACGGTGAGGGCGCCACCAAGTTCATCGCAATCACGGTGGAAGGCGGCAAGGACGGCGCGGAGTGCCGCAAGGTGGCCTATGCCATCGCCCATTCCCCGCTGGTCAAGACGGCTTTCTTTGCCAGCGACCCGAACCTGGGCCGCATCCTTGCGGCCGTGGGATATGCGGGCATCGATGACCTCGACCAGACGAAGATCGACCTGTACCTTGACGATGTGCATGTGGCTGTCAACGGCGGCCGCAACCCGTCCTACCGCGAGGAAGACGGCCAGCGCGTCATGAAGCAAAGCGAGATCACCGTGCGGGTCGGGCTGGGCCGCGGCAGTGCCTCGGACACCGTCTGGACCTGCGACTTCAGTCACGACTACGTCACCATCAATGCCGACTACAGGTCGTGATACGACATGAACGAGAACTTCGAACACCTGCTTGAGCGGGCCCATGCGCTCATCAACCGCATCGAGGCGGTGCTGCCGCAGCCGCTCACGGCGCCGGACTGGACAAAGGCCATTGCCTGGCGCTACCGCAAGCGGTCATCCGGTCACGGCACGCTTGAGCCGGTGCGCCATGTCGGCGCGATGCTGCTGGAGAACCTCAAGGAAATCGGGGCTCAGAAGGAAAAGATCCGGCGCAACACGCAGCAGTTCGTCAATGGCACGCCGGCCAACAACGTATTGCTCACCGGCGCGCGCGGCACCGGCAAGTCGTCGCTCATCAAGGCCTGCCTGAACGAATATGCGCCGCAAGGCCTGCGCCTCATCGAGGTGGACAAGGCCGACCTTGTGGACCTGCCTGATATCGTGGAGGTGGTGGCGGACCGGCCAGAGAAGTTCATCGTTTTCTGCGATGACCTGAGCTTCGAGGAGGGCGAGCCCGGCTACAAGGCGCTCAAATCCATCCTCGACGGTTCGGTGGCAGCCTCGACGCCCAATGTGCTGATCTATGCCACCAGCAACCGGCGCCACCTGCTGCCGGAGTACATGAAGGAAAACCTGACTTACCAGCACACCGACGACGGGGAAGTGCATCCCGGTGAGGTCGTGGAAGAAAAGATTTCGCTGTCGGAGCGCTTCGGCCTGTGGGTGAGCTTCTACCCGTTCACGCAGGACGAATACCTGGTCATCGTGGCGCAGTGGCTTTCGTCATTCGGCGTTTCCGGGCCGGCGATTGAAGCTGCACGCGCTGAAGCCCTGGTGTGGGCTCTGGAGCGTGCTTCGCGCAGTGGCCGCGTAGCCTACCAGTTTGCCCGCGATTATGCGGGCCGGCACGCCTCCCCGCTCACGCAGGCCTGAGCGATGGCGACGCTGGTTGCCCACGCAGGCAGGCCGCGCGAAGGCGGACCCGACCGCCCGGTGGTCGATGTGGCTGTCGGCGTGCTCATCCGCAGTGACGGCGACTTCCTGCTGACATCCCGGCCGGAAGGCAAGGTGTATGCGGGCTACTGGGAATTCCCGGGGGGCAAGCTTGAGCAGGGTGAAACCGTTGAGCAGGCCCTGCGCCGCGAACTCGTGGAAGAGATCGGCATCACGATAGGCGCAGCGCACCCTTGGAAGGTTGAAGTCGTGGACTATCCCCACGCCCTTGTGCGCCTGAACTTCTGCAAGGTGCACGAATGGAGCGGCGAGTTGCAGATGCGGGAAGGCCAGTCGTTTGCCTGGCAGCGCCTGCCGGTGGATGTGGTTCCGGTTCTGCCCGGAACGGTGCCGGTGCTTCAGTGGTTTGCGGCCGAGCGACAGTTCAGCGGTGCCACCCACCCGGCGGCAGGCTGAGTTACTGGAGCTTCGGGTCGCCGAAAGTGCCGTCCTCCGGCGGTGCCTCGGCCGGCACCCGGAAGCTTTCGCTGGCCCAGGCACCGAGGTCCAGGTTCTTGCACCGCTCGCTGCAGAAAGGCCGGTACGGGTTGCCCTGCGCATACACGCTGTCACCGCCACAGCCGGGGCACCGGACAATTTTCAGGGGAACTTTGGGTGCGTCAGGCAGCGCCACGGCCAACTCCTCGTCTCGGCCAGTCAGGAACAGAGCGTGAGCTCGAATGCTGCGTCGCCTGTCGAGGCGTGCAGCCGTTCGTCCGCTTCATGGCGCATGAGCCGTACGGAAACGATCAACCGGTTGCAGCTGATCTCCGGGATCAGGTCCAGGGACGGGTCGATCTTCAGGCGCAGCAGCTGGAACGCCCGGCCTTGCGGCAACGTCTGCTGGAACTGGCCGCCGGTGGCCATGATCTTCTGCGGGGCGCCCGAATCGCGCAGCAGCTTCAGCAGCATGTGGATCGACTCCGCCAGCGCCCCCAGCGTGCCGGCCCAGCGTTGCAGGTCGGCCCTGCGTGAGCCGGGATCGGTCTGCTGCCAGGCGTAATAGGCCGGCAGGTCGAACTCACAGGTGCCGCCGGGAATGCCCGCGCGGCTGCGGATGCTCATGAGCCAGTCGTTCTCGGTCAGTGACTGGCCGGCCTTGCCCGGCTGGTTGTTCAGGGCGCTGAAGCAGCCATCGAGCTGGCCCACCACTTCATCAAGCACGCTTTCGGCGATGGCCGGATTTCCGCGATAGCTGTTGAGGATGCCTTTCTGCTTTTCAAGGTCCTTCATCACGTCGGACTTGAGGTCTGCGCGCGCCCCGACATCCATGACCTCGAAGATGGTGGTCAACGCGAAGTGGTGGTCAAGGGGGTGGTCGCGCGGCACCAGCTCGCCAAGGCGGCGGAACAGGTGTTCCAGGCGAAGGTAAGTGCGGATGCGCTCGTTGAAAGGGTATTCGTACAGGATCACGCTTCAGGTTCCATTAGCCCAATGATAGCCCGAAGGCGCGCACCGCCTGGGTCACCTGGGCTTGCAGCCCGTCAAGTGACAGGGCATCGTTGAAGATCACCATGTCGGCAGCGGCCAGCCTCTGCTCGCGGCTGGCCTGGGCTGCAATGATGCGTTCCACTGCATCGGGTGCGAGCCCGCTGCGCGCCACCACCCGGTCAACCTGCGTTTGTGCTGTGCAGTCTATGACGACAATGCGGTCCAGTTGCTGGCGCCAGCGGCCCGACTCGACAAGAAGCGGGATGTCGAACACGATGCAACTGTGGCCGGCCGCCAGCGCGGCGTTGGTCTGCCGGGCAGCTTCCTGGCCGACGAGGGGGTGGATGATGGCTTCGAGGCGCTTCTTGGCGCTGCCGTCGGCATAGGCCAGGGCACGCATCGCGTCGCGGTCAAGCGCTCCGCCCGGCGTGATGAACGCTGCGCCGAACTCGGCGGCAATCGGCGCGATGGCCGCGCCACCGGCCGCCGTGACGCTGCGTGCATTGGCATCCGCATCAATGATGGCGGCGCCGAGTGACGCCAGCATTTGCGATACCGTACTCTTGCCGCTGCCGATGCCACCGGTGAGGCCAAGCCGGATGACCGCAGGCATGGGCTTACAGGCCGATCGCCCGCAGGATGGACTGCGGCCCGAACGCCATGGCTGTCAGGCCCGCACCGGCCAGGAACGGGCCGAAAGGCACATAGCCGCCCTCGCGCAGGCCGGATGAGAACTTGAGCGCAATGCCGACAACCGCACCAATGACCGATGCCATCAGGATGATCGGCACCAGTGCCGGCCAGCCAAACCATGCACCGAGCGCGGCAAACAGCTTGAAGTCGCCATAGCCCATGCCTTCGCGGCCGGTCAGCAGCTTGAAGAGCCAGTAAATGAGCCAGAGCGACATATAGCCGCCGACAGCGCCCCACAACGCCACGGGCAGCGGCACCGCCGTCCATTGCAGTGCAGCCGCAATCAGGCCCGCCCAGAGCAGCGGGAGGGTGATGTCGTCGGGCAGCAGGGTTGTGTCCCAGTCGATCAGCGCCAGCACCAGCAGGGCGGAGGAAAAGCCGCTCCATGCCAGCGCTGTCACCGACCATCCCCATCGCCAGACACAGAAGAAAAACAGCGCGCCGGTCGCCAGCTCCACCAGAGGGTAGCGCAGGCTGATCGGGGTCTTGCAGGAAGAGCATTTGCCGGCAAGGAATGCGTAACTCAGTACGGGGATGTTCTCGTACCAGGCAATCTGGTGACCGCACTTCTGGCAGCGCGAGCGCGGTACCACCAGGTTGAAGGGCGTGCCCTCGGGCTCCGGTTCCTTGCCGGAAAGCTCAGCGCATTCGGCTGCCCACTGCCGCTCCATCATTTTCGGCAGGCGGTAAATGACGACGTTGAAGAAACTTCCCAGCAGAAGGCCGGCGAGGCCGGCCAGCACGGCATCGAACAAGGGAGACAACAGCATGGAAAATGGTCAGACGACCGACCCGATCTTGAAAATCGGCAGGTACATGGACACCACGATGCCACCAATCAACGTGCCAAGGAACACGATGATGATGGGCTCCATCAGGCTGGAGAGGCCAGCCACCATGTCGTCAACCTCGGCTTCATAGAAGTCGGCGGCCTTGCCAAGCATGTGGTCGATGGAGCCTGACTCCTCGCCGATGGCGCACATCTGGAGCACCATCGACGGAAACAGGTTGGCATTGCCCATCGCGGCGGTGAGGCTGGTACCGGTGGACACTTCTGCCTGGATTTTTTCGGTAGCCTTGGTGTAGACCGAATTGCCGGCAGCGCCGCCGACGGAGTCAAGTGCTTCAACCAGTGGCACACCGGCTGCGAACATGGTGGACAGGGTGCGCGTCCATCGCGCGATGCAGGATTTCTCGACGAGGGCACCAAAAACCGGAACGCGCAGCAGAACCCGGTCCATAAACATCTGTACTTTCTCGTTGCGTTTCCACGCCTGCATGAAAAAGTAGAAGCCGCCGCCGATGCCGCCAAAGATGAGCCACCAGTAGGACACGAAGAACTCGCTGATGGCGATCACGAACAGGGTTGGTGCAGGCAGGTCTGCGCCGAAGGCACTGAACACGCTCTTGAAGGCGGGGATCACGAAAATCATGATCACGGCAACCACCACGAAAGCCACCACCACCACGGAAATCGGGTACATCAGGGCCGACTTGATCTTGGACTTGATGCCTTCGGTCTTTTCCATGTAGACCGCCAGCCGGTCGAGCAGCTGCTCGAGAATACCGGCGGCCTCGCCGGCTTCCACAAGGTTGCAGTAGAGGTTGTCGAAGTACAGCGGGTACTTGCGGAATGCAGCGCTCAGGGATGTGCCCGTTTCAACATCGGTGCGGATGTCATTGAGCAGCTTGGTCACGCTGGCATTGGCATTGCCGCGGCCAACGATGTCGAACGACTGGAGCAGCGGAACGCCTGCCTTCATCATGGTGGCCAGCTGGCGTGTGAAGATGGCGATGTCCTTCGGCTTGATGGCCTTGCCGGCACGCATGCGGCGCTTCTTGATCTTGGTGGGCAGCACGCCCTGGCGGCGGAGCGAGGCCTGGACCTGGTTCTCGCCACCGGCGCGAATTTCCCCCCGCACCTGCTTGCCATTGCGGTCCTTGCCTTCCCACTCGAAGACGAATTCCTTGATGTTTCTGGACGCTGCGGTTGCCATGGTGCTCCTTTACGGTTTCCCTGTTGTTCTATTCATTGGTACAGGCAAGGACTTCTTCCAGCGACGTCAGGCCCTGGCGTACCTTCCAGAGGCCCGACTGCCGCAGGGACCGGACGCCCTCCAGCTTTGACTGCGCCGCGATGTCCATGGCGCTGCCGTCGCGCAGGATGATGCGCTGGATCTCGTCGGAAATCGGCATGACCTGGTAGATGCCGACGCGGCCCTTGTAGCCGTTGTTGCACATTGAACAGCCCACCGGGCGGTAAGTGGTCCAGGTGCCGTCAACGTCCTTGTCCTCAAAGCCGGCTTCAAGAAGGGTTTCACGCGGAATGTCGGCCGGGGCCTTGCAGTTCAGGCACAGGCGCCGTGCCAGGCGCTGCGCGGTGATCAGTATTACCGCGGAGGCAATGTTGAACGGCGCAATCCCCATGTTGCGCATCCGCGTAAGCGTTGCTGGTGCGTCATTGGTGTGGAGGGTGGACAGCACCATGTGGCCCGTCTGGGCGGCCTTGATGGAAATGTCGGCGGTTTCGAGGTCCCGGATTTCGCCGACCATGATGATGTCGGGATCCTGGCGCAGGAAGGATTTGAGCGCTGCAGCAAAGGTGAGGCCGGCCTTCTCGTTGACGTTCACCTGGTTGACGCCGGGGAGGTTGATTTCAGACGGGTCTTCCGCCGTGGCGATGTTGACGCCCGGCTTGTTGAGCAGGTTCAGGCAGGTATAGAGCGAAACGGTCTTGCCCGAGCCGGTCGGGCCCGTGACCAGGATCATGCCGTAGGGCCGGCTGATGGCATGCATCAACCGCTCTTTTTCTTCGGGGTCGTAGCCCAGGGCATCGATGCCCAGCTTGGCGCTGCTGGGGTCAAGAATACGGATCACGATCTTCTCGCCGAACAACGTGGGCAAGGTGCTGACCCGGAAGTCGATCACGCGGTCGGGGCCGACCTTGAGCTTCATCCGTCCGTCCTGGGGAATCCGCTTCTCGGAGATGTCCATGCGGGAGATGACCTTGATGCGCGACGCAAGCTTGTCCTTGATGGCGACCGGCGGCGACGCGATCTCCCGGAGTTCACCGTCGATACGGAAGCGAACCCGGTAGGTATGCTCGTAGGGCTCGAAATGCAGGTCGGATGCGCGCATGCTGAAGGCATCAAGCAGCATCTTGTGCAGGAACTTGACGACAGGGGCATCCTCGACTTCGGCCAGTGAGGTGTCATTGGTTTCGGCAGTGGCGGCATCGACCGACGACTCGTCGAATTCGAAGTCGTCGCCAATGATGCTGTCCATGGCCTCCGAAGCCGTGGTGGCATTGGCCTCCACCATCTTGCTCAGCTTGTCGTATTCGGCAATGACCCAGTCCACGCCCATCTGGGTGGAGAACTTGATCTTTTCGGCAGCTTCCTGGTCTGAAGGGTCGGCAGTGGCGACGATCAGGCGGTTGTTGCGTTTGCTCAACACAACGACGCGGTAGGACTGGCAGAGCTTGTTGTCCAGCAGGCCCTTGGGCAGCCGCTGGGTGTCAATGGCCTCCAGGTCAAGCAGGGGGGCCGCGTAGGCCGACGACATCGTATGTGCGAGGTCGGACGCGGAAACCGCGCCTGAGCCGGTCAGCTCGGCAATGAAGCTTGTGCGGCCGCTTTGCGCCTTGCGGTAGATGTCTTCTGCGGATTTCTGGCCCAGTTTGCCGGCGGCGACGAGCGCGCGACCCAGGCCCGGGAGGGCCAAAGTTGGAGCTTCGTGGATGACAGTGTCAACGGCGGCCATGAAAGGCTAATGTAATACGGTGAAAAGTAATTACCAATCATCGCTGATTGACCCGTCACTGTAAATCGAAAACAGTGTAGTCCGCCAGCGGCCGGGCCAGCGGAAAAGGGCATCTTTCATGGAAAAACTTGGTCGGGGTGAGAGGATTCGAACCTCCGGCCTCTACGTCCCGAACGTAGCGCT
>JAZKHY010000013.1:0-180522 GCA_040385105.1 Pseudomonadota bacterium
CTTGCACGGATGTGTTGCAAGCGTCGTGCCAGAGGTTTTTTTACAGCCTCAACGTAAAAGTGAGCGGACGCCGTAGGCGGTCCGTTCGAATGACAGGTTAAAGCTCATTTGCGCTTCTCAGGCCTGCGACCAATTCGGGCCTTGCCAGGAACTCAAGGCCGAACAGATCACCGTCATGATCAACATCGAGATTGAGACCGAGTTCATTGAAGAAGTCTACCGTTTCGGCGACCGGAGCAGCCATACTCGCGAAATGCAAGCTGGGTGGACGACGCACAAAATAGACATATCCGATCTCGTCTTCCTCCGCAAACGTACAGCGGGAGATTCGAACCGTGGCCAGTTTCTCCGCCAGATCTACATGCTCATCAGCTAAGAGCGCATCACGGAGTTCCGCGAATACCGTCGGGCAGATGCTTGCGAACATTTCTGCCATGAGCTTTAACGTTGGCGCTCAGCGGGCGCCGAAGGCGATCCGATGGAGCAACTAGTTAAAAGTCTCATGCCTTGCCAACCACAAAAACCAACACAAGACAGGAGGCAATGAAAGCTCCGGCGAAGCCAACAAACTTCAGGCGGTGAGGCCGCGCTTCCTCTGAAATGAAGCGATCTGAAAGAAATAGAAATGGTCCAAGGGGCTGCGCCCACCAAGGCGCATTCATTCCTCGAATCAGCGGAACGAAGTGCCGAATAGCGATTGCGAGCAACAGGCATGGAACCCCAAATATCGCCATGCTGATGATGATTGAGAGCAGGGTATCCATGTGAGTTTTAACGTAATTTATGCCGCAGGACGGAAAGCGTTATCCCGCACTTGCGGGATAACCTCGGCCTCGCCGTTGCGCCAAGTCCTTGACGCCATTGGACATTTCGACAACCCCGATCAATTTCAGGTCCGATAACTGGAGACCTGAAACCCCGCAATTGGCGCGCTTGGCCGTCTGCGGGATAACGCTGGCGGATAACGCCATGAATGACCCCTGATATGCGGATTGTTCTGGACAAGAAAATCTCCGGCGAGTGGCTTGTACATTGGGTTTTCGGGAACTGTACTACACAGGACCGCGGGGGATAACTCACCGCGAAACCCCGCACGCCCAATCCGTTGGCTGGCAGTGTCTGCCTTGAGATTTCGCAGAAGTGCTAAAGTGATATTGCCCACAAAAACAGTGGGCCGGGCTTTAGACGGCTCGATACATCTTGGTGACGAAGGTCACCGCAGCCACCCGGCAGGTGGCCTTCTGTTCGTCCGCATCAGGCGGCTCGAATGGGAGGTCTCGCAAGAGCCTGCCGGTTGCTCACTGAGATGTCCGGTCCGTCTAACCCGTTCGAGCTGCCGCCTTTCTATTTTTAGAAATCATCATCGTTGGGACAAACACGCAGTACAGGCGGCGGCATTTCTTGATCTTTCAATTTCGGGAAAAGACCATGACCTGTACCTGCGACCCAACCGGCAGCGAGCTTTCAGAACACGAAGACGGCGAGCTGCGCACCATTGCCAACCCCACCCTGCCCTACGACTTTGTCGAAGACATGAGCGACCAGCTCAATGGCCTTGACGACGTTCAGCGCTCGCTGGACCTGCTGGAGATTTTGATCGACCCGGTCATGGTCTCGGGCACCGTGCTGCACCAGATGGACCACAAGCAGCTCGGCGCCATGCTGCGCAACCTGAACAGCCTGTTTCATGCCCGGCTGCGGAGCGCGCGGAATGTGCTGGCCAGGCCGTACGGCGGTTCACCGCACGGCTGAGCCCGGCTGCTGCGCGGGCTGCTGGCGGCCGGTGCGCAGCGCCCCGCCGGCCAGTGCCACACCACAGGCCACCACGCCGGCGGCCATGAGCGTGCCGGTGTCCAGCGGCTCGCCCAGCAGCCATGCCGCGCCCAGCGCGGTCATGAGCGGCACCAGCGCGGCCGACAACGACGCGCGTGCCGCACCCAGGCGGACGATGGCGGCCATGTAGGTCACCAGGCCCAGCAGCCCGGCCACCACACCCTGCCCCAGTGCCTGCCAGGCCACGTCGGTCCACGGCGCGGTCAGCAGCCGGGGCGCGCCCCAGACCAGCACCACCGGCAGCAGCATCAGCAGCGACCAGCCGTTGACAATGGCGGCCCCCTGCCAGGGCGTGAGCCCGGTGCCGCGGAAGGCCAGCGTGTGCATGGCCCACATCATCGCGGCCAGCAGGAACAGCAGGTCGCCGCGCCAGGCGCCGGGCTGGCCGCCCAGGCGCTGGGTGACCACGCCGAATGCCAGCATGCCGCAGACGATCAGCGCCAGCCCGGCCAGGCGCGGGCCGCCAAGCTTTTCACCGCCGGCCAGCCAGGCGCCCAGCGCGGTGAACAGCGGCACGCTGCCGCTCATGTACACGCCCATGTGGGCGGCAGGCGCCCAGCGCGCGCCTGCCAGCACGACCAGGCCGAACGGCAGCGCGCCGCCCAGCAGCAGCATGGCGAGCCGCGCCCGCGGCACACCGGCAGGCAGCAAGCCCGTCTTCAGGCACAGGGGCAGCAGCACCAGGGTGGGTACGCCGTAGCGCAGCACGGCCAGCTCCAGCGGCCCCAGCGTGGTGGTCACGCCGTGGCGCGAGGCGATCTGCCAGCCGCTGCCGATGAGGGCTGCGGCCAGGGCGGCCAGCAGGCCAAGGGCAAGGTTACGGTTCATCACGCTCCGTCTGCCCGCTGCCGGGGCAAGGCGGCGATGATACGGCAGCCTGCCCGGCCTAGCCTGTTCAGTTCATCGAGTCGCCGTTGGCATCAAGCTGGTCCGTCCAGAAGGCCTGGCCGCAGGCCATGGCCACCGGGGCCGCCGCCAGCACCGGCCGGGTGCCGGCCCAGACGGCTTCCCACAGGCGGCGGCTCACGGTGCCGTAGTCGTCCGTCACGCACACAATGAAGCCGATGAACAGGTTGTCGCCGCGGGTCTGGGTAATGACTTTCTCCACCACGATGCGGTCACGCCTGACAGGGAACTCCACCTGCACCGGCTCGGACCAGCGCTGCGCCGCATCGTAGGTTTCCATGACGCAGCGCAACACGCCGCTTTCCACCGCCAACACCACCAGCAGGCCGCCGCCCGTCACACCCAGGCCGAACACCCCGGCTTCTACGCCGGTGCTCTCCAGCCGGCCCGCGCCCTGCCCTTCGGCGCCGGTCTCGTAGCTCCACACGTAGCCGTCAGGCCCGATGGCAAAGCACTCCTGGTTGCCGTCGGCGTTGGTCACCAGCATCGTGCCCTTCCACATGCTTTTGACCGGGTAGTCGGCTTGCGGCTCCCGGAAGCCGCCCCAGGCCTGGTAGGTGCTGCGCGGGGTGGAGGAATTGCTGGCGGTGTACATCATGTTGCGCTCCGGGTAGTTGGGAGAGTTGGGGGTGATTCGCTTGTTGCTGTATGGCATGGATGAAGTTTCCCGCCAGGGGTGCCTTCAAGTCTTGAATCCCGGCTGCAAGAACCTTAAAAGTCCTTAAACTCACACCCAGAGACCACTCAAACCAAAAAAGGGATTGCTTGTCGCACGAACTTGTCTTTTCCAATTTCGTCCTGCGGCCTGTAGAGAGGCAATTGCTCGCCAACGGACGGCCGCTGACGCTGGGCGCGCGAGCTTTCGATGTACTGTCCGCGCTGGTAGCGCGCGCGGGCAACCTGGTCAGCAAGTCCGAGCTGTTCGACCTGGTCTGGCCGGGTGTGGTGGTGGAGGAAAACAACCTCCAGGTCCACATTTCCACTCTGCGCAAGCTCATCGGCTCGGAGCTGATCGCCACCATCCCGGGCCGGGGCTACCGCTTCACCGGGCAGATTGCCGCGCCGGCCGGTGCGCCGCCTTCGCAGGCGGCGGCGCCCATGTCAGCACCCATGTCAGCACGGTCCGTGGCAGTGCTGCCCTTCGGCAACCTCAGCAACGACCCTGACCAGGAATATTTCTCCGACGGCCTGGCTGAAGACATCATCTCCAAGCTGACCCGCTCGCCCTGGCTGTACGTCATTGCCCGCAATTCGTCGTTCCGGTACCGGCAGCCCGCACCCACCCCGGCAGACATCTGCAAGGCGCTGGGGGTGCGCTACCTCGTCACCGGCACGGTGCGCCGCTCCGGGCCGACGATGCGCATCACCGCCGAGCTGATGGACGGCCTGAGCAGCGAGACGCTCTGGTCCCAGCGCTTTGACCGCCCGCTGGATGCGCTGTTCGAGGTGCAGAACGAGATCTCCACCAGCATCGTGAGCGCCATCGAGCCGGTGTACCTGCGCCGCGAGGAGTACCTCACCAGCCAGCTGGCCACGCCCGACATGAAGCACTGGGAGCTGCTGATGCGTGCGCGCTGGCACTTCTGGCGCAGCACCCGCGAGCATGTGGAGACCGCGCGCACCCACGTCAAGCAGGCGCTGGAGCTCAAGCCGGACGACCCGCCCAGCCTGTCGTTGCTGGCCTTTACCCACATGTCCCGCGTCTGGGCCGGCTGGTCCACCAATGCGCGGGAAGACATCATGGAGGCCAACCGCCTGGCCCTGCGCGCCGTGCGCCAGAACGACACCGACCCTTTCGCCCACTTCACGCTGGGCACGGCGCTGTCGTTCACCGGCAATATCCCGCAGGCCATTGCCGAGCTTGAATACGCGCTGACGCTCTACCCGCAGTTTGCCGCCGCCGCAGGCGAGCTGGGCCGGCTGCTGGCCTTTGCCGGCCGCACTGAAGAAGCCGCCGAGTATGTGCTGCAGGCGGCGGACTCCAGCCCGCATGACCCGCACCTGAGCCTGTGGATCCGCACCCGCGCCATTGCCTGCTTCATTGACGAAAATTATGTGGACGCCACCCGCTATGCCCAGCAGGCCACCGCCAAGCGTTCAGACTGGTTCTTCAACTACTACCTGCTGGCGGCCTGCCAGGCCGCTGCCGGCCAGCAGGCCGAGGCGCTGAAGGCGGTGCAGCAGGCGCAGGCCTTCGGCCCGTACCCGATGCAGGCCCTGCGCATGGGCCATCCCTTCATGGACGAAAAGGTGATGGACCGCTTTGTCGGTTACCTGCGCCAGGCCGGCTGGGCGGGTTGACCCTTTGGGCCAATTGCGGCAATGTCACGCCCGGGCATTGAGCGTGCCCCCTTCATCAACCTGCCAGCATTCCAACAACAACCATGAACACCACTGTTGCGCCACAAAAAGTCGCCATCCTCGGAGGAGGCATCTCGGCCCTGACCACGGCCTTTGAACTGACCAGCCAGCCCGGCTGGGAAAAGAACTACGACATCACCCTCTACCAGATGGGCTGGCGCCTGGGCGGCAAGTGCGCCACGGCGCGTGGCCCCAATGCCCGCATCGAGGAGCACGGCATCCACGGCTTCCTGGGCAGCTACTACAACGCCCTGCCGCTGATGGCCGACGTGTACAAGGCGCTCGGCCGCAAGCCCGGCGAGCCGCTGGCCACCTTTGAAGAGGCCTTCCACCCCGAGAGCTTCATGCTGATGTGGGAGTTTGTGGACGGCAGCCTGAAGCGCTGGCCCTTCACCGCGCCCACCAACGCGCTGTTGCCCGGCGACCCGTCGTCGCTGGCCACGGTGCGCGGGCAGGTCGGCGCCGTCATCAACTTCATCGACCAGGTGCTGGAGCCCGACAACACGCCCGGCTTCTCGCTGCACAAGCTGGAGCTGGCCGCCGGCCGCCTGCTGTTCAAGGGCCTGCGGCTGGCGGTGGAAGACGCCGAAGCCGACGTGGCGAAGGCCCTGCCGCTGCTGGACGAAGCCTGGAGCTGGATCAAGGGCAAGCTGATGGAGATCGTGGAGGGCAACGACGAGCTGCGCCGCCTCTACATCGTGGTGGAGTTCCTGCTGGCGCTGGTGCGCGGCACGATTGCCGACAACATCTTCGAGCGCGGCTTTGACTCCATCGACGGCGAGAACTTCAGCGACTGGCTGATGCGCCATGGCGCCTCGGTGCTCACCGCCTCGTCGCCGCTGGCCCTGAACACCGTCAACCTGTCCTACCAGTACCCGCAGGGCGACACAGCACGCACCGCGCTGATGGCCGCGGGCTGCTACCTGCACTGGACGCTGCGCAGCTATGCCTACATGGGCGCCTTCGCCTGGCTGTTTGAGGCCGGCACCGGCGAGACCGTGATCGCGCCGATGTACCAGGCGCTCAAGAAGCGCGGCGTGAAGTTCGAGTTCTTCCACAAGGTGGCGTCGCTGGAGCTGTCGGCCGACCAGACGCAGGTGTCGGCGGTCAACATCGGCGTCCAGGCCACGCTCAAGGACCCGGCAAAGGGCTATGAGCCGCTGATCGACGTCAAGGGCCTGCCCGCATGGCCGGGCAGCCCGCTGTACGGCCAGCTGGTGCAGGGCGCGGAGCTGGAGGCGCAGGACATCGACCTGGAGTCCTACTGGACGCCCTGGCAGCCGGTGGCGCAGAAGCAGCTGCAGGCGGGCCGCGACTACGACAAGCTGGTGTTCGCCATTTCGATCGGCGCCATTCCCTACCTGTGCCAGGACATCCTGGCGGTGCGCACCGACTGGCAGGCCATGGTTGCCAAGGTCACCACCGTGCAGACGCAGACCATGCAGCTGTGGATGAACCGCACCACGCCCCAGATGGGCTGGGACATCACCTTCAAGAACCCCACCGACACCGTGATCGGCGCCACCTACCTCAACCCGCTGGACGGCCAGGTGGACTTCACCCACCTGCTGCAGTGGGAAGACTGGCCCGCGGCCCACACGCCCAAGGCGCTGTGGTACTTCTCGGGCGCCATGGCCGACTATGAAACGCCGCCCCCGCTGACCGACCATGGCTACCCGGCGCGGGCCCATGCGCGCGTCAAGGCCCAGTGCATCCAGTACCTGCAGGCCAGCATGGGGCCGCTGCTGCCGCTGGCCACCACCAACACCATCTCGCCGCCGGGCGACCCGGTCGGCCTGGACTTCAGCCTGCTGCAGGCCTACAACGAAGCCGATGCCGGCCTGGGCGTCAAGCGCTTTGACCAGCAGTTCTGGCGCGCCAACATCGACCCGACGGAACGCTATGTGACCAGCCCGCCCGGCAGCACGGCGGCGCGGCTGAAGGCCTGGGGCTCGGGGCTGACCAACCTGGTCCTCGCCGGCGACTGGATCTACACCGGGCTCAACGTGGGCAGCGTGGAAGGCGCGGTCATGGGCGGCAAGCTCGCGTCGTATGCGGTGAGCGGCTACCCGGCGCTGAACGCCATCGTCGGCTACCCGCCTGCGGCCTCCAACGGGCTGTAAGCCTGCTGAGGGCCGTCAAGCCCTCACGCCGCCTTGGCCGGGCTCTCCAGCAAGGCCAGGATTATCTGCTTGAGCAGTGGCGGCGGCACCGGCTTGCGCGCCACGCTGATGCCCAGCGCAGCCGCCCGGGCCACCAGCTGCGAATGGCCGTCGCCGGTGATGATGAGCGCGGGCAACTGCTGGCTGTGCATGCGCTGGCGCACCAGCGCAATGGCATCAAAGCCGTCTTCATCAGCCGACAGCTGCAGGTCGGAGATCACCAGGGCCGGCACCTGCGCCGGGACCAGGGCGGCCAGCGCCTCCAGCGCGCCGGCCCCTGCCACCGGCACATAGCCCCATTGCTCCAGCAGGCCGCACAGGGCCACGCGGGCATATTCGTCGTCCTCGATGACCAGCAGCGTGCGGCCGTGGATGCGGGCGACGTTGCCGCGCTCGTCCTGCGCGGGCGCCTGCGGCAGCGGCAGCACCAGCGCGGGCAGCGCGGCCGCCCCGGCCCGCAGCTCGAACACCGAGCCCACCCCCACCTCCGACTGCACCGACAGCCGGTGCCCCAGCCTGTCCGCGGCGCGGCGCACCACCGACAGGCCCAGGCCCATGCCTTCGTCCTTGCGGCCGGCGCCGCCGACACGCACGTAGTCGGCAAAGATATCCTGCAGGTACTCCGGCGGAATGCCCACACCCGTGTCCCGCACCCTGATCGCGACTTCATCGCCTTCGGCCGCGCATTCGACGCTGACGGTGCCGGCGGGCGTGTACTTGATGGCGTTGGTCACCAGGTTCATCAGGATGCGCCGCAGCAGGTTGGCGTCGGACCGCACGGCCAGCCGGGTGGCCTCCTGGGCAATCACCAGCCGGATGCCCTTGGCCCGCGCCACCGCCTCCTGGCTCAGGCGCATCTGGTCCACCAGCGCGTCCAGCGGCACGGTGTCCATGTTGACGGTGTAGTCCTTTCTTTCAAGATTGCTGATGTCCATCAGGTCCTGCAGCATCTCGGACGCGAGGTAGGACGACTGCCGCATCCGCTCCACATGGCGGCGGAACACCTGCGGCGGGTCGCGCTGGTCCAGTTGCTCCAGCGTCAGCCCCAGCGCATGGACGGGCTGCCGCAGGTCATGCCCGGCAACGGCGAACAGGCGGTTGCGCGAGTCGCCCAGTTCCTGGAGTTCCTGGTTGCGCTTGAGCAGCTCGGCCGCGAGCTTCTCGTTCTTGACCACCAGCGTCCAGTTCTCCTTGATCGCCTTGTGGTGGTTGCGGGCAATGAAGGTGCCGACAAAGGGCGTCAGCAGCAGCACCCAGCCGACGCTCTGGTAGTCCGAAGGCAGCAGGAACCAGGCAGCGGCAAACGGCAGCAGCGCGAACAGGCGCAGCAGAATGAGCGCGCCCAGGAACGACGCCACATGCGCCGCCGAGATCACGCAGAAGATCACCACCAGGAAGGTCAGCGCCATGCGCGCCGGTAGGCTGAGCGCCGGCATGGCGACCCAGGCCAGGCTGCCCAGCAAAGCGCCGCTGCAGCTGGAGGTGATGTAGATGACCCGGCGCCACTTGCGGGTGGATGCCGGCGATTCGCGGTGCGGGTCGGCAAAGTAGCGGCGCGTCACCCAGGCGCGCGAGGCAATGAAGGCAAGGTACACGCTGCACCAGGCGGCCAGCACATCGATGCGCAGTGCTGAATACACAAACACCACGACGATGAGCATGGTGTTGAGCATGCCAATGGTGAAATACCGCCCCGTCCGCATGACGGTGGCCAGCTCAAGGCTGCGCAACCGGTTGTCGTCTGGCTCCTGCACGTGGTGGTTCCTTCTCGGTCGATCCGGCCTGCTCCCTGGCGCGGCCAATTTATCACCAGAGAAAAACCGGCGAACCAGCCGGATGGCTGGTTTCAGACCCATCTCCCGCTTGCGGGCGGCCAGGCGCCGCCCGCGTCAGGCGCTCAGACGCAGCCGCTGTTGGGGCCTGCGCTCGCCGGCGTCTTGCCTGGGGGGCAGCGCCGGTCCACCGCAAACACGTAGCCGTTGGGCAGGTTGATCATCCAGTTCTTGGCCGGCACCGAGCCGCGCGGCCCGGCATTGTTGCCCTGCAGCAGCATCCGGCTGTTGAACTTGATGTCCCTGATCATGTTCGGGTTGGCCGCATCAAACTCGATGCCGGCCGTCCTGAACGCATCCCGCGAGGCCGCCATCTGGTTTCGCAGCTGGTCCTTGTTGGCCCAGTTGCGGCCGTAAAGGTTGATGTTGCACTCACCTGTTTCACCGGAGCCGCGCACCGGGTGGCCCCAGATGGACGGCGCGAGTTCGCTGATCCAGGGGTCGCGGCAGGGGTTGTTGGCGTGCGCCTGGCCCGCTGCAAGGGCAAGAAACGCAATTCCCGCAGCCATGCGGGCGGAACGGCTATTGAAGGGGTTCATCGGGCGCGTCCTTTTGTGGTGGTGGAGGACGGAATTGTTTCCGCGACACCCAGGGCGCTCAATACTGCAATCGGAGTAATCAACGCCGTGCCGGCAGCACGGCGGGCAGGCTCACCTCAGCGGGCCTTCTTGCCGGGCGCCGCCTTGGGCGCGCCCGTCACACGCGGCGGCAGGCCGGTGTGCTGGGTCAGCATCCGGCCTTTGGCGGGCCGGGCCGGGGGCAGGCTCACGCCGGCTTTCTGGGTGCCGGCAGGCGAGGAGTTCTTGCGCCGCGCGCTGACGTAGCTGCCGTCAGTCAGCGGCTGGAAGGTCGGGATCAGGTGGTGCTTGCCGTTGCCGATGAGGTCGGCCCGGCCCATGGCCTTGAGCGCTTCACGCAGCAGCGGCCAGTTGTTGGCGTCGTGGTAGCGCAAAAAGGCCTTGTGCAGGCGGCGGCGTTTGTCGCCCCGCACGATGTCCACGGTTTCGCTCTCGCGCGTGATCTTGCGCAGCGGGTTGCGGCTGGTGTGGTACATCGTCGTGGCGGTGGCCATCGGGCTCGGGTAGAAGGTTTGCACCTGGTCGGCGCGAAAGCCGTTCTTCTTGAGCCAGACCGCCAGGTTCATCATGTCCTCGTCGCTCGTGCCCGGGTGGGCGGCGATGAAATACGGGATGAGGTACTGCTTCTTGCCCGCCTCGGCCGAGTACTTCTCGAACATGGTCTTGAACTTGTCGTAGCTCCCGATGCCGGGCTTCATCATCTTGGTGAGCGGGCCCTGCTCGGTGTGCTCGGGCGCGATCTTCAGGTAGCCGCCCACATGGTGCTGCACCAGTTCCTTGACGTATTCAGGCGACTGCACGGCCAGGTCGTAGCGCAGGCCGGAGCCGATGAGGATTTTCTTGACGCCCTTGAGCGCCCTTGCCCGGCGGTACATCTTGATCAGCGCCGAATGGTCGGTGTTCAGGTTCTGGCAGATGCCCGGGTACACGCAGCTGGGCTTGCGGCAGGCAGCCTCGATCTCGGGGCTCTTGCAGCCGATGCGGTACATGTTGGCAGTCGGGCCGCCCAGGTCGGAGATGACGCCGGTGAAGCCGGCCACCTTGTCGCGGATTTCCTCCACCTCGCGGATCACCGAGTCTTCCGAGCGGCTCTGGATGATGCGGCCTTCATGTTCGGTGATGGAGCAGAAGGTGCAGCCGCCGAAGCAGCCGCGCATGATGTTCACCGAAAAGCGGATCATTTCCCAGGCCGGGATCTTCGTGGCGCCGTCGTGGCTGCCGTTCTCATCGGCATAGGCCGGGTGCGGGCTGCGCGCATACGGCAGGCCGAAGACAAAGTCCATCTCGGCCGTGGTCAGCGGGATGGGCGGCGGCGTGATCCACACGTCGCGCGCCGTGGCGCCTTCGCCATGCGCCTGCACCAGCGCGCGGGCATTGCCGGGGTTGGTCTCCAGGTGCAGCACGCGGTTGGCGTGGGCATAGAGCACCGGGTCGGCCCTGACCTGCTCGTACGACGGAAGGCGGATCACGCTGCGGTCGCGCGGCGGGACCTTGAGCTTCTGTTTGAGGTTGGGGTTGGGGACGAAGCTGAGGGGCTGGATGGCCGCGCCCATGCCTGACACTTCCGTTCGGTCTGAGCCTGTCGAAGACTTCGCGAGCCCTTCGACAGGCTCAGGGCGAACGGCATTGTCTTCCCTGGAACAGGTTTCGCCCTGCGCCTGCGCCTGCTCGCTCGTCGTCATGTACGGGTTGACATGCGACTCCACCCTGCCCGGCTCATCCACGCTGGTGGAATTGATCTCGAACCAGCCCTTTCCGGTCTCATCGTCAGGCCGGCGCACAAAGGCCGTGCCGCGCACATCGGTGATCTGCTCCACCGGCTCGCGCGCCGCCAGGCGGTGGGCGATCTCGACAATCGCGCGCTCGGCATTGCCATAGAGCAGCAGGTCGCATTTGGCGTCCACCACCACCGAGCGGCGGACCTTGTCGGACCAGTAGTCGTAGTGGGCGATACGGCGCAGGCTGCCCTCGATGCCGCCGAGCACGATGGGCACGCCGTTGTACGCCTCCCTGCAGCGCTGGCTGTACACGATGGCCGCGCGGTCGGGCCGCTTGCCGCCCACGTCGCCGGGGGTGTAGGCATCGTCCGAGCGGATCTTGCGGTCCGCCGTGTAGCGGTTGATCATCGAGTCCATATTCCCCGCCGTCACGCCGAAGAACAGGTTGGGCTTGCCCAGGGCCTTGAACGGGTCGGCGCTCTGCCAGTCGGGCTGGGCAATGATGCCGACGCGGAAACCCTGGGCCTCCAGCATGCGGCCGATGACGGCCATGCCGAAGCTCGGGTGGTCCACATAGGCGTCGCCGGTGACGATGATGATGTCGCAGCTGTCCCAGCCCAGCACGTCCATCTCGGCCCGGCTCATCGGCAGGAATTTCGACGTGCCGAAGCGGGCCGCCCAGTACTTGCGGTAGCTGGTCAGCGGCTTTGCGGCGCGCGCGAAAAAGGAAACGTCAACCGGGGCGTTCATGGACAGGGGGGCGGGGCCTGCTGCACAGGCCGGGGGTAAGAAGCCGCGATTTTACGGGTTTACCCACATCCGTGGGGCTTTACGGGCTTGCGCGCTGCCTGTCGATCTTCTGGGCGGTCAGTTGCGCCGTGTACTGCAGCTTTTTGAGGTCTGCAGGGTTCGGCTTGTCCAGTGGTGCAAAACTGAAGGCGCACAGCGTTCCGTAGACTTCTCCGCCCTTGAGCACGATGGGCGCGCTGATGTGGGTGCCGATGGGAAAAGGGTATTTGCCGACTTCGCCGGCCGTACCGGGGAACGTTGCAGCATTCTCGATGTACTGGGGCAGCCGGCCGTCCACCACCCGCTGGCACCAGGACTCCTCCAGCGGGTCGGAGCCGCCTTCGGCAATGACATTGCCCCCGGGCGTGGTTTCCACATGCCTGAAGACGCGCCTCCCGTCCACAAATTCGGAGACGAACACAACATCCATGCTCATCTTGTCTCGCAGCAGGCGCAGCACTTCGGGCACGGCGCTCTCGATCGCATGGTCATGACCATCGGCGGTCGCAACCAGCAGTTCGGAGATCGTGACGGTCATGTCGTCGGGTTCATAGCCAAGGTCTTGGAGCGGATTCATCGGGGCGGTCATTGAATTGTTATTTGTCCAGTACGCATTTTCAGCGCAATTGGATTCAAGCCCGGCTCCGGAACCGCAACTAGATATTTCAGGGGCGCGCTGCTCCCGGCGCGCCCGCCCTGGCTTTTGCAGGGACAGCGGTGCCCGCGGGACTGCGCCCGCAGACACTGTTCAGCTTCAGCCGCCGCGCTTGCGCATCTGGCCGCGGATCTCGCCGCCGGGGTTGGCGGCGGTGTGGATGTTGAAGTACCAGCGGCCGGCCGCGAGGTCGGCGGCCTGCTGCTGCGTCAGCGTGGCTTCGCCCTGGATCGTCATGAGCTGGGGCGTGCCGACGGTAACGGGCAGCGAGACGCCGGCGTTGTCCATCGGCGTGGCCGGGCCGTGGAAATGGGCTGCGGTCGGCTGGCCGCTCAGGCCGGAATAGGTGGCGCGGTAGCTCAGCTGCATCGTGGCGGGCTTCCAGGTGGCTTCGATCATGCCCTTGCCATAGGTCTGGACTGGCGGCACTTCAGCCATGCCGGTCAGCTCGGCCTCGAAAATTTCGGTGGTCTGCGACGGGCGCTTGGAAGCGCAGCCTGCGAGCACGGTGGCGCCGACAATGGTGACGGCAAGCGCGGAGCGCAAAAAGGTCTGGCGGGTAATCATGATGTGTTTTCTCCTGAACGGGTGACGGAAGCCATCATGATGTTGGGCGCCACGGCTCCAGGCTGTAGGACGCTGCCGCCCGCTCCTGTGGGCATAAAGCACTCGCATTGAGCAGATAGTTGTGGACGAACGCCGTTTTGCAGGTTGACAATGACCTGATGGGCTCCACAACTCAAGCCGCCGCAAGCTTTTTCATGCACTGGTTCGCGCGGCTGTTTCCACGCCCCGTTTTTGCCGGCGACAGCGAGAAAACCCGCATCGCAGCGGTCTCAAGCGACCTGATGGGCGTGATCATCATCGTGATGACGGTCAACCTCACGGCGATCACCGTCGTCGGCTACTACACCTCGCTGTTCAACATCACCATTGCATGGACAGCGCTCGGCCTGGTCTTCATGTGCCGCTACCTTCTGCACCGCGGCCGTGTGCGGGGCGTGACACTCGGCGCTTCGCTGACCCTGGTGCTCACCGGACTGTCCACCAGCTATGTGGCGGGCTTTGTCGGCGCTGTCTCGGCCTCGGCGGCGCTGGTGGGCATCGCCTTCTGTGCGCTGACGCTGGGGCCGCGCATGGGCGCCTGGCTGGTCGCGCTGACGGCCGCAGGCTTTGGCGGCATCACGCTGGCCGTGATGCGCGGCCACACGGCGCTTGCGCCCCCCATCCACCCGCTGAACCAGTGGGTCTCGCTCGTCACCTTCTGCGTCATCCTGCTGGCCGCCGCAGCGCTGGTCAGGCGGCACCTGTTTGACGCGGTGGACCGGGCCTACCGCGTCCAGCTGGCCCTGGAGAACGAGCGTGAAAGCCGGCGCATGGCGCTGGAGATGGCCAATGACGAGCTGGAAGCCCGTGTGGCCGAACGCACGCGCGAACTCGCGCTGGCACTCAAGGAGCTGGAGGCGTTTTCATACTCGGTGTCACATGACCTGCGAGGGCCGCTGCTGTCCATCAACGGCCATGCGACGCTGTTGCTCAAGCAGGAGCAGCAGGCGCTTTCGGACAGGGGGCGCGAGCGCATTGCCAGCATCTCGCGCAATACGGTGCGCATGGGCGAGATGATCGAGGACATCCTGCGCTACTGCCGTGTCGGCTTTCCCGAGCTGAAGGCCGTGAGCCTGGACATGGACCGGATGGCGGAGGAAGTAGGTGCCGAACTGCACACGCAATGGCCGCAGGTGCGTCTTGGCATCGCGCCGCTGGGCCACGCGCATGCAGACCCGGTCATGCTGCGCCAGGTCTGGGAGAACCTGCTGGGCAATGCATTCAAGTATTCGTCACGGGTGGCCGCCCCACGGGTGGATGTCAGCGTGGAACGCCGTGCCGGTGAGCAGGTGTTCTGCATCTCCGACAACGGCGTGGGGTTTGACGAGAAGTACGCCGGCAAGCTGTTCGGCATGTTCCAGCGGCTGGAAACCGCCGAGCCGTTTGAGGGGCACGGCATTGGCCTGGCCATCGTGAAACGCCTGGTCGAGCGGCACGGCGGCCAGGTCTGGGCTACCTCCATCAGCGGGCAGGGTGCAACGTTCTGCTTCACCCTGCCCGATCAAGGTGCCAACAGGCTCAGTTCGACGCCTTCAGCGCATCGCGCAGGGCCTTGATCTGGTCATGGTTGCGCTGGGCGCCCTGGTACTGGCGCTCCAGGATGGAACGGACGTCCGCCGGCAACGTTTCCTTCAGCGCCTTGCGGTAGCGGGCCAGCGCCGCATCTTCGCCGCGCTCGCATTCGTCAAGCATGGCCTGGTCGCTGTAGCCGGTCAGGGTGCCGCGCACGGCAACCCAGCCGCGGTGCATCGAGCCGCTGGCTGTGCCGCCCTCGTCAGCCTTGCCGCCGAGCCTGCGGATTTCCGATGCCAGTTCGGCAGCGGCTGCCCGGCACTCGTCAGCGTGGCGGATGAACAGCGTCTTGATGTCCTGGGCCTTGGTGTGCTCGGAGCAGGCACGAAAGCCATACTCGCCGTCGCGCGCGGTTTCAAGCACGTCGTTGAGCACATCAATCACGTCGTCGTTGTCCAGCACCTTGCCGCTGGATGACCCCAGGCTGTCGATGCGGTTCCATGCGGCGCGCGTGGCAGGGCGGGCTTCCGGCCACGACAGGCTGGAGCCGTCGCGGCGCAGTTCCCAGTCGGCGGCCAGGCTCGGCTCCACGGCGTCGAACTCGCCGTCGTAGCTGCCGCGGCTGCCCCAGCCCAGGCGGTAGGCCGGGCCGTAGTCGTCATAGCTGCGGCCGGGGGTGTAGTAGCTTTCCTTCTGGTAGGTGTCGCGCCAGTAGGCTTCTTCCGCCGTCGGGTTCACGGCTTCAGCTGCAGCCTTGCCGCCCAGACCGCCCACAACGGCGCCGGCAACGGCTCCGACCAGTGCGCCTGCCGGTCCGGCCAATGCGCCGGCTGCAGCGCCCGCAGCAGCGCCGCCTGCGGCAGCGCCCAGGCCGGTGCCGATCGGGTGCGCGCCGGGTTCGTCGGTAATCGGGTCGCGGTTCATGTCCTTGTCTTCTGCTGCCATGTCTTTTCTCCTGTGGATGAATGATGGAACTTGCGTTTCAGCGGCACTGCGTCAGGGCCGCTTTCTGTGCGCCCATCAATGTTCTGGCAGATGCGTGGGCCGGGTGGTCAGGCAAGCATGCGCCGGCCTGTAGGAGAGCGCGCCGGATGCAAATGGATGCACTTCACCCGGGCAGCGCCACATGCAGCATTGCCGGGCTGCGTCCGGGTAGGTGCGCGCTGACAGCGACACGCGGCGCCACCCGATACTGCGCCGCCCTGCCCGACCCAACAATGGGCGCAAACAACTCAGGAGTTCCTCCATGTCTTTTGCTCTCTACATGATCGGTTTCATCATCTTCCTCGGCGGCTTGATCTGGGGCGCATCCGTTGCCGGCGTTCCGCAGCTGTACATCGGCATTGGCGCATTGATCGTGCTGGGCATCGGCATCTTCAGCGCCGTGAGCAAGACGCGGTCCAAAGACCCGTCGTGAGCCCGACCTGAGCCAGACCCGAGCGTTACCGGCGCATTCATGCGCCGCCCCCGGGTTGCTCCGGGTTCACAGCAGCACGCGGCACAGTAGAGTTGCCGCATGCAAGACAACCTCCGCTATGGCTATGACGACCTCATCAACTTTGCGCGCCAGCTCCTGGTGCGGTCCGGCCTTGATGAAGACAAGGCCCGCGCCATAGCCGACATCCTGGTCGAGGGCGACCTGCTCGGCCACACCACACATGGCCTGGCGCTGCTCGGCCCCTACCTTGGCGAGATTGAATCCGGCTCGATGCGAAAGCATGGCGAGCCTGTCGTCATATCGGACCATCCTGCAGCCGTCACCTGGGACGGCCAGCGCCTGCCCGGCCCCTGGCTGGTGCTCAAGGCCATGGCCCTCGCGGCGCAGCGCGCCGCCACCCAGGGCACCTGCACCGTGGTCATCCGCCGCAGCCACCATATTGCCTGCCTGGCGGCGTTCCTCAAGCGCGCGACCGATCAGGGGCTGGTGATGATCCTCACCTGCTCCGACCCGAATGCTGCGACCGTGGCGCCCTTTGGCGGGCTCGACCCGGTGTTCACCCCCAACCCGATTTCCGCCGGCATCCCTGCCGGCAAGCTGCCGGTACTGGTGGACGTGTCCACCTCCGCCACCACCAACGGCCTGACGGGCCGCCTGCACAAGGAAGGCCGCAAGCTGCCTGCCGACTGGGTGCTGGACGCCAATGGCACGGCGGGCAATGACCCGGCGGTGCTGTTCACCAAACCCGCCGGCACGATCCTGCCGCTGGGCGGCATGGACTCGGGCCACAAGGGCTACGGTCTCTCGCTGCTGGTGGAGGCGCTGACCGGCGGCCTGGCCGGCCATGGCCGCGCCGATGCCAGGGAAGGCTGGGGCGCCACGGTGTTCCTGCAGGTCATCGACCCGCGCGCCTTCGCCGGGCTGGACGCCTTCACCCGCCAGACTGCGACCGTCACCGGCCAGTGCCGCGCATCACGGCCCGCCAAGCCGGGAGAAGCCGTCAGGACGCCGGGCGAAAGGGGCATGGCACTGGCGCATGAACAGATGGAGCGCGGCGTTGCGCTGTACCCATCGATCATGGCGCTGCTCACGCCGTGGGCTGACAAGCTCGGCGTGCCGACACCTAAAGAGGTATCAACGGGGACTTGATGCTCAGGGCAGTGCCTTTTGCCAATAGCATCGCCTGTGGCGCTGAGAACTACCGACCGCGCATTGCGCGGATTCCTGACGCACGTTTTGTAACCTGCGGCGAGCGGTGTATGCGCCGTGCCAGCCGACGTCACCGGCCGCCTTCGGCGGCTCCCCTGTGCTGCTCTGTCTCGCGGGCCACTGCGGAACTCGCTGCGTTCGCCTTCGGCTCTCTACGCTCAAACAACCGCAGTGAGTCAGTTCACGAAGCGCGCTGCGCGCGCGCCCGCAAGCCATGCGCTGCTCGGCGGTGCCTCCACGGCCGGCCCGTCGCACACACCACTCACCGCGAGATGGGTGTTGCCTCTGGCGGTGCTGGAAGACGGCGACCGGTTCCTCGCCACCATGCTGGCTGCAAGGTTGTGGGTAGGGCTGTGGGCGCGCCTCTGCGGTGCCGAGCATCGCAGAAATCGAGGGTTGCTCCGCGCAGCGGAGAAGCGAAGGAGCGATTTTGGCCATGGCGCGTTCAGCGCCCATGTCCAAAATCGACCCGTAGCGACCCCTCGATTTCGAGAAGCGCAGGGGACCCCGAAGCGCAGCGTAGGGGCGCCGCAGTGAAGCGCCCACAGCCCTGCCCACAGCCTTGCGCGAGGTACAAGACCGAAAAAGCCGCAAACTACGAATTCACATCACCCGGCACGTTTCCGTTTCACCAGCGCCAGCAACCCTGGCGTAATCCAGACAAGGATGGTGACCACCGCGAGCACTGCAGCAATCGGCCTTGAGAAAAACGCGCCCATGTTGCCGTCGGACTTGATCATCGAGGTGATGAAGTTCTCCTCCAGCATGCCACCGAGCACCACACCGAGGATGGCCGGCGCGATCGGGAACTTGTTCTCTTCCAGCACGTAGGCAATGAACCCGGCCACCAGCATGATGGCCACGTCAAACAGCGAGTTGTTGATGGCAAAAGTGCCGACGATGCAGAACATCAGGATGATGGGCATCAGCACATTGCGCGGCACCTTGAGGATGCGCCGCGCCACCTTGATGCACAGGATGCCCAGCGGGATCATGATGATGTTGGCAATGATGAACAGCAGGAACACCGCATAGATGTTCTGCGGGTTGGTGGTGAAGAGCGACGGGCCGGGGTTCATGTTCTTCATGTAGAGCACGCCAATGACAATCGCGGTGATCGAGTCGCCCGGGATGCCGAACACCAGCGCCGGTATCCAGGCGCCCGCCAGCGCGCTGTTGTTGGCCGAGCCTGACTCGACAATGCCTTCCACATGCCCGGTGCCGAATTTCTCCGGCTCTTTGGAAAACTTCTTGCTCATGGCGTAAGACATCCAGGCCGCGATGTCCGCGCCCGCGCCGGGCAGCGCGCCCACGGCCGTGCCCAGCACGCTGCCGCGCAGGATCTGCTTGGGGTACTTCTTCGCCAGTGCCCATTGCCCCTTGAGCACATTGCCTACCTGCTCCACCACCAGTTCGCCGGGCGGGCTGGTGTCCACCACATAGCGGATGATCTCCGAGACGGCAAACATGCCGATCATCATCGAGATCATGCCGATGCCGCCTGTCATCTCGACGTTGCCGAAAGTAAAGCGCGGGAAACCCGCCGGGTTGCCCAGGCCGACGCAGGCCACCAGCAGGCCCAGGCCCAGTGTGATGCAGCCCTTGAGCGGCCGGTCGGAGGTGATGAACACCGCGCAGGTCAGGCCCAGCAGCACCAGCCAGAAATACTCGAACGAGCTGAACTTGGTCGCAAAGTCGGCCAGCGCAGGCGCCGCGACGATCAGCACCGCGGTGCCGAACAGGCCGCCCACCGCCGAGAACACCAGGCCCGCGCCCAGCGCCATCTCGGCCTGGCCTTTCTTTGTCATGGCAAAGGCTTCGTCGGTGTAGGCCGCCGATGCGGGCGTGCCCGGTATGCGCAGCAGGCAGCCCGGGATGTCGCCCGAGAAAATCGCCATGGCGGTGGCGGTGACGATGGCTGCAATGGCCGGTATCGGCGGCATGAAGAAGGTCACCGGCACCAGCAGCGCCGTGGCCATGGTGGCCGTCAGGCCGGGCACCGCGCCCACAAACAGGCCGTACAGCGACGCGATCACCATGACCATCAGCGTGTACGGCTCGAAGACCATGCCGAAAGCCTGTCCCACTGCTGTCCACATAGGTCAGCTCCTCTTTGTTGTTGTCATGAATGCGCGCGGCTACCAGGCAAAATTCTTCAGCACGCCCCAGGGCAGCGGCACACGCAGCAGCTTGTAGAACGCAAAGTGGATCAACAGCGTGGCGATGGCGGCGACCAGCAGCGCGCGGCCCGGCGGCACCTTCAGCACCAGGAAATTGGCCACCAGGATGAGCACCGACGTGATCAGGAAGCCCAGCGCCTCCGACACATAGATGTAGAACAGCATCGACGCCAGCACCACCGCAAAGCCCAGCAGGTGGCGCGGCGAGCGCACCCAGTCTTCCAGCTTCACCCAGGGCGACACGGCGCGGTCGCGCCAGCCGCGCACCAGCAGCAGCACGCCGCCCACGCACAGCCCGGTGGCGATCAGCCCCGGAAACAGCGCGGGCCCGACCTGCTGCCCCGGAATCTTCGGGTAGCCCTGCACGATGGCAAGCACGGCGCCGCCCAGGGCCAGCAGCAGCAGCCCGAATACCGCGTCATTGAGCTTCATGGCTTACTTGACGATGCCCACGGCCTTCATGGTTGCGCCCAGTTCGCTGTCGGACTTGGCCATCATTTTTGCGAAGTCATCCGGGCCGGCATACACCACGCCAAAGCCGCGGCCGGCCATGAAGTCGCCGTACTCCTTGCTGTTGGCGATCTTGCGGATGGCGGCGGCCAGCTTGTCGCGCGCGTCGGCGGGGATGCCCTTCGGCGCCACGATGCCGCGCCATGCGGCCATGGTCCAGTCGCTGCCGATGGCGGACTTGAGCGTCGGGACGTTCGGGTACAGCGCTGCCGGCTTGTCGTTCATGATCGCCAGGCTCTTGACCTTGCCCGCGTCGATCAGCGAGCGGGCTTCGGGCAGCGACACCGGTGCGATCTCGATACCGCCGGCGATCATGTCCTGCAGGCCCGGTGCCGCGCCGTTGCTGGGCACCCAGGGGACAGTGGCCGGGTCGATCTTCTGGTCGCGCAGCAGGCCGGCGATGGCCAGGTGCCAGATGCCGCCCTGCCCCGTGCCCGAGGCCTTGAACTTGCCGGGGTTGGCCTTGATGGCGGCCAGCAGGTCCTTGATGTCCTTGTAGGGCGCATCGGCGCGCACCTGCACGCCGGCCGGGTCGGCATTGACCAGGCCGATCGGGGTGTACGAGGTGCCCTTGAGGTCGGTCAGCCCCTGCCAGTGCATCATGCCGATCTCCACCGTGGCCAGGCCGATGGTGTAGCCGTCCGGCGCGGCCGAGGCAATCGCCGCATGGCCGACCACGCCGCTGCCGCCGGTGCGGTTGACCACCGTGACCGGCTGGCCCACCTCCTTCTCCAGCATGCTGCCGATGATGCGCGCGGTGGCATCGGTGCCGCCACCGGCACCCCAGGGCACGATCAGCGTGATCGGCCGGGCCGGGTAGCCCTGCGCGGCGGCTGGCAGCACGGCGGCTGCCAGCGCAAGGCCGGCGAGTGCGCCTGCGGCGCGGGCAATGATGGAGCGGCGTGAACGGTTGGGCATGTCTTGTCTCCTGATGAAAACCTATTGGTGTGATGATGTGATGTTTACCACCGCTGGCAATTTAGACCAATTTGCCGGGCGCGGCATTAGGGTGAACCAGCCCCAGCCCCCATTAATACCAACCGCTTCCTCCATTTGCAGGATGACAAAGCGCCGTCCGGCGGCTACGCTGGGCGCCTGGAGCCAGTGAGTCAGCCGCCACAACGGGCGGTCCAACCAGGAACAGGGAACGCACCGGTGAACGACCGCACCGAATACCACTTGCGATATGAAAACGCACTGACGCGCCTGGCTGCGAGCGAACAGCACTACCGGTCCCTGTTTGACCACAACTTCGATGCCGTCTACTCCCTGGACCTGGACGGCGCCTTCACCACCGCCAACCAGGCGGTCGAGGCCATGAGCGGCTACACGCGCGACGAGCTCATCGGCATGCCGTTCACCCGCCACATCGACCCGCAGCACCACGAGGCCCGGGTCAGCAATTTCAGGCGGGCCGCGGCCGGCGAATCCGTGAACTACGACACCGTGGTCGTGCGCAAGAACGGCGAGACCCGCCACGCCAACGTCACCAACCTGCCGATCATCGTCAACGGCAGGATCGTCGGCGTGTACGGCATCGCGCGCGACACCACCGAAGCCCGGCGGCGCGAGGAGGCGCTGGCACAGCAGGCCGCCCTGCTCGACCAGGCGCAGGACGCCATCATGGTGCGCAGCCTGGACCACCATGTGCTGTACTGGAACAAGGGTGCGGAGCGCCTGTACGGCTGGACAGCGGGCGAAGCCGTCGGCCGCCACATCATGCAGCTGATGGTGCGTGAGCCGCAGCAGCTGGAGAGCGCCATGGCAGTGCTGGCCGGCCAGGGGGAATGGAAGGGCGAGCTGGAGCACTTCACCCGCGACGGCCGGGCGCTGACCGTCGAGGCGCACTGGACGCTGGTGCGCGACGCCGCCGGCCGGCCCGAGAAAATCCTGGCCATCAACACCGACGTGACCGCGCGCAAGGAAGTGCTGCGCCAGGTGGAGCGGCTCAATGCCGAGCTTGAGCAGCGGGTGCAGCTGCGCACCCGGCAGCTGGAGGAAGCCAACCGCGAGCTGGAGGCCTTTTCGTATTCGGTCTCGCATGACCTGCGCGCGCCGCTCAACACGATTGAAGGCTTCAGCCAGATCCTTTCGCGCAATGCCGGGACGGTGCTAGGCGAACGCGAGCAGCATTACCTCGCCCGCATCCGCAACGGCGTGCGGCAGATGGGCGAGCTCATCGACGCGCTGCTGGTGCTGGCCAAGATCACCCGCATGAAGCCGCGCCACGACGAGGTGGACCTGAGCGGCCTGGCCAGGGAGGTGGCCGACAGCCTTGCGGAAGAGGCGCGCCAGCGGCAGCCGGGGCACGCGATGGAAGTCGTCATCCAGCCCGGCATGCGGGCTGCAGGCGACGCGAGGCTGCTGCGCCAGGTGCTCACCAACCTGCTGGGCAATGCCTGGAAGTTCACTGGCAGGACCGACGGCGCGCGGGCCGAGTTCGGCTGTGGAGCCGGCCCGGGCGGGGCCGGTGTGTTCTACATCAGGGACAACGGCGTGGGCTTTGACATGGCCTTCGCGGACCGCCTGTTCGGCGCGTTCCAGCGGCTGCACCCGGTGCGTGAATTCGAGGGCACGGGCATCGGCCTGGCCACGGTCCAGCGCATCATCTCGCTGCATGGCGGCCGCATCTGGGCCGAGGCGGCGGAGGACCGGGGCGCGACGTTCTACTTCACCTTGCCGGGTGACGGCAGTGCCAGCCGGGCGGAATAGAAGTCGATGAAAGCCCGGACGCCGGCCTGGATGTGGCGCCCCGGCGCATACACCGCATAGACGCCGCCGCGCGGCAATTGCCAGCCCGGCAGCAGGCGCACCAGGCTGCCGTTGCGCAGGGCCTCGGCGGCGCTCAGGCTGTCCATCGTTGAAATGCCCGCGCCCGCCTGCAGCAAGGCGCGCATGGTGGACGACGAGTCGCAGCGCAGCCGGCTGGCCACTCGCACGGTGCTGGCCTGCCCCCGCGGCCCGGTGAACTTCCAGGTCAGCGGCGCGGCCAGCAGCGTCAGCGCCACCCACGAATGCCCCGCCAGGTCATCCGGCTTGCGCGGCGTGCCCGCTGCGGCCAGGTAGGCCGGCGACGCCACCACATGCTGCTCGAACTCGCCGAGCTTTGTGGCGCGCAGCGTGGAGTCACGCAGCCAGCCCAGGCGGATGGCAACGTCAATGCCCTCCTTCACCAGGTCGGCCACCCGGTCGCTCGTGCGCAGCTCGATCTGCAGCGCCGGATGCAGCGCGGAAAAGTCGGCCACCACGCGCGACAGCGACTGCGCCGCATGGTCTGCCGATACGCTGATGCGCAGGGTGCCGGCCAATGCGGCGCCCCTGCCGCCCTGCTCCAGTTGTGCCACCGCTTCCTGCATGCCGCGAAGCTGCGGCACGCACTGCGCGTACAGCGCCTGCCCGGCATCGGTCAATGCCACGCGCCGGGTGGTGCGGCTGAACAGGCTGGTGCCCAGCTGGGCCTCCAGCCGGCTGACAGCCAGGCTCACCTTGGCCTTGGCCACACCCAGCTGCTCCGCAGCAGCGGTGAAGCCGCCGCTTTCCGCGACGGCGGCAAACACAGGCAAGGCGTTGAGATCCAGGGTGGCAAGGGTTCTGGTCATGGCTTTATTGTTAAGAATCCGGAAACAATAAATTCTGACAGTTGCTGTTTATCACTGCAAGCAAAAGGAGGACAGTCCACCCATCAACCACTCGTACAGGACAGGAAACATCATGAACATCGGACTCATCGGCGCCAGCGGCTTCATCGGCTCGGCATTGCTCAAGGAGGCGCTGGCCCGCGGCCACAAGGTCACGGCGCTGGTGCAGACACCGGCCAGGCTGGCGCCCGCGCCTTCACTCACGGCACTGAAGGCCGATGTGCTGGACACCCCTGCGCTCGCTACGCAGCTGGGCGGCCTTGACGCCGTCATCAGCGCCTTCAGCGGCCATGCGCAGGCCGACACGCTGGGCTACTACCTGGCCGGCATCCAGTCCATCATTGCGGCGGTGAAGCAGGCCGGCGTGCCGCGCCTGCTGGTGGTCGGCGGTGCCGGCAGCCTGGAGGTGGCGCCCGGCGTGCAGCTGCTGGACACGCCCCAGTTCCCCGATGCCTACAAGCCCACGGCCGAAGGCGCACGCAAGGCGCTGGCCCTGCTGCGTGCCGAAGCGGCACTCGACTGGACCATGCTCAGCCCCAGCGCCGTCATCGCACCCGGCGAACGCACCGGCAAGTTCCGCCTGGGCGGCGACCAGCTGCTGGCCGACAGCAAGGGCGACAGCCGCATCTCGGTGGAAGACTACGCTGTGGCGCTGATCGACGAGCTGGAAAAGCCTGCGCATTCGCGCAAGCGCTTCACGGCCGGGTATTAAAGAGGCAACAGATGAGGCAACACCCCTACTCAGCCTGCCCCGTCTCCTTGCGGTAGAGCCCTGGCAGGAAGTGCTCGAACAGCCCGACCTCTTCGATGTTGTGCCGCAGCCAGGCAATGCCCTGCTCCTGCGTGAACACAAAGCGCTCCACCAGCGGGTTGAGCCAGCGCTTCCAGCCGCTGGTGGCGCCGACGAGCAGGCAGTTCTCGTACAGCGTGCCGCCTGGCACGCGGGTGAAGGTGTATTCCATGCGGGCAATGCCCGAGATGCCATGGGTCACCGGGTTGTGGATGTAGCCTTCGGCATCGAGCTTCTCGATGTGGGTGATGACGTTGACCTCATAGCGCCGGTTGGCGCCCAGGTACTCGCGCAGGCGGATGGACGCACCCGGGCCCACCGAGCCGTCCGGCAGCCGGCGCGCATAGCTCGCATGCACATGGTCATGCGGATGCCAGGCGCGGTAGCGGTTGACGCGTCGGCCATTGACTTCAATATCGCCCTCCAGGTGCGAGAACCACCACTGGAGCATCTCCGGCGTCACGCCGCGCAGCACCTCGTGCCGGATCCAGAAGCACAGCCGGCCGTCGGGCAGGCGCTTGGCGCCCGACTGCGCGGTGGACATCGGCTTCATCGGCCAGGGCACCAGCGCCGGCTCGGCCGGACGGGCATGGCTTGCGGGATAGGCGGGCGCGTCCGCAGCAGGGTTGAGGGTGAGGGGCAAGGCAAGTGTCATGGCGACGCTCCAGAAGGGGGTTTGAATGGCTGGATGAAATAAATGTATAGCCGTTACTATACTTATCTGAAATTAATTGTCAAGCGTTTGCTATACACTTAACTTCATGGACGACACACAACCCGCCCGCCGGGGCCCGGCCCCCACCAAGCACATTGACATCCTCTGGGCCGCTGCCCGCCTGTTTGCGCAGCGCGGCGTCGGCCAGGCCACCACACGCGACATTGCAGCAGCAGCCGGCACGACCGAGCGCACCCTGTTCAAGCACTTCGGCTCCAAGGACGCGCTGGTCCAGGCCGTCATTGCCGAAGCCGTGCTGCCGCACCTGACGCCGACCTCGCTGGACGGCCTGCGCCAGGCCATCGAGGCGCACCACGACAGTTTCCAGGCGTGGCACACCGCGTTGCTGACCGCCCGCGCCCAGGCCCTTTCAAAGGTGCCGGAGCTGACGCGGCTGCTGATGGTGGAACTGCTGCGCGACGAGGCGCTGCGCGCCCGCTTTGCCGCGCAGTGGGAGGCAGCGGCATGGGTACCGCTGCTCGGGCTTTTCGAGCGGCTGCAGAAAGACGGCCGGATCAGCCGCGACCTGCCCGCCCCGATGCTGGTGCGTCTTTTCCTCTCGGTCAACCTGGGCTACCTGACCGGGCGCTTTGTGCTCGCGCCCGAACAGCCCTGGGACGATGCCACCGAGATCACGGCCATCACCGCGTTCTTCGCGCGCGGCGCCGGCGCGGCTTGAAGCCAGGGCGGCGGCGCCGATAAACCCGCACGCAGGCACGGTTGCGGCCGACTGCTTACAGTTGCCCGGTGACCCCAAGGAACCCAATGACCAAACCCTCCCCGCTCTCCGCATTCCCCATCACCGCCAAATGGCCGGCGCAGCACCCCGGCCGGATCCAGCTCTATTCGCTGCCCACGCCCAATGGCGTCAAGGCGTCGATCATGCTGGAGGAAACCGGGCTGCCCTACGAAGTGCACCTGGTTGACTTTGCCAAGAACGACCAGACCTCGCCCGAGTTCCTCTCGCTCAACCCGAACAACAAGATCCCGGCCATGATCGACCCGAACGGCCCGGGCGGCAAGCCGCTGGCGCTGTGGGAGTCGGGCGCGATGCTGGTGTACCTGGCGTCCAAGTCCGGAAGGTTCATGCCGAAGGACGAAGCCGGCAAATACGAGACCCTGCAATGGCTGATGTTCCAGGTGGGCGGCGTCGGCCCGATGTTCGGCCAGCTCGGCTTCTTCCACAAGTTCGCCGGCAAGGACTATGAGGACAAGCGCCCGCGCGACCGCTATGTGGCCGAAACCAAGCGCCTGCTCTGGGTGCTGGAGCAGCGGCTGGAAGGCCGGGCCTGGATCATGGGCAAGGACTACTCGATTGCCGACATCGCGACCTTGCCCTGGGTGCGCAATCTGGTGGGCTTCTACGACGCAGGCGAGCTCGTGGGCTTCAGCGACTACCCGAACCTTGCGCGCGTGCTGGCGGCCTTTGCGGCAAGGCCTGCCGTCGTGCGCGGCCTCGCAATCCCGAAGCGGCCGGCGGCTTAAGCCGGACCTTGCTGCACGCCGGCAGCGGCGAGCCCGTCTGCCAGCGCCGCGATGCCCGCATCCGAGAGGTCGCTGGACGGCAGGCTCGCGCGGCCTGCCCACTTCAGGAAATGCTTCTCCTGCGACTTCGCATAGTGCGGGTCGTAGTGCAGCGACATCAGCTCGGCAAAGAGCGGCTCCAGCTGCCCGGCCATGGCCCACGCCTGCCAGCGCTGCACCACTTCCTTGCCCTGGAGTTCCTTGAGCATGCCGAGCTGGCCAGCCAGGCCCCCGGCGTCGTCGCCCAGGTAGGCATAGTCGCGCAGCAGGTAGGCCAGCCGCGCTTCAGGCGTGGCGGCAATCTCGATGCAGGGGCTCTCGCGCATGCGGGCCACCAGCGTCAATGGAAGCGCGATGCGGCCGATGCGGGCGCTCTCGCCTTCCACATACACCGGGCGCTTCAGGTCCATGGCCTCCAGTGCGGTCACCAGAAGCGTGTCAAAGCGCTTCTGTGTGGGCTGGGGCACGCCGGGCAGCGCGCCCAGCAGCGAGCCCTTGTGGCAGGCCAGCGCCTCCAGGTCCAGCACCTGGGCGCCGCGCGTGGCCAGCGCTTCGAGCACCCGCGTCTTCGCGCTGCCGGTGGCGCCGACGACCACCCGCAGGTCCAGCTGCGGGCACAGCGACTCCATTTGGTCCAGCACATGGCGGCGAAAGCTCTTGTAGCCGCCGGCCAGCTGCTGCGCGTCCCAGCCGACCAGGCGGAACCAGTTGACCATCGAGCCGCTGCGCAAGCCCCCACGCCAGCAGTACACCAGCGGCTTCCAGGTCTCGGGCTTGTCAGCAAACTGCTCGCGCAGGTGGCGCGCCAGGTTGGCGGCCACCATGGCCCCGCCGACCCGCCGCGCCTCGAAGGCGCCCTGCTGCTTGTACAGCGTGCCCACGATGCGCCGCTCCTCGTCGTCCAGCACCGGGCAGTTGATGGCGCCGGGAATATGGTCCAGCGCAAATTCGGAAGGCGAGCGCGCGTCGATCAGCACGTCGTATCGGTGCCTGTCGGTGATGCGGTTGACCGGCTTGTGGCTCATGAAACAATGCTTTCCATCTGTATCGACAACTTCATCATGAAACCCATTGCCCTGACGAGTCTTTCCCATGGTGGCGGCTGCGGCTGCAAGATCGCGCCCGGCCTGCTGGCAGACATTCTGGCACGCGCGCCCCTGGGCATCGTGCCGCCCGAGTTGCTGGTGGGCACCGAGACCAGCGACGACGCGGCCGTCTACAAACTCAACGACACCCAGGCGCTGGTGGCCACCACCGACTTCTTCACGCCGATTGTGGACGACCCGTTTGACTTCGGCCGCATCGCGGCCACCAATGCGCTGTCGGACATCTATGCCATGGGCGGCACACCCATCATGGCGCTGGCGCTGGTGGGCATGCCGATCGACGTGCTGCCGCCGGACGTCATCGGCCGCATCCTCGAAGGCGGCGCCTCGGTGTGCCGCGACGCAGGCATCCCGATTGCGGGCGGCCACAGCATTGATGTCCGCGAGCCCATCTATGGCCTGGTGGGGCTGGGCCTGGTGCACCCCGGCCGGGTCCGGCGCAATGCAGACGCACAAGCCGGCGACGTGCTGGTGCTGGGCAAGCCGCTGGGCGTGGGCATTCTCTCGGCCGCCCTCAAGAAGGGCCTGCTCGACGCTGCAGGCTATGCCGACATGCTGCGCCACACCACCCAGCTCAACAGGGTGGGCATCGAACTCGCCGCGCTCGACGGCGTACATGCCATGACTGACGTCACCGGCTTCGGCCTGGCCGGGCACCTGCTGGAGATCTGCCGCGGCTCGGGGCTGGCGGGGCATGTGCGCTTCGAGAAGCTGCCGCTGATTGAAAGCGCCAGCGGCTTTGCACGGCAAGGCGTGGTGACCGGCGCCTCGGCCCGTAACTGGGCCGGGTTCGGCGCTTCGGTCAGCTGGCCCGGTGACGCGCCGGCATGGGCAAAGGCCATGGTGGCCGATCCGCAAACCAGCGGCGGGCTGCTGGTGAGCTGCCGGCCGGATGCCGCGCAGGCCGTGCTGGACAGCTTCCGCCGTGCGGGCTTCGCGCAGGCCGCCGCCATTGGCGAGCTGTCCGCGCTGCAAGCCGGCACCGCGGCCGGCATCAGCTTTGACGTGGCAGCCGCTTAACTGCCGCCACGCACCAGGCGCACGGCGCCGGGTGAGTTGCGGGGACTCTCGCCGGCGCTGCCGTCAGTGAACCCCACATAGGTGAAGTAGCCCGGCCCGACCGGCGTGGCGGTCCAGAAGCGGACCATCGGCGTGCCGGGGAAGACGGCTGCGTCCACCGGCGCCTTGCCCGGCTCGGCGTCGCGCAGCGCCAGGATGGAAGACAGCTCCTTGAGCACCGGCAGCCGCCACTCGGCACCTGCAGCCTTGGCGCGTGCGGTGGCGTCGGTGTGGGTGAAGAACGTGGCTGTCCCGGTGCAGGTCCGCACCTTCCAGACCATGCCTTCGGCGCAGCGCTTCCAGGTGAGGCCGGTTTTCTTGTCGGTGACTTCCTGGCCGTCGGCCGACGGCGTGAACCGCTCCTGGGCCTGTGCCTGCGTGGCGCAGGCCAGCAAGCCGAGGATGGCCACCCAGGGCAGATGCAGTTTGAAGTTCATGTGTGTCTCCCCCAGACTGGTGCTGGTTGCGCTGATGCTAACCACGGCAGCGGCGCCTGCGCAGAGGGAAGCTACTTAGCGGAAAGTACCTAGGAAGTACCCAGCCCGGGCACGGTACTCACGCCAGCAGGCGCCCCTCGATCAGCCGCCAGTGGGCCGGCTCCACCGGCGTGATCGACAGCCGGTTGCCCTTGCGCAGCACCTGCATGTCGGCCAGCGCCGGAATATCGCGCATCTCGGGCAGGCCCAGCACGCGCGTCTTGCGCAGCGCCTGCACATCCACCAGCAGCCAGCGCGGCTCATCGGGCTTTGACTTGGGGTCGTAATACGGCGACTTCGGGTCGAACTGCGTCGGGTCGGGGTAGGCTTCAGACGCCACACGTGCAATGCCCGCCACGCCGGGCTCGGCGCAGCTGGAGTGGTAGAACAGCACGCCGTCCCCCACCCGCATGCCGTCACGCATGAAGTTGCGCGCCTGGTAGTTGCGCACGCCGACCCAGGGCACGGTGGACTGCTTCGCAGCCAGTGCGTCGTCGATCGAGCACTCTTCGGGCTCGGATTTCATCAGCCAGTAGTTGGGCATCGGCGAATGCTAATGCAAGGCGGGCTGCGAGGCGAGGTCTTGCGCACCTTCAAACGCCCGGATCTCATCCAGCGCGTCCTTGAGCGTCATTTCGCCTGCCTTCAGCAGCCGGGTCGTCAGATGCCCGGTCAGCGGCTGCAGGCCGGCCAGCACCGCGCGGGTCTCGGCATAGAGGCGTTCGCTCTGAGCTTCCATCAGCGCGCGGGTTTCGTCGTCCACCGGCTTGTGGCCGCCGTCGTTCTGCAGCGCGCCGAAGTTCAGGCGCGTCTTGCGGTACATGCCCATTTCGGCAATGGCATGGTGCAGCAGGCGCGTCACACGGGTGATGTCGTTGTGGGCGCCGTTGGTCGTGCCCTCTTCGCCGAAGAAGAGCTCCTCATTGGCCATGCCGCCCAGCAGCACGCGCACGTCATGCTCCATGTCGGCCTTGGTCTTGAGCAGCTGGCTGCCCTGCTTGTGGAAGACAAAGCCCAGCGCGTTGTTGCGCGGGCTGGCCTTCAGCGAGATCTTGATGGTCTTCATCTGCGCTTGCAGCTTGTCCCAGTCGCCCCCGGCCAGCTTGCGCTCATGCTCGAAGTCCACCAGGAAGTGGCCCCACTCATGGATGGCGATGATGCGCCTGTCGCGCTCGCGCTCCTTGGTGGTGTTGCCGGTGACGTTGCCCACCAGCACACGCTCGGCCGCCTGCATCAGCGTGGCCTCGCCGATCATGGCGCCGGCCTGCACCGCGCTGATGCCGGCCTGGTCCACGATGGTCTCGATATCCGCCGGGCTGCGGCCCTCGGTGATCTCCACCAGGTGCCGCAGGTCGATGCCCGGCCCCACCTTGTCCGCGCGGCGGGCGAGGTAGTGCTGCACGATGGCCAGGCGCTCCTCGCCATTGGGCAGGCGGAAGTCCACCTTCATCTGGAAGCGGCGCAGCATGGCCTCGTCCATCTGCTGGCTTTCCTGGTTGAAGTTGGAGGCGACGATCCAGATGATCTCGGCGTCGGCCTTGGTGCGCACGCCGTCCAGCACGGCCAGCAGCATGTTCTGCGTGTCGTCGTCAAACTTGCGGCGGCCGCCGCGCTTCATGAACAGGTCTTGCGCTTCGTCCAGGAACACGATGCAGCGCTTGCGGCGCTTGGCCATGGCCAGGATGCGGGTGAGCGTCTGCGAGCCGCCGCCCACAAAACCCGTCTCCAGGTTGACCGCCGAATGGAACAGGATGGGCAGACCCAGCTCCTTGGCCAGGTAGCTGGCCAGCTTGGTCTTGCCGGTGCCGGCCGGGCCGCTGAACATGACGTTGAACGGCTTGTTGACGCCGTACTCTGCATACTGCGCGCGGCGGCCGTACTGGTCCTTGATCTGCGCGACCTCGGCCTTGATGTCGTCCATGCCCACCAGGTCTTCAATGCCGCCGCGGATCTGCGCCGGCTCGATGAACTTGAGCGACTTGATCTGCCCGCGCAGCGTGATCCACAGGAAAGCCAGCAGGCCGACTGACAGCGAGGCCGACAGCAGCGCGCTCAGGTCGCCCTTCCAGGCATCGCGCGCCACCTGCGGCCGCGCGCCCGAGAAGCGCTGCTCCAGCCGCTCGAACACCTCGGCGCTCGCGCCCTCCAGCTCGGAGCGCGGCACAAAGCCGATCTCGCTGCCCCAGGGCGCGTTCACCGCCTTGTCTGAAAAAATCTTCGACTCCATGTCCGACGGGTAATAGGCATGCTGCCTGCCCTGCGACTCCACCAGAACGAAGCGCTCCGAGACGCTCCACGACAGCGGGCTGTACACCACGGTGATGCGCTCCACCGGGTTGCGCTCCAGGAAGCCGAGCAGCGAGCCGGTGCCAAAGACCACCGGCAGGGACTTGTTGTAGCTCCAGACGGCTTCGGCGCCTTTTTCGGTGGCGGCCATGGCCTTCACGGCTTCAGCCATCTCGGCCTGCTTCTGGTGCATGGTCCATGAATAGAACGCGGCCGCCGGTATGAGCAGGGCCACCACCGCCACCAGCAGCCGGGTGGTGGCCGTCTGGATGGCGAACCAGTCTTGCAGGCGCGCCACGGCTTTGCGGCAGCTGGCGATCAGGCGCGCGCCGCGGCCTGCGCCTTCAGGAGGACGTCGGGTGGAGCTGGCGATCTCGGGCATGGGCGCTGTACGGGACTGTAGGCGCCATCCTACAGAATCCATGGGTTCCCTTGCCAATTCAGGGGATTGGCGCAGTTGTAACGGACGGCCAAGCCGCGAACTTTCGCACGAAGCAAGGACGGTGCGCCCGCAAGCCATCCGGATAGTGGACGCTTCAGGGCGGCGTCCTTCCAATCACCGGTGTCGGCTTTTCGACTTGTGCTGGAGGATGTACGCAGTGGACTTCAAACACACCCATGGCCTGGCCACCGGCTACACGCCGCCGGCGCGCCAAAGCCCACCCGGGCGCTCGGCATTTCACCGGGTGGAGCCCGTCCCCTTGCGCGCCCCTCTGGAGCAACCGAGGCTTGACCCGCATGCACCAGGGCCTGACTTGCCGCCGCCGCTGTCGTCATACACCGCAGCGCTTGCCCTGCCCGCCCTGCCCCGGCTGGCTGCTTCTTCTGAACCGCTCGAACCCACGCATTTCCCCACCCGCCGGCCCATCGTGACCCAGAAGGAACGCTACGAGTTCCTCGCAAAAACCTATGGCGACAAAGTATTCACCGTGCAGGACGCCCTGCAAAAAATGCGCGACGCCAACATGCTCCCGGCCACGCGAGGAGCCGGAAGCAACCTGATGCCTGCGATGACAACATCCGGGATGCTCACCAGGGTAAGCCCGGGCCGCTACCGGATCGCAGGCGACCACCCCGAGCCTTTGCCACAGCCGGCCAGCATTCGCCCGGTTGCCAGCATCGACCTGACGCAGGCTGCACCGGAAGAACCGCCTTCCGCACCGCTGGCGCGGGCACGGGTCAAGCCCAAAGCCGCGCCTGTGGAAGACTGCTTTGCCATGCTGGCCCAGGCCTGGCCCGAAGCGTCCTTCACGACCGCACAAGGCATTGGCTTGCTGCGCGCGAAAAACCTTGTGCCAACGAACCACCAGGGGGGCACGATGCTTGCAGACCTTGTCGGCATCGGTGAACTCGTGCAGCCCAAGCGGGGCATCTACCAGCTCGCCTCTGCGGCGGCGAAATCGGCCGCACAGGACGGGGAGCTACCATCACCGCCACAGCTGCCCGCCAGCGTGCCGCAGCAGGACATTCCCCGGGGCTTTGCCCCGCCGCGCAAGCGCAAGCAGCCCGTCGTACTGCCTGTCGCGGCGCGGCCCTTGCCAGGGATGCTGGGCCCCGGAGGGCCTCCAGTTCCCCGCGCAACAGGCCTCGCTCCGCCGAGGCTGGGACAGCCCGGCTCGGCGTTTGCACCGCCAGCGAGAACAAGCCGCGAACCGCCGGCAACATGACCGCCGGGTGTGCAACTCGGCTCAATGGCCGCCAGCGTCGTCAGGCCGCCGCCTCAGACCGCCGCTCCAGCCGCACTTGGAAATGCGGGATGCCTTCAAAGTGCCCCAGGTCTCGCGTGGCCGCGTCGTCGGCGGCTTTGGCCGCAGCGGGCCAGCGAATGGCCAGCTCGGCCGTGTGCGCATCAAGCATGGTGGGGTCAGACTCGGTGGCGTCTGACCATGCGCGGTAAACGGCGGCCACCTCGTCTGCGCCGCCGAGCTTCATTTCAAGCACCGCTGCATAGCGGCCTTCAGCTTTGACACGGGCGGCGAACGGGAGCGCGGCTGCGTCGAGCAGCGCTACGGAATAGGGCTTGGTCATGAAATTCTCCAAAGGGAAGTACTGCTGCGGATTCACTGTATAAGCGTACAGTACACTCCGGTTCCCTGCTCTGGTTTTACAGCGGGAGCCCGCTGGATGGGCGTGAGCCTGATGCCGCGCCGAAACTACGCCCCAAAAAAAGCGCGGGACATCGTCCCGCGCCTGGTTTTTACGGCCCGCCGTTCAGGGCGTCGTCTTCTTCTCGCCGTGGCGCTGCGGGCCGGTCGGGCCGCTGCTGCCCTTGGCTGCGCTCTTCTTCACTGCGGCTTCCGGCGCGCTCGACCTGGCCCCGGTTGTCTTGGCTGCATGGGATTTTCCGCCGTTGGAATCCTTGGTTGACTGGGGCATGTGTATCTCCGGTGGTTGAAGTGAAGCATCAAGCGTATTCGCGGCCCACGAGCCCACCTGCCAGAGGTTGAACCAAACCGGCGTCGGTGGATGACTACAAACGGCAGCGCATGCCGCCATACCTGTCACGATGGTCAGGCTCTGGCCGGCGCCGCTGCCCGCGTGCTCCATTCAATCAACACCAGCAGCGCCACCTGGATGGGCAGCCGCAACACCAGCGCCCAATACGGCACACCAAACAGCTCGGGCGCCTGCAGCATGTAGATATGCGCAGGCGTGACGGCCAGCGTCAGCGCAAAGAGGCCCCAGCCTGCGGCCCTGCGCGTGGGCCGCGACAGCAGGCCTGCAGCGCCAAGCAGTTCGAATACACCACTGACGAGCACGGCCGCGCGCGGCCAGGGAAACCAGGGCGGCACGATGCGCATCTCGACTTCTGTGAGCGCAAAGTGCGCGATGCCGCCGATGAAGAACCAGAGGAAGACGAAAGCAATGCCCGCAATGCGCCAGCGCGAGAGCCGTGCAGACGGCGGGCTGACAGTGGAGGCGGGGTCAGGCATGGTGGCGGATTGATACGGTATTGCGATGTGCAGGCAATGTTATGTCTGTGAGGCGATCGCGTCTGTGCCTGGCAGCACCAACATGAAATGGACTGGGCGCATGTCGCGTCGCTGCTGCGCGTCGACAACGGCGATTTCAACGGGCGGCTCTACTCGATGAACAATATGATCGAGGGCACGTAACCATTCGGTCGGAACGGGTTACGGAGAGGTAGTTGGAGCACATGGCACAAACAGAAATTCAAGTCGCCAACTATTGACACTGTCGGCTACTTCGCTCCCAACCCCATCGCGCGCGTAATCACCTCCTTCATGATCTCATTTGTCCCCCCATATATCCGCTGCACCCGCGCGTCGGCATAGGCGCGGGTAATGGGGTACTCCCACATGTAGCCGTAGCCGCCATGCAGTTGCAGGCATTCGTCCATCACCTTGCATTGCAGGTCGGTGGTCCAGTACTTGGCCATGCTGGCTGTCGCGGTGTCCAGCTTGTCCTGCAGCAGCAGCTCGGTGCATTTGTCCACAAACACCCTGGCTACCTGCACTTCTGTCTGCATCTCGGCCAGGGTGTAGCGGGTGTTCTGGTAGGCGGCCACGGGCTGGCCGAAGACCTTGCGTTCCTTCACATAGGCCACCGTGTTGTCGATGGCGGCCTGGCTGCTGGCCACGGCGGTGATGGCAATCTGCAGGCGCTCCCAGGGCAGCTGCTCCATCAGGCAGATGAAGCCGCGGTTCTCCTGCGGCAGGCCGCCGAGCAGGTTGTCTGCGGGGACCACCACGTTGTCAAAGAACAGTTCCGAGGTGTCCTGCGCCTTCAGGCCCAGCTTCTTCAGGCGCTTGCCGGCTGCAAAGCCCTTCATGCCGCGCTCGACGATGAGCAGGCTCGTGCCTTTGGCGCCGGCTGCCGGGTTGGTTTTGGCCACGACGATGACCAGGTCCGCATGCCAGCCGTTGGTAATGAAGGTCTTGCTGCCGTTGAGCAGGTAGCTGCCGTCTGGCTGCTTGAGTGCCGTGCTCTTGACGCCTTGCAAGTCGCTGCCGGCCGCAGGCTCGCTCATGGCAATGGCGCCCACCATCTCGCCGCTGGCCAGCCTGGGCAGGTACTTTTTCTTCTGCTCGTCGGTGCCGTAATGCAGGATGTACGGTGCCACAATTTCACTGTGCAGGCCGTAGCCTATGCCGCTGTAGCCGCCGCGCGCCAGCTCTTCCATCTGGATGACGCTGTACAGCTTGTCGGCCCCTGCCCCGCCGTATTCCTCGGGCATGGTCATGCATAAAAAGCCGTTCTCGCCGGCCTTGTTCCACACCTGGCGGTCCACATAGCCCTGGTCTTCCCAGTCGGCATGGTGGGGTGCGATTTCTTTCTCCATGAAGCGGCGGAACGCATCGCGGAAGGCTTCGTGGTCGGGGGTGAACAGGGTGCGGTCGATCATGGCTGGCCTTTGATTTACGGTGAGCGGGTGCTTTGTGAAATGAATATACTGGCTTTCAGCCAAACAGGAGCATCCCATGACCGAAGCATTTGTCTATGACGCCATCCGCACGCCCCGCGGCAAGGGCAAGAAAGACGGCAGCCTGCACGAGGTCAAGCCGGTCAACCTGCTGGCGGGTGTGCTCACCGAGCTGCAGCGCCGCAACGACTTTGACACGGCGCAGGTGGACGACGTGGTCATGGGCGTGGTGTCGCCCATCGGCGAGCAGGGCTCTGTCATTGCCAAGGTGGCTGCGCTCAAGGCGGGCTGGGATTTCCGCTGCTCGGGCGTGCAGCTCAACCGCTTCTGCGCCTCGGGCCTGGAGGCGGTGAACATGGCGGCGCAGAAGGTGCGCTCGGGCTGGGAAGACCTGGTGGTAGCCGGCGGGGTAGAGAGCATGAGCCGCGTGCCCATCGGCTCCGACGGCGGTGCCTGGGCGCAGGACCCTGAAACCAATAACGCCACCGCCTTCGTGCCCCAGGGCATTGGCGCAGACCTGATCGCCACGCTGGACGGCTTCAGCCGCGACGATGTGGACTCATTCGCCATGGAATCGCAAAAGCGGGCGGCCCGAGCGCGCGAAGGCGGCTTCTTTGCCGGCTCGGTGGTGCCGGTCAGGGACTTCCTGGACCAGACCATCCTGGACTATGACGAGTTCATCAAGCCGCACACCACGCTGGAAGGCCTGGCCGGGCTCAAACCCGCATTCGAGCAGCTGGGCTCCATGGGATTTGACGCGGTGGCCATCAGCCGCTACCCGCATGTGGAGCGCATCAACCATGTGCACCATGCCGGCAATTCGTCGGGCATTGTGGACGGGGCTGCGGCCATCCTCATCGGCTCCGAGGCTGCGGGCAAGACGCATGGCTTCACGCCGCGTGCCCGCATCGTGGCCGCAGCGCTGAGCGGCGCAGACCCGACCATCATGCTCACCGGCCCGATGCCCGCCGCCCGCAAGGCGCTGGCCAAGGCCGGCATGACCATCGACCAGATCGACCTGTTCGAGGTGAACGAGGCTTTTGCGGCGGTGCCGATGCGCTTCATGAAAGAAATGGGCGTGCCGCATGAGAAGGTCAACGTCAACGGCGGCGCCATTGCCATGGGCCACCCGCTGGGCGCGACCGGCGCGATGATCCTGAACACGCTGATCGACGAGCTGCACCGGCGCAAGCTGCGCTACGGCTTGGCCACGCTGTGCGTGGGCGGCGGCATGGGCATTGCGACGATTGTCGAGGCGATCTAGTCTGTCATCCCGGACTTGAGGAGCCTGCCCCGGACTTGATCCGGGGGATCCACGCAGCGCCTTCAAGCCATCTTGCGTGACGCCGGCACCCGCCGGTTGGATGCCTGCTCGTCCTGCTCCAGGTTCTGGATGATGGCCAGCAGCGTCTTGCGGGTGGCGGCGATGTCCCTTGCAGACACGCCGCTCACCGCAATTTCATTGACCTCTTCCGCCAGCGGCACCAGAACGTCTTTGAGCGCCTTGCCGGCCGGCGTGAGGTAGATGCAGATGTTGCGCTGGTTGTCCGGCAGCTTGCGGCGGGTGACGTAGCCGAGCTTTTCCATGGTCTGGATCGCGCTGAAGGTGGTGGGCTCGCGCACGCCTGCCAGCTCGCTGAGCGCCCGCTGGGTGATGCCCTCCTTCTCCCACAGGATGCGCAGGAAGGCCCATTGGCCCATCGACACCGAGTGCTCCATCAGCCGGACCTGCAGTGCCCGCGTCATGATACGGATAGTGTCCTTGATCACATGGGCGAGGCGGTCGTTGGGCACGGCTTCGCGCCAGGCGCGCAGGGCGGCGACGGCGGCTTTGTCTTCGTCTTTGGGTTTGGCCATCGGCATGTGAAAGAGGGGTTCGTCCGGAAGCGGCCAAGTTTAACCGTGGCCGGAATGAAAAAGGCCGGTGTGTTGCACCGGCCTTGCGTCAGGTCAAAAGCCCTTCTGCGTCACTCGGCCGCGATCTTCGCGGACTTCACCGCGCGCTCAAACTTGCGCAGGTTGGCCCGGAGGTTCTCGGTGTATTCAGCCGGCGACTTGTAGGTGATGGCGGTGGCGGTTTCCTTGAACTTCGCGATGAAGTCCGGGCTCTCCGACGCCTGCTTGATGGCAGCGGCCAGCTTGGTCAACACCGCAGGCGGCAGGCCGGGCGGGGCCAGCACGCCCATTTCGGAGGCAAAGTCATAGCCCTTGATCGTCTCGCCAATGGTCGGCACGGCCGGGAAGCCCGGCAAGCGGCCAGGCGCCGTCACCGCCAGCAGGTTCAGGTTGCCCGCGCGGATATGCGAGCCGGCCGCGGCAAACGAGGTGATGAGCAGCGGCACGTCACCGGCCAGGATGCCGGGCACGGACTGGCCGCTGCCCTTGTACGGCACGTGGGTGATGTCCAGGCCCGCATCAGCCTTGAACGCTTCCATCGAGATGTGGTGGATGGTGCCCACGCCCGACGAGCCATAGTTGAACTTGCCCGGGTTCGGCTTGGCTTCACGCATCAGGTCGTCCATCTTCTTGAAGGGCGACTTGGGGCTGGAGACCAGCAGCAGCGGTTCGGTGGTGACCAGCGCCACCGGCGTGAGGTCCTTGAGGGTGTCGTAGGCCAGGTTCTTGTAGATGAAGGGGGCGATGACGAGCTGGCCCGTCTCGCCCAGCACAAGGTTGTAGCCGTCCGGCGCCATCTTGGCGACCTGCGCCGTCACCGTGCTGCCGCCGGCGCCGGGACGGTTTTCAATGACAAAGGGCTGGCCGAGGATCTCGCTGAGCTTCTGGCCCAGGGCGCGGGCGACCATGTCAGGGCCGCCGCCGGGCACATAGCCCACGAGTATCTTCACCGGCTTGTTGGGGTAGTCGGTCTGCGCCAGTGCGCCTGTGGCGGCACACACCAGCGCTGCGGCGGCAAGCGCCACGCGTGCGAACTTCATCTTCATGCTTGTCTCCTGATTTATCGTGGAAAAAACTGTCTCAGATATCCAGCGTCGAAGGCGCAAACAACTCCTCGACGGCGACACGGCGGTCCGTCAGGCCCTGCTCGTGCACATACTGCGAAATGGTTTCGATGACCTTGCGCGACGCCTTCATGCCATAGGCTTTCGGGTCGGCTGTCTGCAGCGCGCTGCGCCCTGCCACATCGACAAGGCCGGTTTCAAAATAGGCCTGCATCGTCTCGGCGGTTTCGCGCTCCACATCTTTCTTGGCGGCCATGAACGCGTGGTACAGGTTGAGTGCCAGCCAGGGGTGGCGTTCGTACAGCTCGCGCTTGATGACGACCGTGTGGTTGATCGGGAAGATACCGGTCTTGGCGAAGTAGCGGCGCGTCTCGGCCTCCTTGTCGCGGAACAGGGGCTTGACCTCCTCCACCGCGTCCAGGTCAATCGTGCTGCGGTCCACCAGGTTGCGGTTGCTGAGGTACAGCAGCGTCGCATCCAGCTCGCCCTTGCTCAGCATCTCGCCGATGTTGCTGGATGGCGGGATCTGGTTCAGGCGCACGCCCTCGGGCGGCTTGAAGCCGGTGGCGCCGCCATGGCTCTTGTCCGGGCCGCGCTCCATGAACCATTCAATGTCGCGCGCCTTGACGCCGAACTCATGCTCCAGGATGCCGCGCGACCACAGCGCCGCCGTCTGCTGGTACTCGGGCACGCCGACGCGCTTGCCCTTGAGGTCTTCGGGCTTGAGGATGCCGCGGTCAGTCCGCACCAGGATGTTGGTGTGGAAGAACATGCGCGAGGTGTAGATGGGCAATGCCACCCAGCGCCTGTCGCCGCGCGCCGTGGCAATGAACAGCGACGACAGCGACATCTCGGAGATGTCAAAGTCCGCGTACTTCAGCTGCCGCCAGAACATCTCCGACGGATGCACCGCCGTGGGGATGAGCCGCACGCCTTGCGGCTGGAAGCGGCCCTGGATGATGGGCCGCGTGCGTTCGTTGTCGGACAGCGCGAGGCTGAGGGTCAGTGTCTCCTGGTTCATTTTTTTCTTACGCGTGTTCGGGAACGGAGGCTGGGGCAGCCGTTGGTGCCGGATGTGCGGCGGCAGAATCCGCAGCGGGCGCCGTGCCCTCGCGGTGCGCAACCTGGGCCTGCACCATGTCCAGGTGCCGCCAGTCGGCCTGCTTGGACAGCATGCCTTCGAACGAGCGCAGGCTGGCCTGCTTCTTCCTCACGGCAGGCGCCGCGCCGATGATCTCGCCGCCGGCAGCGACCTTGCGCACAGCATCCACCATCAGGCGGCGGAACTCGACAATGGCGATGTCGCTCGCGCCCAGCCGGTCGTTGGTGCGGTCGGCGATCGGGCCCATGGTCTCCCACATGGCGATGTCCTGGAACGGGATGCCGCGGATGCCGGTGAAGTTGCCGTTCTTCATGGCCTGGCGGTCCTGCAGGTAGTTGTTGGACAGGTTGCGCAGCTTGTTGAAGCGCGCGTCCAGGTCAATGCCCACCTGCGCACCGAAGAGCTTGCGCCATTCCTCGGTGCTGGTACCCCCGTGAGGCCCCTCATTCCAGGCCATGAAATAGAAGATGGTGTGCGTGTCGTCGATCGGGATGTTGACGTTGGCCAGGCCGTACGACGAGTTGGGCGGGATCATGGCGGTGAATGGCGCAACAAACAGCGTCATGCGCACATAGTCCTGCGTCTGCGCATTCTGGATCGGCCGGCGGATGGCCGCGTACTTCAGGCCGTAGTCGGTGTGCTGGACCTGGATGCGCGGCGCCTTGTCGGTGGAGGGGCGCACAAAGCCGCCACCCTGCGGCTTGGTGCCCGCAACCTTGCTGGGCACGATGTCCGACGAATGCAGCGACGAGCTGTGGGCCGAGTCGATGGCGCCTTCCAGCACCTGCGCCCAGTTGCAGTCGATGATGATCTTGACGACGCTGACGCTGGAGTCGGCATTCGGCGCCCAGGGCGGCGGCTCGAAGGGGACCATGTCAGCCTCCGCCCCCATCCAGGCCCAGACGAAGCCGCCATGCTCATGCGTGGCATAGGCCTTGTGTTTGACCTGGTTGTTGCAGGCTTCGGCCGGCTCCGAAGGCATCTCCACCACATTGCCCTTCACATCCACCTTCCAGCCGTGGTACAGGCAGCGCAGCCCGCAGTCTTCATTGCGGCCAAACACCAGGGATGCCCGGCGGTGCGGGCAGTAGCGGTCCATCAGGCCCACCGCGCCGTCGCTGTCGCGCCAGGCCACCAGGTCTTCACCCAGCAGCCGCACCGGCACCGGGTTGCCGTCGGCCTCGGCGATCTCCTCGCTCAGGCAGGCCGGTATCCAGTGGGCGCGCATGATCCTGCCCATGGGCGCATCGCCCTCGACGCGGCACAGCAGTTCGTTTTCTTCGTGGGTCAGCATTGTCTGTCTCCTGCAAAATGGCTGCATCACCAGACGGGATGCTTGCCAGAAGAACCATCCAGGATGGATAATATTAGGAACCTAATAATAGTGACCCAAAACCCGGAGGTCAAGGGGGTTGACCCTTGACCCATGATGTTTTGCTGAAGCTTTGCAAGATATGGAGACATCCCACGTGAGCACACAACCCGCATCCGCTGACGCAACAGCATTGGCCGACCAGCCGCCGGCCGAGCCGGACTTCATGCCGCTGCGCGTGGTGCGCAAAGCCGCGCTCACGTCCGACATCTTTTTGTTCGAACTGCGCAGCCCCGATGGCGCCGACCTGCCGGCGTTCACACCCGGCTCCCACCTGACGGTGCAGGTGCCGGCGGGCATGCGCCGCAACTATTCCCTCAGCAGCGACCCCGCCCGGCGCGACGTGTATGAAATCGCCGTCAAGCGCGATGCCGGCGGCCGCGGCGGCTCGATCAGCATGGCCGACGACGTGCATGAGGGCGACCTGCTCCAGGTCAGCGTGCCGCGCAACAACTTCGAGCTGACGGACCGGGCCAATGAGTACCTGTTTGTGGCCGGCGGCATCGGCATCACGCCCATCCTGTCGATGATGCGGCACCTGCAGGCCAATGGACGCGAGAAGTTCAAGCTCTGGTACTGCACCCGCGACGAGCAGGGCACGGCCTTCATGGACACGCTGCGCGAGGAGTTCGGCAACAGGGTGAAGTTCCACCACGACCGGGGCGACATGGCCAACGCCTTTGACTTCTGGGACATCTTCGAAAAGCCAGGCAAGGCACACGTGTATTGCTGCGGCCCCAAGGGGCTGATGGACAGCGTGCGTGACACCTCCGGCCACTGGCCCTCGGGCGCCATCCACTTCGAGAGCTTCGGCGTGGAGCAGGCACACCGCAAGAACATGCCCTTCAGCGTGCGGCTGGAGAAGTCCGGCGATGTGGTGCCGGTGGGCAAGGACCAGTCGATCCTTGACGCGCTGCGCAAGCATGGCCTGCGGGTGCCGAGTTCCTGCGAGAGCGGCACCTGCGGCTCCTGCCGCACCCGCCTTATCGCCGGCGAGGTGGACCACCGCGACATGGTGCTCACGGACGACGAGAAAGGCAGCCAGGTCATGGTGTGCGTGTCGCGCGCGGCAGCTGTTGGCGGCGAACTGGTGCTTGGCCTGTGAGCGCCCTCACCTCCTCCGCCGCTTCATCGCGCCCCTTGCGGCTGGGCATTGCCGGCCTGGGCCGCGCGTTCACGCTGATGCTGCCCACCTTCCTGGCCGACGCACGCGTCCGGCTCACCGGCGCGACGGACCCGATTGCCGCTGCCCGCGCGCAGTTCGAGTCGGACTTCGGCGCACCCACTTTCGATTCGGTCGAGGCGCTGTGCGCCAGCCCGGACATTGATGCGGTGTATGTGGCCACGCCGCACCAGTTCCATGCAGACCATGTCTGCATCGCTGCCTCGGCCGGCAAGCACGTGCTGGTCGAAAAGCCCATGGCCCTGACGCTCGATGAGTGCAGCCGCATGATCGGCGCTGCGCGCGCAGCCGGCGTGCAGCTCATCGTCGGCCCGAGCCACAGCTTTGACCGGCCCATCCTGCGCACCCGCGAGATCATCGACAGCGGCATCTACGGCCAGGTACGGATGATCACCGCGCTGGACTTCACCGACTTCCTTTACCGCCCGCGCCGGCCCGAGGAACTCGACACCCGCGCCGGCGGCGGCGTGGTGCACAGCCAGGCCGCCCACCAGATGGACATCGTGCGGCTGCTCGGCGGCGGCCTGGTCAACAGCGTGCGGGCGCACACCGGCGCGTGGGACGCGGCGCGGCCGACCGAGGGCGCCTACAGCGCGCTGCTCGGCTTTGAAGGCGGCGCCTTCTGCTCGGCCACCTACAGCGGCTATGCGCACTTTGACAGCGACACGCTGATGGACGGCATCGGTGAATCCGGCCAGCGCAAGGACCCTGCCGACTACGGCACGGCACGCAGGAAGCTGGCGCAGGCCCTTTCGCCCGAAAAGGAAATCGCGATGAAGGCCGCGCGCAACTATGGTGGAAGTGCCTGGGCGCCCTCGCCTTCACCTGCAACGCAGGCCCACCAGCATTTCGGCCCGCTGATCGTGAGCCTGGACGGCGCCGACCTGCGGCCCATGCCGGGCGGAATTGCGGTGTTCGCCGACGGCGCGCAGCATATAGAGCCGCTGCAAGCGCCGGAATTTCCGCGCAGCGAAGTCATGGACGAGCTGCATGCCGCCGTCATCCACGGCAAGCCGCCGGTGCACAGCGGTGAATGGGCCCGCGCAACCACCGAGGTCTGCCTGGCCATCCTGGAGTCGGCGCGCACGCGCGGCGAATATATTCCGCGCCTGCAGGTGCCAGTGCGCGGCTGAGGCCGCTGCGCCGGCTCTGTTGCCCAGCCGGTCACTCGTTCATCGGTATCTTGGCGATCTTCACCGCGCGCTCGTACTTGCGCAGGTTGCGGCGGATGTTCTCGGCGTATTCCTCGGGCGTTGTGTACTTGATGATGGTGCTGGTCTTCTTGAAGGACTCCAGCACATCGGGGCTCTCTGCGGCCTGCTTGATGGCGCGCGAGAGCCTCGCCAGGATCTCGGGCGGAAGGCCTGCGGGCGCCAGCAGGCCCATCTCTGACGAATAGTCGTAGTCCTTGACGAACTCCGAGATCGAAGGGACGTCCGGCATGCCCGGCATGCGGGCGGCCGAGGTAACCGCCACGACGTTGAGCTTGCCGGCAGTCACATTGGTACCGGCAGCCGTCATCGACGTCATCAGCAGCGGCACGTCGCCGGCCAGCCCGGCGGAGACGGACTGGCCGCTGCCCTTGTAGGGCACATGGGTAAGGTCCAGCCCGGCGTCGGCCTTGAGCACTTCCAGCGCAATATGGTGGATGGTGCCAACGCCCGAGGTACCCACGTCGATCTTGCCCGGCTGCGCCCTGGCCATGCGTGTCAGGTCCTGCATGGTGCGGATCGGCAGCTTCGAGTTGGACACCAGGATCAGCGGCCCGCTGGCCATCATGCTGATCGGCGTGAAGTCCTTCGCCGTGTCATAGGCCAGGTTCTTGTAGATGTAGGGCGCGACCACCAGTTGCCCGGTTTCGCCCAGCAGCAATGTGTAGCCGTCGGCCGGCGACTTGGCAACGTAGGCCGTCGCCGTGGTGGCGCCGGCGCCGGGCCGGTTCTCCACCACGAACGGCTGGCCCATGATCTCGGTGAGCTTCTGGCCCAGCGTGCGGGCCACAAAGTCGGGGCCGCCGCCGGGCACATAGCCCACGACGATCTTGACCGGCTTGTTGGGGTAGTTCTGCTGGGCATTCGCGCCGGCAGCCAGGCACAGCGCGGCAGCCGCCGCCAGGGCGAGGTGTTTGAGCTTCATGGGGTGTCTCCTTCTGGTTTATGTAGCGGCTGCGGCTGCTTCGGCATCAGGCCGTGCCAGCGTGCGCCAGTCGATGGTCTTGGGCACGATGCCTTCAAACGAGCGGATGCGGGCATGCGGCACCGGCCGCGCGCCGCCAATGGCGGGCGCGCCGGCGGCCCTGGCGCGTGCCGCATCCACCATCAGCTTGCGGAAATGCACCACGGCAATGTCGCTGGCGCCCAGCCGCTCGCGCGTGCGGTCGGCAATCGGCCCCATGGTTTCCCACATGGCGATGTCCTGGTTGGGAATGCCGCGAATGCCGGTAAAGCTGCCGTTCTTCATGGCGCCCCGGTCCTGCAGGAAGTTGTTGGCCTCGTTGCGGACTTTCACAAAGCGCGCGTCCAGGTCCACCCCCACCTGCGCACCGTTGCGCTTGCGCCAGGTTTCCTGCCCCATGCCTTTGCCGGGCCGGTCAGACCACGAGATGAAGTAAAAGGCGGTGTGCGTGTCGTCAATCGGCACGCTCATGCTGGCCACGTTGTAAAGGCTGTTGGGCGGAATGAGCACGGTAAAGGGCGCGACGAACACCGTCATGCGCACATATTCGTTGTCTGCCGCATCCTTGATCGGCCGCCTCAGTGCCGCATAGCGGAAGCCATAGGGCGTGGACTCGATCTGGATGCGCGGCGCCTTGTCGGTGGACGGCCGCTGCGTGATGCCTTCGGCCGACATGGCCGAGCGCGCCACGTTGCCGGGGCGGATCTCGCTGGAATGCAGCGACGAGCTGTGGGCCGAGTCGATGTTGCCCTCCAGGCACTGCGCCCAGTTGCAGTCGATCAGTATCTTGGCCACGCTGACGTCGCATTCGGCGGTCGGCGCGAAAGCCGGCGGCTCAAAGGGCAGCATGTCAGCCTCGGCCCCCATCCAGGCCCAGACGAAGCCGCCATGCTCATGGGTGGCATAGGCCTTGTGCTTCACCTGGTTGTTGCAGGCCTCCGCAGGCTCCGACGGCATCTCCAGCACGTTGCCCCTCACGTCCACCTTCCAGCCGTGGTACAGGCAGCGCAGCCCGCAGTCTTCATTGCGGCCAAACACCAGGGATGCCCGGCGGTGCGGGCAGTAGCGGTCCATCAGGCCCACCGCGCCGTCGCTGTCGCGCCAGGCCACCAGGTCTTCACCCAGCAGCCGCACCGGCACCGGGTTGCCGTCAGCCTCGGCGATCTCCTCGCTCAGGCAGGCCGGTATCCAGTGGCTGCGCATGATCTTGCCCATCGGGGCATCGCCCTCGACGCGGCACAGCAGTTCGTTTTCTTCGTGGGTCAGCAAGTCTTGTCTCCTCTGCCCTCGCGGCTCTATCCGCTGCAAGGGTGTGGCATATATTTAGCCACCTAATAATGAGGAGCGCAGGCAGGCTTGTCAAGCGTGCTTTCACGCGGAAAGCACGCCCAGTGTGTAAACCTCAGCGCAGCAGTACCAGCGCGATGCCGGCCATCGTCAGCAGGGTTCCGGCAATCGTCCGCGGGCCGATGCGCTCCTGGTTGCCCAGCAGCAGGTAGCTCATCGGGATGACAAGTACCGGCACGCACGAAGCAATAAGCATGGCGATGGAGACCTCGATATACCGGAAGGACACAAACACCAGCGTCTGCGCGGTGATGGTCAGCACCCCGGTGATGACGAACAGCCAGACGCCCTTGCGATCCGCGGCGAGCAGCGTCGGCAGCAGCGTGCGGCCTTCGCCGTTGGTAAGAAGGTGCAGGCCGAGGCCGCTGGCTGAGCCGAGGACGGCGCCCAGGATGGGCTCGTCCAGCAGTTTCATCGCGCCGCCGCGCAAGACACTGCTGGTGGCATAGCAGAGCGAGGCGCCGAGCCCGAGCACCAGGACCGAACGGAAGATCCAGCCCGTCCATTTGTTCCCCCTGGCTTGCTGCACCGGTGCGGCTGCGCGCGCCGTCAGCGAGCCCGGCACATAAACGACGAAGAACAGGCCGATCACCGTCAGCACAATGCCGATGTAATCCACCAGCCTGAGCCGCTCGCCCAGGAACAGCCAGGCAATCAGCACGGTGAACAGCGGCGCCGTGATCTGGAACACGCTGGCGCGCGCAGGGCCGAAGCGCACCACCGACTCAAAGAAAAAGAACCTGCCAAGGTAGGTGGAAAACACGCCTGCCAGCAGGAAGGCGCCGAAGCCGCCCCAGTTCCACACGAGCGGGCTCGTCCGCAGGGCCAGCTCCACGCAGAACACCAGGAAGCTGAACCCCAGGTTCACCGCCACCGAAATGACAAAGCCGGTACTGATGGCCACCCGCCCGGAGGCGACCTTGGTCATGATGATGTTGCAGGAGAAGAGGACCAGCGCAAGCCCGGCGAGCAGCTCACCCATGGCATGCCGGGCGTGCAGCGCCCCACCGGTTGTTCATGGCTGCGGGTCGGGAGCGTGGTGTCAGCGTCATTATTAGCGTACTAAGTATAGGCGGGCACCTGCATTCATGCTGCGCCCGCTGCGTCGCCCCGGCGGCTGCATGCGCAGATGTCCCCTGCTAGTATCAAATCTGCGGAGACACTTGTTCAACCAGCACGCGACGACTCATGAAAACAATCAAGTACGACCTGGCGGGCGGCATCGCCACCATCACCTTCGACGAAGAGGGTTCCCCCGTCAACACCATGTGCCAGGCCTGGCAGCATGACCTGACAGAAGTGACGGCCCAGGTGGTGAAGGACAGGGACGCCCTCACCGGCATCATCCTCGCCTCCGCCAAGAGCACCTTCTTCGCGGGCGCCGACCTCAAGGGCACGATGCGGCTGCAGGCGTCTGACGCCGGTCGCGTGTTCTCGGAGATCGAGCAGACCAAGAAGAACTTCCGCACGCTGGAGACGCTCGGCAAGCCGGTGGTCAGCTGCATCAACGGCGCGGCGCTGGGCGGGGGCTGGGAGGTTGCACTGGTCGGCCACTACCGCGTGGCGGTGGATGACAGAAAGATCCAGCTCGGCCTGCCCGAGATCACGCTGGGCCTGATCCCCGGCGCATCAGGCATTACCAAGATGGTCCGCCTGCTGGGCCTGATGGGCGCCCAGCCCTACATCCTGGAGAGCAAGCTGTTCAGCCCGCGCGAGGCGCTGGAGCTGGGCCTGGTGCATGAGCTGGTGGCCGACGCCGGGCAACTGCGCGAGAAGGCCCTGGCCTTCATTGCCGCCAACCCGAAGTCCGCCCAGCCCTGGGACGACAAGGCGTACAAGATGCCCGGCGGCACGCCCGCCAACCCGAAGATTGCCGGCGCGCTGACCGTCGCGCCCGCGATGCTGCGCAAGACCACGCGCGGCCTCTACCCTGCCCCCGAAGCCGCGCTCGCGGCCATGGCTGAAGGCGCGATGGTGGACTTTGACACTGCGCTGCGCATCGAGAGCCGGTACCTGGCCAAACTGATCGTGAGCCCGGTGGCGAAGAACATGATCAACACGTTCTTCTTCAACATGAACGCGATCAAGTCGGGGCAGTCGCGGCCCAGGGACGTTCCGCGCTACAAGCCGGGCAAGGTGGGCCTTCTTGGCGCGGGCATGATGGGCGCGGGCATTGCTTGGTCGCAGGCCTCGCGCGGCATTGCCACGGTGCTGAAAGACGTCTCCATGGACAAGGCCGAACAGGGCAAGTCCTACAGCATCAAGCTGACCCAGCCCCGCGTGGACAAAGGCCGCATGAGCCCGCATGACCAGACCGAGCTGCTGCGGCGCATCACCGCCACCGACAAGGCCGCCGACCTGCAGGGCTGCGACCTGATCATCGAAGCCGTGTTCGAGAACCGCGAGCTCAAGGCCAGGGTCACGAAGGAAGCCGAGCCGATGCTGGCGCCTGGCGGCTTCTTTGCCAGCAACACCTCCACCCTGCCCATCAGCGGCCTGGCACACGCCAGCACCAGGCCTGAAAAATTCATCGGCATCCACTTCTTCAGCCCGGTGGACAAGATGAAGCTGGTGGAGATCATCCGCGGCAAGCAGACGGATGACGAGACCGTAGCCCGCGCGTTTGACTATGTGCAGGCGCTGGGCAAGATACCGATCGTGGTCAACGACTCGCGCGGCTTCTACACCAGCCGCACCTTCGGCACCTTCGTGATGGAGGGCGCGGCCATGCTCGGCGAGGGCATCCCGGCATCGGTGGTGGAGAACGCCGGCATCCAGGCCGGCATGCCCGTGGGCCCGCTCGCGGTGCTCGATGAAACCGCGCTGTCGCTGAGCGTGCATGTGCTGGACCAGACGCGCGCCGACTTCCGCGCCGAGGGCAAGACTTACATCGCCACACCCGGCGAACTGCTGGTCGAGCGCATGGTCAAGGAGTTCGACCGCAACGGCCGGGCGGCCGAAGGCGGCTTCTACGACTACCCTGCCGGCGCAAAAAAGACGCTCTGGCCGGAGCTGAAGAACCTGTTCGAAAAGCCCGGTGCGGCCTACGACATGCAGGAACTGATCGACCGCCTGCTCTACCGCCAGGCGGTGGAAACCGCCCGCTGCCTCAGCGAAGGCGTGCTGACCACGGTGCATGACGCGAACATCGGCTCCATCTTCGGCATCGGCTTTCCGGCATGGACGGGTGGCGCGATGCAGTTCATCTATGGAATGGGCATAGACGCTTTCCTCCAGCGTGCCGGTGAGCTGGCGGCGGCATCCGGACCTGGCTTTGAAGTGACGGAAGCAGTGGCAGCAGCCATTCGCAAATACACGCCTTCGTACTGAACAGGGCCTGGCGCCCCTGCGGCGCCAGACTGCGCATTCGTTCACGGAAAATGCCCATGCGTGCGGAAGCGCACACACGGGTGCTTACCAAACTACACGCAACTATTTGCACTTTGCCTTGCATTCACGGCGGCAATATCAAACGCGTGTATGGCCGGACGACCATGGGTGTTGAACAAGGGAATCGTTCCCTTGGCCGGAGATCAACACCATGCCCAGCATCCGCCAGAACCTTCGGAACTCGTACCTTGAGCTCCACGCCGAATTCCACCCGGCCCAGGAACGCGAGCGTGTGCGCAACCGCATGGAGGACCGGCTGGACGACATCCGCCAGTCCATGATCGACTCGCTGGGTAACGTTGGCGCCGTCGATCACCCCGCCATTGTGCGGCGCATCCGCGCCGCGCTCGATGCCACCGGCCTGTGGTACCTGCGCAGCGCGCTGATGACCATCCTGTGCAGCCTGCACGGCGAAGAAGCGGCCCGCCGCAAGGTCATGAGCATCTCGCACCAGTTCGAAGGCATGCTGCCCCAGGGCCTGCAAAGCCGGCCAAGCCCGCTGGATCACTAATGGCTTCGGGGGCACCTTATGCTTGCGCGTCCCACCAGGGCTGCGCGTCGAAGCCGAGGCCCGGTGTTGAAGGCATGGCCATATGGCCATCAACAATCGGCGGCGGCTCGCCGACGTTCTCGGCATAGAAGCGCGCGGTGCCGATGCCGGCGGGCGCCATGGGCTGCGGCGTCAGCGCCGTGCAGTGGATGCCCAGGTACAGGCCGAGCGAGGTCTCCAGGCTTGACGTGACGGTGCAGACAATGCCTTGCTTCGTGGCGGCGCGCACGATCTCCAGCAGCTTGTCCGGGCCGCCCACGCGCTGGGCCTTCAGGATGAAAACGTCGGCCGACTTGTGCAGCACCGCCAGGTCCACATCGCGCAGTGTCCGGATGCTGTCGTCCAGCGCAATCGGCACACGGGTCTGGCGGCGCAGCTCGCCATAGACCGACAGTGGCGTTCCGCGAGGCAGCGGCTCCTCGCAGTATTCGATGGTGAACTGCTCCATGGCGCGCAGCTGCTCGCCGGCCCACTCGACCGGCCAGCTCTCGTTGGGGTCGATCCGGATCTTGATGCCGGGCTGCGCCTGGCGGATGGCGCGGATGCGGGCCAGGTCCAGCTCGCGCTCCTCGGTGCATTTGACCTTGACGGTGTCCTGCCCGCGCGCGGCAGCATCGTTGGCGCGTTGCGCGCAGTCGGCCGGGTCGGCATCGCCGATCAGGTCGTTCACCGGAACCCGCGCCGGTACAGCCGCGTCATTGCCCAGCAGGTAGCCGGTGAGTGTCTTGCCGGCCTGGGCCGCGCGCAGCGTCAGCACCGCGGTGGAAATGCCGCAGCGGATGCGCGCCGGGCATTCGCGCAGGCCCAGCTCTGACAGGAAGCCCGGCGAGAACGGGTCCAGGCCCGTCATCAGCGCGCGGATTTCCGCAGCGAAAGCGTCGGTCGGGTAGTCCACGTGCGGCGGCAGCGCGGCTTCGCCCCAGCCGATGTGGCCGTTGCCGCCGTCCAGCCGCAGGATGGCGCCATGGCGTGAATGCTGCGTGCCCTTGGACCAGCGGTACGGCGTTTGCAGCTTCAGGCTGTAGGGTTTGACTTCAATCAGGTTCTTGTCTGGCATGTTGATATGTCCGGGGATGCATCAGTGAGTGGATGGGGCCGCTTCGTTGACCAGGCCCATCAGGCGGTCTGCGGGGAATTCGACGGTGACGGGCTCGCCCGCACGGAAGGCCATGGTGGGCGGCGCCAGCACCGTGATGCGGCGGCCACCGGGCAGTTGCACCACCAGCTGCTGCTGGCGGCCCGAGAAGACGACGCCCGCCAGGGTGCCGCTCCACTGGTTGGCCCTGGCCGGTGCGGGCGCCTGCGTGGCCACGATGGCCTCGGGCCGGATCGCGACATGCGTCAGACCTTGCGCCGGTGAGTCCAGCTGCAGCGCGCCGTCCGGCGTCTGTACGCCGCTGCCGTCGGCCCGGGTGACTTCAAATGTTTCCGCGGCACCGAGAAACGTCGCGCCGAACAGGGTGCGCGGCCGCAGGTACAGGTCCAGCGGCGTGCCGGTTTCCACAATGCGGCCGGCGCTCATGAGCGCAATGCGATCGGACAGCATCAGCGCCTCTTCCTGGTCGTGCGTGACATACAGCGCCGTCAGGCCCACAGTCTTGATCAGCTCGCGCAGCTCCAGCCGCATCTGCTCGCGCAGCTTGGCGTCCAGGTTGGACAGCGGCTCGTCCAGCAGCATCACGGCCGAACGGCGCACCAGTGCGCGGGCGATGGCCACGCGCTGCTGCTGCCCGCCCGACAGCTGCGTGGCGCTGCGCGACGCCAGCGCGTCCAGGCCGACCATCTCCAGCGCCTCCCGCACCCGCCGCTGCGACTCGTCACGTGGCACCCTCGCTATTTCCAGCGGGAATGCAACGTTCTGCCCCACCGTCATGTGCGGCCAGATCGCATAGGACTGGAACACCATGGCGATGTCGCGCGCATGGGTGGGCACGTCAAGGCGCTGCGCGCTGTCGAACACCGGCGCGCCGCCAACAATGATGGCGCCGGCCGAAGGCGCCTCCAGCCCGGCCACGCTGCGCAGCGTGGACGTCTTGCCGCAGCCGCTCGGCCCCAGCAGCGTGACGAACTCGCCAGGCGCCAGCGCCAGTGACACATTGCAGACCGACGGCTGCGCCGCACCCGGGTAGGTCAGCCACAAGTCCCTGATTTCAACCACGTAATTTCTCCCCGCGCGCCGACAGGCGCTGCCATATCACGGTGATGACCGTCATGGCCAGCACCAGCCAGACGCCGACGGCCGCCGCCTTGCCCGGCTCGCCGCCGGACCAGTAACTCCACAGCTGCACCGCCACCGTCACGTTGTCTTCTCCCTGCACCAGCAGCGCGGTGGACAGCTCGCGCATCACATGCGCCACCACCCACACCCAGGCACCGGCCAGCCCGGGCAGCAGCAGCGGCAGCACGATGCGCCGCAGCGTTGCGCTGCCGGTGGCGCCGCAGGTGCGGGCCGCCTCCTCCAGCTCCGGATGCACCTGGATCAGCGAGGCCGAGGCCGCGCGCGAGGCGAACGACAGGTAAACCGTGACATAGGCAATGACCAGGATCCACGCCGTGCCATAGACCTGCAGGAAGGCCAGCGTCAGGTACACATAGACCAGCGCCATGCCGATCATGGTGCCCGGGATGGCCAGCGGCATGAAGGCCAGCGTGTCGATCACGCCGCGCATGCGGCTTGGGAGCGTGCGGTTGCGCAGCACCGTCCAGGCCACCAGCAGCGCAATGCCGGTCACCAGCGTCGCGCTCAGCAGCGACACCCAGGTGGACGTCCATGCCGCGCCGCCGACCCGGCTGTTGGTCAGCACGGCCTTGTGCTGCGACAGCGTGAGCTGGCCCAGCATCTCGATGCTGGGCGGGGCCAGGTAAGGCATCAGGCTGGTCCACACAAGGATGGCCAGCGGCAGCAGCACCGCCAGCACAAAGTACAGCGCCACGATGGCCACCGCCACCGGCTTCATGCGGCCGAGCGGCAGTTCGCGTGGCCGGAAGCCCTTGCCCGTCACGGTCACGAAGCGGCTGGCCTGCCGCGTGAGCCGGCGGTAAGCCCAGGCCAGCGCCAGCAGCAGCACGAGGAAGGTGACGGCAATCGCCGCGATCTGCCCATAGGCCGAGGTGCCGCCCGACTGATCGGTGGCCAGGTAAACAATGCGGGACGACACCACGAACAGGCCCACCGGCATGCCCAGCGTGCCCGGCACGTCGAACACCAGGAAGCCGACGATGAGCAGGTAGGCAGCCGCCGCAAGAATGGCCGGCGACAGCAGCGGGATGAAGATGCGCCGGATGATCTGCGGCCAGCGCGCGCCGCTGGTCATGGCGGCCTCTTCCAGCGCGGGCTCCATGTTGCGGAAGGCATTGCCGAGGATCAGGTAGACCGAGGGCACCAGCGCCAGCGTCTCCACAAAGATCATGCCGCCCATGGAATAGATGTTGAACGGCGCCTCCTGCAGGCCGAAGCCCTCCATCAGCAGCTTGTTCAGGAAGCCGGTGCGCGGGCTGGCCAGCAGGGCCCAGCCCATGGCCAGCAGGAACGGCGGCAGCACCATCGGCAGCGCAATCATCACGCGGGCCGTCCCCTTGAAAGGCAGGTCGGTGCGCTCCACCAGCCAGGCCATCATGCCGCCGGTGAAAAGCGCGCTCACGGTGCAGCCCACCGCGAAGATCGCGGTGTTGCCGATCAGCCTGTAGAAGCCCGGGTCGCCATAGACCGTGCGGAACTGCTCCAGGCCGAAGCCCGGGTCATACGGCAGCCCGGTGGGCTTGAAGCTGGCCACCAGCAGCAGGCCCAGCGGCACCGCCACCAGGTACAGCAGCAGGGCCAGCAGCGCAAGGGCCGGCAGGCTTGCCAGGAAACGGTTGGGTGTCGCGGCGTGCTTGCCTGGTGACGCGGCCGCTACCGCGGCACGCGCACCCGTCATCGCGCGGCTCCGACCGCCTCAAGCATCTTGTTGTAGTACTCGTTGAGCGCGCCCAGTTCGTCGGACTTTTCCGGCGGCCATTCGGAGACCTTCTTGCCGGCGATCAGCTGGGCGGTTTTGGTCTTGGGCGCAAGCGGGTTCCCCCGGCCCGTGGCTTCCTCATAGGCCATGGCGCCCTCGTCGGTGGACAGCCAGTGCATCAGCACCTTGGCGCCCTCGGCATTGCGGGCGCTCTTGCTGACGCCCGAGTAGATGATGTGCATCGGCACCACATCCAACGCGCGCATCTTCACAGGCGCACCCGCGTTGATCGGCGGCAGCGTGGAATGGTAGAAGCCGATGGCCACATCCACCTCGCCCGAGGCCACGGCCTGCGCCAGCGGGAAGGTGGACTTGAACAGCATCGGCTTGAGCTTGATGTAGCGCTCCAGCTGCTTCTTCGTCGTGTCCGGCCCCTGCGTGGCGGCAAGCTGCGCAAAGGCGGCTGCGCGCACCCATGAGCCCGAGCGGTTGGTCCACTTGGGGTTGAGCACGTCTTCCCAGGTCTTGGGGGATTCGGCGTCGCTGACCTTCCGGGTGTTCCACAGCGCGACATAGACCGACGCGGTCGTTGCCACCATGAACGGGTTGGGCGCGTAGTTCTTCGGCACGCCCAGCTGCGCCCAGTTCACCTCCTCAAGGTAGCCCCGGCCCTTGAGCTGGCTGATGTGGTCGGCGCCGCCGGTGAGCAGGTCGCCGGTGTAGCCGCGTGCCTGCATCTCCTGCACGCCGCGCACCGCCAGCTCGTTGCCGCCCACCAGGCGCGTGTGCCGCACCTTGACGTTCGGGTATTTCTTTGCAAACGCGGCCAGCACCTTGTCGATCTGCTCCGACGGTGAGCTTTCATACCAGGTGACGGGCGGCTTGGCGGCGGCGGCCCTGGCCAGCTCGGCAACGGGTTGGGCCATTGCCGTGCCGGACGGGGCGAGGACGGCGAGACCGAATGCGGCAGCTATGAGTGATTTCATTTCTTGTCTCCTGGAGCGATGTATTGCAGGGTGTCTTTGCAGTGATGATCAGGTCTTGGATGAACCGCCGCAGCATGAGCCGGCATCCGCCGCGGTACCTGCAGCAGCAGCCGCCGCCGCACCAGGTGTGGCGGCGCTGCTGTCGTCGCAGCAGTTGCCCGGCAACACCGGTGCGCTCACGCCGCTGTGCTCGCAGCAGCCGCCCTTCCACCATTTGGCGCCTTCGCCCGAGCAGTACTTGTCGTCGGCACCGACCATGTCCATGAACATCGGGTGGTAGTTGCGGCAGACCTCCAGCTCGGTCTTGACCCAGTGCAGCGGGTCCTTGGCGTAATGGTCCCAGTAGTTGCCCTTCATGTTGATGCCGGGCACGGCGGGGTTCCAGCTTTCGTCCAGCCACATTTCCGGGTCGCCGTATTTGGCGCAGAGCTTGCGGATCTTCGGGTCGTCCAGCGCCAGCAGGCGGCCGTTCTCGATGATGTTCTCGTTGTCGCCGGAACGCTCGGTGGTGTAGGTCGGGAAGTACAGGTGCAGGTGCCAGTGGCCCACCAGGTGCCCCATGCGCGCGGCTTCACGCTCGGCCATGGAGGAGATGATGGTGCCGAAGCCCATGTGGATCACGCCCGAGCGCACGCGCTCGTACAGGCAGTTCACGAAGCCCGACGGGAAGTCCTTGCGCGGGCGGTGGATGTGCGGGTTGGTGCCGATGGAGGCCTCCCACCAGTACATGATGCCCTTGCCCGGGAAGGTGGGGTACTGCAGGTCTTTCGTGCGCTCCATCACGTCGCGCAGCTTGTTGCCGAACTCGCCGCCGTCGTGGATTTTGGTGATCCTGGAGTTCTCCACCTCCAGGCGCGTCCAGTCGCACGGCGCGATGTGGTTGGTGGTGCCGGCAATGACGCCGCAGCCGTCTTCCTTGAACGGGTGGAACATCCACGGCCGGCCGGTAATATGGCCCGGCAGGTAGGTTTTGCCGAAGTGCTCGTTGCCCTTCCAGGTGGCGGCGGTGAGCTCGGGGTTGTAGAACTCGCGGTTCTTGTCCCAGTAGTCGTCATGGTTGGTGAACGACAGGTCGGTGCCTTCCGGGTCGGTGATGCGTGCGCGGCGGGCCGAGCGCACGCGCTCCCAGGTCCACTTGTCGATGGCGTTGATGACCTCGATGGGCATGGCATGCGCGGGTGAAGCCAGGATCTCGGGCGTGATGAAGGGCATGCGCTGGATCTTGATGAAGCGCTCGGCCAGCACCGGGCCGCCATAGCCCATGAGGATCTTGTCGTACTGCTGCTTCTTCTCTTCCTCCTCCCACATGTCCATCCACTCGGCGAGCTCCTTGGTGCGGAACAGGTAGTAGTCCACCTCGTCGGCACCCACCCATTGCGGGATCGGGCCGCGGTCGATCTTCTTGATCTCGTACTTGACCTTGTACTTCTCCAGGATGCGCTGGCAGGCCTGGATGGTGAGCTCGCTGTGCCAGTTGTCCACCCGCAGCAGCACGCGCTCGCCCTCCTTCAGGTCCCAGCAGGCGTTGAGGCCGTGGTTGTACGGCCGGCGCGCCACATGCTCCAGGTAGGGCATGAGCTGGTCTGAACTCGTGATGTCCACAAACGGCGGGCAGCGCGGCGGCCGCTGGCCGACGAGCGGCGGCGTGGCATGCGATGGCATGCCCTCGGGCCGCTGCATCTCTGTGCCCGCCCCGGCGGCATGCACGGTGGGGGCAGCGGTTCTGGTCAGCATGGGAAACTCCTTGTGGGTTCTGAAGGCGGGGTGATGGAAGGCGGGGTGGCAAGGCGCGCGCGGCCCGGCAGGGGCAGGCGCGCGGAAAGATGGAGCAGCGCGGCGCAGCAGGCCAGCATGGCGGCGCCGAATGCGAACGGGGCGAGCGCCGGCGCCAGCGCATTGGCATGCCGCGCGGCGAGCCAGCCGGCGATGCAGGCCAGCGGCATCGCGCAGGCCATGGCCAGCAGGCGCCATGCGAGGCGGCTTGCCCGCGGCGCGGCAGGCGCACCCGCCATCACGGAGGTGCCGGCCACGCAGGCCAGCAGCATCCACAGCGTGGAAAAGGCAAATGCCTGCAGGTGCCGGGCGTCAAATGCGCGCGCAGCCGCATCGGCCATGCCACCGGCTGTGCATTCGGAGACCAGCCTCGCGGCGCTTGCCCCGCCGGCGTCCAGCGCCAGCGCAAGCACGGCAGCCGCGGCCAGCCCCCACGAGTGCAAGTGCGGGACTGCTTGCGGCCGCGCACCAGGCACGGCACGCTGCAGCACGGCACGCTGGAGATATGGAAGCCGCACGGGCTTTAGTCCACGCGCGCGCCGGACCTGCGGACCGCATCACCCCAGCGGGGGATCTCGGCGCGGATGAATGCGGCCAGCGCCTGTGAAGTGCCGGGCGCGGGCTCTGCGCCCCTGTCCTGCAGCTGCTGGCGCAGCTCGGGGTCGGCCAGTGCTTTCTGCACGGCCTCGTTCAGCCGGGCGACGATGGGCGCGGGCGTGCCTGCCGGCGCGAACAGTGCATCCCAGGCGCTGACGTCAAACCCCCGCACGCCCGATTCGGCAACGGTCGGCATGTCGGGCAGCGAGCTCACCCGCCGCGCGGTACTCACAGCCAGGCCGCGCACCCGCCCGCCCTTGAGCTGCGGCGCGGTGTTGGGCATGACGTCAATCATCATGTCGACCGTGCCGGCCAGCAGGTCGTTCATGGCCAGGGCGCCGCCCCGGTAAGGCACATGCGTCATGTTCAGGTTGGCGGTAGCCTTGAGGATCTCGCCTGCCAGGTGGGAGGTGGTGCCGTTGCCAGCAGAGGCAAAGGTGTATTTGCCCGGCTCGCGCTCGATGAGCTTGAGCAGCTCCGGCATGCTGGCTGCCGGCAGGTTGGCCCGCACGACCACCAGCGCGGCAATCCGGCTCAACTGGCTCACCGGTTCGAAGTCCTTCAGCGGGTCGAAGCCGGTGCTCTTGTACAGCGAGTGGTTGATGCCGAAGGTGCCATTGGTGCCGTACAGCAGGGTGTAGCCGTCGGCCGCGGCGCGCGCCGCCGCCTGGGAGCCGATGTTGCCGCCGGCACCAGCGACGTTCTCGAACACAAAGCCCTGCCCGAGCTCGCGTGCCACGCGGGTGAGCATCAGCCTGGCAAGGTTGTCGCCGCCGCCACCGGCCGGGAACGGCACGATGACCTTGACTGTCTTGGCCGGGTAGGGGTCGGCGGCGAAGGCCGGCGCGCCGGCCACCAGGGCCGTTCCGATGGCGGCGAAGCCCGAAGCGGCCATGCGCAACGCGTCGCGGCGGCGCAGGCCGGGACGGCTGGAAATGCGGCTGTTGTCGGCCTGGGGCAGTTTGTCCACAGTTGTCTCCTCAACGAATTTCGGCGATTATTGCATGCAATAAATGGCATTGAAATCACTTTACAAAGAAAATATCTGTGTATTGCATGCATTCATCAGACAACAGGAGCATCCGGGATACGCGCTACCATCGCCCCACCCAACCCCCTGTTGCTCCTGCCTCCATGCCCCACCTGAACGCCCCATGGCCTCATTGATCGAACGCGTCACCGCCGAACTTCGCCGCCGCGTGCTGGCAGGCGAACTCACGCCCGGCGAGCGCGTCGTCGAGCTTGAACTGGCCTCGCAGCTGGAGGTCTCGCGCACGCCGCTGCGGCTGGCCTTTGGCGAGCTTGAACGCGAAGGCCTCTTCGAGCGCCTGCCCAAGCGCGGCTTCCGGGTGCGGCGCGTTACGCTGGACGAAGTGGCCCAGGCCATCGACGTGCGCGGTGCGCTGGAGGGCCTTGCGGCCCGCACCGTGGCCGAGGCAGGCGCCTCGCCCGAGGCGCTGGCGGCGCTGCGGGGCTGCGTGGTCGAGGGCCGCGCGCTGGTGGACGCGGCAACGGGCGGCAACAGGAACCTGGACATGCAGCGCTGGGTGACGATGAACATGCGCTTTCACCAGGCGCTGATGCAGGCGGCCAACAACCCGGTGCTGGTCTCCACCCTCGCCCATGTGGCCAAGACGCCGCTGGCCGCGCCCGGCGCCGTTGCGCTCGGCGGCATGCGGCCCTCGCTGGAGCTGGCCTTCCTGCAGCGGGCGCAGTCCGACCATGAAGACATCGTGCGTGCCATCGAGGCGCGGGAAGGCGCCCGCGCCGAGGCGCTGCTGCGCGAGCATGCGCGGCGCAGCCGGGACAACAAGCGGGTGCTGATCCAGGCCGGCGTCGAGCTGCCGGAAGGCGGCGCGGCGGTAGCGGCGGCAGAGCGGGTGGCGCCGGCGGGCACACACCGCAGGCGCACCGCGCAGCTGCCCCAGGCACCAGATACTTGACTCAGGCAAGTATTTAGGTGACGATGGCAACCATGCCGTCCCCACCCGTTCCCGCATCCCGCTCTCCCGCCGCCGCGGCGCCAGTGGCCGTATCCGATGTCAAGGCCGTCCGGGCCTTCAACCGCTTCTACACGCAGCGCATCGGCGTGCTGGACCCGTACCTCGGCAGTGACTTCTCGCTGACTGAAGTGCGCGTCCTCTACGAACTGGCCCACCGCGACCAGCCCACCGCCACTGAACTGGCCAGGGACCTCGCGCTGGACGGCGGCTACCTCAGCCGTATCCTGCGGCGCTTCGAAGGCAAGGGCTGGCTGGTGCGTGTGCCCTCCCCGGCCGATGCGCGCCAGAGCCTGCTCAAGCTCACCGATGCGGGCCACAACGCGTTCGCGCCGCTGCAGCAGAAGTCCCGCGACGAGGCCTCGATGATGCTGGCGCCGCTGGGCGAGGCCGGGCGCCGCAAGGTCATTGACGCGCTGGGCACGGTGCAGCGCATGCTTGACCCTGGCGCAGCGCCGCCCGCCACCCGCACTGCCATCCTGCGTGACCTGAAACCCGGCGACATGGGCTGGGTGGTGCAGCAGCATGGCGAGATCTACTGGCGCGAATACGGCTGGAACATGGAGTTCGAAGGCATGGCAGCCGGCATTGCGGCAGAGCTCATCAGGAACTTCAAGCCGGAGTGGGAACGCGGCTGGATCGCCGAGCTGGATGGCGAGCGCGTAGGCTCGGTGTTTGTGGTGCGCAAGAGCAAAACCGTGGCGCAACTGCGCATGCTCATCCTCACCGAACAGGCGCGCGGCCTCGGCCTGGGCGCGAGGCTGACCGATGAGTGCCTGGCCTTTGCACGCGGCAAGGGCTACAAAAAAATGATCCTCTGGACCAACAGCATCCTGCTCGCCGCACGTGACATCTATGCCAAACGCGGCTTCCAGCTCGTCAAGAGCGAGCCGTACCACGGCTTTGGCCAGGACCTCACCGGCGAGACCTGGGAACTCGTGCTTTGAACCTGGCCCTGCTGGCCGCCGCCCTCACCGGCGTGCAGGTGGGCGCGGCCATCGTCGCCTCGCGCATGGTGGTGGCCGAGGTGCCGCCGCTCACGCTGGCGCTGCTGCGCTATGCCATCGGCTTTGCATGCCTGCTGCCCTTCGTGGCGCAGCCGCTGCTGTCGGCGTGGCATGCCCGGCGCCCGGTGTTCGTGCGCCGGGACGTGCTGCCCATCGCGCTGCTGGGCATGGGCCAGTTTGCAGTGCTGATCGCGCTGCTCAACTTCGGCCTGCAGCATATCGGCGCGGCGCAGGCGGCGCTGATCTTCAGCCTGTTCCCGCTGCTCACGCTGCTGCTGTCCGCTGCGCTCGGGCATGACCGCATCACGCCCCCGCTGCTCGGCGGCGTCGTGCTGTCCATCGCCGGTGTGGCCTTGTCGCTGGCGCCCAAGCTGGGCGCGGCACACAGCGGCCACTGGTGGGGCGAGCTGGCGGTGCTGGCCAGCGCCTGCACCGGCGCCGTCTGCAGCGTGCTGTACCGGCCGTTCCTGAAGCGCTACCCGGCCCTGCATGTGTCGGCCTTCGCCATGCTGGCCTCCGTTGCGCTGCTGGCCCTGCTCGCGCTGCCCGAGGCCTGGCCCGCGCGTGTGGCGGGTTTCCCGCCGCGCGCCTGGGGCTTCATCGCCTTCATCGGCCTGTCCAGCGGCATCGGCTACTTCCTGTGGCTCTATGCGCTCAAGCATGAGTCGCCCACACGCGTCACCGTCTTCCTGGCCCTCAACCCGGTCACGGCGGCGGTACTGGGCATCCTGATGCTGGGCGAGCCGCTCGATGCATGGACCCTCGCGGCCATCGTGCTGATCGGCGCCGGGCTGTGGGCCGCCACAAGCGCGGCCGGCCACAAAGCCCAATAATTGGAATCTGACCCCAATTGATTGACCCGGATAATCGCCGCATGAGCCAGCCCCAGGAAGAACGCGCACAGCCCCGGTCCCGCATGGACCTGTTCATGTCGTTCAGCATCCTGGCCCTGCAGGGCTTTGGCGGCGTGCTCGCCGTGGCCCAGCGCGAACTGGTCGAGAAGAAGCGCTGGTACACGCGCGACGAGTTCGTCGAGGACTGGGCCGTGGCGCAGATCTTGCCCGGCCCCAATGTGGTCAACCTGTCATTGATGATCGGCGACCGTTACTTCGGCCTGTCCGGCGCGCTGGCCGCCATTGCCGGGATGCTGTTCTTCCCGATGCTCGTGGTGCTGGCGCTGGCCGCGCTGTTCAACGGTGTGGCCGATGTACCGGCTGTTCAGGGCGCACTGCGTGGCATGGGTGCGGTGGCCGCGGGCCTCATCACCGCAACCGGGCTCAAGCTCATCGGCGCCATGCGCACCAACGTCATGGGCCTGGCCGCATGCTGGGTGTTTGCCATTGCCACCTTCATTGCCATTGCCTTGCTGCGCCTGCCGCTGGCCTGGGTGCTGCTCGGGGTGGGCGGGCTCGCATGCCTGTGGGCATACCGGCAACTCAGGTTCCTGAAAAAGGCGGCACCATGACGCTGGTATTCACCGCACAGGACTGGCTGGCGCTGTTTGTGCATTTCGCGTCGCTGTCGATGCTGGCGGTGGGCGGTGCCATCACCGCCGCGCCGGACATGCACCGCTTCCTCGTCGCCGAACACCACTGGCTGACGGAGTCGCAGTTCACCTCGTCCATTGCGATTGCGCAGGCGGCCCCGGGGCCCAATGTGCTGTTCGTGGCACTCATGGGCTGGCATGTGGGGCTGAATGCGGGCGGCTACTGGCTGGCGCTGCTCGGCGTCTGCATTGCGATGGCCGGCATCATGATCCCGAGCTCTACCTTCACCTTCTTCATTTCGCGCTGGGGCCACCGTAACCGCGAGCGGCTCGGCGTGCGGGCCTTCAAGCAGGGCATGGCGCCCATCGTGATCGCGTTGCTGGCGGCCACCGGCTGGCTGCTCAGCGCTGCGCATGACCAGCCTTCGCGCGACTGGCCGATCTGGCTGCTGACGGTGGCCGCGACACTGGTTGTCTGGCGCACGAAAGTGCATTTGTTGTGGTTGTTGGGCGCTGGCGCCCTTCTGGGAGCAATCGGATGGGTCTGAATTTCCGTGAACTGGGCCGCTCGGGCCTGCAAGTGTCCCCGCTGTGCTTCGGCGGCAACGTGTTCGGCTGGACAGCGGACGAGGCGACCTCGTTCTCGCTGCTGGACGCCTGGGTGGACGCCGGCTTCAACTTCATCGACACCGCCGACGTGTATTCCATCTGGGCGCCGGGCCACACCGGCGGCGAGTCCGAAACCATCATCGGCAAGTGGCTGAAGAAAAGCGGCAAGCGCGACAAGGTCGTCATTGCCACCAAGGTCGGCAAGCCGATGGGTGAAGGAAAGAAAGGCCTGGCGCCGGCGTACATCCGCCAGGCGGTGGAAGACTCGCTGCGCCGCCTGCAGACTGACCATATCGACCTGTACCAGTCGCATGACGACGATGCGGACACACCGCTGGCCGATTCCCTGGGCGCATTCGGCGAGCTCATCAAGGCCGGCAAGGTCCGCGCGATTGGCGCATCCAACTACACCGCGGCCCGGCTGGCCGAAGCGCTGGACACCAGCGAGAAGAATGGCCTGGCGCGCTATGAAAGCCTGCAGCCGCTGTACAACCTGTATGACCGCGCTGTGTTCGAGGACGAGCTCGCGCCGCTGTGCATCCGGCGTGGCGTTGGCGTCATCAACTTTTACGCGCTCGCAGCCGGCTTCCTCACCGGCAAATACCGCAGCGCGGACGATGCCGCCAAGAGCAAGCGCGGCGCGAGCACGACGGGCAAGTACCTGAACGACAAGGGCTTGCGCATCCTGGCGGCGCTCGACAAGGTAGCGGCGCGCCGCGACGCCACGCCTGGCCAGGTCGCCACCGCATGGCTGATGGCCCAGCCCGCAGTGACCTCGCCGATTGCAAGCGCGACGAACCTCGCGCAACTGGCTGAACTGGTGGCTGCTGCCCGGCTTGAGCTTGATGCGCAGGACATTGCAGGGCTGAACGCGGCCAGCGCCTGAGTCCAGCGCTGGCGCCGGGCGGGCGTCACGCCATCCGTTGGCGCCGCGCCTCGTACAGGCAAACGCCGCTGGCTACGGACACATTCAGGCTTTCCACCGCGCCCATCATCGGGATGTTGATGAGCTCGTCGCAGGTCTTGCGGGTGAGCTGGCGCATGCCGTCGCCTTCGGCGCCGAGCACCAGCGCAACGGAAGCCTTGAGGTCTGCCTGGTAGAGGGTCCTGGGCGCATCGCCGCTGGTGCCGATGCACCAGATGCTGCGCTCCTTGAGCTCGCCCAGCGTGCGCGCCAGGTTGGTCACCATGAAGTACGGCACCGTCTCCGCCGCGCCGCTGGCCACCTTGGCCACGGTGGCATTGACGCCGACGGCATGGTCCTTGGGCGCGATGACGGCATGTGCGCCCGCCCCGTCAGCCACCCGCAGGCAGGCGCCCAGGTTGTGCGGGTCGGTCACGCCGTCGAGCACCAGCAGCAGCGCCGGGCCGGTGACGGCGTCCAGCAGGTCGTCCAGCGAGTTTGTCTGCGGAATGATCTCCACCCGCGCAGCCACGCCCTGGTGGCCATGGCTGCCGGCCAGCTTGGCCAGGCGCATGCCGTCGGCTTCAATCAGGCGCACATTGGCTTCGGCGGCTTTTTCCAGGAACTGGCGCATCCGCGCGTCGCGGCGGGTCGGCTCGTAATAGATTTCAATGATGGAACGCGGCGCGGTTTTCAGCCGCACCCCAACGGCATGGAAGCCGAAGAGTACTTTTGGAGCAGTCATCGCCCGATTATCGGCGCTGGGGGCATTTGGTTCAGGCCGGAAACCAAACGCGGCAATAAGTCCCACTTCTGGCAGTTCATGCCCTATAGAATTTGGGGTCTTTTCTGCCATTGGAGACCCGCATGGGACTGCGCCTGAAGTTCAACCTTGTCCTGATCGTCGTGTTTCTGGCCGGCTTCGCGGCCGCCGGCGTCATCTCGCGGCAGCTGCTGCTGGACAACGCGCGCGAGGAAGTCCTGCGCGAGGCCCGGCTGATGATGGAAGCCGCCATCTCGGTGCGCTCCTATACCGTCAACCAGATCCAGCCCCACCTGATCAAGCAGCTGGAAGAAGTGTTCCTGCCGCAGACCGTGCCTGCCTACGCCGCCACCGAGACCATTAACGCCATCCAGAAAAAATACCGCGACTACGGCTACAAGGAAGCCACGCTCAATCCCACCAACCCGCGGGACCGCGCGACCGACTGGGAGGCAGACATCATCAACGAGTTCCGCCAGCGCGCCGAGGTCAAGGAACTGGTCTCCGAACGGGTCTCGCCCACCGGCCGCACGCTGTTCATCGCCAAGCCGCTGCAGATCACCAACCCGGCCTGTCTGCAGTGCCACAGCGTGCCTTCGGCAGCGCCGCCGACCATGATCAAGATCTACGGCGAAGCCAACGGCTTTGGCTGGAAGCACAACGAGATCATCGGTGCGCAGGTGGTCACCGTGCCGATGGACCTGCCCATCAACAATGCCAACCGGGTCTTCGGCACGTTCATGGCCTCGCTGGCCGGCGTGTTCGTGGTGGTGTTCATCGTGCTCAACGTGATGCTGAGCTGGCTCATCGTGCGGCCGATCCGCAAGATGTCGATGGCCGCCGACAAGATCAGCACCGGGGACTTCGACGTGCCCGAGTTCCGCGACAAGGGCCGCGATGAAGTCGCCGTGCTCGGCAGTTCGTTCAACCGCATGCGCCGCAGCCTCGAGAAGGCCATGCAGATGATCGACCAGTAGCAGCCGCCCCTCCCCATGCAGTACCCCCAATGAGCGCCGGCACCGATCGCGGGTCACCGTCAGGCGCGGATGCGTCTGCGTTGCCGGCCGGGCACAAGGTCCTCGAATACCGCATCGACAAGGTCCTGGGCGGCGGCGGCTTCGGCATCACCTACCTGGCGCGGGATGCCAACCTCGACGTCGCGGTGGCCCTCAAGGAATACTTCCCGAACGACCTGGCCGTGCGCGGCAGTGACCATTCGGTGAGCATGCGCGCCGGCGACTCGCGCGAGCAGTACGACTGGGGGCTTGAGCGCTTCCTGGACGAAGCCCGGGCCCTTGCGAGCTTCCGGCACCCCAACATCGTGCGGGTGCTGCGCTATTTTCGCGAGCATGGCACCGCCTACATCGTCATGGAATACGAGTCGGGCGACCCGCTCAAGCGCTGGCTGGCGCGGCAGACCTCGTTTGGCCAGAAGGCGCTGCTCAACGTGATCTACCCGCTGCTCGATGGCCTGGAGGCAGTCCACAAGACAGGCTTCCTGCACCGCGACATCAAGCCCGACAACATCTACATCCGCGCCGACGGCACGCCGGTGCTGCTGGACTTCGGCGCCGCGCGGCGCGTGACGGCCGACTCCGACCTGACCAACGTCGTCAGCCCGGGCTTCGCCCCGTTCGAGCAGTACCACAGCCGGGGCCACCAGGGCCCATGGACCGACATCTATTCGCTGGGCGCGGTGATGTACTGGATGACCACCGGCACCAAGCCCATGGAGTCGGCATCGCGGGTGAAGCAGGACACCATGCCGAAGGCCGTCGAAACCGCCAATGTGCTGGGCTATGGCGACATGCTGCTGCGCGCCATCGACTGGGCGATGACGCCGGACGAGACCCGGCGGCCCCAGACGGTGGCCGATTTCCGCAAGGCGCTCGTCGGCTCCGAGGACGTGACCACCGCACTGACGACGGTACCCGATTCGGCACGCGCAGCCGCGCAACCGCACTCAGGCAACAGCCTCCCGTCGTCCGGCTTGTCAGCCTCCCAGTCGGCGAGCCACCCCGACAGCCTGCGCCGCAACGTGATGGGCACCATCATGTTCCTCGACCTGGTCGGGTTTTCAGCACAGAACGTGACGCAGCAGGTGACGCTGAAAACCCGCTTCAACGAACTGCTGACCAAGACACTCAGGGGCATTGACGAGTCCAGCCGGATCATCATGGACACGGGTGACGGCGCGGCCGTCTGCTTCCTGGGCGACCCGGAGGAAGCCCTGCAGTCCGCGCTGCTGCTGCGCGACCTGCTGGTGCAGAAGTACCGGGGCACCCTGCTGCTGCGCATCGGCCTGCACCTGGGCCCGGTGCGGGTGCTGTTCGACATCAACGAACGGGTCAACGTGGTGGGCGACGGCATCAACGTGGCCCAGCGCATCATGGACTTCGCGCAGGCCAACCAGATTGTTGTCTCGCGCGCCTACTACGACGTGATCTCGCGCATCACCGACAACACCTCCAACCTCTTCAGGCATCTCGGCCCGCACCTGGACAAGCACCTGCGCAGCCACGAGATCTATGCGGTGCTGGACCCGCAGGCGCAGCCGGCGCAGCCACGCACCCACCCCACCGAGTTCGACCGCACGGCGCCGCACATGGCGGTGATGTCCACCCTGACGCCCCAGGCCGCTGCCGAGATCGAGAACGACCTCGCCCGGCTCATCGGCCCGCTGGCGCGGGTGCTGGTCAAGAAAGCCGTGCTGCGCGCCAACAGCGCGCAGGCGCTGCGCGACCTGCTGGCCATGTCCATACCCGACACCGCGCAGCGCGAGGCCTTTGCCAACCCGAAGCAACCCAACAGCCGCTCGGCATCCGGCCTTGGCAACTCCATCAGCCGGCCCCTGGGCAAGCCCGCGGACAACAGCCCGTCCGAGTCACGCCCGATGCCTGACTCGCGCTCGCAGCCCAACACGGTGTCCCGCGCCAACAGCATCCCCGGCAGCCGCGTGGTGCCCGACCGCCCCGACCCGTCGATGCCCGCAAGCACCAGCCGCAGGCAGGATGCGACGCCCGAACACCTGGCGCAGTTCGAGCGCGCGCTGAGCCAGCATATCGGCCCGATGGCGAAGATGATCGTGAAGAAGGAAGCCGCCCGCAACCCGGGCTATGAAGACCTGCTCCAGGCCCTGGCAGCCCACCTGGACAGGCAGGAAGAACAGCAGAAATTCCTGACAACGTTCCGCACGCCTTCGCGCGGCTGAAGCTCAGGCCTCCGTTGCGACCTGCCCCGCCTCGATCATGATGCGCCGCTCGCAGCGCTGGGCGATGCCACGGTCATGCGTGACCAGCACCAGCGTCGTGCCGAGTTCGCGGTTCAGGTCGAACATCAGCTCCATGACCTTCTCGCCGGTGGCAAAGTCAAGGCTGCCCGTGGGCTCATCGGCCAGCAGCACGGCCGGCTGCACCACGAAGGCGCGGGCCAGTGCCACACGCTGCTGTTCACCGCCCGACAGCACCTTGGGGTAGTGGCCCAGGCGCTCTGCCAGGCCCACGCGGGCCAGCATCTCGGCGGCGGCCTTGCGTGAGTCCTTGCGGCCGGCCAGTTCCAGCGGGAGCATGACGTTCTCCAGCGCGCTCAGGTTGCCCATGAGCTGGAAGCTCTGGAACACAAAACCCACCTTCTGCGCGCGCAGCGCGGCGCGTTCGTCTTCATCGATGGCAAAGATGTCCTGCCCGGCCAGCCTGACGCTGCCTTTTGTCGGTGTATCCAGCCCGGCAATGATCGACAGCAAGGTGCTTTTTCCGGAGCCGGACGCGCCGACGATGGCCGCAGTCTCCCTTGGCGCCAGGGTGAAATGGATATCGCGCAGAATGTCCAGGGTACCGGTGGAGTCGGTAACGGACTTGAAAACATGCTCCACGGCAATAATTGGTTCAGGCATGGGTGCTACAAAGGCGGTTATGGAACGAAGACACTTTATCGCGGCGCTGGCTGCCAGCCTTTTTGTGGGGCTAAGCCCCGCGGCGCTGCATGCGCAGGCCGCGGGCAGGACCATCCTCGTTGTCGGGGACAGCCTCAGCGCAGAGTATGGCCTCAAACGCGGCACCGGCTGGGTGGCCCTGCTTGAAAAACGTCTGGCGGCGAACAAGCTGACCGGCAATGTGGTCAACGCCAGCATCAGCGGCGACACCACCTCGGGTGGCCGCTCCCGGCTGCCGGCCTTGCTGGCGCAGCACAAGCCGTCCGTGGTGGTGATTGAACTGGGCGGCAATGACGCCCTGCGCGGCCTGCCGCTGCAGATGACCGAGGACAACCTGGCGCAGATGACGCAGGCGGCACAGAAGGCTGGCGCAAAAGTGCTGCTGGTGGGCATGCAGGTGCCGCCCAATTACGGCACCGACTATGCCAACCGTTTCGGTGGATTGTTTGAGAAAGTGGGCAAGGCGTACAAGGCCTCTGTCGTGCCCTTCTTCCTCAAGGGCGTGGCGGATGGCGCTGACCCGCTCAGGATGTTCCAGCGGGACCGCATTCACCCCGCTGAGGAGGCGCACCCATTGATGCTGGACAACGTGTGGCCGGAGTTGAGGAAACTGGTCGGGAAGTAAACGCCCGGTCAGGGCGCCGGAGCGTCCGGGCCCGGGGGCGTGGCGCCGGGCTCGGCAGGTTCGCCATCATCCGCACCGCCTTCGCCTTCAACATAGCCGGGGTCGCCGGCCTTGCGGCCTGCCTTGGCCTTGAGCTTTTCTTCTTTCTTGCGCTTCTTGGCCAACTCTTTCTGGCGTTTCTCGTATCCGTAATTGGGTGTTGCCACTGGGCCTTCCGTTTCTGTGCAGCGGTTTGCTGATGCACTCAATGTAAGCGATAAACCCGAAAATACGGGTTCGGGGCCCCAAAATATGACACAAGAACTACAACAGCGCCAGCGCCTGCTCCAGGTCGGCGCGCAGGGCTGCGGGCGACTCCAGCCCGATGGAAAAGCGCACCAGCACACCCTTGTGCGGCCAGGCGGCCACGCTGGCGTCGCGCATTGATGCAATGTCGTACGGCACCACCAGGCTCACCGGCCCGCCCCATGAATAGCCGAGCCTGAAAAGTTGGAGTCCGTCACAGAAGCGGTCCACCTGCGCGGTGCTGTAGCGCCCGTCGAACACAACCGAGAACAGGCCTGCCGCCATGCCGTCGGCGCCGCATGTCGCCTTCCAGTGCTCATGCCCCGGCGAGCCTTCAATGGCCGGGTGGAGCACCTGCACGATCTCGGGCCGCGCCTTGAGCCAGCGGGCCAGCTCGCGTGCCGCCACGTCATGGGCGCGGTAGCGCAACGCAATGCTGGGCAGCGAGCGCAGCACAGCCTCCGCATCATTGCCCCCCACGCCGTAGCCCAGCCGCATGTGGGCCGCTTTGATCTTCAGGTGCAGCGCGTCGTCCCGCGTGATGATGCTGCCCATCAAGACGTCACCGCCGCCACTGGGGTACTTCGTCAGCGCATGGACGGAAATGTCGGCGCCCGCCTCGAACGGCGCGAAGGCCAGGCCCGCGCCCCAGGTGTTGTCCAGCGCATTGGTCACGCCTTTGGCCCGGCACACCGCAGCCAAGGCCGGCAAGTCCGGGAACTCCATGGTCACGGAGCCCGGCGCCTCCAGCCAGACCAGGCGCGTCTTCGCGCTGATGCGGGCCGCCAGGTCGTCCGGCCGCATCGCGTCGTAGTACTGGCAGCTGATGCCCCAGGCCTTCATCTCGTTCTCCGCCAGCGCCTTGTTCGGGCCATAGGCATTGTTGGGGATCAGCACCTCATCGCCCGCCTTCAGCAGGGCCAGGTTGACGATGGCAATCGCCGCCAGCCCGCTCGGCCCCAGCACGCAGTGCCTGCCCCCCTCCAGCGTGCACAGCCGCTCCTCCAGCATGAAGGTGGTGGGCGTGCCGTGCAGACCATAGGTATAGCCCTTCTTCTGCTGCCAGTCGCGCGCGCGCATCTGCGCGACATTGGCAAAGATGACGGTGGAGGCCTTGAACACGCCGGGCTGCGGCGCGGCAAAGCCTTCGGGCGGGGTGTAGGGGTGGTGGATCAGGCGGGTGGAAATGTCGCTCATCCACGCATCGTAGCGCCAAACATGTGCGGTCCGCAGCGCTCCCCGACGTACCGCGCACCTCAATACGGAGGCGCCAGACGACGGAACCCGTGCGCCAGCACGATGACAAGGAAAACCAGATTGCGCAGCGCGACACCGGGCACAAAGTAAGCCGGGCAGCTGCGCCCTTGCCGGGCGCCATCGCTTGCCAGCGCAAGGCCCAGCTGCTCCACCCAGGCCATGCTGCGTGGCCACTCGAGGATGTTGCCCAGCCACGCCTGCGGGATGCTTTCCTTGCCATTGCGCGCGCCGGCGATGCCGCCCAGGATGGCCGCTGCCGTGTCTGTGTCGCCACCCGCTTCGATGAGTTCCCGCACCCCGCCGGCATAGTCGTCCGGGTGACTCAACCACACCTGCAGCACACAGGGGACCGTATGGAACATATAGCCCGAGATGCCGCCGCGCGAGCCAATGGACTCGGCAAACGTTGCGACTGGCTCACCCTTTGCGGCCGAGCTGGCCGCTTTCCGTGCCAGGGCAATGAACTCATCCGCTGATTCGCCCTCAAGCAGCAGTTCCAGCTGCTGAAGGAACTCACCCGCAGACACAACGGGACGGCTGGCGCCATGATGCGCCGCCGCTGCCACCGCCAGGGCGCCCTGGTAAGCCTTGGGGTCCGTGTGCGTGAGCTGCGTGGAACGCCGCACGAAGTCACACAGGGCCCCGGGCGAGTCTCCCAGCGCAACACCGATGATCGCACTGCGCATGGCCGGGCCGTTGCCGGCAGAGAACACGCCGCTGCGCTCCGGCGGGAACCCGAGGCAGGATTTGACGACGGCCCGCAGGGTCGCCATGCCGATGCCCACAGGCAGGCCCGCGAGCCACCAGCGAAGCGATGAAGCCAGCTCCCTGCCGAACCTGTCGACGTCACCATCGGCCAACAGCAGCGCGCGGGCCGTCAGGCAGGCATGCTCGGTGTCATCGGATACCATGCCCTTGCCAGGCAGCAGGTGGTGGCGCCCTTTGTCCGGGAAGAGGCGCGAGGCGCGCCGGGCCGTCAGGCCTTCATAGGGCAGGCCAAGCGCATCCCCGGCTGCAGTACCCAGCAGGCATCCGGTGCAGGCGCGTGCGTCCATGCCAAATTGTAGGCCGCCACTTCAGCCTTGTTAAGGAGCCACCATGCCCAATGGACACGGATTCTCTTTCCCCTACGGTTTGCCGCTGGTCCTCTACCCCGTGCTCGCACTCGCCCTGCCGGTGGGGTCAGGCAAGTGGTGGGGCTGGGTGCTGATCCTCGTGTGCGCGCTGCTCGCCTTCGCGTTCGCCCGCGAAGGCCTGAGCAAAAGCAGCTTCGGGAAGGTCCACGAAAAGGATCCTTCCCTGAACCGCCTCACATGGCTCGTCAACTGGCTGCTGTTCTTCGCGCTGCCGCCAGCGGTCCTGGCGGGGTTCGGAGTTGTGAAGATGCTGCTGGGCTAGGAGGCAGCATCATTCCAGGATACTGCGGAACCGGCTTTGCCGGGGGCCTCCTTCAGACCTTCCACTTCTCCAGCAGCTTCTCGGGCCCCATGCTGTCGTAGCCCTCGAACGGCTGGTGGATCCAGGGGTTGGTGGGCAGGAACTCCACCGAGTAGTCGGGCGTGAAGGTGGAAACGCCCTTGGTCCAGATCACTGCGCTGCGCAGCTCGGTGATCGGCTTGTAGCTGCTCTTGAGGAGATTGATGACGGCGTTGAGCGTGTGGCCGGAATCGGCGAGGTCATCCACGAGAAGCACCTTGCCTGCGATCTCGCCCTGCGGAGTCGTAATGTAGCGGGCAATATCCAGGTGGCCCTGCACCGTGCCGGCATCGGCGCGGTAGGAGCTGGTGGACATGATGGCCAGCGGCTTGTCGAACACCCGCGACAGGATGTCCCCGGGCCGCATGCCGCCTCGTGCCAGGCACAGGATGGTGTCGAACTCCCAGCCCGACTGGTGCACCTTGATCGCGAGCTTCTCGATCAGGTTGTGGTACTCGTCGTAGGACACGTAAAGGTGTTTGCCGTCTTCGGTCAGCATGCGGGTACTCCAGTGTTCGGGGAACTTCAGTCTGCCAGGTAGGGGTGGCGCATCAAAATTGTATGGTCCCGGTCGGGGCTGGTCGATACCATGTCGACCGGCACGCCCGTCACCTGCGCGATGCGCTGCAGGTACAGCTGCGCGTTGATCGGCAGCTTGTCGTACTGCGTCACGCCGACCGTGCTTTCGTCCCAGCCCGGCAGGGTTTCATAAATGGGTTTGCAGCGCTCGATCTCGTCCGCGCCCATGGGCAGGATGTCGGTCACCTCGCCGTCCAGCTCGTAGCCCGTGCACAGCAGCAGTTCCTTGATGCCGTCCAGCACGTCAAGCTTGGTGATGCACAGGCCCGACAGGCCGTTGACCTGGGCCGAGCGCTTGAGCAGCGCGGCGTCGAACCAGCCGCAGCGGCGGCTGCGGCCTGTGGTCACGCCTTTTTCGGCGCCGACGGTGCTCAGGTGGTAGCCCACGGTACCCGGGGTTTCCCAGTCGAGCTCGGTCGGGAACGGCCCGCCGCCCACACGGGTGCAGTAAGCCTTGGTGATGCCCAGGATGTAGTGCAGCATGCCCGGCCCCACGCCGGCGCCGGCGGCGGCATTGCCGGCCACGCAGTTGCTGGACGTCACATAGGGATAGGTGCCGTGGTCCACGTCCAGCAGTGTGCCCTGCGCGCCCTCGAACAGCAGGTTGGCGCCGTTGCGGTGGGCGTCGTTGAGCTCGCGCGAGACGTCGGCCATCATCGGCTTGAGCAGTTCGGCATGCTTCATGGCTTCATTGAAGACGGTGTCGAAGTCGATCGCGGACGCACCCAGGACCTGCGTCAGCACATGGTTGTGCAGGTCAAGCAGCACGCGCAGCTTGGCGGCAAAGCGCTCCGGGTGCTTCAGGTCCTGCACGCGCAGCGCGCGGCGGGCAACCTTGTCTTCATAGGCCGGGCCGATGCCGCGGCCGGTGGTGCCGATCTTCTCGATGCCGCCCTTCTCGCGGTATGCCTCGCGCGCAATGTCCAGCGCGGCATGGAACGGCAGGATGAGCGGGCAGGCCTCGCTGATGCGCAGGCGCGACCGCACCTCGACGCCGGCTTTCTCCAGGCCCTCGATTTCCTCGAACAGCTTGGCGGCCGACAGCACCACGCCGTTGCCGATGTAGCACTTCACGCCCGGACGCATGATGCCGCTGGGGATCAGGTGCAGCGCGGTCTTGACGCCATTGATCACCAGCGTGTGGCCCGCGTTGTGGCCGCCCTGGAAGCGGACCACGCCCTGCGAGCTTTCGGTCAGCCAGTCAACCAGCTTGCCCTTGCCCTCGTCACCCCACTGGGTACCGACGACGACTACGTTACGGCCTTTTGTCATTTTCATCACGGGTAATGCTCTCGATGCTTTGGATTCAAGTGGATTTGACGACCCATTGGCCGGCGGCCTGGACCAGTTCACGGTCGCAGCGGAATTCGTCGACTTCGCTCTCATGGCCCGGCAGTACGCAGACCACGGTTTCGCCGCGGCTGCGCAGCGACGCGATGGCTGCCCGCAGGTCCGCCGCCTCGCCCCAGGGCGCGCGGATGGCGGCCTTGAGCGGGTGCGGCGCGGCCACCCGTACGAGTTCTTTCACGTCAAGGCTGAAGCCGGCCGCCGGGCGGTTCCGCCCGAACACGGCGCCAACCTCGTCATATCGCCCGCCGCGCACCAGCGCATCGCTGGTGCCCCGGGCAAACACGGCAAACCTCGCACCGCTGTAGTAGGCGTAACCGCGCAGGTCGGCCAGGTCGAAGGTGACGGTCGTGCCCTCAAGATGGCTGGACAGCCATTTGAGGTTGGCCAGGGCCTCGGCAATGGCCGGGGTGCGGGGCAGCACCCTGCCCGCTTCGTCCAGGACCTTCGCGTCGCCATAAAGCTGCACCAGGGCCAGCAGCCCCTCGCGGGTGGCGGCGGGCAAGGTGCCGGCCAGCACGGCGAGTTCGCTGGCGTCCTTGGCCGCAAGCGCGGCATGAATCCGGCCCAGCACCTCCGCCGGGACATCTGCGCCGGCGAGCAGCGAACGCACGATCCGCGCATCCGCCATGTCCACGCTGACGCCTTCGACCCTGGCGGGCTTCAGGCAGGCCAGCGCCAGCAACAGGGCCTCCAGGTCGGCCTCCAGCCCGGCGTGGCCGTAAATCTCGGCACCGAACTGCAGCGGCTCACGTGTGGCATGCGGGCGGTCGGGCCGGGTGTGGAGCACCGGGCCGCAATAGCACAGGCGGGTGACGCCCTGGCGGTTGAGAAGGTGGGCATCGATGCGGGCGACCTGCGGCGTTGTGTCGGCCCGCAGGCCCATCATGCGGCCCGAGAGCTGGTCCACCAGCTTGAAGGTCTGCAGGTCCAGCGCTTCGCCGGTACCGGTGAGCAGGGATTCGAGATGCTCGAGCAGCGGCGGCATGACAAGCTCATAGCCGTAGCCGCGCGCCGTGTCGAGCAGGTCGCGGCGGAGTTCTTCGATGTGGCGGGCCTCGGAAGGCAGGACATCGGCAATGTGATCCGGCAGGACCCAGGCTGACATGGATTTTGGGGGGCTGTTAAAACAGGAATTTTACAGGACGCCCCCCGATGCGGCGCTTTCGCGCCGCCTCCCCCCACTGGGGGGCGACACCAGCGGCCCGGCAAAGCCGGTTCCGCGGTGTCCTGGTCAAGAGAGAATCCATAGAAGGAGGAGGCCGCCGATGATGCTCAACAGCGCGAAGAAACGGATCTGCCCGTCCTGCATCTGCAGGATCTGGCTGAACATGCGGCGCCAGCCAGATGGCGAGATGAAGGGCATCAGGCCCTCGATGATCAGCACCAGGGCACAGGCCGTCCAGAAGGTGTCGCTGTCCACGACGCGCGCGCTGCCAGCCAGCTGCCTTATTTTTTCGCCGGCGCCGCCGCGGGCGCATTGCCCCGGAAGGTCTTGAAGAACTCGGAGGACGCCGGGTCCAGCACCATCACGTCGCTCTTCTTGCTGAAGCTGGCCTTGTAGGCGTCCAGGCTGCGGTAGAACTGCGCGAACTGCGGGTCGCGGCCAAAGGCTTCAGCATAGATGCGCGAGGCCTCGGCGTCGCCCTCGCCCTTGACCTTCTGGGCATCGCGGTAGGCGTTGGCCAGGGCCACTTCGCGCTGGCGGTCGGCATCGGCGCGGATCTTCTCGCCTTCGGCGGCGCCGGTGGAGCGCAGTTCGTTGGCCACGCGCTGGCGCTCGGCCTCCATGCGGCGGTAAACCGACTCGGTGATCGCGTCCACATAGTCCACGCGGGTGATGCGCACGTCCACCACGTCCACGCCCCAGGGCTTGGCGCCGCGCACCGACTCCAGCACCTCGCGCTTGACGTCGGCCATCAGGGCCTCGCGCTTGGCCGACAGCAGGTCCTTGACGGTCCGCTTGTTGATCTCTTCCTGGAACGCATTGCGCACCACGCGGTTGAGCTGGTTGGCGCCGGCGGTTTCGTCCAGGCCGACGTTGCGGATGTACTCCTGCGGGTCGGTGATGCGCCAGCGCACGTACCAGTCGATCACGACGCGCTGCTTCTCGGCCGTGAGCACCGGCTCTGTCTCCTGGCTGTCGAGTGTGAGCAGGCGCTTGTCGATGTACTTGACGTTCTGGAAGGGCGGCGGCAGCTTGAAGTTCAGCCCGGGTTCGGTGATGACTTCCTTGATCTGGCCCAGGGCATAGACCACGCCGAACTGGCGCTGGTCCACCACAAAGAGCATCGAGCTGAGCAGCCCGAGTGCGACGAGGATGGAGGTGGCGATGAAACCGATTCTGTTCATGATGGTGTCTCCCTAGCGTGATTCGCGTTCGCGGGTGCGCGAGCTGTCGCGAAGCCGGGCGTCGCCCGACAGGGCTGGAGGAACGGCAGCGGGGGCTGCGGCCGGCGCGGCCGCGGCTGCCGGCTCGGCCGCGCCTGCTGCCTGCGCTGCCGTCTGCTGCATGATCTTGTCGAGCGGCAGGTACAGCAGGTTGGAACCCTGCCGGGAGTCCACCAGCACCTTGGTCACGTTGCTGTAGATCTGCTGCATGGCGTCCAGGTACATCCGGTCGCGCGTCACCTGGGGTGCCTTCTGGTATTCAGCCAGCACCGAACGGAAGCGCTGCGCATCACCCTGGGCCTGCGAAACGATGCGCGATTTGTAAGCCTCGGACTCTTCCTTGAGCCGCGAAGCAGAACCGACCGCACGGGGAATTACGTTGTTGGCATAGGCCTCGGCGTCGTTCTTGGCGCGCTCGCGCTCCTGACCGGCCTTGAGCACATCGTCAAATGCGGCCTGCACCTGCTCGGGCGGCCGCACGCCGCTTTGCTGCAGGTTGATGCCGACCACCTCGATGCCGACCTTGTAACGGTCCAGGATGCTCTGCATCAGGTTGCGCACGCGCGGCGCGATCTGGTCGCGTTCCTCGGCCAGGGCCGAGTCCATGCGCATCTTGCCCACCACCTCGCGCACCGCGGTCTCCGCCGCTTGCACAACGGCGTCCGTCGGGTTCTTGCTTTCAAACAGGAACGCGCGGGCATCGTTGAGCCGGTACTGGACGGCAAACTTGATCTCGACGATGTTCTCGTCCTCGGTCAGCATGGCCGAGTCGCGCAGGCCTGTGACCTTGAGGATGGTGTCGCGGCCGATGTCCACGGACCGGATCTGCGTCACGAACACCAGTTCATGCCGCTGGATCGGGTAGGGCAGGCGCCAGTTGAAGCCGGCGCCGACGGAAGACTTGTACTTGCCGAACTGGGTGATGACCGCCTGCTGGCCTTCCTGCACGATGAAGAAGCCGGTGCCCAGCCAGATCAGCACCACGACTGCGGCAATCAGCCCGGCGCCGATGCCGGCGCTTTTCATGTCGGGCTGGAAGCCACCGCCGCCACCGCCACCGAGCCCGCCACCGTTGTTGCTGCCCTTGGGGCTCTTGTTGCCGCCAAACAGCCCGCCGAGCTTGCGGTTGAAGTCGCGCCAGAGCTCGTCGAGGTCAGGCGGGCCCTGGTTGGGGCCCTGGCCGCGCGGCGGTTCGCCGTCGGGCTTGTTGGCATTTTCCGGGGGCTTGTCGTCGCCACGGCCCCAGCGGGGGTCGTTCAGATTGAACATGCCCCTGATGCGGCCGGGCAGCCCGGACAAGCGGAGGGCTCGTAGATTGAGATTCATGCGCTTTAGGTCTCTTGTTTTAGCTCGTACCCCGATTGTGCCCAATCAGGCAATGACTTCCCCGAATGCGGGGTCTTGGCCGGGTTCAGGGGCCTGCTCCGCAGATGCCGGCTTCCTGGCCGCCACCATCTGTGCCAGCTGCTGCCGCAGTGCAGGCAGGCCCTCACCGGTTTGCGCGCTCACGAAGACGCGGGGCAACTGGACCCCGTCGATCTCGAACGTATCCACCAGTTGATGCGGCCTGCGCCCGTTTTCAAGGGCATCGAGCTTGTTGAACACCAGGACCTGCGGGACGCCAGCCGCGCCGATCTCGGCCAGCACGTTCTGAACCTGGGCGATCTGCTCGACCCAGCCCGGGTTTGCGCCGTCCACCACATGCAGCAGCAGGTCGGCGTCGGCGGCCTCCTCCAGCGTCGCGCGGAAGGCATCGATCAGCCCGTGGGGCAGGTCGCGGATGAAGCCAACTGTATCGGACAGTGACACGGACCGGCCAGCGGCCCCGGAAGCGTTGTCTGCACCTGCCAGGTAGAGCTGGCGGGTGGTCGTGTCCAGTGTGGCGAACAGCTGGTCGGCCGCATAGGCGCGGGCCTTGACCAGCGCATTGAACAGTGTGGACTTGCCGGCATTGGTATAGCCGACCAGCGAGATGCCGAATGCGTCCCGCCGATCGCGCTGGCGGCGCTGGGTGGTGCGCTGGCGCTTGACCTTGTGCAGCCGCTCCCTGGTGCGCTTGATGGCTTCGCCGATCATGCGGCGGTCCAGCTCGATCTGCTTTTCACCGGGGCCGCCACGCACGCCGGCGCCGCCGGTCTGGCGCTCAAGGTGCGACCAGCGCCGCACAAGGCGGGTGCTGACGTACTGGAGCCTGGCCAGTTCCACCTGCAGCTTCCCCTCATGGCTGCGGGCGCGCTGGGCGAAGATCTCCAGGATGAGCAGCGTGCGGTCGTTGACGGCAACACCCAGGTGCTTTTCAAGATTGCGCTGCTGCGCGGGGCTGAGCGACTGGTCAAACAGCACCTCGGTGGCGCCATGCATCTCGGCCAGGGCCTTGATCTCGTCCGCCTTGCCGCTGCCGATGAAAAGCGCGGCGTCAGGTGCCTTGCGCTTGCAGGTAATGCGGGCGACAGGCTTCATGCCTGCGGTCTGGGCCAGCAGGCCGAGTTCTTCGAGTTCGGTGTCGAAATTGGGGTGGCCGAAATCGACCCCGACCAGGATGGTCGAGGCGGATGCGGCGTCAGGCGGATCGTTGGGGCTCAAATCAGGATGTCAGGGGTGAAATCGCAATTCTGGCACCGCCCGCTCCCGCCCCGCAGGGCTTCAGAAGCCGGTGCGGTCAGGCCGCACCCGGTTCACCGCTCTCGGCCGCCGAGAAGTTGACGGCCCGTCCCGGAACGATCGTCGAGATGGCGTGCTTGTACACCATCTGCGTCACCGTATTGCGAAGGAGGACGACGTATTGGTCAAAAGACTCAATCTGACCTTGCAGCTTGATGCCGTTGACGAGGTAAATCGACACCGGTACATGCTCGCGACGCAAGGTATTGAGGAATGGGTCTTGTAGTAACTGCCCTTTGTTGCTCACGATATTCTCCGTGTTCTGAAAAGTTGTTGTTGGAGAACAGACCTTACCACAGCAATGCTGCAGTGCAAGTAGGCGCATGCGCAATTCCACACGGATTCTGCTGGTGTATGTGGCCCCCACGCTCGTCACTTCGTGTACCCGCTGCCCCCCGAGGGGGCTCAGCCGGCTTGGGGCGGCCCGGCGCCGGCTGGGGTCTCGTATCGCGCACCTTCTCGGGGCGCAGCACGGCTCGTTTCAATCGTCCTTGCCGGCGTAAGGGTTTGTCGAAATCTTCATCTGGATCCGCAGCGGCGTGCCGATGAGGTTGAATTCCTTGCGGAAGCGGCCCTCAAGGAAGCGCTTGTACGACTCGCTCACATGCTCCAGCGAGTTGCCGTGGATGATGATGACCGGCGGGTTCATGCCGCCCTGGTGGGCATAGCGCAGCTTGGGACGGAACATGCCGGCGCGCTCGGGCGACTGGAACTGCGTGGCCTCCAGCAGCAGCCGGGTCAGCACCGGCGTTGACATTTTCACGGTGGCCGACTTGTGTGCCTGCGTGATCGACGCCCACACTGGTCCCAGGCCCTGGCGTTTGATGGCCGAGATGTTGTGGATGGCGGCGAACTTCAGGAAGGCCAGGCGCGTCTCGATCGAGCGCTGCACTATTTCGCGCTGGTAAGAGTCGACCGCATCCCATTTGTTGATGGCAACCACCACCGCGCGGCCGCTCTCCAGGATGTAGCCTGCGATGTGAGCATCCTGGTCGGTCACGCCTTGTGTGGCGTCCAGCAGCAGCAGCACGACGTTGGCCGTCTCGATGGCCTGCAGCGTCTTGACCACCGAGAACTTCTCGATGGCCTCGAAGACCTTGCCCCGGCGGCGCAGGCCGGCCGTGTCGATGAGCTCGAAACGCTGGCCGTTGCGCTCGAACGGCACGGTGATGGCGTCGCGCGTGGTGCCCGGCAGGTCGAACGCGACCAGGCGCTCCTCGCCCAGCCAGGTGTTGATCAGGGTGGACTTGCCGACATTGGGCCGCCCGGCCACAGCCAGCTTGATGATGCCCGGGTCGTCGCCCTCGCCTTCTTCGCCAGGGTCCGGCAGGTTCAGTGGCTCCAGGGCGATGTCCACCAGGCTGCGGATGCCCTGGCCGTGGGCGGCAGAAATCGGGTAGACCTCGCCGAGGCCCAGCTCGAAGAACTCGCCCAGCTGCGTGCCCTCGGTCATGCCCTCGGCCTTGTTGGCCACCAGCACTGTCGGTTTGCCGAGCTTGCGCAGGTACTTGGCGATGTCATGGTCCTGCGCCGACAGGCCGCCGCGTGCATCCAGCACGAAGATCACGACGTCTGCCTCGGCCACGGCCTGGCGCGTCTGCTTGGCCATTTCCTTGTAGATGCCGCTTTCGGCGGCAGGCTCGAAGCCGCCGGTGTCGATGACGATGTATTCGTGCTTGCCCTGGCGGCCGTTGCCATAGTGGCGGTCACGCGTGAGGCCGGCAAAGTCGGCGACGATGGCGTCGCGCGACTTGGTCAGGCGGTTGAACAGCGTGGATTTGCCGACGTTGGGGCGGCCTACGAGGGCCAGGACTGGTTTCACGGCGGCAATCTTTTCACTTGTTATTCGGGGGTGAAGCCGAAGACGTTGCCACCCTTTGTGACCACAACCAATGTGTCCCCTGCCAGAACGGGTGCGCCAACGATGGGCGTGCCATCGGTGGTCACGCGCGTAAGCGGCGAGCCGTCTTCGCGCGACAGCAGGTGCAGCAGGCCGGTGTTGTCACCGATCACCACCGAGCGGCCCACAGACAGCGGGGCGCTCAGGCTGCGGTATTGCAGACGGTCGGACATCCAGGCGCGTTCGCCGTCGGTGCGGCGCCATGCAACCACCTTGCCGTCAGCCTCGGTGCCATAGATGAAGCGGTCATCGCCGTGGACGCCTTCAGCGCCGTTGGCAGGCTTGGTCCAGACAAGGCTGCCGCGGCCGGCGTTGACACAGCCCACATTGGCCTGGAATGCCCGGGCGCAGACTACGTCGCCGATGCGGCTGACCCGGCCGACCAGGTCCACCAGGCGCTCCACGTCGTTGGTGCCGCGCGGCGAGGCAATCGGAACCTCCCAGCGGACAGCGCCGCTGACCGCATTCAGGCCGGCAAGGCGGCCGGACAGGCCCACCACCAGCGTGTCACCCACTGCCAGCATCACGCCGGACTGGCGCAGCACCAGCGGCTCGCCCGGACGCTGCTGCTGCCACAGCCTGCGGCCGGTCTGGCCGTCAAGTGCCGTGACCGAGCGGTCGCCCGCCAGCACAAAGACGCGGCCACCGGCCACAAACGGCGCGGTGTAGGCCTGCGATGAAAGCTTCTGGCGCCAGACTTCACGACCGGCATCAAGGGCCACTACTTCGTTGGCATTGGTCACCACCGCAGCGAGCCGGCCGTCAGTCCCGACGCCGGCCAGAAGCGGCGCACCCGCGCTGCCGCGCCAGATGTCGCGGCCGGTGCGGCCATCAATGGCAGCAACGGTGCCATCCGTGCCGGCTACCACGACAGTATTGCCGCTCACGCCGATGGAGAGCGGAAAGCCGACTTCGCCGACGCGCGCCGTCCAGGCCTGGCGCACGCCGATCAGTGCGGCGTTGGGCGCGAGTTCCGCGGGCTTGGGCCTGGGCGTGCCGCTGGAGCAGGCAGCCAGCACGGCAACCAAGGCCAGTGCAGGGATGGACTTCAGCAGGCGTGCCGCGAGGATGGGGGTGGATGGGTTCACTTGCTGGCCTCCGTCGCGGGTGGGGTGGCGGTTGGGGTGGTGGTGGAAGCCGGCGCGGCTGCAACAGCCTTGGCTGCAGGATCGACCCCCATGGCATTGAGCTTGACTTCAACCAGCCGGCGGTATTCGGCACGGTCTTCAAATGCCTTGTAGGCTTTCTCGTACTCGGCACGGGCCTCGGCCTTCTTGCCCTGCAGCAGGAAGACATCGCCCTTGCGGTCGGCCACCAGTGCGTCGAATTCCTTCGGGAATGAGCCGCCGAGCTGCTTGAGCGCCTCGTCGTACGCCTTGGTCTCCACGAAGATCGCCGAAAGGCGCAGCCTGGCAATGGCCTTGTAGCCGTCGTCGGACGCGTTGTCGGCCACCCAGGACAGCGCGGCCCGTGCGGCATCGGCGTTGCCCTTCTCGTAAAAGGTCTTGGCCGCCAGCAGGGCTGCCTGCTGGGCATAGGTGGTGCGGCCGAACTTGTCTTTCATGTCGTTCAGCGCGCGGTCCAGCACGGCCAGGTCGCTGCCCTTGGCTGCGCGCTCGACCTGGTCGTACATGGCCGCAGACTGTGCCGACTGGCTGCGGTCCCAGTAGTTATAGAAATTCCAGCCCGCAATGCCGCCAAAAACAACGATCAGCACCCAGGTGATGAGGTTGCCCCACTGTTTCCAGAAATGCTTGAGCTGGTCAATCTGCTCTTGTTCTTCGAGGTCGAGATGTTTAGCCATGTATTACGCCAGTTGATCAGTTCGATTGTAGGGTGGCGGCCCAGCCGGCCGCGCCGGCCAGGGGCTCGGTGCGCTGCGCGCCGCTGCCGTCGCGCAGGCTTTTGATGGTGACCTCGCCACGGGCAAGTTCGTCGGCGCCAAAAATCAGCGCGTGCAGCGCGCCGCTGGCGTCCGCCTTCTTGAGTTGCGCCTTCATGCCGGCCAGGCCATCTGGGCCGGCGGCATGCTGAAGCACCCGCACGCCGGCGGCACGCAGCGTCTCCAGTGTGGCCACCACCTGCGGCAGGGCCGTTCCCGGCGGGACGATGGCATAGGCGTGTGGCGGCGTGGCCGGCACCGGCAGGCCGAGCTCCTGGACCAGCAGCAGCAGCCGCTCAATGCCCAGGCCAAAGCCCACGGCCGGCGCGCTCTTGCCGCCCAGTTGCTCGATCAGCCCGTCATAGCGGCCGCCGCCGCAGACCGTGCCCTGGGATCCGAGCTGGTCGGTGACCCACTCGAACACGGTCAGGTTGTAGTAGTCCATGCCGCGCACCAGGCGCGGGTTGACGCGATAGGCGAGCCCGACGGCGTCCAGCACGGCACGCACTGCGTCGAAGTGGGCCCGCGAGGCTTCGCCCAGGAAGCTCATCAGCTGCGGCGCGCCTTCGATCAATGCCTGCATTGCAGGGTTCTTGCTGTCGAGAATCCGCAGCGGATTGGTCTGCAGGCGGCGCGCGGAGTCTGCATCCAGCTCCCCCGCGTGCTGCTCGAAATACTGCACCAGGGCCTCGCGATGCGCCTTGCGCTCGGGCGGCTGGCCCAGGCTGTTGATTTCCAGCCGCACATGCTGGCCTTCGACCAGGCCCAGCTCGCGCCACAGGGCCCGCGCCACCAGGATCATTTCGGCATCGACATCGGGGCCGGCAAAGCCCAGGGCCTCGACGTCCAGCTGGTGGAACTGTCGGTAGCGGCCCTTTTGCGGCCGCTCATGGCGGAACATCGGCCCCATGGTCCAGACCCGCAGCGGGCCGTTGTACAGCGCGTTGTGCTCGATCATCGCGCGCACGATGCCGGCAGTGGCCTCCGGGCGCAGGGTCAGCCGGTCGCCGTTCATCGAATCGGTGAAGGAATACATCTCCTTCTCGACGATGTCGGTCACCTCGCCAAGGCCCCGCACAAAGAGCGCTGTGGGCTCGACGATGGGCGTGAGAAGGTTCTGGTAGCCGTAGCGCGCGAGGACGTTGCGCACTGCGGATTCAAACCATTGCCACAGCCCGGAATCAGGCAGTTTGTCGGTGCGCGGCACAGACGCCGGCAATATGTCGTTCATGCCTTTGACGGCACTCAGTTTCTCAGCCATGTTCTGGGGTGTCAGGCGTGCTCGGCAACCTGGCCGAACCGCTTTTCTATGTAGGTTTCAACAAGCTGGTGGAATTCATTGGCGATGTTGTCGCCGCGCAGCGTGAGGGCTTTTTCGCCGTCGATGTACACCGGCGCGGCCGGCGCCTCGCCGGTGCCGGGCAGGCTGATGCCGATGTCGGCATGCTTGCTCTCGCCCGGGCCGTTGACGATGCAGCCCATGACGGCCACTTTCATCTTCTCCACGCCGGGATATTTCTTGCGCCACACGGGCATCTGCGCCCGCAGGTAGTCGTCGATCTGCTTGGCCAGTTCCTGGAAGGTGGTGCTGGTGGTGCGGCCACATCCCGGGCAGGCTGTGACGCTGGGCACGAAGCTGCGCAGGCCCAGCGCCTGCAGGATCTCCGACGCGATGACCACTTCCTGGGTGCGGGCCTCGCCGGGCTGCGGTGTGAGCGACACGCGAATGGTATCGCCGATGCCTTCCTGAAGCAGGATGGACAGCGCCGTCGCCGATGCGACCGTGCCCTTGGTGCCCATGCCGGCTTCGGTCAGGCCCAGGTGCAGCGCATAGTCGCAACGTTTGGCCAGTTCGCGATATACCGAGATCAGGTCCTGCACACCGCTGACCTTGCACGACAGCATGATCTGGCTGGCAGCCAGGCCCAGTTCGGTGGCGCGGGTGGCGGAGTCCAGGGCGGAGGTGATGAGCGCCTCATACATGACCTGCTTCGCGTCCCAGGGCTGGGCGCGCTGGCTGTTGGTGTCCATCAACTGGGCCAGCAGTTCCTGGTCGAGGCTGCCCCAGTTGACGCCGATGCGCACAGGCTTGTTCCAGCGGACGGCGGCCTCGATCATCTGGCTGAACTGGCGGTCGTGCTTGTCGCCCTTGCCCACATTGCCGGGGTTGATGCGGTACTTGGACAGCGCCTCGGCGCAGGCCGGGTAGTCGGTCAGCAGCCGGTGGCCGTTGTAGTGGAAGTCGCCGATCAGCGGGACGTCGATGCCCATGCGGTCGAGCTGTTCGCGAATGTATGGCACGGCCTGCGCGGCCTCGGGCGTGTTGACGGTGATGCGGACCAGTTCGGAGCCGGCGATCGCGAGTTCCTTGACCTGGATGGCGGTGCCGATGGCGTCCACCGTGTCGGTATTCGTCATGGACTGCACGCGCACCGGCGCGTCGCCGCCGACAGTGACGATGCGCGAGCCCCAGGAGACACTGGCCTGGCGTGAGCGGCGGGGCCTGGGCGCGGCCGACTCGATGGCGGAACCGGAAGGGGTTGGATTGGAGTCCTGCACTACTTCACCTCGAACCGTGCCACGTTGTCACGCGCCAGGGGAGCCAGGTCAAGCGGCTTGCCACGCACCTGCACCTGGGTCGAATCTGCCCGGCCGACAACGACGGACAAGGGCAATGCGCCGGACGCGCCAGCGGCCTCGCCCGGCAAAAGGGTCTTGCGCAAGGAGACCGTGCCCCTTGCATCCGTGACTTCAACCCAGGACTCGACCTTTGCCTTGAACACGACGATGCCGCCTGCAGGTGCAGCCGCCACCACAGACGATGCGGGCGCGGCGGCGGCCACAGGCGCTGCGGGCGCAATGACGAGGGTCGGGCTCGCCACGGTCGGCGTAGAAAGCGATACAGACGGCGAAAGCGCGACGGAGGCTGCAATGGCAGGCGCGGCGGGCACACTGGCGGCGATCGTTGCCGCCGGAGCCGCTGCGCCGGAAGCAGAGGACATGGCCAGCTGCGCTGTCGGCACCGCAGCGCCCGGCGCCTCGGTTGCCGGGACGGCAGCCTGCGGCGGCATGACGGCGGCTTCGGGCGCGCCACCGCCGGTGGCGACCTGCTCCCGAATGTCCGGCAGGAAAATCAGCACCAGCGCCCCCATCAGCAGGGCAAGCACCGCCAGCACGGCAGGCCGCGACACCTGGTCCCAGGTAGAGGGCCCAGGGCCGTCGCTGGGCGCCCTGAACGGCGCATTGATGCCGGACGTCACATGCGCCAGACGTGGCGCCGCAGTCTGCGGCAGCTTCTCGAGCACGGGCGCCGGGTCCACTTTCAGTGTGCGGCAGACGCTGGACGCGAGCGCCCGGACAAAAACGGCGTCGGGCAGCAGGTCGAAGCGGTCGGCCTCCAGCGCTTCCAGCTTCTTGACCGGCACCTTGAGCGACACGGCCAGCGCGGCAATATGCAGCCCGGAGGCCTCGCGAGCCTGCCGCAGCAGCGCGCCTGCGCTTGCTGCCGCGCCTGAGGTGCTTTCCGGACCAGCCTGCTCCATCTCACTCATTAAACGCTCCACGCTCGTAAGCCGCCATCTCCCTGGACTGGGGGAAACGCCGCCGGAGCTGGTCCACAAGCTGCAGCATGGCAACACGGTCGTCCAGGCGGCGCTCCACGCGGATGCCGAGCCACAGCGACTCCGCATTGGCGAGTTCGCTGTTGTTCAACCGGCGGATGTAGAACTGGGCACGCTGGAAATCACCGCGGCGGTACATGAGGTTGGCCAGGGTGTAGCCGGTGACCGGGTTGGCGGCATCGAGCTCGTAGGAGCGGGCAAGCGTGCGCTCGGCGTCGGCGGTACGGCCCGCGCGCGCCTGGCAGATGCCTTGCGCCATAAGCGTCTTGGCCTGGTCGCCATACACCGGGCTGGCCAGCGCCTGGGCAAACGACTGCTCTGCCTCGGCAAAGCGGCCCTGCTGGCAGAAGAACCAGCCGAAGTTGTGCAGCGCATCGGCATCGCGCGGGTTCAGCGCAACGGCGCGGCGGAAGCTGTCTTCCGCCAGGCGCGGGTCATTCAGGCGCATGTAGATCAGGCCGCGGAGGTTGTACGCCTCGGCGAACCCGGGGTCGTTGGTGATGGCCTGCTTGAGTTCGTCCAGCGCCACGCTGGTCTGGCCCTGCTCGAAGTAGCCGGATGCAAGCTGGACGCGGATGCGCGCGCGCTTGCGGGCTTCGGGCTCGTCGGAGTCGGTGACAAGGTCGGGCCGTGCCTGGGCATTCGTTGCGCCGGAACCACTGTTGGCTGCGCAGCCGGAGATGGTGGTCAGGGCCAGTGCCGCAAATGCGGCAGCAGAAATCCAGCGCCCGATGATGCCTGTCACGGTGCCGGTTGCCGTCCCGGATTCCGAGGTGAAACTTGTCATGATTTCAAGGTCTCCTTGGCGTCAGCCTCCAGGGTCCTGACGGGTTTGAGCATTACCACGCGCTGTTGCGCGATGCGCTCACCCACACGGGTGCGGTCCATGACGTCGCCTGCAAGCTGGCCGCAGGCCGCATCAATGTCGTCGCCGCGTGTTTTGCGCACGGTTGTGACGATACCAGCATCACTGAGGATTTTGGCGAATGCCGTGACCTGATTTTGCGGCGAACGCACAAGGCCCGACTCGGGAAACGGATTGAACGGTATCAGGTTGAACTTGCACCAGGCGCCCCGTCCGCCATCGGGAGCCCACCTGCGCACCAGCTCGACGAGCTGGCGGGCGTGTTCTGGCTGGTCGTTAACGCCATCCAGCATGCAATATTCAAAGGTGATGAAGTCGCGCGGCGCATGTTCAAGGTACCGGTTGCAGGCCTGCATGAGTTCATCCAGCGGGTACTTGCGGTTCAGCGGCACGAGGTTGTCGCGCAATGCATCGACGGGTGCATGCAGCGACACGGCCAACGCCACCGGGCAGTCCGCACCCAGCCTGTCCATCATCGGCACCACACCGGAGGTGGACACCGTGACGCGGCGGCGCGACAGGCCATAGGCATGGTCGTCCAGCATGACCTTGAGCGCCGGCACCAGCGCGCTGTAATTCTGCAGCGGCTCGCCCATGCCCATCATCACGACGTTGGAAATGACCCGTTCGCCCGTCTTGAGGTGCTTGCGCAGGAAGTGCTCGGCAAACCAGAGCTGGGCAATGATCTCGCCCGTCGTGAGGTTGCGGCTGAAGCCCTGGTGGCCGGTGGAGCAGAAGCGGCACCCCACAGCGCAGCCGGCCTGGGACGAGACGCACAGCGTGCCGCGGTCATCCTCGGGAATGAACACGGCCTCGACCGCATCGCCATTGCCGACGTCAAACAGCCACTTGATGGTGCCGTCTTTTGATTCGTGTTGGGTGAGGACCTTGAGGCCCTCGATGTGTGCTGTCGTTGCCAGCTTTTCGCGCAGCGACTTTGCCAGGTCGCTCATCTGGCTGAAGTCAGAGGCGCCGCGCTGGTGGATCCAGCGGAACAGTTGCGTGGCCCGGAAACGCTTTTCGCCGAGCCGTTCGCAAAAGGCGGCCAAGCCCTCGAGGTCGTAGTCGAGAAGGTTGGCCGTCATTTCATGCTTTTGCCTGCCCGCTTCAGCGCGAGTAGACGTTCATGCCGGGGAAGAAGAAGGCGACTTCGGCCTTGGCCGTCTCGACGGCGTCGGAGCCGTGCACGGCGTTGGCATCGATGCTGTCGGCGAAGTCGGCGCGGATGGTGCCGGCTGCGGCTTTCTTGGGGTCGGTCGCGCCCATCAGGTCACGGTTCTTGAGGATGGCGCCTTCGCCTTCAAGGGCCTGGATCATCACCGGGCCGGAAATCATGAACTCGACGAGATCCTTGAAGAAGGGACGCTCCTTGTGCACTGCATAGAACTGCTCGGCTTCACCGCGCGACAGGTGCGCCATTTTGGCGGCGACGACCTTGAGGCCGGCGGCTTCAAAGCGGGCGTAGATCTGGCCGATCACGTTTTTGGCCACTGCGTCGGGCTTGATGATGGAGAGGGTGCGTTCGATAGCCATTTTGTTTTCCTGAGCTTGAAGTTTTAAAGTCGTTTTGCCCAATTGAGCAAAGCCTGCGATTTTAACCTGTATGGGTGATTTCCCTATGACATCCCGTGATTCAGGGAATGGGCTGCCGGAGGCGCGTCCGGGCTTTTAGCGGCCGCCACGCCCGCCGCCTCCACGCCGCTGGCCGCCGCCGCCACCGCCACCACCGTTGCCGCCTCCCCCGCCGCGGCGCTGGCCGGGACCCTGCCCCTGCCGCTGGCGGGTGAAACTGTCGGCCCCAATGTAGCCAAATGCGGTTTTCATCGGGTCCGGTTGCCCACCGGCGCCGGCCTGGCGGTCGCCCCTGTCATTGCCGCGGTCGCGGCGTTTCGGGCTCTGCCCGGGCGTGGATGTGCGAAGCGGGTCAGGAATGGGCCCGCCTTCGCGCGGCGGGCCGCCGCGCGGTGCGTCGTTGCGCGGGGCATTCCTCTGCCCGTCACCCCGCTGCGTGTCACTGCGCTGGCCATCGCTGCGCGGCCCCGGCCCGTTGCGCCCGCCACGGCGGCGGTTGCGGCCGCCCCGCCCTGGCGCCTCGCGCCCGGCGCCCTCGCCGTCCCGCTCGCGGCGCTGCGGTGCCTCGGCGCCCGCGGCCTGCACCAGCGAACGGATGTCGCCTTCGTCAAGCTCCATCCAGGCGCCGCGCTTGAGGCCGCGTGGCAGCAGCATCGCGCCATAGCGGATGCGGATCAGCCGGCTGACCGCATGGCCCACGGCTTCGAGCATGCGGCGCACCTCGCGGTTGCGGCCTTCGGAGATCGTCACCCGGTACCAGTGGTTGGAGCCTTCGCCGCCGCCCTCCTCGATGGAGCCGAACTGGGCCATGCCGTCGTCCAGCTGCACGCCCTCGATGAGTTTCTTCTTCTCGTCGCTGCTCAGGGCGCCCAGCACGCGGACGGCGTATTCGCGCTCCAGGCCGAAGCGCGGGTGCATCAGCTTGTTGGCCAGTTCCCCGGAACTGGTGAACAGCAGCAGGCCTTCGGTGTTCAGGTCGAGCCGGCCTACCGACTGCCACTTGCCCTGGAACAGCTTGGGCAGCTTGCGGAACACCGTGGGGCGGTTCTGGGGGTCGTCGTGGGTGACGACCTCGCCCACCGGCTTGTGGTACGCGATGACGCGCGCCGGCGGGGGGTCAATGCGCACCCGGATGGGCTTGCCGTTGACCTTGATCTGGTCGCCGAACTGGATGCGCTGGCCGATGTGGGCGGGCTCGTTGTTGACCGAGATGCGGCCCTCCATGATGAGCTGCTCCATCTCAAGCCGCGAACCCAGGCCGGCCTGCGCCAGCACCTTGTGGAGCTTGGGTGTTTCGGCCTGCGGTGCCAGCACGCGCTTGGTGATGACGACGTCGGGCGCCTCTTCATCGGCATCGAACTGGCCCGACACCACGTCGGAAAAGCTGATGGGCACAGGCTCGATGCGCGGCTCGCGGGGCTGCCCGGCGCGGGCGGGGCGGCCATCGCCGTCCTCGTCATCATCTTCTTCTGCATCGTCAGCGTCGTCCTGCGCTGCGGCCCGGGCTCCCGACGGCACCGCGTCCCCGAGGGGCGTTCCAGCGGCAAGCGGCAGCGCCGGAGCGCCGGCCTCCTCGACGTCTGGCACTTCCGGCAAGCCGGCCTCACCGGGAATGGGTTCGTTCATGTCGTTTGTCCTGTGGGTGGGGCCGTGTCGTCACCGGCGGCGCTGTCTTCCTGGGGCGTCGCCGCAGCGGCTTCGCCGGCCGGGTCGGCTGGAGCATCGGGATGGCTCCCGGACTGGATCTCGGGCGCGGGGCCGGCAGCAGTGGCATCAAGGGGTTCGAGGGGGGGCTCAACGGGCTCGATAGGCAAGGCGCCCTGGGCATCGTCAGGCTCCATGCCCAGCGACTCCAGCACGCTGGCCTGCGGCGTGGGCGTTTCCAGCAGTGGCAGCTTGTCCAGCGACTCCAGGCCCAGATCGTCCAGGAACTGGCGCGTCGTGGCATACAGGGCAGGCCGGCCGGCGGCTTCGCGGTGGCCGATGACTTCGATCCAGCCGCGGTCTTCCAGCTGCTTGATGATGAGGGTGTTGATGGTGACGCCGCGGATGTCTTCCATGTCGCCGCGCGTCACCGGCTGGCGGTAGGCAATGATGGCCAGCGTCTCGAGCGTCGCCCGGGTGTACCTGGGCGGCTTCTCGGGGTGCAGCCGGTCCAGGTATTCGCGCATTTCAGGGCGGCTCTGGAAGCGCCAGCCGCTGGCCACGCTGACCAGCTCGACGCCACGCCGCGCCCAATCGTCCTGCAGGTCCTGGAGCAGCGTCTTGATGGTGTCGGCGCCAAGTTCGTCGTTGAACAGGACACGCATCTCGCGCACCGGCAAGGGTTGCTGCGAACATATCAAGGCTGTTTCGAGGACGCGCTTGGCATCCGCCGTATTCATGATGTGCTGTTTCCGGAAAAGGCGCCCAGGGCGCGTTTCACACTACGGCGCCCCAAGGCACAGAGGCATCAGGGCACGGTCACTTTCGGGGGCATTGCCGGGTCACCGGGGAAGGTTCCGCAACGCATGCCACCAGCGAAGTCTGCTTGGGGCTTCACGGCTTGTGAAGCCGTCAGGCCGGATTGTACAGTCCCCATTGCTCCAGCGCGTGGGCGATATCCGCCGGCAACGGGGCGTGGAACTCAAGCGGCTGCCCGCTGAACGGATGCATGAATGCCAGCCGCTGTGCATGCAGCGCCTGGCGCCCGAGACCGGCTGCCGGGGCACCGCCATACAAGGCGTCGGCCACCAGCGGGTGACCGAGAAACGCCATGTGCACGCGGATCTGGTGTGTGCGCCCGGTCTGCAACGTGCAGCGCACCCAGCACCCCTCCTGCGCATTGCGCATCAGTTCGAAGCCGGTGATGGCGGCCTTGCCGGGGCTGCGCGCGAGGTCCACCACTGCCATGCGCAACCGGTTGCGCGGGTCGCGGCCGATCGGTTCGTCCACCTGGCGGGAGGCGGGGCCGGTCCAGGGGCGGTGCGCCAGCGCCACGTACTGGCGGCTGACTTCGCGCGCGGCGATCATCCGCACCAGCGCATCCATGGCGCCGCGCGTGCGGGCCACCACCATCAGGCCGCTGGTGTCCTTGTCCAGCCGGTGGACGATGCCCGCCCTCGGGATCGCCTGTGCGCCCGGGTCGCGTGCCAGCAGGCCGTTGAGCAGCGTGCCGCTCCAGTTGCCCGGCGCCGGGTGGACAACCAGGCCGGCGGGCTTGTTGATGACGAGAAGGTGCTCATCCTCGAATACGGCGCTGATCTCCATGGCCTCGGGCTTGAACGCCTGGCTCTGCGGCGTCGGGCGCAGTTCGATCGTCACGCGGTCGCCGGCCTTCAGGCGCGCCGCAGGCTTGGCGCATGCCGCGCCATTGAGCGTGACAGCCCCCGCGTCGATGAGCTGCTGCAGGTAGCTGCGCGAGAACTCCGGCACCAGCGCCACCAGCGCGCGGTCAAGCCGCTCGCCGTGCTGCGCTGCGCCCACGGGCAGTTCACGCAGTTCGGCATCCGGGCCGGCATCAGCCCCTTCATCTCCCGCGTCAATGGCATGTGTGACGCCCGGGTCGGCCGATATAATGAATTTGCTTTGTTTCAAGAAGGTTGCCAGTGATGCTTCGTGCCAAATTATCGGTTGTCCATGCCTTCTGCCTGGCGGGCGTTGCCGTGCTGCTGTCGGCCTGCTCCTCCACCCCGGTGGATCAAACCGCCAACTGGAGCCCCAACCGGATCTACACCGAGGCCAAGGAGGAAATGAACTCCAACGCCTTCGACAAGGCCGTCATCCTCTTCGAGAAGCTCGAAGGCCGCGCCGCCGGCACGCCCCTGGCCCAGCAGGCCCAGCTTGAAAAGGCCTATGCCCAGTATCGCGCCAACGAGCAGGCCCAGGCCATCGCCACCATCGACCGGTTCATGAAGCTTCACCCGGCCAGCCCGGCGCTGGACTATGCGCTTTACCTCAAGGGCATCGTCAACTTCAACGAGAACCTGGGCATGTTCGCCTTCCTGACCAAGCAGGACCTGGCCGAACGCGACCAGAAAGCGGCCAAGGAATCATTCGAGGCCTTCAAGGAGCTGGTCAACCGCTTCCCTGATTCGCGCTACACCCCTGATGCCCGCCAGCGCATGACCTACATCGTCAACTCGCTGGCCCAGTATGAAGTCCATGTGGCGCGGTACTACTACTCGCGCGGCGCCTACGTGGCGGCCATCAACCGGTCGCAGGTTGCCATTTCCGACTACCGCGACGTGCCTGCCCTGGAAGAAGCCCTGTACGTCATGATCCAGTCCTATGACGCGCTGGGCATGACGCAGCTGCGCGACGACGCCCGCCGCGTGATGGAAAAGAGCTACCCCAAGAGCGAATACCTGACGCGCGGCTTCAAGTCCAGCCAGGATCCGTGGTGGAAGCTCTGGTAAAAGCAGCTGCTGCGCTTGCGCCTCAGGGCGCGGCGCTGCACAGCTCCCCCAAAGCCTCCTGAAACGCCTCGTCAGAGCGCAGCTGGCGCATGGGCGGCAGGGCCGCCAGCAGGCGGCGCCCATAGCCCATGCTGGTCAGGCGCGAATCGCACACCACAAGAATCCCGCTGTCCGACTCGCGCCGGATCAGCCGCCCCGCCCCCTGCTTGAGTGCCACAGCCGCTTCCGGCACAAAATAATCGTTGAAGGGGCTACGGCCCGAAGCCTCCAGCCGTTGTGATCGCGCCTCGACCAGCGGGTCGCCAGGCGGCGGGAATGGCAGCTTGTCGATGATGACCAGCTGCAATGCATCCCCCGGAATATCCACGCCCTCCCAGAAAGACGCGGAGGCCACCAGCACACAGCCGGGCCTTCCGCCTTCATCCGCCTGGCGGAAGCGCTCCATCAGCCGCCGCTTGGGCAGTTGCCCCTGGACCAGCACCTCGACGGCGCCTGACCCTTCAAACCTGCTTTGCAGTGCCTCCCCGATGGCGCGCAGCGCGCGCAGCGTCGTGGTGAGCACCATGGTGCGGCCACCCAGCCGCTGCACGGCATTGCCCGCGAGCCCGGCCACCTGTGCGCTGTGGGCTGGATCGTTCGGCCGCACAATGCCCGAAGGGATGTACACAGCGGCCTGGCGCGCATAGTCAAACGGGCTGCCGACGCGCAGGATTTCGGCATCGCCCAGACCGCAGGGTTCGGTGAACCAGCGCAGCCTGGGGTCATCGCCCAGGGTTGCGGAGGTGAATATCCATGACTTCGCCGGCTCTGGCTCGTCTGCGGTGCCCGGTTTGCGGTTGAGCATGCGGGTCTGCACCGCCTCGGCAATATCCAGCGGCGACTCCATCAGCCGCAGTTGCGTGCCCACATCGACCCAGCGCACCGAGCCAGGTTCGCAGGGCCGGGTGAACCGCTCTGCCCGGTCGGCAAATGCAGCGGCCCGTTCATGCAGGCGGATGAAGTCCGGCGCAATCTCGCTCACGGTGTCGAGTGCGGCCATGGCCCCGGAGCAGGCCTCGAACACATCCGACAGCGCACGGCTCCATTCGTCCGCCGCAATGTTCTCGGGGGCAGCGCCGGTCCAGCGCAGCTTGGCGCCGGGCCAGGCCTTGCCCACTGCCAGCCGCAGGTCGCGGGCCGACCGCTCCACGCCCGAGACCACCGCCTGCCAGTCCAACAGGCCGCGCGCCAGCTGCAGCCCGGCAGCCAGCATGTCGCGTGCGAAGTCCAGCACCTGGCCCGTGGTGAGCTGCGCGCCCAGAAACTGCACGCCGGTTTCGTTGAGCTGGTGCGCCTCGTCGAAGATCGCCACCCGCACCGTCGGCAACAGCTCGGCCATGCCGGACTCGCGAACGGCCAGGTCGGCAAAGAACAGGTGGTGGTTGATGACCACCACATCGGCAGCCAGGGCCTCGCGCCTGGCCAGGTTGACATGGCAGGCCCGGAACTTCGGGCATTGGGAGCCCAGGCAATTGTCGCGGGTGGACGTGATGAGCGGTATGACGGGCGACCGCTCGTCCAGGCCGGGCAATTCGGCAAGATCGCCCGTGCGCGTGACCTGCGACCACTCCTCGACCTTGGCGAGCGTACGCACCGATGTGCGGTCCGGCAGGCTGGCATCCTGCCTGGCCAGTTCCATGCGGTGCAGGCAGAGGTAGCTTGCCCTGCCCTTGAGCAGCGCAGTGCGCACGGGCAGGCCGAGCGCCTGCACCAGTCGGGGAAGGTCGCGGCCAAAAAGCTGGTCCTGCAGCGTCTTGGTGGCGGTGGACAGCAGCACCCGCTCACCGCTCAGCAGCGAGGGCACAAGGTATGAAAACGTCTTGCCCACGCCCGTGCCGGCTTCCACCACCAGCACGCCGCCCTCCTCGATGGTGCGCGCCACAGCGAGGGCCATCTCCGTCTGCCCGGGACGCGGGTGGAACTGTTCTGCTGCGCGCGACAGCACTCCTTCAGGCGCAAAAGCCTCGCGGACCATGGGTTGCAGGCCCTCCAGCATCAGCGGGCTGTTCACGCGGGTTCTTTGGGGTCGAGGGTCAGCTCAAGCCGGCAGATCTGGTCCTTCAGGGCCAGGCGGCGCTTCTTCAGGCGCTGGACCATGAGTTCATCAAGCGGGGTTTCGTGGCTGATGCGGTCTATCATGGCGTCGAGGTCGGCGTGCTCGATCCGCAGCTCGATCAGGCGCCGTTCGGGGGAATGCAGATTGGTGTCCAAAGCGTCAATCAGGGCCATTTCGTGGCAGTCTTGCGGGTTCGTTTGATAATACGTGTTTCAGGGTGATTAATCGAGCCGCGCTTCGCATCGCGCCTTCGATCAGATTCAATATGGCCAAAGGTTACCGACTCACAGCTTCAACCGGCATCCACAAGGGTGACCGCGAGTACCAGCAGGACCAGGTTGCGCTGCTCAATCATGCTCGGCTGGCAGGCTGCGTGCTGGGCGTTGTGGCCGACGGCATGGGCGGGCGCAGCGGCGGGCGCAAGGCGTCCGACCAGGTCATGATGACCGCAAAGCAGCTTTTCGAGCGATATGCCCCCGAGTCTGACGACGCACCGTCGGTGCTCAGGCAGATGGTGCAGGAAGCCCACATCGTCATCAAGCTGACGGCCATTTCGGCGGAGCAGGAGCCGCACAGCACCTTTGCGGCGTTCCTCATCAACCCTGCAGGCGACTGCCACTGGGTCCATGCCGGCGACTCACGCATCTACCACTTCCACGGCAACAAGCTGGTCAAGCGCACGATGGACCACTCGTATGTGCAGACACTGGTGGACCGCGGCGAAATCACCGAGGAAGAAGCCAACGTCCACCCGCAGTCCAACATCCTGATGGGCTGCCTGGGTACCGAGGAAGACCCGCCGATGGAGGTCCACTTCATTCCGCAGCTGCGCCCGGGCGATGTGCTCATGGCCTGCAGCGACGGCGTCTGGCACTATTTCAGCCCGAGCGAGCTGGGTTCGGTCCTGTCGTCGCTTTCGCCCCGCGAAGCCACGGAGTTCCTCATCGAGAAAGCCCGCTCGCGCGGCCGGGGGGGCGGTGACAACCTCTCACTGGTGATCGTCAAGCTCGAGCCGCTGGCACCGGAAAAACCGGTACCGCTGTCGATGTCTTCGCTGCCGCCGCTCACGCGCTGAAGTTGCCGGCAGGCCGGCACCCGGCGGCGCTGCGGCCCACGGTTCAGGACGGCCCGGGAACCGGCAGCGGGCTGGCTGGCGGCTTGGTGCGCTCCCTGCGCTTTTGCTCAACCCGTTCGCGGCGCTCTTCTGCATCCTTGAGCCGTTGTTCATGCCGGCTCAGCGACTGCCCGGTGGACGCGGCTTTTGAGGCGCGCGTAGCCGCTTTTTCACCCGCACCCTGCTCCTTTTCAAGCTGCGCCTTGACACGGTCCCTGGCACCGGCCTGCCTGTCCGCCGCTTCCTGCTCTTTTTTGGCCGCCTTTTCGTCGCGGATGCGCTGGTCGTTGATGGCGCGTTCCCGGCGCTGGGCTGCTTCGTCCAGCTTTTCCGGCGAGGTTTTGTCCTCGATGCGTTTCATCTGCTCGGCGCCCTTGCGCTTGCGCTCGGCATCGTTGATGGAAAGATCTTGCCTGCGCAGGTCGGCCAGGGCTGTACGGCGGCGGGCCCGGGCCTCGTTCAGGCAGTCGTTGACGGCAAACTTGCCATAGCAGCCGGCTTCTTCGGCGGAAAAGCGCGACTCCACCGCAGACCGCTCCGCTGCGATGCGGGCGCGCTCGGCATCAGTGCGCGCCGCAGCAGGGTCCGCAGTCTGCGCACCGGCTGCGCCGCAAATCGCGGCAAGGACGAGGTTGGCAAAAATCGTTCTCATGTCAATCCAGTATCCACCATGCGGCGATCCAGTGCGAGGAACTCGGCGGACTGCATTTCGCTCAGCCGCGATGCCGTACGCGGGAACTCATGGGCCAGCGGCCCCTCGGTGTACAACGCCTCCGGCGCCACTTCAGCCGACATGATCAGTTTGACCCTGCGGTCGTAGAGGACATCCACCAGCCAGGTGAACCGCCGGGCTTCCGATGCCATCCGCACCGGCATGAACGGCACGTCGCTCAACAGCACGGTATGGAACTGGCTGGCGATCTCAAGATAGTCGTTCTGCGAGCGCGGGCCGCCGCACAGGGTCTTGAAGTCAAACCAGACCACGCCGCCGGCCTTGCGCCGCGCGCGGATCTCGCGCTGCTCGATGTGCAGGATGGGGTCTTCGTCATGCGCCTCGGCCAGCTTGTCAAAGGCCTCGTTCATTTCTGCGTCTGCCTGCGGCCCGAGCGGCGTGTGGTAGAGCCTCACCTGCTGCATCGTGCGGCGCCGGTAGTCGGTACCGTTGTCCACGTTGATGACTTCCAGGTTTTCGTTGAGCAGTGCAATGGCCGGCAGGATGCGGTCGCGGTGCATGCCGCCGGGGTAAAGGCCGTCGGGCGGGAAGTTGGACGTGGTGACAAAGCCCACGCCGTTGTCCAGCAGTGCCGAGATCAGCCGGTGCAGGATCATCGCGTCGGTGATGTCCGCCACATGGAACTCGTCAAAGCACAGCAGCTTGTACCGCTTTGCCATGCGCCTGCCGAGCTCGTCCAGCGGGTCGGCCGTGCCCTTGAGTTCGGCAAGCTCGCGGTGCACCTCACGCATGAACTCATGGAAGTGCAGGCGCGTCTTGCGCACGATGGGCACCGCGTTGTAGAAGCAGTCCATCAGGAAGCTCTTGCCACGCCCCACCCCGCCGTACATGTAGACGCCGCGCGGGATGTCGGGCCGGTTGATCAGCTTCTTGAAGGCGTTGGAGCGTTGCTCCTTGTAGTCCGTCCACTCTTGCGCGCAACGCTCCAGCGCCTCCACAGCGCGCAGCTGCGCGGGGTCGCTTTCGTAACCCCGGGTCTTGAGTTCTTCCTCGTAGACTGCTTTGACGGACATGCCCTGGGCGTCACCCGTATCAGAAATTCAGCGTCCGTTTGTCAACAGCGAGCGCCGCTTCCTTTGTCGCTTCCGACAGCGACGGATGTGCATGGCAGATGCGGGCAATGTCCTCGCTGCTGGCGCGGAACTCCATCGCCACCACCGCCTCGGAAATCAGCTCGCTGACCTGCGGTCCCACCATGTGCACGCCCAGGATTTCATCGGTGGCGGCATCGGCCAGGAACTTGACCATGCCGGTCGTGTCGCCCAGTGCCCGCGCCCGGCCATTGGCCAGGAACGGGAAAGTACCGGCCTTGTACTCGCGGCCGGCGGCCTTGAGTTGCTGCTCGGTCTGACCGACCCATGCAATCTCGGGGCTGGTGTAGATGACCCAGGGCACGGTGTTGAAGTTGACATGGCCATGCTGACCGGCAATGCGTTCAGCCACGGCCACGCCCTCTTCCTCGGCCTTGTGCGCCAGCATCGGCCCACGCACCACGTCGCCAATCGCCCAGACGCCCGGCAGGTTGGTCTTGCAGTCGCCGTCCACTTCGATCGCGCCGCGCTCGTCGAGTTTGAGGCCGATGGTCTCGGCCCCAAGGCCGGTCGTATTCGGCACGCGGCCGATCGAAACGATGAGCTTGTCGACTTCCAGAGTCTGGGCGCCGCCCTTTGCATCGGTGTAGGCAATCGACACGCCCTTCTTGCCGGATTTGATCTCACCCACCTTCACGCCCAGTTCGATCTTCAGGCCCTGCTTGTCGAAAGCCTTCTTGGCTTCCTTGGCGATCTGCTCGTCCACCGCGCCCAGGAAGGTCGGCAGGCCTTCGAGGATGGTCACCTCGGCGCCCAGGCGGCGCCAGACGGAGCCCATCTCCAGACCGATGACGCCGGAGCCGATCAGGCCCAGCTTCTTCGGCAAGGCGCCGATGCGCAGAGCGCCGTCGTTGGACAGGATGTTCTCCTCGTCAAACGGGGTGCCCGGCAAGGCGCGGGCGTTGGACCCGGTGGCGACGATGACCTGCTTGCCGGTGATGCTCTCTTCGGTTGCGCCTGCGACCTTGATCTCATAGCCCCCCTCGGCTGCCTTGACGAACGAGCCGCGGCCGTGGAAAAAGCTGATCTTGTTCTTCTTGAACAGGAACAGGATGCCGTCGTTGTTCTGCTTGACGACCTTGTCCTTGCGCTCCAGCATCTTTGCCAGGTCAAGCGACAGGCCTTGCACGCCGATGCCGTGCTCGGCAAAATGCTTGCCCGCATGCTCATAGTGCTCGGACGACTGCAGCAGCGCCTTGGACGGGATGCAGCCGACGTTGGTGCAGGTGCCGCCCGGCGCGGGCTTGCCGTCCTTGTTCTTCCACTCGTCGATGCAGGCTACGTTGAAGCCCAGTTGCGCGGCGCGGATGGCGGCAATGTAGCCGCCGGGGCCGCCGCCAATGACGATGACGTCGAATTGCTTGCTCATTGCTGCTCCTCAGATATCGAAAAGCAGGCGGGCCGGATCTTCCAGCGCTTCCTTCATCGCCACCAGCCCCAGCACAGCCTCGCGGCCGTCGATGATGCGGTGGTCGTAGCTCATGGCGAGGTAGTTGATCGGGCGGACCACCACCTGGCCGTTCTCGACCACAGCGCGGTCCTTGGTGGCGTGAACGCCGAGGATCGCGCTTTGCGGCGGGTTGATGATGGGGGTGGACAGCATCGAGCCGAACACGCCGCCATTGCTGATGGAGAAGGTGCCGCCGGTCATCTCTTCAATGCCCAGCTTGCCGTCGCGCGCCTTGGCGCCGTATTCGGCGATCTTCTTTTCAATGTCGGCAAAGCTCATCTGGTCGGCGTTGCGCAGGATAGGCACCACCAGGCCGCGCGGCGAGCCGACGGCAATGCCGATGTCGAAGTAACCGTGGTAGACGATGTCGTTGCCGTCCACCGAGGCGTTGAGCACCGGATACTTCTTGAGCGCATGCACGGCGGCCTTGACGAAGAAGCTCATGAAGCCGATCTTGACGCCGTGCTCCTTCTCGAACTTCTCCTGGAAGCGCTTGCGCATTTCCATCACCGGCGCCATATTCACCTCGTTGAAGGTGGTCAGGATGGCGTTGCTCGACTGGGACTGCAACAGGCGCTCGGCGACGCGGGCGCGCAGGCGGCTCATCGGCACGCGCTGCTCGGGGCGGTCACCCAGGTCGGGGGCAGCGGGGCCAGCCACGCGGGGCAACGCGGCCTTCGGCGCGCCGGTGGGCGCCGCCACCGGTGCAGCTACTGCAGGGGCAGCGCCGCCTGACGCTACAGCGCCGAGCACATCGCCCTTGGTCACGCGGCCATCCTTGCCCGTGCCGGGAACGGAACCCGCCGCAAGGTTGTTGTCGGCCATGATCTTGGCGGCTGCGGGCATGGCCACGCCTGCCATCGAGCCGCCCGAGGCCGCTGCTGCGGCGGGGGCCGGGGCAGCAGCAGCTGCCGGCGCGGCGGCGGGTGCCGCTGCCGGGGCTGCGGCAGCGCCCTTGCCTTCTGTGTCGATCTTCGCGATGAGCTGCTCCGCCGTCACGGTGCCGCCATCTGCCACCAGGATTTCAGCGATGACGCCGGCTGAAGGCGCGGGCACTTCCAGCACCACCTTGTCGGTCTCGATCTCGATCAGGATCTCGTCGATCGCGACGCTGTCTCCAACCTTCTTCTTCCACTGCAGCATGGTTGCTTCTGCAACCGATTCGGACAGCTGCGGGACTTTCACTTCTACGATAGCCATTTTCTTTTTCCTAAACTTTTGGTGCGAGGACAAGGCGGCGCAGCCGCCTTGTTGACCCGTCGTCAATATTCTTTACTTGGTGAGGACAAAGCCCTTGAGCTTGCCGAACGCGCCATCGACCAGGGCCTTCTGCTGCTCCTGGTGAAGGTGCGAGTAGCCCACAGCCGGCGAGGCCGATGCCGCGCGGCCGGAGTAGCCCAGCTTCTGGCCTTCGAGCATGTTCTCGTGGATGTAGTGCTGCACAAAAAACCAGGCGCCCTGGTTCTGCGGTTCGTCCTGGCACCAGACGATGTCGGTGGCGTTGGGGTACTTCTTGAGCTCGGCCGCGAACACCTTGTGCGGGAACGGGTACAGCTGCTCCACGCGCAGGATCACCACATCGTCGGCGCCCTTTTCTTCGCGCTTCTTGGCCAGGTCGTAATAGACCTTGCCCGAGCACACGATGACGCGCTTGACCTTCTCGGCCTTCTTGTTGATCTCTTCCTTGTTCTCGGGAATGATCGTCTGGAAGCCGCCCTTGGTGAACTCGGCCAACGGCGAGGTCGCATCCTTGTTGCGCAGCAGTGACTTGGGCGTCATGATGATCAGCGGCTTGCGCAGGTTGCGGATCATCTGCCGGCGCAGCAGGTGGAAGATCTGGCTGGCCGTTGTCGGCTGGCAAACCTGCATGTTGGTGTCGGCGCTCAGCTGCATGAAGCGCTCCAGCCGGGCCGAGCTGTGCTCCGGCCCCTGGCCTTCGTAGCCGTGCGGCAGCATCAGCGTGATGCCGTTGACGCGGCCCCATTTCACTTCGCCGGAGGCGATGAACTGGTCGATCACGACCTGGGCACCATTGACGAAGTCGCCGAACTGGGCTTCCCAGATCACCAGCGTGTTGGGGTCATTCGATGCATAGCCGTATTCGAAGCCGAGAACGGCTTCTTCAGACAGGATGGAGTCGATGACAACAAACGGCGCCTGGTTCTCGGCCACGTTGCACAGCGGCGTGTAGGTGCCTTCGTCAAACTTCTCGCGGTTCTGGTCGTGCAGCACTGCATGGCGGTGGGTAAACGTGCCGCGGCCGCAGTCTTCGCCCGACAGGCGCACCGGGTAGCCGCTGGCCACCAGCGACGCATAGGCCATGTGCTCGCCCATGCCCCAGTCCACATTCACATCACCGCGGCCCATGGCGGCGCGGTCGTCCAGCACCTTCTTGACCAGCGGATGCGCCGCGAAGTTGGCGGGAATGGTGGTGATCTTCTCGGCGATGCGCTTCCATTCGGCCGTCGGGATGGCGGTGTCGGCACTGTCGGTCCACTTCTTGCCGAGGTACGGGCTCCAGTCCACCGCGTACTTGCTCTTGAAGTTGGTGAGCACCGGGTCGAAGGTGTTCTTGCCGGCGTCCAGCGCGGCGCGGGTGGCCTTGACCATGTCGTCGCCCAGCGTGTCGCCCATGCCCTGGGCGGCCAGCTTGTCGGCGTACAGCTTGCGTGTGCCGGGGTGCTGGGCGATCTTCTTGTACATCAGGGGCTGGGTCAGCGCGGGCGTGTCCTGCTCGTTGTGGCCGAGCTTGCGGAAGCAGATGATGTCCACCACCACGTCCTTCTTGAACTCCATGCGGTACTCGAGCGCAAGCTGGGTGCACAGCACCACGGCTTCGGGGTCGTCGCCGTTCACATGCAGCACCGGCGCCTCGATCATCTTGACCACGTCCGAGCAGTACAGCGTGGAGCGGCTGTCTCGCGGGTCGGAGGTGGTGAAGCCGATCTGGTTGTTGATGACGATGTGCACCGAGCCGCCGGTGAAGTAGCCGCGGGTTTCGGCCAGCGCGAGCGTTTCCATCACGACGCCCTGGCCAGCAAATGCCGCGTCGCCGTGCACCAGCACCGGCAGCACCTGCTTGCCCTGCGGGTCGGCGCGGCGGTCCATGCGGGCGCGCACCGAGCCTTCAACCACCGGGTTGACGATTTCAAGGTGCGACGGATTGAAAGCCAGCGTCAGGTGCACCGGGCCGCCGGGCGTGGTGACGTCCGAGCTGAAGCCCTGGTGGTATTTCACGTCGCCGCTGGGCAAGTCTTCAGGGGCAGTGTGGTCGAACTCGGCAAACAGGTCGGCCGGCAGCTTGCCCAGCGAGTTGACCAGCACGTTCAGGCGGCCGCGGTGGGCCATGCCGATCACGATTTCCTGGATGCCCTTCATGCCGCCCATCTGGATGACTTCGTCCATCGAGGCAATGAAGCTCTCGCCGCCTTCGAGCGAGAAGCGCTTCTGGCCGACGTACTTGGTGTGCAGGAAGCGCTCCAGCCCCTCTGCGGCGGTCAGGCGGTCCAGGATGTGGCGCTTCTTCTCGGCCGTGAAGTTGGGTTTGCTGCGGATGCTTTCGAGCTTTTGCTGCCACCAGCGCTTCTGGCCCTGGTCGGTGCTGTACATGAACTCGGCGCCGATGGTTCCGCAGTAGGTTTCGCGCAGCGCATTGAGCAGCTCGCGCAGCGTCATCGTTTCCTTGCCGAAGTAGGTGTTGCTGGTGTTGAACACCGTTTCCTGGTCGGCGTCGCTGAAGCCGTAGAAGGCCGGGTCCAGGTCGGGAATCTTGTCACGCTCGGTGCGCTTGAGCGGGTCGAGGTCGGCCCAGCGGGCACCGACGTTGCGGTAGGCGGCAATCAGCTGCTGGACGGCGGTGCGCTTGCGGCCCATCTCGGAGTCGGCGCTGGCCAGGACGACCTTGGTCGTGCCCTGCTTGGCGCGCTCGGCGAAAGCGTTGACGACCGGCAGGTGAGGCACGTCCTTGGCATTGGAACCATCCACGGCGGGCACATGCTGCAGCGCATCAAAATAGCTGCGCCAGTTGTCGGGCACGCTGCCGGGGTTGGCGAGGTAGTTTTCGTACATCTCCTCGACATAGGGCGCATTGCCGCCGAAGAGATAGGAATTGCCGTTGTAGGCGTTATAGATGGACGCCGCAGTGGACGCCGAAGACGACGATTGATCGCTCATATTGCGCTGACCTCCGTTTCCCTCTGGGAAACATTAGCTTGGTTGGAAAACCTTCCGCGACACGGCTGGACCGGATAGCGGATGCGTTGGCAGAAGGGCCTGTATGCACGGCGGATTGTACGCCTGATAGTTCACGCAATACCCGGGTTGCCTTCCACGCCCATGAGCTTCGGGTTGTTCAGCCTGCGCGGCTTGACCGTCTTGTGGGCCTTGAGCCACGCCTCCACGACATCCCACACCGGCGGGCCGGCGTTCCTGCTGGCTTCCTGCACCGGCGCCCAGCCTGCCACCTTGTAAGTCTTGCCGGCCTCGACGGGCTTGCCCGCCAGCCGCATGTCCTGGATGCGATTACCCATCTTCGCGCCGGGGTCGCAGGCATAGGTGAGGCCGCCCACGCGGACCATGTCGCCGCCCTGCTGGTAATACGGGTCGGGGTTGAACAGGTTGTCGGCCACGTCTTCAAGAATGGTCTTGATGGTGTCGCCAGAGAGGTCCGACAGCGTCGTCCACGGGTAGGTGATGGCCGTCTGGTCCATCAGGTGCTCGCGCGTGATGGCCTGGCCCGGCAGCAGTGAGGTACCCCAGCGGAAACCCGGAGAGAAGGCGATCTCTGCACCGCGCACCTCCATCAATGCGTCCAGCACCAGCTGGTCGAAGCTGCCGTTGAAGTTGCCGCGGCGGTAGAGCGTGCCCTCGGTGGTGGCCAGGGTTTCTTCCAGCTTTGCCTTGTAGGGCGCGCGTACCCTGTCGATCAGCGCCGCCATCTCGCGGTCGGCAGGCAGAAGGTTGGCAAATACGGGCAACAGCCTGTAGTTGAACCCGGTCACGCGCCTGTCCTTGACCTCCAGGTCGAGCACGCCCAGGAACTTGCCGTTGCTGCCCGCGTTGGTCACGACCGTCTGGCCACCGGCATTCTTCACCACCACCGGCACCGGCACGCCATCATGGGTATGGCCGCCGAGGATGGCGTCAATGCCGGTCACGCGGGATGCCAGCTTCAGGTCCACGTCCATGCCGTTGTGGCTCAGCAGGACGACGGCCTGCGCGCCTTTTGCGCGCGCGGCATCCACCTGCTCCTGCAGTTCCTTCTCCTGGATGCCGAAGGTCCAGTTGGGCACCATCCAGGACGGGTTGGCGATTGGTGTGTAGGGGAAGGCCTGGCCGATGACGGCCACGGCCACACCATTCATCTCGCGGATGACGTACGGCTTGAAAACCGGGTCATCAAAGTCCTTCGTCTTGACGTTCTGCGCCACGAAGTCGATCCTGCCCAGCTTCGTCTCCACCAGTTCCTTGACACGTGCCTCGCCGTAGGTGAATTCCCAGTGCGCCGTCATGATGTCCACGCCCAGCAGCCTGCAGGCATCCACCATGTCCTGCCCCTGCGTCCAGAGCGATGTCGCGCTGCCTTGCCAGGTATCGCCGCCGTCCAGCAGCAGGGCACCGGGGCGCGATGCTTTCAGACGCCCGACCAGCGTTGCCAGGTGCGCAAAGCCGCCGACCTTGCCGTACCGGCGCGCGGCGCGCTCGAAGTCCAGGAAGGTGAATGCATGGGCCTGGGCACTGCCGGCCCTGATGCCGGCGGCCTTGAGCAGGTTGTGCCCCACCAGGTGCGGCAACTCGCCGCGCATGCTGCCCAGCCCCAGGTTGACCGACGGTTCACGGAAGTGGATGGGCAGCAGCTGCGCATGGCAGTCCGTCATGTGCAGCAGGTGCACATTGCCGGACTTCGGCACGTCATAGAGACTGGCGGCCTGCTGGGCGGAAGCGCTGCGGCCCAGCGGGAAACCGCAGGCCAGCGCCGCCGCCATGACCGAGGAAAACTCGCGGCGGGAAAGGCTCACTTGGAGATCTGCCGGTCGGCAGCGGTTACTGGTTGACGGGCGACTTCGGGTCCAGCAGCAGCGCCATGACGTCGCGCAGCTGTTGCTCGTTCAGGATGCCCGCATGGCCGAAGCGGGGCATGTCGGAGCATGCGTTGTATGCCTTGGAGTTCCAGAGCTTGCCCCAGGTGTATTCGACGATGGGCCTGGCCTCGGCGGACGTCGGGTCGGCCACGCCACGCAGCTTGCCGTAGTTGTACAGGCTCGGGCCGATGGAGCCGAAGGACAGCTCGGCCTTGCTGATCTGGTGGCAGTTGTAGCAGCTGCCGCCGTTGGCTGCGGTCGCCGCGTCGGTCCAGGTCATGCCCCGGCCGTTCTGTGCAATCCGCTCGCCTTCCTGCCAGTTGCCCAGGAACTTGCCGTCCGACGGCAGCTTCACGGTCTTGAGGTTGGCTTCTTCAATACCCTTGGCCAGTTTGGCGTCCAGTGCGGCGCCGGCTGCTTCGGAGCAGGCCTTGTTGGAGGCATCCAGCGTCAGGCGATCCATCTTGGCGATACCCTGGTCGCGGAAAGACGACTTGATGACCTGCTGCGTGGCGGCTTCCACCTCCTGGGCTGTAGGCGCCATGGCGCAGCCAAGCAGCACAGTGGCTGCAGCAACGGCCAGGGCGGACAGCGCGGTCTTTTTCTTGTAGGTTGGCTTCATGTCTGTGCTTCCTGTGCTGGTTAACGCTTGAGTGCCGGCGCGGTGGAGACGCCACCCTTGCCATTGACACCCATGTACACGCTGAGCGCGACGGTTGCATCGGATGCAAAGCCCGGGAACGGGAAGCGCTGCTGGCGATAGCAGTCGTTCAGCCGGCGCTGCATGCCCCAGAGCTCGCCGCTCGACACCCGATAGGCCGGCCAGGCGCCAAAGCCGTTGCCGGCGCCGGGGTTCTTGGTGAGGTTGGGCAGGTCCTGCAGGCGAACCCGCTTGTTGTCCTCGCCGTGGCAGGATGCGCAGGAGAAGTCATACGGACCGCCGCGCAGGTAGAACATCTTCTTGCCGACTTCATACATCAGCTTTTCCTGGGCATGCTGCTGCGGCAGGTTGAACTTCAGGCCGCGGGACTCGCCGGAGATATAGGCGACGAGCGACTCCATGTTTTTCTGCTCGTCACGGCCAAATGGGGTTCTGGCAATCTCTGCCGCATTGAAACCCTGCAGCGTCTCCATGCAGCTCAACAGGCGGGACTCGAGGTCCTGCACCCGGTTGGTGTCGGCAAAATGGCGCGGCAACTCGACGAATGCGCCCTTCACAACGCCTGGCCCCTTGCCCAGGTCGCATTTTTCGAGGCTGGCGTTCTTCGGTCCGCGTGCCTGCTTCCACAGCACTTCGCCACGCGCCTCAAACAGTTCTGCAGGGTTGCCGTCCGCCAGCATGGCCCGGTACTCGGCGATGCCGTCTGCCGTGCTCTTCTGGGCAGTTGCCCCCAGCGGCAGGACTGCCATCACAGCCAGGCCCAAGAGTTTCATTTTCATCGTGTCTCCTCGTAACGGCGGGCTCCCCACCCGCCAGGCTTCAGGAAATGACAGCTTCGTCCGTCCGCTTGTCGCCCTTGTTGTCGATCCAGGTCACTGCGATCTTGTCGCCGGCCTTGGCACCCTTGAATGCGAACTGGATAAACGGGTTTTTGGACACGGCGGGGCCCCACTGGGCGCTCATGACGGTCTTGCCATTGCATTCGGCGCTGATGCTCTGGATGAACCATGCCGGGATGACCTTGCCGGCCGCATCGCGGCGCTGGCCGCTTTCCATCTCGTGGCTGACCAGCACACGCACGGTTACTTTGTCGCCTTGCGCCTGGGCGCGGATACGCATCGGATCACTCATTTTTTTCTCCTGTTCTGCGAGGGTTCAGCCGCCACATCCGCCAAGGGTCACCTTGACCTCCTTGACCGAATAGAAGAACTTGTCCCCCGCTTTCGCCACGGCAAACACATTGGACGACTGGCCCATCTTCACATTGGTGGAGACATTCGGGTCGGTACCGGCCGGGATGTTGAACACGGCCGCAAGGGCAGCCGGGTTCTTCTCGACCACCAGCGCCACCTGCGTGGTGCCGGGGATGTTGCTCTGAGCGCCGATGCGCACGACCGCACCGTTCTCGGCGATCTCGGGCGCCTGCAGCACAAGGTCCTTGCTCTCGACCGGCGTTCCGCCGCCCAGCGCCTTGACAGCGTCGGCCAGCGTCTTGCTCTCGAAAGCGCCCTGGTTCCAGCCTGGGGCATTCTGGGCGCTGGCCGTGGCCGGCACGAAGCCGGCGGCGGCAGCGAGCCCGAGGGCCGCAGCGCCCGAGCTCTTGTTGATGAATTCACGACGTTCCATATGGAAACTCCTTTGATACCTTGGGAAAACTGGACACCATTCTAGAAACCTCCAGCGATATACGCAGTGGGCGTTACCCTGAACCCTTTGGTGTTCATGGTGGCCTCACTTCGCCGCACCCTGCGCAAGCCATTGCGCAACGCGCGCTGCGTCGTCGGCGCTGATCGACTGGGCCGGCATGGGGATTGCGCCCCACACGCCCTGCCCGCCCGACCTGATGCGCCCCGCAATGTAGGCCGGCGCATCCGCCCGGCCCTTGTAGCGCGCCGCAATGTCCCGGAACGAAGGCCCTACCAGCTTGCCGTCCACCGCATGGCAGGCGATGCAGACGTTCTTCTGGAGTATGGGCATGACACCGGCGCTGCCGGCTGCCGCAGCAGCAACCCCGGCGGCAGGCGCGGCAGCAACTACAACCGCAGTTCCTGGCGAAGGCGCGCCGGAGGCACGCGCAGTGCCGGCCCCCGTTGTGTCCGCGCCGCGCGTCGAACCTATGCCGCGCGTCTGCTCGGCCAGGTTGCCATGGGCGTTGCGCGCATAGTCCGGAATGAAGCTGGCCACCGACGGCGCCGTCCTGCAGTTGCTCATGCAGGTGGCGCCCTGCACGTCGGGCTTGCCGGTGCCGCCGAACTCGCGCCCGGGCCACATCGCATGTGCGGTCGTGCTGCCATTGCGGTTGGGCAGCCGCGCCTGCACCTCGCGGATGTTGCGGTCGGACAGGGTGAAATCGTCGGGCACCACATTGCCCAGGTTCAGGATGAATGCAGTCACCGCATACACGTCATCGGCTGAAAGGGACTTGGGCGCCGTCCACGGCATGGCGCGGTTGATGTAGTCCCACAGCGTGGACACCTGCGACAGCTTCATCATCGTCGTGCGCGTAGGTGTGTTGGCACCCAGCTGGAGGGCGGCTGTCCGGCCGGTTTCCACATCGGCCTTGCCGGTATAGCCCACGATCGGTGCGAACACATCATTGCTCTCGCCGAAAGTGCCGTGGCAGGACGCGCATTGCGCCTCCCAGACCTGCTCGCCGCGCCTGACGCTGCCCTGCCCGGGTGGCAAGCCCTTGAAATCCGGCCGCACGTCGATGTCCCAGGCCTTGACTTCAGCTGGCGTTGCCGCGCGGCCGACACCCTCAAACCTTGCCTGGGCAAAGGCGCCGCCGGCGGCCAGCAGCGAAATCAGCACCAGCAGGCTACGAAAGCTGGACATTCTTCACCTCCCCGCTTTCCTCCACCAGCCATGTCTGGATGGCGTTGTTGTGATAGATGCCGCGCGTGCCCCGCACCTTGCGCAGTTCGGCATAGGTGGGCTGCACGTGGCCGGTCTCGTCCACGGCGCGGCTCATCAGCAGTGCGGGCTTGCCGTCCCACGACCAGTCGGAGTTGAACCGCGTGAGGCATTTGGAAAGCACCGGGCCCTCCAGCCGCGCCGGCTTCCAGTTGCGGCCGCCATCGGCGGATACATCCACCCGCCGCACCTTGCCGCGCCCGCTCCAGGCCAGGCCGGTGATGTTGTGAAAGCCCTTGTCCAGCAGCATCTGGCCGCCGCTGGGCGAGGTGACGACGCTCTTGACCTCCTGGATGCTGGTGTACTGGCGGTGCAAGCCATCAGGCATCAGGTCCATATAGTGAACCGACTCATCCTTGGTGGCCCAGGGCGCGTCGCCCAGTTCCACCCTGCGCAGGTACTTGATCCAGCTCACACCCTGCACGCCGGGCACCACCAGCCGCAGCGGGTAGCCGTTCTCCGGTCGCAGCATCTCGCCGTTCTGGCCATAGGCCACCAGCACCTCGCCGCTCATGACAAGGCTCATCGGGATGGTGCGCGTCATGCCCGAGCCGTCCGCCCCCTCCCCCAGCACGAACTTGCCGCGCTTGAAGTCCGCGCCGCACATCTCGAGCAAGGTGCGCAGCGGCACGCCGGTGAACTCGCTGCAGGAGATCATGCCGTGGGTGTACTGCACCGTGGGCACCGCCACATTGCCCCATTCCATGCCGGTATTGGCACCGCACTCGATGAAGTGGATGCGGCTCACACTGGGCAGGCGCATCAGCTCGTCCATGGTGAACACCATCGACCGCTTCAGCATGCGCTCATCGCTGCCGTTGACCATGAAGCGGTGTTTTGACGGGTCGATGTCCCACCAGCCCTGGTGATGCCGCTCAAAGTGCAGCCCGCTGGGTGTGATGATGCCGAACAGGCCCTGCAGCGGGCAGAAGCTCACGCTGGACTGGCTCACCCGGGTCAGGCCCGGACTTTCGCGGCGCTGGAGGTTTTTCTCCCAGATGCTGGGCACGCCATAGCCCCGCGCAGCGACGGCCTGGCCCAGGGACTTGCTGTGGTCAGGCAGCGAGAGGATGTTCGGGTCGCCTGCTGTTGGCGCCACCGGGTTGCCCTGCGCGGCAGCACCGGACGCAGCACCTGCGGCAGCTGCCGCCAGCGCGCCGGCAAGAAAGCCGCGGCGCCCGGCCCGCACATCGCGGACCTGCGCAGCGTCAAGAAAGTTCTCGGGAGCCCGCCTGAGGAAACGGCTGGATAAAACTGACATTCTGCTGTGCCCGCCCGCTCAGATCGCTGCCCGGCCCACAAGACGCTCCGACGGCGGGAGCTGCAGCGGCTCGTCGATCTCGATGGCAATCTGCGTGCAAACTGCCCGGCACAGCGACACCGCCTTCTCGCTCTGCACCCGGTAAATCACCTGGGTGCCTTCCTTGCGCCGCGCCAGCACACCGGTGCGGTACAGCACATTCAGGTGCTGCGACAGGTTGGGCTGGGTGGTGTCGATCTTCTCGAGCAGCTGGTTGACCGAGCACTCGCCATTGCACAGCGCACTCAGGATGCGCAGCCGCATGGGCGTGGCCAGTACGCCAAACAGTTCGGCAGCAAGTTCAAACACCCGCACCGATTCGGTGGCATCGTTCTCGTCAAGCAGGGCAGTCATGGTCTATGCACATATAAGCAACAACTTATATTGTGCGGGTTCGCACAGGAACCGTGCATAGGGTTTGCCCGCCTCGCAACATACCGTGTTTGGGGGACACGGAAGATGTAAAAAACCCACAAATTTGTGTCGGTGCGTGCTATAAAACCTTTCTAACATTGATGACATGCTCAAAATGAACACGAACAAACGCGCACCAAGTTATCTGTTGGCCCTGCTGCTTGCAGCATTCATGCTCCCGACAGAATCCAGAGCTGAGGCCGACGCACTTGTACGCGAGGCCCTCACCCTCACCCAGACCGGCCAGTCCGCCAAGGCATTTGAAATGCTGGACGCCAAGGAAACCGAGCGCGCAGGCGACCCCGACTTCGACACCGTCCTGGGCATTGCCGCCAATGAAACCGGCCAGTACACCCGGGCCATCTTCGCGCTGGAACGCGTCCTGGCGGTGCAACCGCAAAACGCGCGCGCCCGGGCTGAGCTCGGCCGTGCCCTCTTCGCCGTCGGCGACAACGTCGCCGCCCGGCGCCTGCTCCAGGAAACCAAGGACCAGGGCATCCCGGTCGAGGCCGCCAAGACCATTGACCAGTTCCTGCAAGCCATCGACCGCGTTGACGAAGCCGGCCGCTCCTCCATCAAGGGCTATGTTGAAGCCTCTGTCGGCCATGACAGCAATGCCAACAGCGGCCCCACCAACCCCAACGTAGCGGTTCCGGTGCTCGGCAACATCGTCGTCGTGCTGGCGCCCGCCGGCGTCGAGACCAAGGCCTCCTTCGCATCGGTAGGCGCAGGCCTTTCCGGACGGCACATCCTCGACCCGCGCTGGTCGCTGATCGGCAATGCCACGGCCAACGTCCGCCTCCATTCGGGCACAGCCGATCAGTTCAACAACGACCAGATCGACCTGTCCGCAGGCGCCGCCTACCGTGTGGAGCGCAACGAATACAGCCTGGTGGCCCAGTACGGCACCTATGGCGTTGATGGTTCCCGCGTGCGCAACCAGTACGGCGTGGTGGGTGAATGGACGTACCGCTTTGACGGCTTCCGCCAGGTTACGACCTATGTCCAGCTGACACAGCTGAAGTACCCGAACCAGCCAGTGCGCGACGCCAAGCGCAACGTCATCGGCGGCACCTATGCCCACCTGTTCCGCAATGGCCTGCTGGCTTACGGCGGCGCCTACTTCGGCGAGGAAAGCGAAGACACGGCCGGCCGCCCTGACCTCGGCCACAAGCTCACCGGCGTGCGCGCCGGCGTGCAGAAGCCCTTCAGCGAGACGCTGGCGGCCTTCGTCACGCTCGGCTATGAGCACCGCAAGTTCGGCGGCGTCGACCCGATCTTCCTCGTGACACGCAGCGACAACCAGACCAACCTGAACCTGGGCCTGTCCTGGGTGCCGGCCAAGGGCTGGCGCATCACGCCGCAGGTCGCCTTCACCAGCACCAGTTCCAACGTCGTTATTGCCGACTACGACCGCACCGTGGTTTCCATCACCGCGCGCCGCGAGTTCTGAGCCGCCTGACCCACCGACCATTTTTCAAGCCCACGCAGCCAGGGGAAACCTCCATGAACCAACAACACAAGCTCAAGAACGCCATGCTCATGATGGCCCTTGCGGCCGCCTACCCGATGCACAGCTTTGCGGCTGCAGGCATCGCGCAGTTCTCCGCCGGCGACGTCACGCTGCGCCGCGGCGCAGCGGCAGACCCGCTGACCAAGGGCAAGAACATCGAGAGCGGCGACGCCATCGTGACCGGCCCGAACGGCCGCGCGCAGGTGAAGTTCTCCGACGGCGGCCTGGTGTCGCTGCAGCCGAACTCGCAGTTCAACATCGCCAACTACGCCGACCGTAACGACCCCAAGCAGGATGCCTTCCTGGTTGACCTGCTGCGCGGCGGCATGCGTGCCGTGACCGGCCTGATCGGCAAGCGCAACCGCGAGAACTTCAAGGTCACGACGACCACAGCCACCATCGGCATCCGCGGCTCGGCCTTCAACCTGGCCTACAACCCCGACGGCTCGCTGTCCGTCTCGACGGAACTCGACGAGATCGAGGTCTGCACCCGCGCCGGCTGCATCGGCCTGACGGCCGGCGAGTCAGCCCTGGTCGTGTCGCCGCAAGAGGCACCGATCCGCACGTCTACCCGTGCCACCCTGCCCACGCCCGACCCGCGCCAGGACCCGGAAGTCGTGGCCAACCAGCCCGGCATCGTCCCGACCGTTCACCAGCCGCTGAACCCGCGCGTGCTGTCCGGCCTGGCGTTCTCCTCCAGTGGCCTGAAATCGCCACCGCCCGTCGAGCAGGAAATCCCGACGGTTGCCCCCATCTACGACGGCGAGTACGTGTTTGACTCTGCCTACTATGACCAGCGCAACTACCCCGAAGGCACGCTGTACATCGACGCCGACGGCAAGCCGCAGGTCTACCTGACGCCCGACTCAAGGGGTGACCGCAAAACCACCGCCACCACCACCGTCGTCAGCGAAACCGGCACCATGGCCGGCGGCGACTTCATGATGCTGGGCACCTGGACCGAAAACACCTGGACGACCGGCTCCGATGTCGTGGACGTCAAGTCCACCGCATTCGTCACCGGCCTCGCAACACCGACCACCGCCCTCGCGGCCCTGCAGGGCCAGCGCGGCGACTATGCCTTTGTGGCGGGCACGCCCGTCATGTCCTCAGAAGGCGTGACCGGCGAACTGCTCTCCAGCAGCAAGCTGACCGTGGACTTCCTCGGTGCGGGCAACTACATCGACGTGAACCTGAATGTGCGCATGCCTGGCGTCGCGACGCCGCCCGACCTGGGTGACGGCATATACCTCGTGCCACTGGCCCAGGACGGCACCACCGACTACAACCTGCGCGGCAGCGGGACAGCCAGCGGCGCGAACTTCGGCGGCAAGTTGTCGGTATCCAGCGCAGCCTGCGTGGCAGGCGCCATGTGCGGCACCGGTCAGTTCAATGGATTCCTCGGTGGCAACAATGCCGAGAAAGCGGGCGTGACGTTTGCGGCAGATACCGGCTATCACGGGTATATCACTGGTGGCGGCGTGTTCGCGCGGGGTCCGTTGACAACGACTCCTGTAAATCAGGTTGTCAGCAGCGGCTGGCGCGGCGCCTTCACAGAAGGCAATTACCAGCTGGACGATTACTACTACGGCCCGTCCTACCTTGGCCAAAACTACAACGGCACCGATGAGTTCACGTTCAACGGCGATCAGTTGGTCAAGTTCAAGACCCCTTCCTACTACACCGAAGAACTGCAACGGACTGGCGGATCTGGTACGTTCGGCGCCATCGGCAAAATCACCGACTCTGATTTCATTGGCTGGGGCAGTTGGGTGACCGCCGACCACGTGACGACCTCCCCCTCGGGTTACGGCGGTTACACCAGCAATTCCTCCATGCTGGATTCGCTGCACTACATCGTAGGCAAGCCGACGCCCCAGAACCAGATGCCGCAATACGGCTACGCCAACTATTCGTTGATCGGCGGTACTTCCCCAACGGCCACCTACAACGGTGTCAGCCAGCTGGGTCAATTGCTTGGCGCGTATGCCGGTGTGGACTTCACCAATGCGAACGTCTACCTTCGCGTTGATGCGCAGTTTGGCAGCACGCCTGTCACCATCGCGGGCAACGCGAACATGTCAAACGGAACGGGCGGCAACCAGTCAAGCTTCCGTAGCAACAGTTGCAGTACCGTCATGATCAACGGCTTCTTTGTAGGCGACATGGCCTACAGGATGGGTGCAACCTACGCAAAAGACGTGAGCGGGCTGGGGCGCGTCAATGGTGCAGTGGTTCTGCAGCGCGCTGGCGCCATCACGAACAATTACGCAAACTGATGCACTAGCGCAGAAAGAACTGCAACTGGGCCTCAATGGCCTGGTTGCCGTGCAGTTCCATCGCCCGCTCGCGGGCCGCCAGGCCGATGCGCTCACGCGCGCTGCGGTCAATCGTGAGGCTCTCCAGGGCATGCAGGGCGTCTTCCTGGTTGTGTACGAGAAAGCCATTCTTTTCATGGCTAATGCACTCCGCATAGCCCCCAACGGCGCCCGCCACGACCGGCAGGCCACTGGCCATCGCCTCGAACACCACTCGCCCATAGGCCTCATTGAAGCTTCCGGTTCGGTAAAACATGGCGTCCAGGGTTGAATAGAAGCGGGGCACCGGCTCAGCCCCCACCGGCAGCAGTTCAACACCCTCCACTCCGGCGAGCTGCGGCGCCAGACAGGTGCCGCCCATGATGCGGATGCGCCAGCCGCGTGCGGCAAGCATGCGGTACAGGGCAGCATCGTCCTTGTGGTGTTTGTCGATCGTGTCGCGGCTGACACGGCCAATCGTGAACGGACGCCCCACCGGCCGCTCCACCGGTTGCTGCAAGTAGGGCTCCAGACGGATCAGGCTGCGCTCCACCGTCCCGGGCAAGCCCGCACCCAGCTGCAGCGCCTGCGAAACGAACAGCAGTTCCGGCTCCACGCCGGTGCCATCACGCAGCTGACCAATGATGTCATACAGGCGCCCGTGCTGGGCCAGGTTGTACCGCAATGCAATCCTCTCGGGCCTGGCGTGCCTGACCCAGACACCAAGGCCCACATGCACCCCGCCAAACAGAAGCATGCCTCCCACGGGCACCTGCCTTGCGAACGGCTTTATCGCCAGCACACCCTGCTTTGCGTAGGAAGGATGTGGAGGCACATCAGACCACAGCAGCGTCTTGCGGCGCGCGCCAAGGCATTGCGCAAGATCTGGCAACTCCCGCTCGGCACCAGTGAATGGATCGGAGAAATTTCCTATCAGGTGCAGGGGTGAAAGCGCGGGGATTGTCATGACAACGGATTATCACTTCGCAGCCCCTGCTGGCCCATAATCGTGCCGATGACCGATACCTCCCGTACCCCGCTGGCACAACTCAGGAGCCGGGCCGAGGCTTCGCCCGGCGGACTTGAGGCCTGGATGGACTATGGTGCAGCGCTGCACGCAGAAGGACAGCCGGAACAGGCCCTTGTCGCATTTGAGAAAGCCTTCGCAATCGCGCCGGCCGACCTTGAAGCTGTTTCGGCTTGCGGCACCCTGCTACTTGAACTCGGCCGGCCCCAGGCCGCCTACCAGGCCATGTCCACTGTGCGTGACCAATTGCTCGCAACGGCGGACGGGGCTGCCAACCTGGGCATCGCTGCAGAAGCATGCGGCCAGATTGTTGAAGCCCAAGCATGCTATGAGCACGCGCTGGCGCTTGATGCCAACCACCTGAGGGCGCTCAACAATTCAGGCCTGCTGGCAGCCAGCCAGGGCCGGTGGGCCGTCGCGGTTGACCAGTCCCGCCGGTGCGTGGAACTCTTGCCCACCCTGCCCGAGCTTTGGGTCAATCTGGCCGACATGTTGACAGGAGCGCGCAACTACCCTGCCGCGATCGAGGTGCTGGACACGGCCATCTCGCGTTTCCCGCAACGGCAGGACCTTCGCCTGAGGCGCGCGGTAGCGCTGGCATTCAATGCCGAGTTCGACCGCGCCGATGCTGCTTTCGCAGCGCTCGGCCCGCAAGGCCAGGCCATGCTGCGCGAATTTCTGGCTGCCGCGAACACCGCAGCCAGGGACGCACCCGTCAAGAAACCGGTGGCCATGTTGCCCAACACACGCGAGCTGTTCGCCCACCAGGCATTCGAAGCAATGCAGGTCTGCGACTGGCACTACAACGATGCGTTGACCCGGGTCATCAGCGAAATGCTCGCGCAGGCCGAAGAAACCGGCGCGCAACGCGACTGGCGCGACGCCCAGTTCTACGGCCTCGCCCTGCAGTTGCATGAAGACCAGATCGGCCGCATCCGCGCGCTTACCGGCCAGGCCATCACCGCCAGCTTCAAGCCGGACGCTGCGCACTTCGTGCCGCCGCGCGCGCCTGCGCGGGACGGACGCCTGCGCATCGGCATCATGGCGCAGAACCTGCGTGACCCGCGCATCGCCAACGGGCTGGCCCGGCAACTCGCGCTGCATGACGCCTCGCGCTTTGCCATTCACCTCTATGCGCCCACGCCCAGGCCTGAGGCCCGCTTGCTGGAGCCGCTGGTGCCGCATGCCGCGTCGGTCACAGAGACGGCGCACATGACCATCGACGAAGTCGTTGCGCGCATGCGCCTGGACCAGCTGGACCTGTTCATGGACACCACCTTCTACACGCCCTGGTGCCGGCCCGAGATCGGGCTGCGCAGGGTCGCGCCGGTCCAGATATGCCAGCTCACCTGGCAGCGGCACCATCCGCAGCAGTCCTACAAGTACAACATGTCGGACCACTTCCTGCATCCGGACTCTGCCAGTCCCGCGCGTTACGGTGTCACCGCACGGCTGCCGCACACCGTCTGGATGGGCGCCAATGACGACCTGCCCGAGCAGCCCGCCGCACGCGCAGACATCGGCGTGGCCGACGATGCGCTGGTGCTGGGCGCCTTCATTCCCTCGGTCATGCTGGACCCGGAGACCTTCGGCATCTGGATGCAGGTGCTGCGTGCCCTGCCCGATGCCATCCTGCTGCTGCCCACCTACCCGGCCATGGCCAGGGCCAACCTCGCGCGGGAAGCGGCGGCCGCCGGCGTTTCGGCGGAGCGCCTGGTTTTCCTGGCGCGCTGCAGCCGCGCCGAGATGCTTGCACGCATGGCGCTCGCTGACCTCTTCGTTGATGCGGTCCGGTTCAATGCCAACCACGGCCTCGTGGATGCGTTGCGCATGGGCGTGCCGGCTGTGACCTTCGCCGGCAACAGCATGGCCTCGCGCCTGGGCGGCAGCATTGTGCGTGCGGCCGGGCTTGCAGACTGCGTGTATGACGACATCAACGCCTACAGGCAGGCGATTGTGGCGCTGGGACGCAACCGGGACGCGCTGGCGCAGATGCGTGCGCGCCTTGCGGCCGCCCTGCCAACCGCTCCTCTCTTTGATACGGCACGCCGTGTGAAGGATTGGGAGGCGGCATGGACCTTCATGATCGAGCGCGAACGCGCCGGGCTGCCACCCGTTTCGTTCGACGTGCCGGAACAAGCCTGAGCCTGTCGAAGGCTTGGCGCGGTGCATCGCATAAGGGCTTCGACAGGCTCAGCCCGAACGGGGTTTGCTCAGAGGAACCGCACAGGCACGAGCCAATCGCCTCACCGCCCCAGCAAGTCCTTCACCTGCTGCAGCGCCGACGGGTCTTCAATCGTCGTCAGGTCGCCTGCATCGCGGCCTTCGCACACGGCCTGCAGGGCGCGGCGCAGCATCTTGCCGCTGCGGGTCTTGGGCAGCGCGGTCACGAAGTGCACCCGCGCAGGCCGGGCCACGGCGCCCAGCTGCTCATCCACCACCTTCATGATCGCGCCTTCCAGCTTGAGCTTCGCGGCTGCATCGGCAAGGTCTGCATCACGCGCCACCACAAAAGCCATGGCCACCTGGCCCTTGAGGTTGTCAGCCACGCCCACCACAGCCACCTCGGCCACATTCGGGTGGCTGGAGATGCTCTCTTCGATCTCGCGCGTGCCAAGGCGGTGGCCGGCCACGTTGATCACGTCGTCGGTGCGGCCCAGGATGTAGAAGTAGCCGTCCTTGTCGCGGATGCCCCAGTCGAACGTGCTGTACACCATGCGGCCGGGGATGGTGCTCCAGTAGGTCTTGACGAAGCGCTCGTCGTCGCGCCAGATGGTCTGCATGAAACCCGGCGGCATCGGGCCTTCGATCACCACCACGCCCTTCTGGCCGGGATCGGTCACTTCCTCGTTGGTGTTCTCGTCAATGATCTTCACGTTGTAGCCATACATCGGCACGCCGGGGCTGCCGAACTTGCTGGCCTTCTTTTCCACGCCGTTGGCAATGGTCAGGATGGGCCAGCCGCTCTCGGTCTGCCAGTAGTTGTCGATGATGGGCACGCCCAGGGCGCCGCTGATCCACTGCGCCGTGGGTTCGTCCAGCGGTTCGCCCGCCAGGAACAGCGCCTTGAGGCTGGACAGGTCGTACTTCTTCAGGAAGGCCGGGTCCTGCTTGCGCAGCACCCGCACCGCCGTGGGCGCACTGAACATCACGCTGACCTTGTACTTCTCGACCAGGCTCCACCAGATGCCGGCGTCCGGCCGGATCGGCAGGCCTTCATACATGATGGTGGCCATGCCCGCGATCAGCGGGCCATAGACGATGTAGCTGTGGCCCACCACCCAGCCGATGTCGCTGGTGGAGAAGTAGGTCTCGCCCGCATGGCCCTCGAAGATGTGCTTCATGCTGGCCGCCAGGGCCACCGCATAGCCGCCGGTGTCGCGCTGCACGCCCTTGGGCTTGCCAGTGGTTCCGCTGGTGTAGATGGTGTAGCTGATGGCGTCGGAGTCCAGCCATTCGCAGTCCACCTTCGCATCCATGTGCTGTTGCCGCAGCGGTGCCCAGAGCTGGTCGCGCGATGCCTCAAGTTTCATCGGCGCGAGGCCCCGGTCCACCAGCAGCACGGCATCAGGCTTGTGGCTGGACAGGCGGATGGCTTCGTCCAGCAGCGGTTTGTACTCCACCACTTTGCCGCCACGTGAGCCGGCGTCCGCGCTGACGATGAGCCGGGGCGCCGCGTCTTCAATGCGAGTGGCCAGCGACACCGATGCAAAGCCGCCAAACACCACGGAGTGGATCGCGCCGATGCGGGCACAGGCCAGCATCGCAAACGCGGCCTCGGCAATCATCGGCATGTAGATCAGGACGCGGTCGCCCTTCTGCACGCCCAGGCTGCGCAGCACGGCGGCCATGCGCTGCACTTCAACATGCAGTTCGCGGAAGCTGTAAACCGTTTCCTCGTTGGTCTCGGTGGACACATGGATCAGCGCGGCCTGGTCGCCGCGGGTGGCCAGGTGCCTGTCCACCGCGTTGTGGCACAGGTTGGTGGTGCCACCGGCGAACCAGCGGGTGAACGGCGGGCGGCTGTTGTCGCAGACCTGCTGCGGCGGCGTGTGCCAGTCAATCAGGCGGGCCTGCTCGGCCCAGAAGGTTTCGGGTTGGTCCAGCGACTGCCGGTAAAACTCTGCGTAGCCCATCGTGTCTCCTCGGTAGCATGTCATGGTAGCGCGCACCAGAACCGGCTGCTTGAGGTGGATCAGCTACCGGGCAGTGACCCCGGCATCATCCAGAATGCCCTTGCGCAGGGCTGACACGCCGCGCAGCGCTCAGGCCGCGTACACCACCGAGGCAATGGCCAGCACCGCGCCATGCACCGACTTCTCGGTCTGCGCGCAGCGGCAGGTCGTGTGGAAGCACTGGTAGGCCACCCAGGCCGCAACCGCCACCATGATCTGCGCCACCGGCAGCTTCCAGGCCGCGATGTTGGTTTCCGCGCCGCGGCCCGGCGTCTTGCGCAGTGCTTCCAGGCTACGGATGGCCGAGTCGATGAAGCCGAAGATATCAACCACGGTGGCGCCGGAGCGGAACACCGCGCTCACCTCGTCCACCACGGCGCCCAGTTCCACGGCGTCACGCGCCTTGACTTCCAGCTGGCTCAGGCCTTCGCGCATTTCGTGGCGGAAGTCGTCCAGCAGTTGCATGAAAGGCGTGCCCACCGCGTTGTCGGCCAGCAGCCCCTTGCGGAACTTCCACAGGAAGGCCTGCGCATTGGCCAGGTGGTTCAGCGCCTTGAGGTTCTGCTCGGTACCCTGGAAGTACGAATGCGCGGCCAGTTCGGTGAACACATTGAGCGCCTTGCAGCGGTCGCCCTGGCGCATGTGCAGCTCCGACAGGATGAGGCATGACACCGCGCCGTCAAAGCAGTCATAAAAGCGCAGCAGCTCGATGGACTGCTCGTCCTCGATGGCGGGACGGAACTGCGCGAAAGCCGCCTTCTGGCTGGCGATGGTCTGGTGTTCCCGGCTCAACTGCTTCATGGTGGCTGCCTGCGTGATTTAGCTGGCCGCCATCGTCTTCGCGAATGCGCCCCGGCACAATCGGCCTGACTGCCGGGGCCGCTGGCTGCGGCCCGGCCATGAGAGTTAAATCAAAAAGGCTACTTGCCCTGAACGTTACTTGATCAGGCCCTGCATTTGCCTGAACGCCGGGTGGTCGGCCGTGCGCAGCCATTCAAAGGCCACCATCTCGGTCGTCACCAGCTCGGCGCCCGCGCCGGCCAGCCGGTCGAATGCGGCATCGCGGTTGCGCTCGGTGCGGGAGCTGCACGCGTCCGTCACGACCCACACGTCAAACTCCTCGTCCAGCAGGTCCAGTGCCGTCTGCAGCAGGCAGACATGCGCCTCGCAGCCGGCAATCACGATGGTGTTGCGCTGGGCTGCCGCCTGCGGCACTGCTTTCTGCAGGTGCTTTGGCAGGCTGCGCGCATTGCCTTGCGGGGCTTTGGGCGCGGGCCGCAGCCACTCGCTGAGGCCGTCGGCGCAGGCGCTGAAATGCATCTTGGCCAGCGTCCTGCTGCACAGGGCGCGCAGCTCGGGCAGGTTCTCGCCCAGCTTTGCCGGATTCTGCTCGGTACCCCAGGCCGGCACCTCCATGGCCCGGGCCATCTGCGCCAGCCGCACCGCGTTGGCGGCTACAAGGCCGCCTTCAAAAATGACCGGCATGAGGCGGGCCTGGTAGTCCACCAGCACCAGTTGTGAATCTTCGGGTTCAAGCAGCATGGGGTCTCCTTCAAGACCTCATTATCCCGGCCGCGCGGGCCGGTTGCGTTGGAAAAAGCAGGCAGCCGGGGGAAGGGCTTGTTGATATTCCCCCGGCTGCCATCTCAAAACCCGCCGGGCCTTCAAAGAGGCGGCTAACGGGCTCCCAACGCGACCGGCATTGTTTCGGGCAGGTGCGACACAAAGGCGCCAGGCGGCAGGTTGCCGGGCACCACCACCGTGGCCGCATCCGCAGACAGCGTGGTCTCGGGCGGCAGCGGCTGGCCGGCGGCGCCGCTGCGCGCCGCCTCCTGGATTTCGCGCAGGTCGGCGCACAGGTCGGCATGCACACCGTCAATCGTGGCTTCGGCCGTGCCCACGGTGTCTATTACCAGGACCGGCGCCATGACGACTTCCTCGCCGTTCACCACCAGCTCAACCCGCAGCGGGTTGCCCAGGTGGCGCGCAATGGCCTGCAGCGCCTTGTCGCGGTTCAGCCCCGGCATCATGACGGTGAATTCCGCCGGGCCGGTGCGGGCCACCAGGCCGCGGCTGCCCGCGATGGCCTTGAGCCTCTCAACCAGCAGCGCCAGCGACTTGTGCCCCGCCTTGCGGCCGAACATCTCGCGCACGGCCAGCAGGTCGTCGCAGCCGAACACGGCCACCGTGGCGGCGCGCTTCTCGCGCCGGCATTCGCGCAGCAGCACGTCGCCGTGGATCATCAGCCCTTCCTTGTTCAGCAGGCCGGTGGTGCGGTCCAGGCGGCTTTGCTCCAGCTGCTCATCGGGCTTGCGCATCGCCTCGCCCAGCGGCATGAACAGGACCAGCGGGAACACCAGCAGGAAGCCGGCCTGGGCGATGTCTGCCGCGCCGGCATCACCGCGCACTGCACTGGAAAGGGCAAACTCCACCACGGCCAGGGCCACCAGCGCCATGCCCCAGCGCGGCTTGAGCATGAACGCATAGGTCAGCACCGGGATGGCGGTCCAGAAGAAAAACGGCCCGCCCGGCCCTCCCAGCCTGTTGTCGATGTGGGTATGCAGCAGGTAGGCCGCGCAGATCAGCAGCGCGCCGTGCAGGAACATCCGGCCCTGGCGGCGCGACGGGAAGAGGTGGCACCACTTGCCGAGCACCCCGGCATACAGCACAAAGAGCCAGAGGGCAGGAAGGTCCGGGAACGAGAGCAGCGCGACCCAGGCCGTGTAGGCCGACAGGGACCAGGACACCCAGGGCTCGATCCGTGCAATGGTCAGGGAGATCCGGCCGCCGCCGGCCGGCCGGGGCGCAGCTGCGCTGCGGGCAAGCGTGCCCGGCTGTGACAAGGGGGCTGGCTGGCTGTGAACTGCACTCATGGTCCCTGACTCCTGGATCTTGCGATGGATGCGCCTTTGCGCGATGGGTTGATGAGACCATGCGGCGCCGCCGCGCCCTTAGGCAATATCGCCCGCCCCCCTTAAGGAATTTCCCGACGCGGCCGGGCCGCGCGCTAAACTGCGCTGGGCTGCCGACCGGCATGCCCACACCACCCGCAAGCCGCAACCCCATCGTGCAAGACAACACCTCCGCCCTGCCGTCCATCCGCGTCCTCTGTGTGGAAGACCGCGCCGACGATGTCGAGCTGATCACGTTTGCACTGGAGCGCGCCGACCCGGCCCACCGCTACCTGATCGACCATGTGGACGACGCCAAGGGCTTCAACGCCGCGCTGCAAAAAGGCATGGACGTCATCCTGTGCGACTACAACCTGCCGCAGTTCTCGCCCTATGCCGCGCTCAAGCTGCTGGCCGAGCGCCGCCTGACCGTGCCGCTGGTGGTGGTGACGCAGGCCATCGGCGAGGAGGCGGCCGTCAACGTGCTGCGCCACGGCGCGGTGGACTATGTCACCAAGGACAAGCTCGGCACGCTGCCGCAGGTGATCGCGCGAGTCATGTCCGACCGCAGGCGCATGCTGGAGGAGCAGCGCCTGACGACCGAGCTGGACTCGGCCTACCGGCGCCTGAAGAAGCTGTCCACCCGCCTGGTGGCCGCGCAGGAGCGCGAGCGCACCATCATCTCGCGCGAGCTGCACGACGTGCTCGGCCAGACGCTGACCGGCATGGTCATCCACCTGCATGCCGCCCGCAAGGCCGCCGACCCGCAAGCCGCCACCGCCTTCACCGACACGGCCATGCAGATGGCGCAGGAGGCGGTGCAGCAGGTCAAGACGCTGTCATTCTCGCTGCGGCCGGCCCAGCTGGACCTGCTGGGCCTGGTGGCGGCGGTGCGCTCGGCGCTGCAGCGCCTGGCCGACCCGGCCGGCGTGCGGGTGAGCATGACCACCCGCGGCACCGAGCCTGCAAAGCTCAGCGAGACCGCATCCGTCGCCGTGCGGCTGGTGCAGGAAGCCGTGACCAACACCCTGCGCCATGCCGGCGCCAGCCGCATCTCGGTGCGGCTGCGCTTCCTGCCGGCGGACCGCATCGCCCTCATCATCGCCGACAACGGCAAGGGCTTTGACAAGGACTTCATCCTCGACGGCCAGCCCAGCGAAAAGAACCTGGGCGTGTACGGCATGATCGAGCGCACCGAGCTGGCCGGGGGCAGCCTTTCCATCCGCACGCGGCCCGGGCATGGCGTGATCATCCGGGCGCTCCTGTAAACATTACCGGGGCGCGGTGAAAGCGCGGGTTGTGGGTTTGCCCTGTCCGGGCTATAACAGTGCACAGAACAAGCCGAACAGGGATCATGAAAAACACCTCCAGCGCAAGCACCGTCCGTATCGTGCTCGCAGACGACCATGACCTGGTCCGCTCCGGCATCAAGGCCCTGCTGTCGATGGTTGACGGCGTGGAAGTCATCGCCGAAGCCCGTTCCGGCCAGGAGCTCATCACACTGGTCGAGTCCCTCACGCCCGACCTCGTCATGACCGACATCTCCATGCCCGGCATGGACGGCATCACCGCCATTGCCCACCTCAAGCAGAGCCGGCCCGGCGTGAAGCTGCTGGTGCTGTCCATGTACGACACGGTGGACTTCGTCAAGCGCGCGGTGGCCAGCGGCGCCAGCGGCTACCTCATGAAGGACGCGCCGCCGTTCGAGCTGGAGCAGGCCGTCAAGAGCGTCATGGCCACCGGCAGCTACTTCAGCCCCACCATTGCGCAGCGCCTGCTGCAGCCGTCAGAGCCCACCGTGAGCGAGGAGCTCACCGAGCGGCAGATCGAGATCCTCACGCTCATCGCGCAGGGCCGTGCTTCCAAGGAAATCGCCTACGACCTCGGCCTCAGCCCCAAGACAGTGGACGTGCACCGCGCCCGCATCATGGAGCGGCTGCAGATCAACGACATTGCCAGCCTCACGCTCTATGCTGTGCGCAAGGGCCTGATCAAGCCCTGACCAGCGCGGAAACTCAGGGCGCCAGCCGCAGCAGCTTGCCCTGCCGGCTGTCGGTCAGCACATAGAGCAGGCCGTCCGGGCCCTGGCGCACATCGCGCACCCGCTCACCGACTTCAATCTTGTGCTCCCGCGCCACCTTGCCGCCCGACAGCTCGATACGGTCGAGGTAGGCGAACTTCAGCGAGCCGACGAACAGGTTGCCCTTCCAGCCCGGGCCGTATCTGTCGCTGGTCAGGAAGGCCATGCCCGACGGTGCGATGGACGGCTTCCAGTAGTGAAGCGGCTGCTCCAGGCCGGCGCGGGCCGTGATGCCCTCGCCAATCGTGCCGCCGCCATAGTTCTCGCCATAGGTAATGACGGGCCAGCCGTAGTTGAGCCCGGCTTTCGGAACGTTGATCTCGTCGCCCCCCTGCGGGCCATGCTCATGCATCCAGAAGCTGCCGTCCGGCGCGATGGCGCCGCCCTGCCCGTTGCGGTGGCCGTAGCTCCAGATCTCGGGCAAGGCGCCGGCGCGGCCGGCAAACGGGTTGTCTTTGGGCGCGGAGCCGTCCTTGTTGATGCGGATGACCTTGCCAATGTGGTTGTCCAGCTTCTGCGCGTCCTGCATGCGGCCGTAACGGTCGCCCAGCGTCATGTAGAGCGTGCCGTCCTTCGCCTCGGCAATGCGGCAGCCGAAGTGGGCCGAGCTCTGCACCTTGGGCTTCTGGCTGAAGATCACCTGCACAGATTGCAGCCCGGCCGCATCGGCCGGCAACGTGGCGGTGGCAAGCGCCGTGCTGTTGCCACCCTGCCCGGGCTCGGAAAAGCAGAAGAAGATCCGGCGGTTCTGCGCAAAGGCCGAATCCGTGACCACGTCCAGCAGGCCGCCCTGCCCGCCTGCCGCCACCGCCGGCACGCCGGACAGGGGCGCGCCCAGTTTGCCATCGGCCGCAACAACCCGCATGCGGCCCGGCCGCTCGGTGACCAGAAAGCTGCCGCCCGGCAGGAAAGCCACCGCCCACGGGTTCTCCAGGCCGCCGGCCACCGTCTCCTGCCGCGCGGTTTGCGCATGGGCTGCGCCCAAAGCCAGGGCCGCACCTGCGGCAAGCAGCGACAGGGCAAAACGGCGGCTCAATATTTCAGGCATGGCAACTCCCAGGGCAGTTTCAAAAAGGCCAGTATGTAGGACGCCGCGCCGTCCTGCGTCAGACAACTGTGCAAATCCCCGCAGGACGCCGGCCCTCCAGAATGTGAGCTTTTGGGTGACTCCAAACTGTCATTTATTTTGTAAGCATGCCATCCTTACATTTGAACCTTATACAAATCAAGGACTTGGGCATCATTTCTAACTTGACTTCTAGCTTTTGAGCCTCTAACCTTGCGCCCATGAACCGATTCGCCTTCGCGCTGCTGCTCACACTGCTCCTTGGTTGGACTGCAGCCCATGCCGCCCCCGGCGGTTCGGACGACGACATAGACAAATTCCTTGCCGACAAGGGCCTGCTCTCGCAGATCCAGCATGTCCGCCAGACCGTGCGCGACAAGGCGTCTGACCTGGTCGTCAACGCCATGGGCTTCCTGGGTGTTCCCTACAAGCGCGGCGGCAACAATGCCGAAACCGGTTTTGACTGCAGCGGCTTTGTGCGCGCCATGTACGAGCAGACGGTCGGCCTCATCCTCCCGCGCCGTGCCAACGAGCAGGCTGCCGCCACAGAAAAGATCGAGAAAACCGAGCTCCAGCCCGGCGACCTGGTGTTCTTCAACACCATGAAACGGGCCTTCAGCCATGTCGGCATCTATGTGGGCGACGGCAAGTTCATCCACTCGCCCAAGCCCGGCGCCGAGGTGCGGGTGGAAGACATGCGGGTGAGCTACTGGGAACGCCGCTTTGACGGCGCCCGCCGCGTGCAGACCGCGCAGCCGCAAGCCGCGCTGCAAACCAACCTTCCCCAGTAAGTTGCCCGCGGGGGCGGCTTGATCAGTCCGGCTTGACGCCGGCGTCTTTGATCACCTTCGCCCATTTCGCCGTTTCAGCGGCAATGAAGGCATCAAACTCCTCCGGCGTGCCACCGCCCGGGAACGTGCCCATGGTGTCCAGCCGGGCCCGCGTCTCGTCGCTGCGGATGATGCGCCCCACCTCCTCCGACATCCTTTTCACAATGTCCTTCGGCGTTGCTGCGGGCGCGAGCATGCCGGCCCAGGTGCTGCCCATGAAGCCGGCAAAGCCCTGCTCGATGAACGTCGGCACATCCGGCACCGCCGGCAGCCGACTGTCGTGCGACACGCCGATCAACCTGACCCGGCCCTGCTTGCCAACGTTGATCAGCCCCGTGGCCGCGTCAAAGAACAGCTGGATCTGCCCGCCGAGCAAGTCCGTCAGCGCCGGTGCCGCGCCCCGGTAGGGAATGTGCACCATGTAGGTTTTGGTGATGGCCTTGAACAGCTCGGTAGTCAGGTGCGCGGCCGAGCCGTTGCCTGAAGAGCCGAAGCTGACTTTGCCCGGGTTGCGCCGGGCATAGTCGATCAGCTCCTTCGCGTTCTTGAACGGCGCATCGTTGTTGATGGCGGCCAGCAACGGCGAGATGCCCATGAGCGACACGCCCGTCAGGTCCTTGCGCGGGTCGTAGGGCAGCTTGGGGTACAGCGTGGTATTGGCGGCGTAGGCGGCAATCACCACCGCAAAGGTCGAGCCGTCGGCCGGTGCCTTGGCCAGCATGTCCACACCGATGATGCTGTTGGCGCCGGGCTTGTTGTCGATCGTCACCGTCTGCTGCAGGCGGTTCTGCAGGCCCACCTGCACGATGCGCGCCATCTGGTCGGTGAAGCCGCCGGGTGTGTAGGGCACGATGATGCGGATCGGCTTGTTGGGCCAGGCCGGCTGCGCCAGTGCAGGTACGCCGACGGTGGCGGCGCCTGCGGCAACAGCCAGGCTGAAGCGGCGGCGGGACAGGGGGAGCTTCTGGTCGGGCATGGCATCTCCGGTGGAACGCGTTGTGCGATGCCTGATTCTTCATGCCGCAACCGGCAGCGGCCACCGGGTTTGCCCGCGCAGGCAGACGCCTGCGCGACTCATGGTATTTTCAGCAGCACGGAAACCGCCCTGATGAAAATCCACATCTACACAGACATCCACGTCATGTTCGGCCAGGGCGCCTTGGCATGGATGGATGTGCTGCTGGCCGCAGGCCATGATGTGGAGTACATCGACCTCGGCGCCTTTGGCGACGGCCCATTGCCAGACGTCGGCGCCTGCGACGTCAACCTGCTGGTCGTTGGCATCCAGGCTTGCAGGCGGTTCATCGCCCACGGGCTTCCGGCGCATGGCAGGAAGGTGCTGTGGATGTTCGACCCGTTGACCCGCAATGACGCGAGTTCACACCGCTACAAGGCTGAAGTGTTCGACGCGCTGGCGCCGCAGCTGCATGCGCTGGCCGGCATGGATCAGGCGGTCGTGGACTATTCGCGCGAGCATGTCCCGAACCTGCATGCCTGCCTCATTCCTTACATGGTGGCGGCCAGGCATGTCCGCCAGCCGGTGCCTGATGCCGACAGGCTGGTGGATGCCGTCTGGCTTGGCGGCGACCAGGGCCGCCGGCGCGAAGCGGCAGCGCTGTTCGAGGCCGGCGGCGTCAATGCACGGTTCGTCTGGCAGCACATGTGGGGTCGCGCCCGGGACCACCTGCGCCAGCACAGCCGCATCCACCTGAGCATCCACGCCGACCCGCACCACACCTACTTCGACCAGTTCCGCGCCTTCGAGGCCTGGGCGGCGGGCTGCGCCGTGGTGGCCGAGCATTCCGATGACATCACCGCGCTGGGCATCCAGCCCGGCCTCCACCTGGCCACCGCGCCGCTGGAGCAACTGCCCGCCCTGTGCCGCAACCTATTGGCCGACGAACCGCGCCGCCGGGCCATGGTCGAGGCCGGCCAGGACCTGCTGCGCCGCGAGTTCTCGCCGGAGCGCTGGCGCGCCGAGATGCTGGGCCTCATCGAGCGCGCCGCCGGCTGGTAAAAACCCTGCCCCTTCGTCCTGCAGGATTTTCCGGGCCAGCGTACGATGCTTCGCGCTGTCACCCGATTCCCGATTCAACCCACAATGAAGAGGACCCCACATGGCAAAGCTCAACGTCAACGGCACTGTCCGTGAGTTCCAGGCGGAGGGCGACACGCCCCTGCTCTGGGTCTTGCGCGAACAGCTCGGCCTCACCGGCACCAAGTACGGATGCGGCATCGCAGCCTGCGGTGCATGTACCGTCCACATCGACGGCGTGCCCACCCGAAGTTGCGTGCGCCCCGTCTCCACCGTCAGCGACACCGAGAAGGTCGTCACCATTGAGGGCCTGTCGCCCGACGGCTCGCACCCGGTGCAGCAGGCCTGGGCCAAACTCGACGTGCCGCAATGCGGCTTCTGCCAGTGCGGCATGATCATGGCGGCCACCGCGCTGCTGCGCGACAAGCCCAACCCGACAGATGCGGACATCAACGAGTCCATCACCAACATCTGCCGCTGCGGCACCTACAACCGCATCCGCGCAGCCATCAAGGTTGTGGCGGCGGGCGGCAACACCAAGAGCGCCGCGCTGTCCATCCAGCACACTGACGGGAGCGTGACATGAGCTCAACCACCCTCACTCCCAAGGTCTCGCGCCGCAAGTTCCTCGGCACCACCGCCGCAGCTGGCGGCCTGGTCGTCGCCTTCAACATCCCGTTCGGCAAGGATGCGGCCGCGCAGACCGCGCTGCCGTCTGAAGTGAACGCCTGGGTGGTCGTCAAGCCCGACGACTCCGTGGTCATCCGCATTGCCCGCTCCGAGATGGGCCAGGGCACGCTCACCGGCCTGGCGCAGCTGGTGGCCGAAGAGCTGGACTGCAACTGGGCCAAGGTCACCACCGAGTACCCCACGCCGGGCCAGAACCTGGCGCGCAACCGCGTCTGGGGCAACTTTGGCACGGGCGGCAGCCAGGGCATCCGCCAGTCCAACGACTATGTGCGCCGCGGCGGCGCCACCGCGCGCATGATGCTCGTGCAGGCAGCGGCCGATGAGTGGAAGGTGCCGGCAGCCGAATGCACCACGTCTTCCGGCGTCATCACCCACACACCCAGTGGCCGCACCACGACCTACGGCAAGGTGTCCGTGGCCGCAGGCAAGGTCACGCCGCCCGACGCAGCCGCCGTCAAGCTGAAAGACGCCAAGGACTGGAAGCTCGCCGGCAAGCGCCTGGCCCGCCTGGACACGATTGACAAGGTCATGGGCAAGCAGAAGTTCGGCATGGACCTGAGCTTCCCCGGCATGGTCAACGCCGCCATCAAGGACTGCCCGGTGTTCGGCGGCAAGGTTAAGAGCTTTGATGCCGCCGCCGTCGAAAAGCGCCCCGGCGTGAAGAAGGTGGTCAAGGTCGGCGACAGCGCCGTCGCCGTGATAGCCGACACCTGGTGGCGCGCCAAGACCGCATTGGACGCCCTGCCCATTGAATGGGACAACGGCCCGAATGAAAAGCTCTCCAGCGCCAGCATGGCCGTCATCCTCAAGGCCGGGCTGGACGCGCCCGAAGCCGTCATGGGCAACCAGAACGGCGACGTGAAGGCGGCCCTGACATCGGCCGCAAGAAAGATCGAAGCGGTGTACTCGTACCCACACCAGAACCACGCCTGCATGGAGACGATGAACGCCACGGCGCGCTGGACGCCCGAGCGCTGCGAAGTCTGGACGCCCACGCAAAACGGCGAGGCCGCCTTTGCAGCCGCCACCGAAGCATCGGGCCTGCCCGCAGCCAAGGTGGACGTTTACAAGATCCACCTGGGCGGCGGCTTCGGCCGGCGCGGCATGACCGACTATGTGCGGCAAGCCGTGGCGCTGGCCAAGGAAATGCCGGGCGTACACGTCAAGCTCATCTGGTCGCGCGAAGAAGACATGCTGCACGGCCGCTACCACCCCATCACCCAATGCAAGATGACGGCGGGGCTGGACGCGCAAGGCAACATCACCGGGCTGCACATGCGCATCTCGGGCCAGTCCATTCTGGCGGGCGTAGCGCCGCAGAACATCCAGAACGGCAAGGACCCGGTGGTCTTCCAGGGCCTGAACCCATCGGGGCCGGAGGCCTCCATTGGCTACAGCTTCCCCAACCTGCTCATCGACCATGCCATGCGCAACCCGCACGTGCCGCCGGGCTTCTGGCGCGGCGTGAACCTGAACCAGAACGCCATCTACCTGGAAGGCTTCATCGACGAGATTGCCTTTGCCACCAAGCAAGACCCGCTGGCCCTGCGCCGCAAGCTCATGACAAACCACCCCAAGCACCTGGCCGTGCTCAACGCCGCCGCCGAGCGCGCGGGCTGGGGCAAGCCACTGCCGGCAGGCGTGTTCCGCGGCATTGCGCAGACCATGGGCTTTGGCAGCTATGTGGCTGCGGTGGCCGAGGTGTCTGTCAACAACGAAGGCGTGCTCAAAATCCACCGCATCGTTGCCGCCACCGACCCGGGCCACGCCGTCAACCCGCAGCAGATCGAGGCCCAGGTGGAAGGCTCGTTTGCCTATGGCCTGTCAGCCGCGCTGTATGGCGAGATCACGGTGAAGGACGGCCGCGTCGAGCAGGACAACTTCAGCACCTATCCGGTGTTGAAAATGGACGAGATGCCGGCAGTGGAAACCGTGCTGGTGCCTTCGGGCGGCTTCTGGGGCGGTGTGGGCGAGCCGACGATTGCTGTGGCTGCGCCGGCCGTGCTGAACGCCATCTTTGCCGCGACGGGCAAACGCATTCGCGACCTGCCGCTGAAGAACCACAGCCTCAAGAAGGCATGACAGAGGCCTGTCATTGCGGGCTTGACCCGCAATCCATGGTGGCGCGACGTAATGTTGCCTCACGCCACCATGGATGCCGGATCAAGTCCGGCATGACAACCTCGACAGCCAAGTCCGTCCTTCTCACGCTGCTGCTGGCCTTGCACGCAAGCCACGCCCAAAGCCAGGCGGCCCCACCCACGTCGCTCGCCATCACCGGCGACGCCATCGAGCAGCCGCTAACAGCAACCCCCGGCGACCCCACACGCGGCCGAGCCATAGTCGCCAACCGCCAACTCGGCCTCTGCCTCCTCTGCCACACAGGCCCCATCCCCGAAGAACGCTTCCAGGGCACCCTGGCCCCCGACCTCTCCGGCGCAGGCACCCGCTGGACAGCAGGCCAGCTGCGCCTGCGCATAGCCGACCCGCTGCGCATCAACCCCGAATCCATCATGCCCGCCTACTACCGCACCGACCACCTCACGCGCGTCGGCCCGGCATGGCGCGGCAAGACCCTGCTGACGCCGCAACAAATAGAAGACGTCGTCGCCTGGCTGCAAACCCTGCGAAACTGAACGTGATGAAACCGCGCACCCACGCACTGACACGCCGCACCCTGCTCGCCCAAGGCGGCGGCGTCGTCGGCTGGCTATGGGTAGGCAACGCAGCCGCACAGCAGGCCCCATCAGCAGCCACAGACGCCCTCCCCGACGCCCTCGCCGCAGCAGTCTCCACCTTCACCAACGGCGCCCCAGTCAAAGCAGGCCGCGTGAAGCTCGACATAGCCAACCTGGTAGACAACGGCAACTCCGTGCCCACCACCGTCACCGTCGAAAGCCCCATGACCGCCGCCGACCACGTCACAGCCATAGCAGTGTTCAACGAGCGCAACCCCCAGCGCGAAGTGTTCAAGGCGCAGCTCGGCCCGCTGGCCGGCAAGGCAGAGGTGTCCACGCGCATCCGCCTGGCCACCACCCAAAAGCTCATCGCCGTGGCGCGCATGAGCGACGGCAGCTACTGGCAGCACACGGTAGACGTGATCGTCACGCTGGCCGCATGCATTGAAGAACCCGCCTGAAGCACCCACCTCAAGAATAGCCCGCGCATGGCCCGCACCCTGCTCACCGTCCCCCCGACTGCCCGGCGCGGCGAAGTCGTCGAGGTCAAGGCCCTGATCGCCCACCCCATGGAAACCGGCTACCGCCCCGACGACAGCGGCAAGCTCCTGCTGCGCAACATCATCCGGCGATTTGCCTGCAGGTACAACGGCGAACTGGTTTTCAGCGCCGAGCTGTACCCCGCCATCTCCGCCAACCCCTACCTCGCCTTCCACGTGCGCGCCACCGAGACCGCGCCGCTGGTCTTCACTTGGGAAGGCGACAACGGCTTTGCGCAGACCGAGACGGTGATGCTGAACGTGGCATGAGCACTGCCGCCACTGCGCTTCGCATCGCCAGCGCCTGCGCGATCATCGCGGCAGCCCTCAGCGCAGCAACACCCCAGGCCCAGCCCGCGCCCCCCGACACCCGCCGCTCGGGCTTCGCCGACATGAGCCCCGCCACCCAGGCCATGCAACGCGACGACACCGCCAACCCCGCCATGCTCTGGGTCAAAGAAGGCGAAGCCCTATGGCAACGCCCCGCAGGCGCAGCCAACAAAGCCTGCATCACCTGCCACGCCCAGGCCGCCAGCAGCATGCGCGGCGTAGCCGCCCGCTACCCCGCCTGGGACACCACACAAGGCAAGCCCATAACCCTGTCCCAACGCATCAACCAGTGCCGCCAACAGCACCAGCAAGCCGCACCACAAAAGCCGGAAAGCGAAGAAGCCCTGAGCCTGGAAGCCTACGTAGCCCACCAGTCACGCGGCATGCCCATCACCCCACCCACCGACCCGCGCCTCGCCGCAGCGCGCGAACGCGGCGAAGCGCTGTGGCGCCAACGCATAGGCCAGGTCAACCTGTCCTGCGCCCAATGCCACGACGCCCGCGCCGGCCAGCGCCTGGCCGGCAGCGTCATCCCGCAGGGGCATGCCACGGGCTACCCGCTCTACCGGCTGGAGTGGCAAGGCGTCGGCTCGCTGGAGCGGCGGATACGCGGGTGCATGACGGGGGTACGGGCGGAGGCGTATGGGTTTGATTCGCGGGAGTTGGGGGAATTGCAGGTGTATTTGGCGGGTAGGGCAGCGGGCATGAGTGTTGAAACGCCGGGCGTTCGACCGTGATTGCGCACGATCACGCCGTCACCAATACTGAGTTTTTAGATTGAATGGAGTATGAACTTGGCATTTAAAGCCTATACCGAAAGACATGTCAGTCGTATCATTGGACCTCATCAACTGCCAAGTGACACCAATAGCGTAATTGCGATAGCTAGCGCAAGAAGCAACTAGAACTACTATGAATTTCAGAATTGTTGATTCAGCTTCGGCCCCGAGCATGGGGAACGAAGTCCTATTGGTCAAAGACAACTGGAATGACTGGTTTATTTGGGTAACTCAGTTCTACGTAATCGTCGTCGATGCGACTCAACGAAGATTCCCTATCGGGCACGTGAAGATTGCTCGTGCAGACATGACATCAGAGAACGCAGTGACAGCGACTAATCTGCCCGCCAGCTTCCCTGGTCTTGATGCGCCGTGGTTCTCAATTGGTCAAACAGAAAATTACTATGAAACGCTCAACGAGCTTGGCGACAGCTATCGAGATTCATATTTGAGTGCTTTGCGAGATGTTGCTCGATCGCTCCCTCTTCTGGATCAGTATGCATCTGCAGAGGTTATGACTCGCTCGTTGTTGCGAGATATAGATACAGAACGAGTCCGTAGTCGATTTAACCGCCTTGCGAATGGCAATGCTGCCCTAACCAGTTATGCATTTAAATTTAAATATCCTGTGGACTCAAGAACCAACTCGCCACCGCCCGAGTTGACATTCGAGGTCACACCCAGCTCGAACCCACCCACAAATGTTCACGTTCTAATTGGTCGCAATGGGGTCGGAAAAACACGCTGCTTTGATATGCTCTCACGAGCATTTCTGGGTTTGCCGCCCCGCGAGGACGGACAGAGTGCGGGGGAGTTAGGCCCTGTGGGTCATCAAGCTCCAGTGGTCGGTAAAGGTCATGGTTTCGCGGGACTCATCACTGTTTCTTTTAGTCCTTTTGACGAATATGGCCCGCTGGTTTCTTCAGCATCAAGGCTGGAAGTTAAGTATGCATACGTTGGCTTAATTCGAGAAACTGCCGACCAGACAGAAACGAGTGGAAGGGCGAGGACAGACGACCTTCAGTTGCTGACTATTAAGGGAAGGCCAGAGCTTGCAAAAGATTTTTTACATAGTATTGGAGTTTGCCGGGTTGGCGCAAGACGCCGCCGCTGGGTAAGCGCAATTGCTGCACTTGAAGCTGACCCTCTTTTTGAGGAATCGCACGCACGCGATGTTATTGAGGACGAGAGCGATGGCTGGGAGGACCGCACAATGCGGTGGTTTAGGAGACTAAGTTCAGGTCACAGCGTAGTTCTCTTAACTATCACTCGTTTGGTTGAACTAGTCGAAGAAAAGTCGCTTGTGCTAATTGATGAACCCGAAGGACATCTTCACCCGCCACTTCTCGCAGCTTTTATTCGTGCACTTTCCCTTCTGATGATAAATCGGAACGGTGTTGTTGTTATCGCAACGCACTCTCCGGTCGTACTTCAAGAAGTGCCTAGACTATGCTCTTGGGTGATTAATAGAGTCGGGCATGCCACCCGAGCAGATCGTCCAGAACTTGAAACGTTTGGAGAAAATGTCGGCATCTTGACACGCGAAGTTTTCGGACTAGAAGTCCTTCAGACTGGGTTTTACCGACTAATAAGCGAAGCGTCTCAAGCTGGCTACGAACAAGTTCTGGCACGGTTTGGAACCAGACTTGGCGGCGAGGCAAGGTCACTCGCTCGTGCCTTATCTCTTATACCTCCCCCGCCACCAGCGGCGGAAGCGGAGGACGAGTAAAAATGCGAATTCTCCCTCTCCCAATTGACACTCAAGCTTCTGTTTTTTCTTTGTGTATCGCTGACGTTACGGATGCTGGGCTACAGGCGCGGCTCGCGGCGATATCGGCCTCGCTGGCTGCCGCCGGTACAAGCTACGAAGCTCATGCAATTGCTCAATCCCTCCATCAGGTACCTCGTGTCACAAGCGTAGGTGCAGTCACAAAAGATGAACTAAAGGCACTTTATAAAAACCATCTTAGTAGCCAATCAGGTTCCGCCCGAGACGTCTATGATCGAATTCGTAACTCTTCTCCAAACAAGAAATGCCCACTTTGCGGAGTTGGAACGGTCGCACAGGTGGATCACCACCTTCCGAAATCGCGGTATCCGGATCTAGCTGTATTGCCAATAAATTTGGTTCCAACCTGTCATTTTTGCAACGACACGAAGAAGTCAAAGTATCCAACGACTGCAGGTGAACAAACTTTTCATCCCTACTACGATACACACTTGACGAGCGCGACATGGATTCGTGCAACAATAAATCGAGGACCGCCCCCCGTCATGATTTTTGACACAAGCCCACCGCTCACGTGGGCGCAAACAGATAAGGATCGAGTTGCTCGACACTTCACAGTCTGCGGTCTCTCAATCACATTCACGTCCAATGCGAATGACGAACTGCCCATTCTTCGAGACAGACTGATAGAGCAAGCCAGTTCTGGCGGTCAGTCCGCCGTGCAGAGTTTTCTGAATGCAGAGTGCTCGGTGTACGCTGCACGGCCCAATAGTTGGCAGTACGCTGTATATCGGGCTTTAGCTACCGATGCTTGGTTTGTCGGCGGAGGCTACTTAACCGTACCATGAGGCGTGTTTTTCGGGTCCAAGGTCACACCCTTACTTTTATTCAGTCCCGCAGTTGCTTGCTATCCACTCGGAAAGTCGAAATCCACAGGCACGTTGTGCACTGCACGTTGACGCATCACAAGTAGTGCTTGCGTCTGCCTTACGCGCTCAATCTAGGGGCAATGCAGCAGGCGTTGGAGCCGGCCGCGCATTCTCGCCTAGGGTTTGCAGGAATTAGTAGTTGGGCAGCTTGAGTGGCAGATACGCGGCTGGATAACGTAGTGTGGGCTGGGGCGTATGCATCTGATTCGTGTGAAACGAAGAGAGTGCTAACCGGAATGATTTGACGGCCTTAGGCGTTGATCCAGCGCCCTATTCGAATCGTTCATTTTGGAGACTTTCCGCGCTGTTCTCACCGATACGCTCCCGGACTACGTCAGCCGCCAAAAGCGAATGCTTCTCCGTTGCGAAAGCGCGCGCCTCTCGGCTCAGGTTCGCAGGCAGATGCTCGAGAAGTGACACGTTTCGAGCCATGATGTCTGCACGTGAGCCGGACCAGCTACTGGGGCGAAACCTTTCGATGAAATTACTCAATACCACCTGTGGATTCGGAGCCTCCTCAAGCAATGCCCAAGCCAAAGATGTCCATCGCGGCTGCCCTTCCTTCAACTCTGATTGAGCGAAGGATACAAACTTTGAAGCAATCGCGAATCGCCTTTGCGCATCAGCGTGACACCAATGAAGCAATGTCTGCGGAGACATGACATCTGCCGGATTCTTTCTGTCCGTGAAGATATGGAAAACGTCAAGGAAACGGTCAAGCGTTGCTTCATCACCGTCAAACAACGTGGTAAGCGTTGCGTCCGGTTGAACCTTGAGAAGCGATTCAAGGATAGTTTGCTGGTCCATCCGGAACGTGAATGCAGCGTTTCTAAGCTGCCCCGCCAGCCTGGCTGCTATGGGGGCGCCGCTTCCCGACCGTAAACAGGCTTCTATGAGTTGGGTCAATTGGTAATTCTTATGATCGTCTTCCGCTTCGCGATCAATATTCGCTGCGCGTAGCAAATCCTGCCCGGCTTCCAGCAAGTTGGGGTCCGGCGACCTTTTCTGCTGGAATTCAAGATAAATTCGCCATTGCACGATGCCAACGGCTACCTTGTGGCCGCCAGGATGCGTGGCGAGCGCCTCTGAAAAGCGTCGTACGATGAGTGCGTCGACCTCGACGCTGTGGAATGAGTGTTGAAAGCGCCACGGCTGCGCGTCGCCGCTATCCAGCACGTCAATCATCCTGTCGACGGCATCTTGATCGATAGTCAAACCCGAGTACAAGTAGGGAACAAAAAAGCGAAGTGTCGGGATACCCATCAACACATCTACCAGCTCGTGAGTGATATCCGGCTTGATCAGTTGTACTCCAGCGATGAAGCCATCTAAAAGGTCTGATCGACGTTCCGACGATGGCACTCGCTCCTGCTCCGTGAGCAATACAGCCCAGGTTGCGCGCACGTCACTTGAGCCCTGTGCCAGACCTTCGCCGAATGCACGCACTCGTGCACCCCCTCGTGAGACCGCAGCCAGGACGCCTTCGACGGGATGAGCTGATTCACCGTAGGTGCGTCCGAGATCTCGAGCCTTTTGCGTCAGGCGTTCGTACGCTGTGGATATATCACTTGCATCGAGACCTTCCGAGTCAATCAAATCCGCGCCGGAGCCACCCCACAGCATTCCCAACACATACGCATCGACTTCTTCGGCAAAGTCTTTAGGGCGCAGCTTCAACTCGAGTTGGGCGAGTCTTCTCCGCAGGTCTTCGGGTTGCTTCTCGTGTCCAAGGCGTATTGCCTTACGACAGGCAGCCCAACCCTCTCGCCAGAATGTTGTTTCGCAGAAAACATTGGCAAGCCTCTCGAGTTCTTCCTGCAAGTCGCTCTCAAACCAGAGTCCGTGAAAATTTTGAGCGATGGTCGACCTAAGTTGCGCGCGCAACTCCGGTTGATTCCGATCGAGTGCCATGACCAAATCCAATGCCGATGCGTACCAGTCGTGAACATCACGGGCGTTTCGAGGATGAAGCCCAAAGTCCCGGGGTCGAGAGCCGAAACTGAATTGGGCGCTTGATGTGAAACGGCCTGTTTGCAACGTGCGCTGCAGAGCGAGTAGGCCCAACGCGCGCTTTTTTTCGTCGCTCAGAATGAGCAGGTTGCTGACGAATGACAGTCGCTGCTCGATGGAGGCATGCGTTCCCGAGAGATAGAGACCGAAAAGCGGAACAAATGCGTCTTGAGCCTGCTTCGACCGGTACCCGTCAGAGCCGGCAGCGATTGTCACCAAAAGGCTCGCGCTCCTGGGAAAATCGTCCGCCTCATACGCCAAAGAACGCAGTAATGACACGTGTCTTGAAATTGTTTGCGGCGCCAACAAAGCTGCGCGCTCCAGCGCAGCCAATGCTTCTTGTGGGCAAACGGAGGCGACGTTCTCGAACATCGCAAGACCAAGCTCGTTGAATCGCGAAACATTGCCAAGCCACCCATCTACGCTGAGCCAATCCCTGACGATTTGCTGGCCCCGCACATTGTCCGGAAGGTAGGACAGGCGGCGGGAAAATGACTTGGCCAAGCGGGCACTTCCTCCAGTCAGGAGTTGCGTGTCAATCAAATTGAAAGGAAGGTCACCTAATGCGCGCGCTGCAAGTCGATTTGCTATTGCATGAGGCAACACTGCGCGCCAAGGACCGCGCTCTTGCACCAAGCCTCGTCGATTCAATTCAGCTACGTGGGCATACACCTCTTCCGCCGATTGACCGGCCAGTGTGGCCAACCTCGGCAGTTCGGCGTCCAATCCTTCAAAGATGTCGCCACGAAAGGAGTAGAGCAATGAACAAGCTTGTGCGGCACGAAGCAACCTCGTATCCTCCACTTGGCGTTGCTTGAAGAGTCGAACGAAGAGATCCTCGCTAGAGAGTCCGGATATGTTCTCGGAAGAGCCCACGGTTTCGGCGATCGCGATCGCAATGCGCGAGTTTCCGCCCGACGCCTCCGCAATGGTCCGTACATTTACCACGGATATATCGGGAAAGCGACGGTGCAGCAATTTCGCAATCAGTTCATGAGAAGACGCCTCTAGGCTGAAGACGTCGGTTCCCTCCGGCTGGTCGTCCCTTACGTCGTACTCGATAGTCAGCAGGCTTATCGCACTTTCAGGGAGCCGCGACACCTCAGTGAGTCTTGAATTAAGGTCAGGCGGGCAATTGTCAATCACGAGAATCGCACGGTGTTGCGATGCATTGAGGTCCGACGCAAGCCGAACAGGTTGCGGGTCTGGGTGATCAGAAACGTTGCAGTAGATAGCAATCGAAGACGGCAGGGCGTCTCCTCCAATCCGCCGATCAAACAGCGCTTGCGCCAATCGCGTCTTGCCGACTCCGGATAGGCCAACCAGTCGAACCACCTTCCCCGGCGATCTGAGTTCATCCCTTAAACGCTCAAAGGCTTCCAGGAAACCCTCTGCTTTTTGCGGGCTGCGTGTGCTCTGAAGCTTGACCTGCTCATCGACTAGATATGCCGCATCGGCAGCTTCTGGCGACCCGCTCCAGTTCCCGTAGGGACTCCAACCCTGCAATCGTCTGCCGATACGCTCCTTCATCCACGCGATCACGCCAGGGTGCTGTCGAGTCCACGTGGCAACCCGGGTCCGATCATAGAAATCGGTCTGGAGGCGCTCAGAGCTATCGACGCCGTGCAGTGCGTCCCGCATTGCACGGCGTCGATTTCTGAGCGGGGCATCTGCCGTCGACCCACTAGAGCTGACAATGATGTAGGCGCCTGACCGCTCGGTGAGATCTCGAATTGATTCTCGGACAACGCCTTGGGGTGCTATCTCCTCAAGAATCTGAACCCGTGGCATATCCGGCTTCTTCACCTGAAATCCAGTTGAGGGTCGAGGGATAAAGCCGTTGATCGGGAACCCGCCGTGCAACTCCACGCGGACATCGAGTCCGCCATCGGCAGCGGTCTGGCTCCCGCCCCAAGTGACCGCGGCGGGAGAATGCCCCAAGCTCGCAAGTTCAGCCTCACAAAGACGCGCAACCAACTCGCGCAAGTCGACGTCGCTCAATTGCGATATTTCCTCTGCGGTTACGTCAAACATGCTTTAGAACGTGTGATGTAGCGTCAGGGGTCGAGGAGATCATGCGGCGTGAATCTGCGTCAGCTTCCGAAACACTTCGCCGAGTTCAGTAGCGGGATGAATAATTCCGCTGTCGCTGTTCCAGGTAACACCGTTGGAAACGCGCGTAAGACCGGCGACTAGCAACCTTGCGCGGAAATCTGGCTCTGGGGCTCCGGGCGGATAGGAGTAGCTCACGTGTGGGCCTTTGACGAAGTCGCGGAGATCGTCCGGGAACGCCAAGTCAACCGCGACGGCAAGGCGCTTAAACGTGGCAGTGTCGATTTCCTCCCGTGCGTAGCACTGAAGCAAGAACCCGAGCAGCGGTGCTTTGTCCAAATCATTGAGCTTGTCCAGAACAAGCATCAAGACCGAAGCGGCGTGCGATGCCTCGGGATCATCTTCAAATCTCTGACGCATCCTGTCTCGTTGAGACTTTGGAATTTCATCGATAGTTTCAACAAACAGACGCAGGCGACGCTCGATGAAAGCATCTCGTACCGAGTCGAATGCCTTGAGAACCTTGAACACCGTTCCGACGACGGGCACCGCCGAAAGCAGTTCGTCTCTCATGGCAATGTCGGCGACTACCTCGCCTGATGACATGGCCGCTTCAAGCAGTGGCCGGTCACGACGAGGCACAAGAAATTCCTTTAGGGCTTTGGACGTCATGGCGCATTTTCGCCTGATCGTCAGTCAAGGTGTCGATGTATATGGCGTTAGCTCTAGACACCCATTTTTTTGACCTCGCGGGATGTTAAGGATGAAGTGGCGCTAGCTACACCCATCCAGAAACACAAACTCATCACAAGCCGCCACAAACGCCCGCATCGTCTGCTGCATCCCGAACCCATAAACCCGCTTGCCCCGCTCCCGCAGCCGCCCGGCCAGCGCGGTGAAGTCGCAGTCGGACGAGACGAGGCAAAAGCCGTCGATGTCGTGCAGGTTGACCAGGTCCATCGCGTCCATGATGAGCGTGGCGTCCGATGAGTTCTTGCCCTTGATGTGGCGGAACTGCTGCACGGGGCGCAGGCCTTGGTCTTCCAGGTGGCGCTTCCACTGCACGAGCTGGTTCGTCGTCCAGTCGCCGTAGGCGCGGCGGATGATGGGGTTGCCGTAGCGGGCCAGGGTGCGCTCCACGATGTGGGGCGCGTAGGCGCCGGCTATGTTTTCGGCGTCGATCAGCAGTGCAAGCTGCGGCAGCGTGCACGCGGGGATGATGGTGGTGGTGGCGGCAGTCGTCATGCCTTCCCTTCCGATGGTTCCTGGAGGAATACCACCGCCCCGGGGATGGGGCGGTGGCCCGGGGGGTTAGCGTACCGGGCGTCCCTGCGGCTTTCCGGCGGAACTTGCGTTCCTCCACCCGGGCCACCAAAACATGGGGGCACGAATGCGAGAGCCGCAAGGCTTCACATGGAAAACATTGCGGCTCTCACCGCAGGAACGCTCCGGGACGCTAACCCCGTGTCACGCTGCTACGCGTGACGCCGCCAGTATATCGGCCGCTTTTGATGTGTGACCAACCGGAGTCGGCAATGGCTGTCTTCGATTCATTTCAACATGGCCGTCCTCAGCCGCGCAGATTGCATTTATTAGTCATTAATTGACAAATGACTAATAAATGCAACAGAATCGCACATGGCCTCCGCCCCTGCCTCAAACCTCGAGCAAGCCGTCCTGGCCCTCGCCAAACAGCAGCCGCTGCTGCGCGCGCGCGACCTGGCCGCGCATGGCCTGCCAACCGTTGTGCTGAGCCGGCTGGTTGCTGCGGGAAAACTTGAGCGGGTCACGCGTGGTGTGTACAGCCTGCCGGGGCGCGCGCTCGGCGAGCATCGCTCGCTGGCAGAGGTCGCCCTGCGCGTGCCGCAAGGCGTTGTCTGCCTGCTGTCGGCGTTGCGCGTCCACGGCATCGGCACGCAAGCACCGTTTGAAGTGTGGATTGCGATTCCCCACAACTCGCCAACGCCCCGGCTGAGCCAGCCCGCACTGCGCGCCATCCGTATGTCCGGCCCTGCGCTGGCCGAGGGCATTGAACGCGTGCAGATCGACGGGGTCAGCGTTCCGGTTTTCAACGCCGCAAAGACGGTGGCCGACTGCTTCAAGTACCGCAACAAGATAGGCCTTGACGTTGCACTGGAGGCGCTGCGCGACGGGTGGGCGCAACGCAAGCTGACGGTGGATACGCTGTGGCACTACGCCACGATTGACCGGGTAGCCAACGTGATGCGCCCCTACCTTGAAAGCGTCGCAGCATGAGCCGCAACCTCGCAGCCTCGGTCCGGGCGCGCCTGAAGCAGCGGGCTGATGCCTCGGACAAAGAGGCGGTTAAGGCGCAATAGTCTTGCGTTGACAAAGCACCTTGGTCGTGTGACCATAAGACAGCTAACTCTTGTAACCGCAAAGCACAATAGTCTTGTCGCCATGCCGACTCCCAACGAAAAACTCGCCCACTCCCTGGAAGCGTTGCACGCCCTGGAGCCTGCACGTGCGATTCCGGCTCGGGCGCTCACACGCGTGCATCGCGAACGGTTGCGGGACGCGGGCTTTCTGTCCGAGGTCGTACGAGGCTGGTACATCCAGACACGGCCCGGCGACGCCGCCGGGGACAGCACGGCATGGTTTGCCAGCCTGCGGGAGTTCATTTCCGGCTACTGTTCCGAGCGGTTCGGGAGCGACTGGCACATCGGGCCCGAGCAGTCGCTGTTGATGCATTCCGGCGAGCGTTCGTTTCCCTCGCAGCTGCAGGTCTGGGCATCGGCGGCACAGAACCAGTCGCTGAACCTGCTTCATGGAAGCGCCCTCTTCCTGTACAAGGCCCCTCGCCTGCTGCCATCCCGGCCGGCTCCGGACGCGGGCGGGTTACGGCTTGTTGAACTGGAGAACGCGGTGGTTGCGGCGGGCCCCGCCTTCTTCATCCAGCAACAGCTGGCCGCGACCATCGCGCTGCGGAGCCTGCCTGAAGGCAGCAACCTGATCCGCGTCCTGCTGGAGGGCTCGCACTCGGTGGTGGCCGGGCGGCTGGCGGGCGCGCTTCGCGCGTTGGGCAGGCCTGAGATGGCCGATGAAATCGTGCTGACGATGAAGTCCGCCAGCTACAACGTGGTGGAGGCCAACCCGTTTGAGAAGCCGGTGAGTGCGAGTGGTACCGTGTGACGAGTGAATCCGGGAGAGGAGCTTCGCAAGTCACTCGGCACGTGGTACCGCGCCTTGTTCGCACCCAGCGTGCAGGCGGGCCTTCTCAAACCGCAAGACCTTGCGGGATATCGCAACGAACAGGTCTTCATTCGCGGGGCATCGCATGTCCCGCTCTCAAGGGAGGCCGTGCGTGAGACCATGCCGGTGCTGTTCGACCTCATCTCTGAAGAGGAGCACCCTGGCGTCAGGGCTGTTCTTGGCCACTTCCTGTTCGTGTACATCCACCCCTACATGGACGGCAACGGGCGCCTGGGCAGGTTCATGATGAACGCGCTGCTGGTGACAGGAAGCTACCCCTGGACGGTCGTTCCGGTGGAGCAGCGCACGACCTACATGAATGCCCTGGAGCAGGCAAGCACGCATCGCAACATCGTGCCGTTTGCCCGGTTCCTGGGTTCGCTGATTTCCGAACAGGAAAAGCGTCCGCTGAAGCGGCCGGCAGACGCGGCCTGAACGGCCACGCCGCCAAGAACCGGCAGGAGATCCGCATGGCCTTCTGGCGGCAGAACGTAGACCAGATCATCAGCTCAATCAGGTCGGTTATGGCGACGATTCTCCACCATCAACCCGCGGCTCACTGCAGCCCAGACACCCCGCCACAGCACTTCTTGAACTTCTTGCCACTGCCGCAGGGGCAAGGCTCGTTGCGGCCCACTTTTTTGCCTGTGCGTTGCGCCACTTGTCGTTCGGCCATGCGCTGCCGCAGCGGTAACCAGTAGGCGTGTATCTGCTGCAGGCTGCTTTCTATCTGCTCGGCAAACACCTGGCGCTGTTCGGGCGTCCGGGTCAAGGCGTCCTGGCCGGGCTCAAAATCTTCAACACCGAGCAGACCAATGGGCCTGTACCACTGCCGGGTGGTCGGGTCGTCCAGGAGCGGTTGCCACGCGGCCGCAGTGAGTTTGACGGCCTCGGTGAACCCATAGGCCCACATCTCCGCATCGTCAAATTCGCCCTCGTTGAATTCAGCCGTTCCCCATAGCGGTAGCAACACCGGGGGGCGCCGCTCAAAGCCCCACACGATGCTGTTGTAGTGGCGCATGACCAGGCTCAGGATGCGGTTGACCTGCTCCATGTCGTCAGCGCGTGGCATCTTGCTGTCACTCCCCTCTCCCCAGACCAGCGGCAACCACTTGCTGGGCATCACTGTCTCGGGGCCGATGGCAATGGCGTGAAGGAAGCCGTCGAGCATGTCCAGCGTCATGGATTCATATGAATCGTCGTCGGCCAGAAACCGATCCAGTTCGTCCAGTTCCTCCTCGGACAGTGGCACGATCATGCGGATGGGGTCAGGTACGCCGCTGGCCGGTTGCTGTTGGGGTGGCTTCACCTGCGCCAGTTTGCGCATTTGTTCCGGTTCGGCGGCTTTCGCTTCACGCTGGGCCTCTGTCACAAAACTGTGAACGCCTTCGCTTTCGATTTCTTCCAGGGCGGCTTCCAGTGCTTCGGTGTCGGTGTCAAACGGGTCGTCCCACACGGTAGAGGTGCCAAGGTCGTCCACGACTTCCAGTATCCAGCCGCTGTCCGGGCTGCGATAGATCTCGATGTGCAGGGTGTGCCCGTCGGCGCTGTAGGTCTGCTCCAGGGGTGAGTGGATGATTTGAATTTCTTCAGCCATGGCCTATTGTCGCCGCGCGGGATGTGTGCCTGCCATAGATCGAGCAGTGCCGTCCCACTCGTTCAGGCCCAAGCACGATGAACAGGTGCTGCACTTGTTCGGTTACTCGATCGGTTACTTGTTCGGCTACTTGTTCGGTCAACCGACAGGCAACTAAACCAGGCTGACGAGAAACTCTTCAAGCTGGTCGAGCGTCTCGGGCATCGCGCCCGCCGACCCGGTGTCCACCGCTTCGGCCGAGGGATAGAGATCGTGCACGACCAACAAGGTCTTGCCGGCGATTTCCTCGAAGGTCACCGTGGTGATGGTCTTGCCGCCGTCTCCTTCCTCGTTGGTCCAGACGAGGCGTGAGTGCGGAGTCACTTCAAGGTATGTGCCGAAGAACTCCATCGTCGAGTCTTCGTGGCGAAACACCAGGCGGTACTGCCCGCCAACGCGCACATCCATTTCGCAGGAGAGCAGGTCCAGCCCATACGACTTCGGCACCCACCACCGCCTGAACAGGTCGGCCTTGGTCCAGGCCTCAAACACGAGGCGCGCAGGACCGTTGACGGTGCGTGTGACGACGACTTCGCGTTCGGACTTCCGTTCCACCGTCGTCTGGTTCCTGGTGGGGGTGGCCTCAGCTTCTCTTTTTTCGTCCATCGACTCTCTCCTTGCGTGTTAATTCCTCGACAACCTTGTCCAGCTCGTCAAAGCGCGCGCTCCACAGCTGGTGGTACGTCTCGATCCATGCCGCCTCTTCCTGCAGCCTGCAGTCGCCGAGCCTGCAGGTCCGCACGCGCCCGACCTTCTCCGTGGTGACGAGCCCCGCTTGCTCGAGGATGCCCACATGTTTCTTCATGCCCGTGAGGGTCATGTGGAACCTCTCCGCAAGGGCTGTGATCGACGCGTCCGCGCGCCCGAGTTGCTCCAGAACGCCGCGCCGGGTGGCGTCTGAGAGCGCGCCGAACGACGCGTTGAAGTGGGTTTCGCTATACTGAGCCATACGGTTCAGTATATAGGCGCAGGCAGTGGCATGCAAGCCGGGCAGCCTTAACATGAGGGCCATCATCAAAGGAGCCGATCATGAGCATCGACAACAACAAACGCGCGGCGCTGGAACTGCGCTCGCTCGTCAAGAGCAGCGGCGAGCTGGAGCTGTCACTGGCTGAGGTGGCCGTGCCACGCCCGGCGGCCGGCGAAGTGCTGGTCCGCATCGAGGCGTCACCGCTGAACCCGTCGGACCTGGGCCTGCTGTTCGGTCCAGCCAGCATGGGCAGCGCCAAGGCATCAGGCAGTCCCGGCCGGCCGGTGGTCACGGCTCGCGTTCCCGACGCGGCCATGAAGGCCATGGCCAACCGGCTTGACGTCTCCATGCCGGTCGGCAATGAAGGCGCGGGCGTCGTCGTTGAAGCCGGTTCGTCCCCCGCCGCGCAGGCGCTGCTCGGCAAGACCGTGGCCATGATCGGCGGCGCGATGTATGCGCAGTACCGGTGCATTGCGGCAGACCAATGCCTGCTGCTGCCCGAGGGCGCGACGCCGGCCGACGGTGCGTCTTCGTTCATCAACCCGCTCACGGCACTGGGCATGGTAGAGACGATGCAGCGCGAAGGCCACAGCGCGCTGGTGCACACCGCTGCGGCCTCCAACCTGGGCCAGATGCTGAACCGCATCTGCATGAAGGACGGCATCGCACTGGTGAACATCGTCCGCAAGCAGGAGCAGGCCGACCTGCTCAAGGCGATGGGTGCAACCTGGGTGTGCGTCACCAGTTCGCCCAGCTTCCTGCAGGACCTCACCGAGGCCCTGGCCGCCACCGGTGCCACGATCGCGTTCGACGCCACAGGCGGCGGCAAGCTGGCCGGGCAGATCCTCGGCTGCATGGAGGCGGCGCTCGGCAGAAAGATCAAGGAGTACAACCGCTACGGCTCGACCACGCTCAAGCAGGTCTACATCTACGGCGGCCTGGACACCGGGGCCACCGAGTTCAACCGCAACTTCGGCTTCGCCTGGAGCATGGGCGGCTGGCTGCTGTTCCCGTACCTGCAGAAGATCGGACCGGCGGCATTGCAGGCCCTCAAGCAGCGCGTGGCGGCGGAATTGAAGACCACCTTTGCCAGCCACTACGCGAGGGAAATCTCGCTGGCGGAGGTGCTCGACCTTGACATGATCGCCCGCTACAGCCAGCGCACGACCGGTGAAAAATACCTGATCAATCCGGGCAGGGGTTGAGCGATAGCAGCGCGCTCTTCAAGCAGGTTGCCCAAACTTGTCGAAGCATGCGCTCCAGAAGCGGCTGTACTACAGCATCAGCCTTTCAATCTTCTGATTCGCACCCTTGAGTTTCTTGAACAGCGCCAGCAGCAGCGCCTTGTCCATGCTGACCATGGCATGGGGGTCGGCGCGCAGCGCGTCGATCACGGTCTGGCTGAATTCGGCGGCGATGATCTTGTCGTCGGCAATAACGGTTGCTGAGGTGGTGATGGTGCCGTCGGTAAAAAAGATGCCTTCCCCGAAGCAGTCACCGGTTTCAATGGTGCCGACCAGCTTGCCGTTGCGGAACGCCTCGGCCGCGCCGTACAGGATCACATAGAAGGCCTTCATCTCGTCGTCCTGCGACGTGATGCAGGCACCTGCGTCAAACGTCCTGATCTGCGCCATTTCTGAGATGCGCTGCAGCCATTCGTCCGGCACCGGCTGGAAGAACGAGCAGTTGCGCAAGGCGCCGTACCGGGCTTGCGGGTCTTGCGTCAGCAGCCTGGCATGGCTGGCAAAGTGGTCGTCGATGGTGTCGAATTCGTTCATGCGCCCTCCCCGGCTTTCAGGGCTTGGCCGGTGGTTCGGGCTTTTCTTCCAGCGACAGCGACAGCTCCATCGCTGGCGGCCTGGCGGCGGGCGCGGGCGCAGCTGGTGGGTTCACCGGTGGGGTCGCCGGGGCTGCCGCAGCAGCCGGCTTGGCGGGCTCCGGCTTCTTGATGTTGACGACCAGCTGGCCCGGCTTGTTGTCGTCGTCTTCGGGCTCCTTCTCCACCTGCAGCGAGAGGCCGCCCGTGTCACCGCCTCCACCGCCGGGCAGTTCTTCCTTGATGAAGCGTTTGCTGTTCAGCTTGAGCCGCAACATCAGCTCGCTCTTGGCGTCCGAATTGACCTGCACTTCCTGCAGCGAAATGTCGCCTTCGTTGTACAGCTCGTACAGGCACTGGTCGAATGTCTTCATGCCCAGCTCGATGGACTTCTTCATGATCTCCTTGAGCTGGCCGATTTCTCCCTTGGCGATGGCGTCGCGTGAGGTTGAGGTGCTCAGCAAAATCTCCACGGCTGCGGCGCGCCCGCCCGACATCTTGCGGACCAGCCGCTGCGAGATGATGGCGCGCATGTTCAGCGCAATGTCGTTGCGCACCTGCTCATGCTTTTCAATCGGGAAGAAATTGACGATGCGTTCGATGGCCTGATTGGCGCTGTTGGCATGCAGCGTGGCCATGCACAGGTGGCCGGTCTCGGCAAAGTTCAGCGCGTACTCCATGGTTTCATGGTCGCGGATTTCGCCGATCAAGATCACGTCGGGCGCCTGGCGCAGCGTGTCCTTGAGCGCGTCAAACCAGCCAACCGTGTCGATGCCGACTTCACGGTGCGTGACGATGCAGTTGCCGTGCGGGTGCACATACTCCACCGGGTCCTCGATGGTGATGATGTGGCCGTGCGTCTCCCGGTTGCGCACGCCCAGCATCGCTGCCAGCGTGGTGGACTTGCCGGAGCCGGTGCCGCCCACCAGCAGAATCAGCCCACGCTTTTCCTGCACAACCTGCTTGAGGATGGGCGGCAGGTTCATCTTGTCGAAATCCGGAATCTCGGTAGTGATGACGCGAATCACCATTCCAGTGCGCTGCTGCTGGGTGAAGATGTTGATGCGGAAGCGGCCGATACCCTCCAGCGAGATCGCGAAGTTCTGGCCCTTGGTGTCGATGTAGCCCTGCCACTGCTTCTCGGACGCAATCGCCCGCGCCATCTTGCTCGTCTGCTCTGCCGTCAGCGCCGTCTCGTTCAGCTTGGTGAGCTTGCCGTTGAGCTTGATGGCCGGTGGGAAGCCGGCCGTCAGGAACAGGTCCGACCCCTTGAGCTGGACCATGGCCCCGAGCATCTTGTGCACGATGGCCTGGATTTGCTGCTTTTCTTGTTGTTCCACGTTTTCTCCTGAGCGGTCACGGGTAGATGGCGGGTTTGAGCAATTTGCAAATGTAAGGGAGATCAGGCATTTCCGCTATAAATCGGGGACGGAGGAGCAAGAATGGAACTGGACGAAATTGCGCGCGGATTGCCCGCACAGCTTGAAACCGGCTCATGGTGGCAGGCGATGGGCTTTCTGGATGCTGCCGTGGAAGCCATCGACGCCGCTGTTCGCGAGCAGCCAGAAGGCGCCGCGGTAGACGCGGCCGCGGACGACATCGCGCAGAAGCTGGTGCTCAATGCGCAGCAGCCTGCGTCGTATCGCGGTATTGCGGCGGAACTTCTGGGCAGGTTTCTGCTGGTGCCCGAAACCCCCGTCGAGCGTACGCTGATGAAGCTGAGCGACCGCGACTTTTCGACATCGCGTCCGAGGGCCAGGCCGGATTCAGGCGCCGGGCAAGACGATGCCAGCGTCAACTTTGTGCTGGGCCGCAAGATCGCATCGGCGGCGTATGGCCGGACGCTGGAGCAACGCCGTGATGCGCTTGGCCGGGTGAATATGTCAACAACCACGAATGACGAGCACCTCACTGCGGTCTGGTGGGAGCACTTTGCCTTGCCGGGAGAACTCTTTTCGGCTGACCGCAACCTGAACCTGCTTGCACCTGGCGCCGATGTCGTGGTGCCCCGGCTCCCGGATATCGGGACGCATTGGGGCCTCACGCCCGGCGATGTGTTGTTCCGCCGGCAGACCAAAACATTCTGGAACCCGTTCCGCGATTTCGGCCATGCGGCCATCTATGTGGGCATGCTGGGCCGGGGCGCCGATCCGCTGGACTGCCGCAACCACGCCATCATCCAGGTCATGAATGCGGCGCCCGCCTGCGAGCTTGCCAGCCTCCATGACCTGTGCCACCCGGGCGGCCATCCGGAGCAATTCTGGGGCGGCTACCACGTCGACATGCCTGCAGGAGAACGCCAGAAGCTCCTTGACGTGGCGTTCAAGCTGGTCGGCACCTCCACCTACCATTTCACCAAGGGCTACAAAAACCCGGGCGCCTTCACCTACCGGTGCGATGGTTTCGTGGAACATTGTTTTGAAGCCATTGGCTCCAGCACCCCACCGCTGGCGCACCGGGGCGGGCTTTTTGAGGAAGACACGTACCTGCGGCTCAATCCCGTGGCACTGCGCAGTTGCCTGCCGGTGCGCGTGGTGCAGCACCTGGGCGGTTGCTACAAGGCGGACAAGTTGGACCCTTGGCTGAAACCTTTGCGTGCGACGTCCTGAGCAAGAGCGCTATCTCACAGCCGCCCTCTCACCCCGGGCCCCCATCTGCCCTTATTGGCCCTTACCTGAAGATCACCCCACGGAGCTTTGCCCGCTCGGCCGCCTGCTTCACCAGGCCGCTGCGGCGGGCTTCGTCGAGAAAGGCAGTGAGGAACGGCGCACCGGCATCCCGGCCTTTGGGGATGGCCAGCGACTGGTTCTCTATCGCATAGCCGCCCTCCAGGATCCGCGCACCAGGCACGCGGTCCGACAGGTCGAACAGGATGCCCTTGTTGGTCGCGAACGCGTCGAGTTGCTGGGACGCCAGCAGTTGCGGGACATTCTGCAGGCCCGGCAAGGGCACCAGCGTGGCGGCCTTCAGGCTGCGCGTGAGCTGCGCCTGCGAGCTGCTGTTCTGCTGCACCCCCACCCGCACCCCTGCGCGGTCCACATCGGCCGGCGTCCGGATGCCCGATGAGGACGGGACCAGGTAGCTGGCTTCCTGAGAGAGCAAGGTCGGCGCCAGCCACACCTCCGGCGCCCTGGACGAGCCTGCGTTGAACATGCCCACGTCAGCCCGGCCCGACGCGATCGCGCCGGCAACGTCGGCGAAGGAAGTGAATTCCACAGTCTGGTGCGGGACGTCCAGGCGCGCAGCCAGGGCCGTTCCGAGTTCGTACGCCACGCCGCCTGCCTGCCCGGTAGCCGGGTCGCGCACCATCGACATGGGCGAGCCCGTGAGCACCGCAATTCGCAGGGTGCCCGTGGGGGCAAGTGCCTGGCGGACTTCCGGCGGGGCACGCACTGCACTGGGCGCCGATGCGCAAGCCTGTAGCAGCAAGGCCAGAAGAACGGCGACGACTTTGATGAAAGCGAGCATTGAGTGTCCTTGTAATTGTGCAGTGGGTGAATGAATTACACGGGATGCCACGCCTTTTTCTGCGCGAGTTTTTCCGCCTTGACACGCTGGACGAAGTAGCGTGAACGGCAGGTTTGAGCCTCTATGGCTACCGCGCGACCCCGTTCCCGGACAACGCCGCAGGCTGCGGCAGCCACCTGAACAGCAACGCCCCCAGCACCAGCATGAAGGCGATCGCCGCCATCACGGCGGCGTACGTCTCCATGCCGCCGTGGCCTCCCGCAGTGGAGGCCACCCACCCCGTGAAGGACTGCATCAGGGCTACACCCATGAACATCGCCATGGTGAAGACGGCCATGGCCCGCCCTGTCATTGCGGCCGGGTAGGCGGCACGCACGTCGGCGTACTGCATCACCATGTAGCCCGAGACGAGGCCGATAGCCAGGGAGACGGCGACGTCGGCCACGGCACCCAGCGGCAATGCCATCAGGCCGAACAAGGCTGCGCAGGCGAGCGTGAAGCCCAGTATCCAGCGGCGGCGCCGGGCATCGCCAGGGTCAAGACGGCCGAATATCACGGGTGCCGCCATGGCCAGCAGCGACAGCACCAGTGCCACGTGGCCGGTGGCGACCAGGCTGAAGCCGTGCCGGTCGATCAGCATCGGCCCGAGCCACAGGCCCCGCAGCGACAGGAATGAGGCGTAGGTGAAGACGGCCAGCCCGATGATTCCCCATGTGTGCGGGAGCCTGAACAACTGGCCGTAGCCGCGCAGCGCGCCCAGCACCGAGGGCCGGCCGCCGCTGTGCACAGGCGGGTCTTCGCGCACCAGCAGCAATATGGCCAGCCATGCAGCCGCGCCACAGGCCGCCATGGCCAGGTACCCTGCCCGCCAGCTCACCGCCTGCACCAGCCAGGCCAGCGGTGTGCCCGTTAGCAGCAGGCCAACCGAGCCAATGCCCAGCGCCGCACCGTTGACAGAAGCGTACTGGCCCACCGGAAAGCTGCGCGCGATGAACACCGTACAGGCCAGGAAGGCCGGCGCGCAACCGACGCCCGTGATGGCCTGCCCCACCACCAGCATGGCGTAGCTGTCGGCCGTGGCGGTGATCACCGCGCCCAACACTGCCAGCGGGAACACCGCCAGCACCGTGCGGCGGGTGCCCCACACGTCAATGCTCATGCCCATGAACAGCTGCAGGCCGCCAAAGGCGAAATGGAAGGCGCCCGCAAACAGGCCCAGCTGCGCCGGCGTCAGCGCAAACACCTGCTGCAAGGGAGTAGCCACCACCGCGGCCGCGGTCCGGAAGGCCTGGCTCATCGCAAAGGCCAAGATGAGCACCAGCAGCATCAGCCAGGCGGAGCGGAGAGAGATAGCGGTTGGGGATGGGTGTGGCGAGGTCACTTCAGGGATTGTCGCAGCGAGTCCCCATCAAATTGGTCACGCGACTGCCGAGAACATTTCCCCGCTCTGTTGCAAATTGTCACAAACAGGGTAATGCTGAAGTACATTACGGCCTCATGCAACTGCCCCGCCGCTCCCTCGCCAAAAGCCTGCTCCTGTGCGGGCTGGCCGCCTGGCACTTTGCCTTGCAGGCGCAGGTGTGCGCGGTACCGCAGAACAATGGCGCCAACGTCACCACCACGCCCGGCCAGGTGGTCAATGGCTACTTCACGCCGGCCAACGGCACGTACGCCTCGGGCAGCACCGGCGCGATTGGCATGGGCAGCGCTCGCGGCGCTTCCACGTGGGCTGCGGGCGACCTTGCGCTGATCATCCAGATGCAGTGCGTGGACCTGAACCGCACCGAGACCGACTCTTATGGCGACGGCGTTGCGGGGCGGCCCGCCTCGGGCTATATGGAAACAGGGGCCGCAGCCTGCAAGGCGGGCCGCTATGAGTATGTGCCTGCCGGCGTGGGCACGTCGGCCACCAGCTTTGTGCCGGGCGCGCCGCTGCAGTTCACCTACGAGCAGGCCAACCCGACGGCCAGCACGCCGCGCCGCAGCTTCCAGGTGGTGCGGGTGCCGCAGTACGGCAACCTGACGCTGGGCGGCCAGCTCAACGCCCTGCCCTGGGACGGCCAGAGCGGTGGCGTGATTGCGCTGGATGTCGCCCGCACCATGGACTTTGCCGGGCAGACGCTGAACGCGGCGGCCATGGGCTTCCGTGGCGGGGGTGGGCGACAGAGCGCAGCAGACGGCAACAACCCCTACCGCCACCGTGAAGGCGACGCCGTGACGAATGCGTCCAAGGCCGAGGGTATAGCCGGCACGCCGCGCTATGTGTGGGTGGACGACGCGCCCTTCAACCGGGCCGACATCGCGGGCACCTGGAGCGACCTGTCTGCACTGGCGACCACCGGGTACCCCGGCACGGGCACGACGGCGGACTATGACTTTGCGCGCGGCGCGCCGGGCAACGCCGGCGGCGGCGGGCAGTACTTCACCGGCGCGTATCACAACGGCGGGGGCGGTGGCGGTGGCAATGGCGGCGCGGGCGGACGCGGCGCATTTGGCTGGCGCTCCGCGGGCTGGGGCGGCGTGTCGGGCGACTATTCAAATATTGAAACCGTGACGGGCCAACATCTGGCTGCGTTTGGCGCGTCGGCGTTTGGCGGCGCGGGCGTGGCCCGGGTGGTGCTGGGCGGCGGCGGCGGCGCTGGCGACCACAACGGCAACTCCGGCACGCTGGCCGAGTCACGCGGTCGCACCAGCGGCGCGACCGGCGGCGGCATTGTGCTGGTGCGGGCCGGCGCGCTGACGGGCAGCGGCGCCATCGACCTGCGCGGCGGCGACGCCAACGACAACCCGCTCAACGACGCAGCCGGGGCCGGGGCGGCCGGCGGCAGCGCCGTCATCGTCAGCCCCAACTGGACATCAGGCGCGCTGGCGGTGGACGTGCGCGGCGGGCGCGGCGGCGATTCATGGCTGGGCGGCGGCTCGGCGCACAGCGGCGGCGGCGGTGGGGGCGGCGGCGTCATCGTGCGCACCGGCGGTGTGGCGGCCAGCATTGGCGGCGGCTCCAACGGGCTCACCAACATCGCCGACACACCGCCCGGTGGAGCCGACCATGGCGCGCTGCCGGGCAACCCGGGGGTGAACCTGCTCATCGCCGAGGCCGGCGACCCTGTCACCAACTCGGGCTACCGATGCCTGCCGCAAACCGATCTGTCGATTAGCAAAGTAGCGGGTGTGAGTACGCTGTCGGTGGGCCAGACGGTGGGCTTCACCCTCACCGTAGGCAACACCGGGCCACAGCAGGCCACGGCGGCGGCGGTGGTGGACACGCTCTCTGCAGGGCTTGGGTCGTTGACGCTGCTCAGCGCCACCGGCAGCAACGCCGCCACGACGCTGACCGCGAGCAGTATCTCCGGCGGCACCACCTTCAACGGCACGGTCACCATACCGGCCGGGCAGACGCTGACACTGCTGCTGCGCGCCACCGCCACCTCCGACGGCCTCAGAACCAACACGGCCCAGGTGAGCCCGCCCGCCAACGCGGCCGATTCGAACCTGGCGAACAACCTTTCAACGGCGACGGTCGTGGTTGGCGCGCAAGCCGACCTGTCGGCCACCAAGTTGGCCAACACGCCCACGCTTGCGCTGGGCGGCACCACCACCTTCACCCTGACCTATGCCAACCTCGGGCCGTCGGCCGCAACGGCCGCGACCATCACGGACACCCTGCCCTCGCAGATGGGGACACTCACCTTTGTTTCGGCCAGCGGGGTGTCGGGCGGGACGCTGACTTCTTCTTCGCTCGCCGGCAACCTGTTCACCGGCGTTGTCACACTCCCCGCCTCCAGTACCCTGACCGTGGTATTGCGGGCAGTCGCCGGTACGACGGGCCAGGCCGTCAACACCACCACCATCGCGCCGCCGTCCACCGTGACGGATGCCAACACGGCCAACAACGTCGGCACGGTGCAGTTGAACATCGGCCCCCAGGCCGACCTGGGCATCAGCAAGAGCGCCACGCCCACCATCATCGTGGCGGACCAGACCACCAGCTTCACCGTCAACATCGTGAACGCCGGGCCCAACACCGCCACCGGCGCCACCGTGAACGACACCTTGCCCGCTGGGCTGGCCGGCATGACGCTGACGGCAGTGACGACGGCAGGCGGCGGCACCTTGACGGCGCGCGCCACAACGTCGTCACAGTTCAACGGCACCCTCACGTTGCCGGCGGGCAGCACCGTGACGCTCACCCTGCGCGCGATCGCAGGCGGCATCGGCACCCAGGTCAACAACGCGTCGGTCTCACCGCCTGCCACGGTCATCGACACCAACCCGGCCAACAACACAGCCCAGGCCACAGTGACGATTCCCCTGTCGGCGAATGTGCAGGTGACAAAAACCAATGCAGTGACCACGCTGGCCGGCGGGGCGACCACCGCCTACACCGTGACGGTGTCCAATCTCGGGCCCAACGCCGCAGACGGGACGGTGCTGACAGACCCGGCAGCGGCGGGCCTGACTTGCACGTCTGTGAACTGCACGGCCGCGACGGGCGGCGCCATCTGCCCTGCCAGCCCGACGATCGGCGCGCTGCAGGGCGCGGGGGTGACGCTGGCGACGCTGCCGGCGAATTCTTCGCTGGCGCTGTTGGTGGTTTGTGGGGTTCGGGCTACGGGGTTGCCTTGAGGCTCAGGCCGGACAAACAATCAAGCATGCAATGAAGATGCCGCGTTATTAAGAGGAAGCATCATCCTTGCCGCCGAGCCGCGCGAGGGATTCGTTGATCTCGTCACCGCTGATCGTTTCATCGGTCTCCTCGTACCCGTCGGGCTTGTTGTAGTCGTACTCGATGTTGAATTTGCCATCGGGGTAAAGGGTGAAAGTCAGGCCCCAGATGCGCTGGCCGGTCGTTCGTAGCAAGTCATTTCGGAGATATCGCAGGGACTCATTTGCCAAGTAGCTTACTTGTCGTGGAGGAAACGGCCCCCTCTCGTCTCTTTGCCCATTCCATTGCAGCCACCACCGAGAGCCAATACTTCCGTCGAATACTTCGTAGACTCCCCCGACAGCTTCCCAAGGCCTTCCATCAGTAAAAGCCAAGACTTGTTTGCTTATGCAGTCATAAGCAGATTCAACTGAAGAAATCATTGTTGAAACGTCCTTTGACCACCGGCACGCCGTTGGGGGCAACAAGGATGACCGGGCGCTGGCTGGAAGGTGCGCTGGGGTCGGCCTTGATCTGGGCTGATGCAGGCGTGAGGAGAAACAGGGATGAAAAAGCAAGGGCAGTGACAACGGCGTGGGCGGCTGCGTTCCTCCCCTTGCCCAGGCTGGTGGCGGTTTCCGCCACGACCATCCGCTCACCGCGTGCGGCGTTGAAGATGATGCGGTGCAGGTTCTTGTTCATGCTGTATGCCAGGTCAAAGCGAGTAGTTCAGCTGGAAGCCCACGGTGATACGCGCGGTGTTGAAGCCTGCAGGCTTGCGCAGTGGTGACCCTGCAAAAAGCTCGTACTGCAGGCCTTTCACCGAGCCGCGCAGGCCGATGACGGCGCCGGTCAGCTGGATACCGGCGAGCAGCGCGCTGCTGGGCCCGCCCACACGGCCGTGGTCGAGGCCGGCATAGAGTTCCTGGCCCGACTCGCCCAGCGGAATGCCCAGTTCATTGCGCAGCAGCCAGCCGCGCTCGGCGCTCAGGCTGCTTTCGCCATCAAAGCCACGCACGGTGTAGCGGCCACCGATGGCGAAGCGGTCTTGCGGTGTCAGCGGGGTGCGCGGGGCCTGGCCGCGCCAGCTGGCGCTGGCCAGCCAGTTCGAAGGGCGCGCCAATGCTGGCATCCGCCGTCACCAGTGCGAAGCGCGACGTGCCTTCGCCAAAGGCGTCTTCCGGCGCGGGCTGCGAGCCGAATGCGCCGGTGCCGCGCCTGTAGTTGACACTGCCCTCCAGCACCACCGGCCCGGCGAGTTCGCGGTGGCCCATGCCCAGTTCCCATCCGCCCACGGCGCGACGCTGCACCTGGACTTCCGTGTCGTCAATGAAGCTGCTGGAAAGTCGCTGGAAGGCCTTGAGGCTTGCGGTTGTCCTGCTGCGGGCACTGCGGTGGATGACCCTCGACAGCTTGAGTTCGGCATTGCGGCTGGTGCCGGAATACACGTAGTCCTGGGTGGCGCCGGCCACGGTCTGCGCATACCGGTTGCGGCTGAAGGTGGCGCCGAGCATCCAGTTGCCCAGCGGGACGGAGTAGTGCACCGTCCCGCCGCGTGTGCCCCGGTAACCCGCATCGCCGCCGCCCAGGTCGTGGTTGAGCGTGATGTAGAAAAGGTCGCTCAACGTCCACCAGTTGTCATGGCTCAGGGTGATGGCACCCTGGCGCCTGCCGGTGCTCCGGGTGCCGCTGTCGTCGGCCGATACGGAAAAGCGGAACGCAGCGGGCTGGGCATGGCTGATGACAAGGTCACTCAGGGCTGGCCCCGCGTGTTCAGCCGACTCGACCCGGATGTCCGCCTGCACCGTCGGCACGCGCCTGAAGTTCTCAAGCGATTGCTCGATGTCGTGCAGGTTGAGGATGTCGCCCGGCTTCGCTGTAACGGTGTTCCAGGTGGTGGCGCGCTGGCCAGGCTCGCCGGCAAAGCGGACCTCACGTACCCGCCCGGGAAGGACGCTCAGCGACAAGGTGCCTGAGGCAAGCTGTTGCCGCTGGGCCAGCACCCGGGTGGTGACGTAACCCCGCTCCCGCAGGGCCTCCTGCGCGCGCTGCAGCACGAGGTCCACGCCCGCAGTACCCAGGCATTTGCGCAGCGGGGAGTCGTCGGCGCCCGGGCCTGCAACCGCATCCATGACCCAGGCAAAGCGCCCGGCCTCTTCGCCAATCAGTTCGAGTTGCCCGATGCGAAAGCACGGCGACTCGGACTCCGGCAGCCGGCTCGCCGTGCGCGGCGCCGCGGCATCCAGCCGCACATCGGGGCCACGCTCCTGCTGCATGCGCATCTGCATGTCGCGCTGCTGCGCGCGGCGCTGCTCGGCCGCATCCCTTGCCGCAGCATCAGGCGCCTGGCCTGGCACCTGGGCCTGTGCCATGGCTGGCACCTGGGCATACACCCGCCATGGCGCCGCCAGCATCACCACCGCCGCAACGGCACCCAGGCACCGCGATGCGCGCCCTCCCCCAAACCCCTCGTTCATGATGATCCCGCCCTTGTTCAGGAGGCAGCGAAGAGCTCGCTTTTGCCTCTGTGGGGCGGGATTCTAGGGAGGCAAAAAGCTTTGGCCTATCGGCCGGAAGGCCGGTTTTCCCTCTGGAAAACGGCCTAAGTTTGACGCCAGGTCCACCTACTTGCGCGCCGGCGGAACATCAGTGCAACTGCCATGCGCGACTTCCGCCGCCATGCCAATCGACTCACCCAGTGTCGGGTGTGGATGGATCGTCTTGCCGATGTCCACCGCATCTGCGCCCATCTCGATGGCAAGGGCGATCTCGCCGATCATGTCGCCGGCATGCGTGCCGACAATGCCGCCGCCGAGGATGCGGCCATGACCGTGAGCCTCTGGAGAGTCGTCGAAGAGGAGCTTGGTGAAGCCTTCGTCGCGGCCATTGGCAATGGCGCGGCCTGAGGCGTTCCACGGGAACAGGCCCTTCTTCACCTTGATGCCCTGTGCCTTGGCCTGGTCTTCTGTCAGGCCCACCCACGCGACTTCAGGGTCGGTGTAGGCGACGCTCGGGATCACGCGGGCGTTGAAGGCGGCGCTGGCCAGCTCCTTGTTGCCCTGCTGCTCGCCTGCGGCCACTTCGGCCGCCACATGGCCTTCATGCACAGCCTTGTGCGCCAGCATCGGCTGGCCGATGATGTCGCCGATGGCGAAGATGTGCGGCACATTGGTGCGCATCTGGATGTCCACCGGAATGAAGCCGCGGTCGCCGACGGCGACGCCGGCCTTGTCTGCGCCGATCTTCTTGCCGTTGGGCGTACGGCCCACCGCCTGAAGCACGAGGTCGTAGGTCTGCGGTGCGGGTGCCGTGCCGCCGTCTTCCGCTGCGGCAAATGTGACCTCGATGCCCGCGGGTGTCGCCTTCGCGCCCACCGTCTTCGTCTTGAGCATGATGTTGTCAAAGCGCGGCGCATTCATCTTCTGCCAGACCTTGACCAGGTCGCGGTCGGCGCCCTGCATCAGGCCGTCCATCATCTCGACCACGTCCAGGCGCGCACCGAGCGACGAATACACCGTGCCCATCTCCAGCCCGATGATGCCGCCGCCCAGGATCAGCATGCGCTTGGGCACGCTGGTGATGTTGAGCGCGCCGGTGGAGTCCACCACACGCGGATCGTCGGGCATGAACGGCAGGTGGACCGCCTGCGAGCCGGCTGCAATGATGGCGCTCTTGAACTTGACCGTCTGCTTTTTGCCGGTAGGTTCCTGGCCCGTGCCGCCGGTTTCCGCCACCTGCAGGTGGTAAGGGTCCAGGAACTCGCCGTAGCCGCGCACGATGGTGACCTTGCGCATCTTGGCCATCATGGTCAGGCCGCCGGTGAGCTTGCCCACCACCTTGTCCTTGTGGGCGCGCAGCTTCGCCACATCAACCACAGGCTTGCCGAAGCTCACGCCCAGCGCCTCGAAGTGGCTGACTTCGTCCATCACCGCCGCCACATGCAGCAGCGCCTTGGACGGGATGCATCCCACATTCAGGCAGACACCGCCAAGCGTGGCATAGCGCTCGACCAGCACGACCTTGAGGCCGAGGTCCGCTGCACGGAAGGCTGCCGAATAGCCGCCGGGGCCGCCGCCGAGCACGAGCATGTCGCATTCGATGTCGGCGCCGCCGGAATGGGTTGCGGCTGCAGGGGCCGGTGCAGCGGGCGACTTCGCCGCCGCAGGTGCAGCAGCCGCCGCTGGAGCCGGCGCGGCTGCTGCTGCAGGAGCAGGCGCCGAAGCACCTGCAGCTTCCAGCGTCAGCACGACCGATCCCTCTTTGACCTTGTCGCCGAGCTTGACCTTCAGTTCTTTCACTACACCGGCGTGCGACGAAGGGATCTCCATCGATGCCTTGTCGCTTTCAACGGTGATGAGCGACTGCTCGGCCTTGACGGTGTCGCCGGCCTTGACCAGCACTTCGATCACGGCCACTTCGTCGAAGTCGCCGATGTCCGGCACCTTGATATCAACAATGCTCATTTGGCATCTTTCATCTTGAGGGTGTAAACCTCCACCGGCCCGGCGGAGTTCCTGTCGTATTCGCAGCCGGCATTGACGCCGGTGGTGGCCAGTTCCCTGGCTGACTTGGCCTTGTCCCACGAGGCGTACATCGCGCCCAGCGCAAAACTGCGCCCGGAACCGATGCCCCAGAATTCCTTGAACTCGAAGACTTCGCGGTAGCTGTACAGGCCATAGATGCCCGTGCCGTTGGCAATCAGCACGCTGAACTGGCTGGACTCATAAGGGTCGTTGTCTTCTTCCTTGGTTTGGAGGAAGAAGGTGTCCTTGAGCAGCGGATGCAGCTTGGTGAAGGTCTCGAACACCTCGTCCTTGCTGCCCAGTCGCACCTTGTCGGGCGGCAGCGCCGTCATTGCATTGCGCAGCACCGGAAAGTGCGCCACCGTCCCGGCCATGCCGATGTAGCTGGTGCCGGTGACGGTGTTGAGCTTGAAGATCTTGCTGTTGCCTTCATAGCGGTGCGACAGGCGCGTGTCGCCGAAGGTCACCAGCGTGTCTGCGGCAATGGCGACATGCCCGGCTTTCTTGACGACTACAACCGTCGTCACAGCAGGACTCTCCGGAAGTCTCCGAGGATCTGCCCGAGGTAGGCGTTGAAGCGTGCAGCGGCTGCGCCGTCAATCACGCGGTGGTCCCAGCTCAGCGACAAGGGCAGCATCAGGCGTGGCACGAACTGCTTGCCATCCCACACCGGTTCCATCGTGCTCTTGCAGACACCCAGGATGGCGACTTCCGGCGCGTTGATGATGGGCGTGAAGTAGCGCCCTCCTATGCCGCCCAGCGACGAGATGGTGAAGCAGGCGCCCTGCATGTCGCCGGGGCTCAGCTTGCCGTCGCGCGCCTTCTTGGCCAGCTCGCCCATTTCGGTGGATATCTGCAGCACACCCTTCTTGTCGGCGTCCTTGATGACGGGCACGACCAAGCCATTGGGCGTGTCGGCCGCGAAGGCGATGTTGTAGTACTGTTTGAGCACCAGCTGGTCGCCGTCCAGCGAGGCATTGAACTCGGGGAACTTCTTCAGCGCGGCCACGCAGGCCTTGATGAGGAAGGCGAGCATCGTCACCTTGACGCCTGACTTCTCGTTCTCCTTGTTGGTGGAGACGCGGAAGGCTTCCAGGTCGGTGATGTCCGCGTCGTCATGGTTGCAGACATGCGGGATCATGACCCAGTTGCGGTGCAGGTTGGCGCCGCTGATCTTCTTGATGCGCGACAGGTCCTTGCGTTCGACCGCGCCAAACTTGGTGAAGTCGACCTTGGGCCAGGGCAGCAGACCCAGCGCCTCGCCCGAGCCGCCGCCGGCTGCGGGCGCCTTGGCCGCCTGCGCCTTCGTGGAAGCTGCGCCGGCCATCACGGCCCTGGTGAAGCCCTGAACGTCGTCCTGGGTGATGCGGCCCTTGGGGCCAGTGCCCTTGACTTCTTCCAGCGGGACGCCAAGCTCGCGCGCGAACTTGCGCACCGAGGGTGATGCATGCGGCAGGTGACCCTGTATGGCGGTCGGCTCATGGGCGGGCAAGGCGGCGGTGGGCGCAACGCGCTCTGCGGCCGCGCTGGCCAATGCCGATGCAGCGGCGGCAGGCGCTGCCGATGCAGCAGCAGTACCTTCCAGAATTGCCAGCAGGTCACCGATGTTGACCTTGTCGCCAACCTTGACCTTGAGTTCCTTGAGCACGCCTGCTGCAGACGACGGAATCTCCATCGACGCCTTGTCAGACTCCACGGTAATCAGCGACTGCTCTGCCTTGATGGTGTCGCCCACCTTCACCATGACCTCAATGACGGCAACATCCTTGAAGTCGCCGATATCAGGCACATGCACTTCCACCGGGCCGGAGGCCGCAGCGGGCGCAGGCGCGGGAGCGGCTGGCGCCGGGGCAGCTGCAGCAGGTGCAGATGCAGGAGCTGCAGCTGGGGCCGGGGCAGCCGCACCCGCAGCCTCCAGAACCAGCACGACTGACCCCTGCTTGACCTTGTCGCCAAGCTTGACCTTGACTTCCTTGACCACGCCGGCGGCTGACGATGGAATTTCCATCGACGCCTTGTCCGACTCAACGGTGATCAGCGATTGCTCGGCCTTGACCGTGTCGCCCACCTTCACCAGCAGTTCGATGACCGCGACTTCGTCAAAGTCGCCGATGTCCGGGACTTGTATATCTACCAATGCCATGTTGTGTGTCTCCGGAAACGGTCAGGCGTAAAGCGGGTTGATCTTGTCGGCATTGATGCCGTACTTCTTGATCGCCTCGGCCACCTTGGCCACCGGCACGGTGCCTTCCTCGCTCAGGGCCTTCAGTGCGGCAACCACGATGTAGTTGCGGTTGACCTCGAAGTGCTCGCGCAGCTTGCTGCGGAAGTCGCTGCGGCCAAAGCCGTCGGTACCCAGCACCTTGTAGGTCCGGCCCTTCGGGATGAACGGGCGGATCTGCTCGGCATAGGCCTTCATGTAGTCGGTGGACGCGACCACCGGGCCGGCATGCTTTTCAAGCTGCTGCGCAACGAACGGGACACGCGCCTTCTCCGTCGGGTGAAGCAGGTTGAAGCGCTCGCAGTCCTGGCCTTCACGGGTGAGTTCATTGAAGCTCGGGCAGCTCCAGACGTTGGCGGCAACGCCCCACTCTTTCTCCAGCATTTCCTGCGCGGCGATCGACTCGCGCAGGATGGTGCCCGAGCCCAGCAGCTGAACGCGGGGGGTCAGCTTGGGGCCTTCCTTGCAGAGGTACATGCCCTTGATGATCTGCTCTTCGGTGCCGGGCTGCAGGCCGGGCATGGCGTAGTTCTCGTTGAGGAGCGTGAGGTAGTAGTACACGTTCTCCTGCTTCTCGACCATCTGCTTCAGGCCATGGTGCAGGATCACGCCCACTTCATGCGCGAAGGTCGGGTCGTAGCTGATGCAGTTGGGGATGGTGCCCGCCATGATGTGGCTGTGGCCGTCTTCATGCTGCAGGCCTTCGCCGTTGAGCGTGGTGCGCCCGGAGGTGCCGCCCAGCAGGAAGCCGCGGGCCTGCATGTCGCCGGCCGCCCAGCACAGGTCGCCTACGCGCTGCAGGCCGAACATCGAGTAGTAGATGTAGAACGGCACCATGATGCGGTTGTTGGTGCTGTACGACGTGGCCGCCGCGATCCAGCTGGCCATGCCGCCGGCTTCGTTGATGCCCTCCTGCAGGATCTGGCCGGCCTTGTCTTCCTTGTAGTAGCTCACCTGCTCGCGGTCCTGCGGCGTGTAGAGCTGGCCTTCATGGTTGTAGATGCCGATCTGGCGGAACAGGCCTTCCATGCCGAAAGTGCGGGCTTCGTCAACCAGGATGGGCACGGCGCGCGGGCCGAGTTCCTTGTCGCGCAGCAGCGTCGTCAGGAAGCGCACATAGGCTTGCGTGGTGGAAATTTCACGTCCCTCGGCGGTCGGCTCGAGAACCGACTTGAACGTTTCGAGCGGCGGCACCGGGATCTGCTCGTCGGCCTTGGTGCGGCGGTGCGGCAGATAGCCGCCCAGGGCCTTGCGGCGCTCGTGCAGGTACTTCATCTCGGGGGTGTCGTCGGCCGGCTTGTAGAACGGCAGTTCAGCCAGCTGGCTGTCCGGGATCGGGATGTTGAAGCGGTCGCGGAAGGCCTTGATGTCCTCGTCGGTCAGCTTCTTGGTCTGGTGGGCGGTGTTCTTGCCCTCGCCGCTCTTGCCCATGCCGAAGCCCTTGACGGTCTTGATCAGCAGAACCGTGGGCTGGCCCTTGTGGTTGACGGCCGAGTGGTAGGCCGCATACACCTTCTGCGGGTCATGGCCGCCGCGCTGCAGGCGCCAGATGTCGTCGTCGCTCATCTTGGAGACCATCTCCAGCGTGCGCGGGTCCTGGCCGAAGAAATGCTTGCGCACATAGGCGCCGTCGTTGGACTTCATGGACTGGTAGTCGCCGTCCAGCGTGTCCATCATGACCTTGCGCAGCGCGCCGTCCTTGTCGCGGGCCAGCAGCGGGTCCCAGTAGCTGCCCCAGATGAGCTTGATGACGTTCCAGCCGGCGCCGCGGAACTCGCCTTCGAGTTCCTGGATGATCTTGCCGTTGCCGCGCACCGGGCCGTCCAGGCGCTGCAGGTTGCAGTTGATGACGAAGATCAGGTTGTCGAGCTTCTCGCGCGCGGCCAGGCCGATCGCGCCGAGCGATTCGGGCTCGTCCATCTCGCCGTCGCCGCAGAAGACCCAGACCTTGCGGTTCTCGGTGTTGGCAATGCCGCGCGCATGCAGGTACTTGAGGAAGCGCGCCTGGTAGATCGCCATGAGCGGGCCCAGGCCCATGGACACGGTGGGGAACTGCCAGAACTCGGGCATCAGCTTGGGGTGCGGGTAGCTCGACAGGCCCTTGCCATCCACTTCCTGGCGGAAGTTCAGCAGCTGCTCTTCAGACAGCCGGCCTTCAAGGTAGGCGCGCGCATAGACGCCCGGTGACGAGTGGCCCTGGATGTACAGGCAGTCGCCGCCGTGGTTCTCGCTCTCGGCATGCCAGAAATGGTTGAAGCCCGCGCCGAACATGTTGGCCAGGGAGGCAAAGGAGCTGATGTGGCCGCCCAGGTCGCCGCCGTCCACAGGGTGGTGCCGGTTCGCCTTGACCACCATGGCCATGGCGTTCCAGCGCATGTAGGCACGCAGGCGCTCTTCAATCTCGAGGTTGCCGGGGCAACGCTCTTCCTGGTCGGTCTCGATGGTGTTGACATAGCCCGTGGTGGCCGAGAACGGCATGTCGATGCTGTGCTGGCGGGCGTGTTCAAGGAGTTGTTCAAGGAGGAAGTGCGCCCGTTCGGGGCCTTCGCTCTCGATGACGGCGGACAGGGCGTCCATCCATTCGCGGGTTTCCTGGCTGTCGGCGTCGTTTGCGGCCGAGCCGAACAGGTTGTCTGGCACTGCTGACATGCTTGTCTCCTTGTGGGCTATCAGTGACTTTAGTACGGTGACCCTAGTTTCCCACAATATTTCTAAAATTTCAAATAGTGCTTTTTACTTTCGCATTATGAAATTCAAAACACGAGGTGGCGCTGGCTTGTTTCGCATGATTGGTACTCGCTCCACAGCGGCCTGCTCTATTTAATCGGATGGCATCAACCAACCAGAGAGGTATGCCATGCGACGTCGTTCCCTCATTGCAACAGCCGCCAGTGCAGTCCTGGCCTCACCCTTCGTCCAGGCCCAGGCCTGGCCCTCGAAATCACTGCGCATGATCGCGCCCTACCCGGCCGGCGGGCCGACGGACACCTTCACCCGCGCCGTGGCCGAAAAGCTCGGCGCGGGCCTGGGCCAGCCGGTCGTCGTCGAGAACAAGCCCGGCGCCAACACCATCATCGGCGCCAGCCTGGTGGCCAAGGCGCCGGCCGACGGCTACACGCTCTTCATGGGCAGCTCGACCAGCCTTGCCGTCAACCCGGTGGTCTATACGAGCCTGCCTTATGACCCCGTGGCGGATTTCCAGAACCTGAGCTACTGCGGTGCCTCGCCGCTGGTCATGGTCGTGCCCGCCTCGCTGCCGGTGCGCAACCTCAAAGAGTTTGCGGAGCTTGCGCGCAAGACGCCGGGCGGGCTGAACCTGGCCACGCCCGGCGCGGGCGGCGCCCAGCACCTGGCGGGAGAGCTCTTCAACACCATGGCCGGCATCTCGATGACGAGCGTGCCGTTCCAGGGCGGCGCGCCGGCACTGGTGAGCCTGATGGGCGGGCAGACCCACGCCTTCTATGAGGTCGTGCTCACGGCCATACCGCACCTGAAGGCCGGCAAGCTGCGTGCACTGGCCGTCACGGGCCGCCAGCGCGTGCCGATGCTGCCTGACGTGCCCACGGTGGCCGAGTCGGGCTTCCCGGGCTACGAGGCGGTGATCTGGTACGGCGTGGTCGCGCCCCGGGGCACGCCGGCGCCCGTGGTTGGCCGGCTCAATGCCGAGCTGGTCAAGCTGCTGCAGTCAGCCGAGATGCGCGAGCGCTTCGGGCCGCTGGCGCTGGACCTGTCGTCCAGCAGCCCGGAAGAGATGACGGAACTGGTGGCACGCGAGCGCAACAAATGGGGCATGGTCGCAAAGAACGCCCGCATCCAGCTGCAGGCCTGAACGTACGAAGGGCCTGCGCATGCAGGCCCTTGTAACGGCGAGAACAACAGGCCGGGGCCGGCGGCGCCCCGTTACTTCACCAGGCCCAGTTCACGCAGCAGCACGGCCAGGCGGTCGCGGTCAGGCCCTGCCAGCATGCCCACGGGGGCGCGCGGCACACCGACCGGCAGGCCCTGCAGCTCCAGGCCGGTATAGGCCACGCGCACCAGGCCTTTTTCCATTGCGAACGCACAAACGGGCTGGATGCGCGCAAACAGCGCTGCCGCGGCATCCATGTCGCGCTTGACGCAGGCCAGCTCATACAACTGCGACGCAAAGCCCGGAATCACGTTGGAGATGCCGGCATACCAGGCGTCGGCGCCCAGCAGGAAGGCGTCCAGCGCATTGGAGTCACGGCCCGTCGCCACACGCATGCGGCCGCCCGACAGGCGCCTTGCCGCAGGAATGCGCGCCAGGTCTGGCGAGCTTTCCTTCGTGCGCCAGATGTTCTCGATGGAAGACAGCCGCGCAATGAAGGCGGAACTCATGTCCACCACCGTCAGGCGCGGGCTGTTGTACGCCACCACCGGCAGCGTCACCGATTCCGCGATGGCCTTGTAGTGGCCGAAGAGTTCGTCGTCTGACGGGATCCAGTAGGTGATGGGAACGACCAGCAGCGCATCGGCCCCCACATCCTGCGAGAAGCGCGACAGGCGCACCGCCTCCGCCGTCGTGATGGCCCCGGTGCCCGCCATGACCGGCACCCGCCCTGCCACGTGGTCCACGGCAAAACGGATGACCGTGCGCCGCTCGTCTTCGGTGAAGGAGCCGATCATGCCGGTGCTGCCGAACACGGTGACGCCATGCACCCCCTGCGCAATGGCATGGTCCAGCAGGCGCCCCAGCGCTGGCAGGTCAAGGTCGCCATTGGCGCGGGTGGGCGTGACCGAGAACAGGAAGGTGCCGGAGAGGGAGGGATTGCTCATGTGAGTCTCTTTCTGTGGTGGTTCTGTGGTGGAAATGGCGCCATCATCTGGCGGCAGTGGCCTGTCTGCAAGGGCCGGTTCCCAATTTCTGATGGAGCCACTTCTGCTTGGCGCGGTGCGATGGCGTGGCACCCTGATATGCCCGAAAAGTGGTTCTTTACGGGGGCCACGATCGGGAGGAACCTTGGGTCCGGCCGCATGGAAGCGGCACCGATCTTGCCTCAAGCCCCAACGCCCCATGGAGAAGTTCATGACCCCCACCGACACTGCCTCTGACACTGCCCGAACCTCCGGCGCCTTGCGCGCCGGCCTGGAAGCCTTCATCGGCGTCCTGTCCGCCCTGCTGCTCTTTGCCCTGATGCTGGCCGCCCCGCCGGCCAGCGCACAGGAGCCCTACCCTTCACGCCCGATCCGGCTCGTGGTGGGCTTCCCGCCGGGCGGCTCCACCGACGTGCTCGCCCGCATCTTCGCCACCCGCCTGTCGGAGCAGATGCCCCAGCGCGTGACCATCGACAACCGTCCCGGCGCGGGGGCCAACGTTGCCGCCGACAACGTCGCCAAGTCACCGCCTGATGGCTACTCGGTGCTGTTCACCCATGTGGCCACACACGGCATCGGCCCTGCGGTGTATCCAAAGCTGCCGTTCGACCCGATCCGCGACTTCAAGCCGGTGTCGCTGCTCGCAACCTCGCCGCTGGTGCTGCTGACCCACAACAAGGTGCCGGCCAACAACATGGCGGAGCTGGCGCAGTGGGCCAAAACCATCAACCGGCCGCTGACCATCGGCTACCCGGGCAACGGCACCTCGGGCCACCTGTCGTCGGCACTGCTGGCGATGAAGTCCGGCCTGAACCTCACCCTGGTGCCGTACAAGGGCGGTGCACCCGCCACGCAGGACTTGCTGGGCGGGCAGATCGACCTGCTGTTCGACCCGCTGAACTCCGCCATCCAGCAGGTGCGCGGCGGCATGGCCAAGGCGCTGGGCGTCACCTCCGAAGAGCGCAATGCAGCCATGCCCGAGACGCCCAGCCTCGCAGACAGCATGCCCGGCTTCCGCGTGCTCACCTGGTTCGGCATGGTGGTGCCGGCCGGCACGCCGCAGCCCATCGTGGACCGGCTGGCGGCCGAGAGCGCGGCAGCGGTGAACAACCCCGGCCTGCGCAAGCAGCTGGTCGACATGGGCATGACGCCCGCCACCTCCACACCCGCCCAGTTCGGCGACTGGATCCGCAAGGAGATCGACCACTGGGGTGTGGTGGCCAAAGGCGCCAACATCAAGCTCGAATAAGAACAGGCCAAGGAGACAACATGCCTTTCGTCGTGACAGAAAACTGCGACGCCTGCCGCTACACCGAATGCGTGCAGGTCTGTCCGGTGGCGTGCTTCCACGCCGATGACACCATGCTCTACATCGACCCGGACCTGTGCATCGACTGCGGCGCCTGCGTGCCGCGCTGCCCGGTCAAGGCGATCTACGACGCCGCCGACCTGCCCGATGCACTGGCAGGCTGGGCGGCCATCAATGCCGAGCGGGCACCGGGCCTGCCGGTGATTTCAAAGCGCCAGGACCCACTGCCTGGTGCCGCGCAGAAGCGCGCCGCGCTGGGGCTGGCCTGATGGACGGCATCACTGCTGAATGTGCCGTTGTCGGGGCCGGGCCTGCCGGCTTTTACTGCGCGGAGGCACTGCTGCAGGCGCATGAAGGCCTGCGCGTGACGCTGGTCGAGCGGCTACCCGCCGCATTCGGCCTGGCCCGCTACGGCGTGGCGCCGGACCACCTCAAGCTCAAGCAGGTCTGCTCGGTGTTCGACCGCATCGCACAGCACCCGCGGCTGGCGCTGGCCGGGAATGTCGATGTGCCCGGCACGGTGCCGCTGCCGTTCCTGCGCGAGCAGTTCCATGCCGTCGTGCTGGCCACCGGCGCGCCGCAGGCCCGCAGCCTCGGCATCGAAGGCGAAGGCCTGCCCGGCAGCCACAGCGCCGCCCGGTTCGTCGCCTGGTACAACGGGCATCCCGATGCGGCCGACTTTACGCCCGACCTCAGCTGCGAATCCGCGGTGGTCGTGGGCCAAGGCAACGTGGCGCTGGACATTGCGCGGGTGCTGCTGCTGCCGCCGGAGCGCCGCCATGCATCCGACATGGCCACGCATGCACTGCAGGCGCTTGCCCGCAGCAGCGTGCGCACCGTGCATGTGGTGGGCCGGCGCGGGCCGTGGGCCACCCGCTTTTCAGTCAAGGAGCTGCGCGAGTTCGAGCAGCTTGAAGGCGTCAGCCTGCACATCCACGCCGGTGCCGGCCTTTCAGGCGAGACCATGCCGCCCGGCGTGGACGATGCCGCGCGGCAGGCGGGTGAATTCTTCAGGCGACACGCCGCAGCCGGCCCCCAGCTGGCCGGCGACACGCCCGCTGCGGGCCGCAGCGTGCACTTTCATTTCGGCCTTGCGCCCACGCGGCTGGCCGGCAGGCTGGCCGTCGAGTCGGCGCATTTCAGCACTGCCGCAGGCAGCGGCTCGCCGCAGGGTGGCGTCTGCCTGCCATGCGGCCTGTTTGTCCGCAGCATCGGCACGGTGAGCGCCGGCATGCACGGTCTGGGGCAGGACCCGGCCAGCGGTGCGATTGCCAACCACGAAGGGCAGGTGCTGGATGAGGACAACCGGCCTGTGGACGGGCTCTTCGTCACCGGCTGGGCCCGGCGCGGCGCCACCGGCGTGATCGGCAGCAACCGTGACGACGGCAGCGAAGTCGCGGCGAAGGTGCTGGCCTGGCTGGACCAATGCAAAGGTGAAAGGCGCCACGGGCCCGCCGCACTGCAGGCCCTGCTGGCCATGCGCTCGCACACCCTGCTGGACCAGCCGGGCTGGGCCCGCATCGATGCCGCCGAGCGCGCGGCAGGCGCTGCCGCAGGCCGGCCGCGGGTGAAGCTGGTGAGGGTGCAGGAGCTGCTCGCCGCCGCAGCGGGGTAGGCAATGGGAGGCACAGGGAGGCAGCCGGCCTGCCTCCCGCCAGGCGGCCCGGTTCAGGCTGTCTGCGTGTACACCTTGCTGACGATCTGCCAGCGCCCGCCGGTCTTGAGCAGGCACAGGTAATCCACAAACTGCTTGTCGATGATGGACACGCCCACCTTGGCCAGCGCACAGGCCTCGCCGTTGAGTTCAGCCTGGAAAACTTCATCATGGCGCGGCGCCTTGACGCTGGCGGGCGGCACGCGCTGCGCCAGCATGGCGCGGTAGTCGTCGCGGCTGATTACCACATGCTCGCTGCCACGCATGGTCTGCAGCTGCGCGCTGGGCGCGAACAGGCCGTCGAACTTGTCGAGGTCGCAGTGGTAGATCACGTCAAAGTATTGCTGGAGGGCCGTTTGCAGGGCTTGCGGGATGCTGGTGGTCATGATTGTTCCTGTGATGTTGCTATGCAGGGTTTGCAGGGGATGCATCCGGCACCACGCGGCAGACGGCAACGCGCAGCGGCCAGGTGCCGTAGGCGGCGTCGCAGCCGGCCGTCTCGTCGCCCAGCAGCGTGTTGACGTTGCTGGTGAAGATGCCGAACAGCTGCGGTGCTTCGCCCGGTGCCTCGGGGTACCACCAGCGTTCGGCATCGACGGTGCCGGGCGCCACGTCAGCCGTCACGGCGAGCTTCTGGCGCACGCGGCCTCGCGGGGTTTCAAGCCAGATCCACTGGCCGTCGGCAAGGCCCATGGCGGCAGCGGTGCCCGGATTCATTTTCGTGAGCGGCTCCGGGTGCTTGCGGCGCAGCGACGGCACCTGCCGGTGGTCGCTGTGGGTCATCTGCAGGCTGGTCGCGCCGGAGGTCAGGCGCAGCGGCCAGGCCGCATCCGGATCGCCGCGGGTATCCGGCAGGTGGTCAGGCAACGGGTCGTAGCCGCAGGCCTCTAGGATGGACGACGCCAGCTCCACCCTGCCGGACGGGGTGCCGAAGCCCAGCGGCGTGCCATCAGGCGTGTTGCGCTGGTGGTCGGCGGGGATGCAGTCGTTGATCCAGTTGCGGCTGCGGCCGGAGAGCTCGTCAAAGTCGATTCCGGCGGGCGCGAGCATCGCGTCCCAGACGCCTTCAAGGCTCGCCGGGAAATAGTCGCCCAGGCCCAGCCGCTGCGCCAGGCCCTGCACCAGAGAGTGGTCGTCGCGCCGCTCGTGCAAAGGGTCCATCGCGCGGCGCGTGGCCAGCACCATGCCGTTCTGGCCGGCGACGTACATGTAGGACTTCTCGATCCAGTGCGCGGCCGGCAGCACCCAGTCGGCCAGCATGGCCGTGGGCGTCATGAACATCTCATGCACCGCCAGCGACTTGAGTTTGGGCGACATCAGCGCGTCATGCGTGCGGTGCGCGTCCGGCAGCGCCGCCATCGAGTTGGTGTGCTGCACCAGCAGCGTGCGCACCGGGTACGGCTCTTCATGCGCAATCGCATGCAACAGCGACGGCGGATGCGCCAGGCCGCAGTAGGTGGCGCTCATCGCGCGGGCATGGTTGGGCCACAGCCGCGCATTGGCCGCGCTCATGCGGTCATAGCCCTCGGACAGCAGGCGGAAATGCTGTGCCCCGAGGCGCTTGGCGCGCTGCGCGGGCGGCAGCGCGTCGTAGAGTTCAACGTCCACCTTCGACAGGATCTTCTCCGGCGGCCCCAGCAGCCGGTTGGCGCCGCGCCGGTTCAGGTTGCCGCTCACGGCCATCAGGCAGCATTTGGCGCGCTCGAAGTTCATGGCGTTCACGCCCATGCCGTTGGGCAGGCCCTGCGACATCAGCGCCGGCCCCTGCGTGCAATAGGCGCGCGTGCAGGCCACGATGTCGGCTGCGGCCAGGCCGGTGATGCCGGCCACATGCTCCGGCGTGAAAGGCCTGACGCGCGCGGCAAGCGCCTCGAAGCCGGTTGTCCACTGGCTGATGAAGCCCTGGTCGACCCAGCCTTCGGCAATGGCGATGTGGATCATGCCAAGGGCCAGCGCCGCATCCGTGCCGGGGCGCACCTGCAGCCACAGGTCGGCGTTCTTCGCCTCCGCCGTGCGGTACGGGTCAATGACGATGAGCTGCGCGCCTGCGCGTTTGGCGTCCAGCAGCTTGCCCCAGAGCGGCGCATTGGATGCCGACGGCCGGTGGCTCCAGACCAGCACGGTCTTTGTTTCGCCCGCCACAGGGTCGGGCGTGGCAGGGCCGAAGCCGAAGGTCAGCGCCTCTGCCTCAAGCTTGGGGCCGGCGCAGATGAAGCCCATGCCCGCACTGTTCGGGCTGCCCAGCAGGTTCAGCAGGCGGATGGCCGCGCCCTGATCCGGCCCGTGGAAGGTGCCGTAGAGGTAGCCGATGGCTTCAGGGCCGATCTCGGCGATGGCGTCCTGCATGCGCGCCGCGATGTCGTCCAGCGCATCGTCCCAGCTGGCGCGCTCCCAACGGCCCTCGCCCCGCGCGCCCACACGGCGCAGCGGGTGGTTGATGCGGCCCGGGTTCTCGTGGTATTCAATCGCGGCCCGGCCGCGCGGACAGATGAAGCCTTTGGAGGCCGGGTGGTCCGGGTCGCCGCGCACCGCCACCGGGCGGCCTTCCTGCATCGTCAGCACCACGCCGCAGCGCGCGGAGCAGTGGCAGCAGACGCTGCGGTGCTCCGACGTGGCACCTGCCGTGGCTGCGGGTGTGGCTGCGGGTGTGCCGGGACTTGCGCGGGTATCCATGGCTCTGCTAGAAGTTCAAGGCTCCGCGCGCGCCGGTCAGCAGGTCGCGCCAGTGCGCGTAGTCGGCGGCCTCCAGCGGCTGGATCGGCCGGCGCGGTGCGCCCACCGGCTTGCCCAGCGCCTTGAGCGCATCGTGGCAGGTGCGCACCAGGCCCCTGGACATGGCGTATTCACTCAGCGGGCGGAAGGCCGCCTCAAGCCGCCGCGCCTCGGGCATCGAGGCCGGCTCGCCGAGCAGCGTCAGCAGCCGCCTGCACACGCCGGGCATGAAGTTGGCGCAGCCCGAGGCCCATGCATCGGCGCCCACCTGCATGGCTTCAAGCACTGTGTCGTCCCGGCCGGCGAACACCTTGAGCTTGCCGCCGGTGAGCCGCTTGACCTGGGCAATGCGCAGGATGTCGGGCGAGCTTTCCTTGAGGTAGCGCACGTTGTCCAGCCCGGCCAGCCGCGCGATAAGCGGCGGCAGCATGTCGATGCCGGTCAGGCGCGGGCTGTTGTAGATGGCCAGCGGGATGGAGATCGCATCATTGACCGCCTTGTAGTGCGCCAGCAGCTCGGCCTCGCCAAGCAGCCAGTAGCTGATGGGCACCACGAGCGCTGCCGACGCGCCGTGCGCCTGCGCATGCTCCGACAGGCGCACCGCCTCGGCCGTGCTGATGGCGCCCGTGCCCACCATCACCGGCACGCGCCCGGCCACGTGGGGCAGCGCCACCTCCACCACCCGTTTGCGCTCGGCCTCGGTGAAGGAGCCGATGGCGCCCGTGCTGCCGAACAGCGTGATGCCGTCGGCCCCGCCTGCGATCAGGTCGTCGATGTGGGACAGCAGCCGGGCTTCGTCAACCGATTCGTCCGGGGCCAGCGGGGTGATGGAAAAAGCGATGACGCCTTGCATCGGCGCGGGCGCTCTGGAGGGTTGTGTGCTGGGCATGGGGATATCTTTCGTGGCTTCTAAGGCGGGCTGGATGGGGGGCTCGGTTGGCGGGGCGCGTCAGCGCAGCGGTGAAAACGGTGCGGGCAGCAGGATGCGCGACTCCTGCGACACCACCATGGGCCGCACCTGCACCGCGTAAGCGTTCCAGCCCGGGTGCGCAGCGAGCGCGGCGCGGCGCTGCATGCGGTCGTTGAGGTCGGCATAGCCGGCCAGGATGACAAGCTGGTTCAGCGGACCGATCTCGGTGGAGAACACGCCGATCACATGGCCGAGCGTGGACTTGTAGATCGCGAAACCCTGGTCCTCGAAAAGCCGCAGGTAGTCCTTCATGCGGCCGGGCTGCAGGGTGTAGGTGCGCTGTTCAACAATCATGGGGCATTCCTTGAGGATTCACTTTAGGCCGGTTGATGGCTCCCCGCCAGTGCCAATTACGGGACATTTTGAGGAGCCACCCGGGGCCTGATGGCGGCCATCCGTCCCGTCAACGCAATGCCTGTGCCAGCGCGTTGACCCCGGCCACCACCTCGACCTCGTCCAGCGAGCCGTAACCCAGCAGCAGGCCGGCGCGCGGCGGCGTCCCGCTGTAGTACGGCGCGATGGAATAGACGCCGATGCCCTTGGCCGCCGCACGCTGCACGATGTCGTCGATCTGCGAGGCGGGCCGGTCGCGGAACCACAGCAGCACATGCAGCCCCGCGTTCTCGCCCTGCACGCTTACCGTGTCGCCAAAGGCCTTGTCCAGCGCCTTCAGCAGGGCCTGGCGGCGGGCCGCATTGCGGGTGCGCGAACGGCGCATGTGCCGCTCGAACTGGCCGCTCCTGATGAATTCCGTCAGCACCTCCTGGCCCATCAGCGAGGTGTGGCGGTCGGTCACCGCCTTGATGCGCTGAAGCGTTGCCGTGAGCGCGGGCGGCGCGATGATGTAGCCCAGCCGCAGCGACGGCGCGAGGATCTTGGAGAAGGTGCCGAGGTAGATCACCTGGCCGAAGGTGTCCAGCGACTGGATGGCCTCGATGGGCCGGCCGCTGTAGCGGTATTCGCTGTCGTAGTCGTCTTCGATCACATAGGCCTGCGAGCCATGCGCCCAGTGCAGGAAGGCCAGGCGGCGCGACAGCATCATCACGCCGCCGGTCGGGAACTGGTGTGAAGGCGTCACATAGGCCAGCTTGACGCGGTGCTGGATGCGCAGCACCCGCTCCATGTCCAGCCCTTCCGCATCCACCGGCACCGACTCGATCTTCGCGCCCAGCGCCTGAAAGGCGGTGCGGGCGCCCGGGTAGGTCGGGTTCTCCATCAGCACCCTGTCCCCCGGGTCCACCAGCGCGCGGGCCACGATGTCCAGCGCCTGCTGCGATCCGTTCACCACGATGACGTCGCCGGCCGAGCAGGTGATGCCGCGGTGCTCCCGCACATAGCGCACGATGGCCTCGCGCAGCGGCAGGTAGCCGGCTGGCTCTGCGTACATCAGCGAAGCCTTGTTCAGGCGGCGCAGGCGCTGGGCCGTGAGGGCGCGCCACTCGTCGGCCGGAAAGTCCTGCAGGTTCGGCGCGCCGTAGCGGAAGTCAATGCGCAGCTTCGGGTCAGCGGGCTTGAGGCTCGCACTGTCGGCGCCGACCACCCGGCGCGCGTATTCCGAGAGCTGGCGCGGGCTGCTGCGCGGCGACTCGCCGGCCTGCCGGGCCACCTCCTTGCGCACCGCCAGCGCCTCGTCCGGGCTGCGCGCCGCCACATAGGTGCCCGCACCGAGCCGGGACTCGATATAGCCCTCGGCAAGCAGCTGCTCATAGGCCTGCAGCACCGTGTTGCGCGACACGCCCATCTCTGCGGCCAGGTCACGGGTGGAGGGCAGCCGGTGCTCGGGCAGCAGCGTGCGCGCCAGGATGGCCGTGCGGATGCTGCGGTACAGCTGGGTGTAGAGCGAGCCCTGGCGGTCAAGGGAAGGAAGCATCATGGCGCAACTCCTGCGTGGCCCTGTCAAATTCATAAAAAGCGGTACTTTTCAGGGGCCGATTAAAGCACCATGATCCACCTGAACGCAATCGTGGCTCCTTCAGATTTCTGCAAAAAAGGGAGCCACTCCAACCAAAGGAAACAAGGACATGACCGCTGCCACCCCACACGGCCCCTCGCTGCAAACCCCCCGCGTGACGCTTGAGCGGCGGCCCACCCGCGGCCAGTACGACTTGGCAGCGATTGCCCCGATCCTGGATGAAAGCTTTCTCTGCCACGTGGGCTTCAGCGTCGAAGGCCAGCCCTACGTCATCCCCACGGGTTACGGCCGCAAGGGCGACGTGCTGTACATCCATGGCTCGGCAGCCAGCCGCATGCTGCGCACCCTGGCCGACGGCGTGGACGTTTGCGTGACGGTCACCATCCTGGACGCGCTGGTGCTGGCGCGCTCGGCCTTCAACCACTCGATGAACTACCGCTCGGTGGTCATCCTCGGCCGCGCCACGCTGGTCGAGGGCGACGAGAAGATGGAGGCGCTCAAGGTCTTCTCCGACCAGCTGCTGCCCGGCCGCTGGGAAGATGCCCGCGCACCCAACAAGACCGAGATGCTGGCCACCTCGGTGCTCAAGCTCAAGATCACCGAGGCCTCGGCCAAGGTCCGCAAGGGCCCGCCGCTGGACGACGACGAGGACCTGCCCCACCCCTGCTGGGCCGGGCTGCTTCAGTACAGGCAGGTCGTGTCGGGCCTGGAGCCTGACCCCAGGCTCGCGCCCGGCGTCCCCGTGCCCGAATACCTCAAGGTGAAGCTGGCAGGGAAATAAGCACCTGACCTACACTTCGGGGCATGCAGACCCCGTTGCCCGACCCCAGCCTCGTCGAGGCCGTCAACCCGACGGCCTGGTGGCGCCGCTGGTGGCGCAGGCAGACCCCCACCCGGCAGGACCGCTTTGCCATGCTGGGCCCGCTGGCAGCGGTGCTGCTGTTCATGGCGGCCATCGTCTCGGCGTTCTGGTACCTGCGTGTCGAGGAAATGGAGCGCGAGCAGGAAGCTGTCAAGCGCGATGTGGAATACGCGCAGCAACGCGTGCGCCTGCGCCTGCTGGAGCGCCAGGAGCAGCTGATGCGCATCGCGCGCGACCTGTCCAGCAAGGAGATTGACTCCGAGGAGTTCATGGGCCGCGCCGAGTCGCTCGTGAACCAGTACCCCGAGCTGCAGGCCATCACCTGGATCGACGACCGGCGCCGCGTGCGCGCCAGCTACGCCGCGCCCAGCGTCAGCAACACCCTGCTGCGCCTGCCCGGCGAAGTGCTGCGGGTGGGCGAGACCGAAACCATCTACAGCCTGGCGCGCGACCTGCAGCAGCCGGTGTTTTCCCAGCCCGTAGCCGTCCCCCAGCCTGCCGGCACGGGCGCAGGCAGCATTGCCGCGCAGGGCGGCACGTCGTCCGGCGCAGCGCCCCGCGCCCTGCAACTGCATATCCCGATGACCGAGCAGGGGCGCTTTGCGGGCGTGATCCTGGGCGAATACTCGATCGACGGGCTGCTGCGCTACGGCGTGCCGGCCGAAGTCACCGCCAAGTACGCCGTGGCGCTGCTGGATGCAAAGAACGGCATCCTGGCCGGCAACGCCGTGCCGCCCCGCAACCCGGCGACCAAGCTGCTCCCCTGGGCCGACCAGACCAACGAGTACGAGGTGCCGGTGTCACCAGTGGGCAACGGCCTGATCATCCGGGCACAGGCGTACCGGACGTCACAGGGCGTCATCGGCAGCGCTCTGTTCTGGCTGGTGGCTGCCCTGAGCGCCCTCACCTCCTGGATGCTGATCGGCACCTGGCGCCACACCCGCCGCCGCATGCAGGCGCAGCAGGCGCTGGTGGCCGAGACCAACTTCCGCCGCGCCATGGAAAACTCCATGCTCACCGGCATGCGCGCGCTCGACCTGCAGGGCCGCATCACCTACGTGAATGCCGCCTTCTGCCAGATGACCGGCTGGAGCGAGGGCGAGCTGGTCGGCCGCACCGCCCCCTTCCCCTACTGGCCCGAAGCCGACCGCGAGTCGCTCGCCGCCCGGCTGGAGGACGAGCTCAACGGCCGGACCACACCGGGCGGTTTCCAGGTGCGCGTCAAGCGCAAGGACGGCAGCCTGTTCGACGCCCGACTCTATGTGTCCCCCCTGATCGACGCGCGCGGCCAGCAGACCGGCTGGATGACCTCGATGACCGACATCACCGAGCCCAACCGCATCCGCGAGCAGCTGTCGGCATCCTACGAGCGCTTCACCACGGTGCTGGAGGCGCTGGACGCTTCGGTGTCGGTGGCGCCGCTGGGCAGCGAGGAACTGCTGTTTGCCAACAAGCTGTACCGCCTGTGGTTCGGTTCCCAGACGGCCGGCCACCTGCAGCTGGTGGCGCAGGCCGGTGTTCCCTCCAAACCGCCGAGCGATGAGTCCATGGACGAGGTCGACTCCTTCGTCGGGCTCCCGACCGATTCGCTCACGACAACCCGCAGCGAGAATGCCGAAATCTACGTACCCGAGCTGGGCAAGTGGCTCGAAGTGCGCTCGCGCTACCTCAACTGGGTGGACGGGCGCCTGGCCCAGATGGTGATTGCCTCCGACATCACGCCGCGCCGCCATGCCGAGGAGCTGTCGGCCGCGCAGGCCGAGCGCGCCCAGTCGGCCAGCCGGCTGATCACCATGGGCGAGATGGCGTCCAGCGTCGCGCACGAGCTGAACCAGCCGCTCACCGCCATCAACAACTACTGCAACGGCATGGTCTCGCGCATCAAGGGCAAGCAGATCACCGAGGAAGACCTGCTCAAGGCGCTGGAGAAAACCGCGCACCAGGCCCAGCGCGCCGGGCAGATCATCCAGCGCATCCGCACCTTCGTGAAGCGCAGCGAGCCCAACCGCATGCTGTCCGACGTGGCCGAGATGGTCACCGAGGCGGTGGAGCTGGCCGAGATCGAGCTGCGCCGGCGCAACGTGCGCCTGTCGCACTATGTGGCGGCGCGGCTGCCGCAGGTCATGGTGGACCCGATCCTCATCGAGCAGGTGCTGGTCAATCTGCTGAAAAACGCCGCCGAATCGATCGACCATGCCCAGCGCCCCACCGCGCGGCGCAGCGTGGAACTGCGGGTGATCCCGCGCCAGGTGGACGAGCAGCCGGTGATCGAGTTCTCGGTGCTCGACACCGGCGCCGGCCTGGCCCCGGAAGTGATGGACCGGCTGTATGAAGCCTTCTTCTCCACCAAGGTCGAAGGCATGGGGATTGGCCTCAACCTGTGCCGCACCATCGTCGAGTCGCACCAGGGCCGGATGCAGGCGGAGAACCTCTACAATGGCCCGGACGTGGTTGGGTGCCGCTTCTCGTTCTGGATCCCGCTCGCGGGCCCCTCCGGCCATCCTGCCCTTTCCGTTGTAACAAAAGACCCCGGGGTAACTGCATGAGCTTGATTCCGAAAAAAGGCACGGTTTATGTCGTTGACGACGATGAGGCCGTGCGCGACTCGCTGCAGTGGCTGCTTGAAGGCAAGGACTACCGCGTCCGCTGCTTTGACTCCGCCGAGTCTTTCCTGTCCCGCTACGACCCGCGCGAAGTCGCCTGCCTGATCGTGGACATCCGCATGGGCGGCATGACCGGCCTGGAGCTGCAGGACCGCCTGATCGAGCGCAAGTCTCCCCTGCCCATCGTGTTCATCACCGGCCATGGCGATGTGCCGATGGCGGTGAACACCATGAAGAAGGGCGCGATGGACTTCATCCAGAAGCCCTTCAAGGAAGACGAGCTTGTGAGCCTGGTCGAGCGCATGCTGGACCATGCCAAGGGCGCCTTTGCCGAATACCAGAGCGCAGCCAGCCGCGACGCCCTGCTGTCCAAGCTGACCTCGCGTGAAGCCCAGGTGCTGGAGCGCATCGTCGCCGGGCGGCTGAACAAGCAGATCGCCGACGACCTGGGCATCAGCATCAAGACGGTGGAGGCGC
>JAZKHY010000014.1:0-48916 GCA_040385105.1 Pseudomonadota bacterium
GGTGGTGTGCTGCTCCCAGGGCTCGGGGATCATCATCATCACGGCCTGGCTGATCGGGTAGCCGGCCATGGTCAGCAGTTCGAGGCAGTTGTCGAACGTGGCAGTATCGGACTGGCCGGCAAAGCTGATCGGGTAGAGCTTCTGCAGGTCTGCGCCAAGCACGGGGGACGACATCACGCCTTCGCGCGCCTTCATCCAGTTGTAGTTGCCGCGCACCGTGTTGATCTCGCCGTTATGGGCGACATAGCGGTACGGGTGGGCCAGGGGCCATTCCGGGAAGGTGTTGGTTGAAAACCGCTGGTGCACCAGTCCCAGGGCGGACACACAACGCTCGTCCTGCAGGTCGAGGTAATAGGTACCCACCTGGTCGGCCAGCAGCAGGCCCTTGTAAACGACGGTGCGGCTGGACATGCTGGGAACGTAGTATTCCTTGCTGTGCTTGAGCTTCAGCCCCTGGATGTTGGCACTGGCGGTCTTGCGGATGACATACAGCTTGCGCTCCAGCGCGTCCTGGACGATGACGTCCGCACCACGGCCAATGAACACCTGGCGCGCGATGGGTTCAGTCTTGCGAACCGCCGGCGACATCGGCATGTCCTTGTTGACAGGGACATCGCGCCAGCCAAGCAGCACCTGGCCTTCAGCCTTGATGGCACGCTCCATTTCCTGCTCGCAGGCCTGGCGGGAGGCGTGCTCCTTGGGCAGGAAGATCATCCCGACGCCATATTCACCCGGCGCCGGCAGTGTCACACCCTGCCTGGCCATCTCTTCACGGTACAGCGCATCGGGCAGCTGGATCAGGATGCCGGCGCCGTCACCCATCAGCTTGTCAGCGCCCACTGCGCCCCGATGGTCAAGATTCTCGAGAATCTTCAGGCCCTGCTGCACGATGGCATGGCTCTTCTCGCCCTTGATGTGCGCCACGAAGCCCACGCCGCAAGCATCATGCTCACTGGCAGGGTCATAAAGGCCGTGTTCTTGCAGGTATTGTTGTTCGGCAGCCGTGGACATGGCGCACTCCTTCATATTTCGCAGGGACTGGAAGCATAGTGCACTGCAACAACAATGCCAAGCAAATTAATTGGGGTCAGATTCCAATTAATTGTTGATTTTATTTATCAACAATTAATTGGGGACGTATCAAAAACAATAGCAAAACTACCAGGTTTGGATTGCAAGAAAATCGGATTCAGGAGGTTTTTTTGGGCAACGCCGGGCGCCCGGCGGATACTTTGGCGATCCGCCGCTCGGTCCGCTTTTGCAGCTCCGCCACAAAGTCTGGCTCGCCCAGTGCCCAGCCTTTCAGCGCCGAGCGAGTCAGGTCGTTCTGCTGCTCGGCAGTGATGCCCGCACGCACCAATTCGGCATAGGCAACCTCACGCGCAAACGGCGTGTTTCCCAGCTCCCAGAACATCGGGTGCGGCGTGATGAGCTTGTCACTGCGCAAGCCTGCGTAGTGGCAGTAGCTCGACCATGGATAGTCAGCCGGCTCAGCAACCAGGCCGGCACGCACGGGGTTGAGATCGATATAGGCCATGCAGGCCAGCAGATACCTGTCGGTCTGGATGAGCGTGGACTTGTAGCGCCCTTCCCACAACGTCCCGCTGCGCCCTTGCGAATCATTGAAATGCCTGACGTAGCGACGCCCTACTGCCTGCATCATCTGCGGCAGCGACTCACCGGACTGCGGCGTGACCAGCAGGTGGAAGTGGTTGCTCATCAGCACATAAGAATGGATCAGGACGCCTGTCTTCTGTGCGTTCTCCGCCAGCAGGCCCAGCAGGTCCTCGTAGTTAGCCCTGGTGACGAAGATGGCCTGGCGGTTGTTACCGCGCTGGATCACATGGTGCGGATAGCCGGGAACGGTAAGACGTGGAAGGCGAGCCATGGATGCGGACGAGCTGTTTCCGCATCATGATAATTGGAATCTGACCCCAATTAATGAGTCAAGGCCGAACTCGGTGAGGATGGCGTGCAGGCGCTCCTGGGCGCTGCGTTTTTTCTGGCCAGTCCAGGTGGCGATGATGAGTTCGTTCTTGAGGCTGTGCTCCCAGCCGACCAGCTCGGTCACCGTGACCTGGTAGCCCGATGCTTCGAGGTACAGGCAACGCAGGACATTGGTGATCTGGCTGCCCATCTCGCGAGTGTGCAGCGGGTGGCGCCATAGTTCTGCCAGCGGGGTGCGGGACAGCGCCAGCGCCTTGTTCTGGCGCAGGCAGCCGGCTACTTCTGCCTGGCAGCAGGGAACGAGGACCATCGCCTTTGCATGCTTTTGCAGGCCGAAGGCGATGGCATCGTCGGTTGCCGTGTCGCAGGCATGCAGTGCGGTGACCACATCGATGCTGCCCGGCAGCGCAGCGGACTGCGCCGATTCCGCGACGCTGAGGTTGAGAAACGACATGCGGTCAAAGCCCAGCCTTGCAGCGAGTTCGCGTGACTTCTGCACCAGTTCGGCGCGCGTCTCGATGCCGTAGATGTGGCCGTCAGCCAGCGACTTGAAAAACAGGTCGTAGATGATGAAGCCAAGGTACGACTTGCCCGCACCATGGTCCGCCAGCGTAATGCCGCGCCTTCGCAAGGCCCCGCTGCCCGCATGCTCCGCCGCCCCTTCCGGCTGCTTCGCGGATGCATCGCCGATCCCGTCCATTCCGGGCAATTCGTGCAACAGCTTCTCGATGAACTGGAACAGGTGGTACACCTGCTTGAGCTTTCGCCGCGAGTCCTGGTTGAGCTTGCCCTCACGCGTGAGGATGTGCAGTTCCTTGAGCAGTTCAACCGACTGCCCGGGTTTGATCTCGGGTGCAAGCGATGAGGCATCCGTTGTGGAAGCCCGGGGGGCGCCTTGCGCTGCAGCTTTCCTTGGTTTCATGGCTTGAGCTTGCCACAACCGCCACCCGCTTCACCGCCGGGCACTGAAGCCCCCACACCCAGCGCAGCCCATCCGTGCGCCCCAAGCGCCTGCAGCGTGAGCATGTTGCGGCCAAAGATCTCTTCGGCGTCAGGGAAAGCCTCCACCGCGCGGTCGATGCTCGCCTCGCGCAACAGGTGCAGTGTCGGGTAAGGTGCGCGGTTGGTGTGGTTGGTGATGTCATCCGCCGCAGTACCGGCAAACTGGTAGTGCGGATGGAAGCTCGCGATCTGCAATTCACCGTCCAGCCCCAGGCCCACCAGCACAGCATCGGCCCGGGCAAGAAAGTCATTGAAGTCCAGGAAGTCCTGCAGCATGCACGGCGTCATCAGCAGCGTTGTGTCGCGCACCTCAGCCGGCATTTCCACGAGTGCCCGCAACTCGGCGGCCAGCTGGTCCAGCAGTTCATCGGCGCTGGTGGCCGCACTGACCGCATAATGAATCTGCCCCTTGACGTGTACCGCCTTGGCAAACGGGCAAAGGTTCAGGCCGATGACCGCCCTCTCCAGCCAGGCGCGGGTGTCTTCCTCGACAACTTGTGCGGCCGGATGCAAGGCGGCTGCTCAGACAAAGGTGTTGGGCTGCGCAACAATCATCTTGGCCATCTCGTCCAGCACATCCGTCTGGATGCGTGATGCAGGCCACGACACATTCACCAGCTCGAAGCCATTGGCATTGGCCAGGCGGAATGCCAGCGTTCCATTGTCATGGTCGGGCGTCACGGTCACGCTGCCGCGCGACTCGGTGATGTACTCAAAGCGAAGCGCCTGCAGCGTGTTCTTTTCAGGGTGCCGCACTTCCTTGCGTTCATGCTTGACCATGCCCAGCGACAGGCGCGACTGCACCCGCTCGAGGTCCGGCGGGAAGTTGACGGTGACGGCACCACCCACCGGCACACCCATCTGCGGAACGATCTGCCAGCCCATGCCGATGTAGTCGAACACTTCCTTGTCGCGCAGCTTCTTCTTGCGGAAGTCGGCGCGGAAGTCGGTGAGCTTCATCGCAGGCCACGGCGTCTTGCCGTCCAGCGTGAACCTGGGACCAGCCGGCGCGATGACGTTGAGCTGGCGCGACAGGTCGGAGATGTAGTGCCAGACCGTCTTGCACGCCGCTTCGGCCTGGGCGGTGTTGGCGTCCAGGTTCTGGTTCAGCGTGCTCTTCTGGTCTTGCAGCGCGCTCGCTTGGGACTTGAGTTGGTTCAGGAAGCTCAACGGGATATCTCCACGGGCGTTTCTTGTGAGTTAACCAATTTTACTGAGGGCGCACCAGCCGGCCCACATGCCTGGCCAGAAAAATCCCGAGCACCGAGCAGGTGCCGGTGACCACCCAGGTCCACTGCCAGCCGCCGGCCCGGCTGGCCACCCACGCCACCAGCGGCGGCCCGGCAAACTGCCCGATGGCGGAGCACTGCTGCATCCAGCCTACCGTGGTGGAAACGGTGCGGTCATTCGGTGCGAGCCGGACGGCCAGCGAAAACAGCGTTCCCGGAATCATGCCGCCCACCATCGAAAACATCAACACCGCCGCATAACGCAGCGCGGCAGGCAGATGGCCGGGCCAGGCGAACGCCAGCGCCGCGCCCAGGCCCATGGCGCAGAAACCCGCGTACAGCAGCACTTGCGGCCGGACGCCGCGCTGCAACAGGCGACCGGATGCAATGTTGCCGATCATGTTGACCGCGGCTGCCAGGGCGGTGAGTACCCCGGTCACGCCGCCCGACACACCCGCCTGGGCATAGATGGACGGGAGAAAGCCCACAACCGCCAGCCACTGACCGGAGTACATGGCAAATATCCCGGCCACCAGCCAGGGCCCGCGCGATGACAGGGTCTGCGCAAGCCGCTTGCGCCAGCCGGCGGCGTCATCCGGGGCGGCCGGCGCCAGGCTTGCAGGCGTTCCGGCCGGCCCCGGCCCATCCGGCGGGACGGCCAGCATCCACAGGGCCATGAGCAACGACAAGCCGGCAATCAGCCACCACCACACCTGCCAGGTTGCAAGGCCGATGACCAGCGGCCCGGCCAGCAAAGCCATCGCGGTGCCCAGCGGCATGTAGGCCCCCCACAGGCCGAGCATGGCACTGAGGCGCTGCGGCGTCACCAGCCGGCGGATCAGGCTGGGCGCCGGCATGGAAGCCAGCAGGAAGCCGAACCCTTCCACAGCGCGCAGGCACAAAAGGCTGGCCGCATCCTGCGCCAGGCCCCCCAGCAACCCGGCCCCCGCCAATACCAGCAGCCCGGCGACCATGCTGCGCCGCAACCCGAGCCCGTCCGCCGCAAGGCCGACAGCCAGCCCCAGCGTCATGCCCGCCAGCTGCACCAGCGACAGCAGGAAGCCCGCCTGCAACAGCGAGATGTTCATGGCCGCCTGCAGTGCCGGCAGCGCCGCAGGCAGCTTGCCTACATGCAAGGCGGCGCTCACACCCGCAAGGATGACGATGAGGGCCGGGTCAATGCCGGCCCACCCGCCGCGTGGCCCGCTGCGGTGGCTTGCGCGCCGCTCCGGTTGCGCCGTCATGTCAGGTCAGCAGCTTCTGCCCGGTGAGCCGCTCATGCTCGCGCGCGGCAAAACGGTCGGTCATGCCGGCGATGTAGTCGGCCACGGCGCGCGCCGTATCGGGGCGCGCGGCAAAGCCCGCCTGCATCTGCACCGGCTCGGCCAGGTAAGCGGCGAACAGCTCGCGCACCACCTGCTGTGCCTGGCCCGTGGTCTGTGTAACCTGCGGATGGCGGTACAGCTTGTCGAACAGGAATTTCTTGAGCCCGGCCGACTGCTTTTTCATGCCCTCGCTGAACTGCACCAGGGGAGCGCTGCGGCGCACCTCATCCGCACTCTGCGGGCCGGTAACGTCGATGGCCGCCTGCGTCGCGCCAATCACGTCATAGACCTGGTCGCTCAGCATGCGGCGGATCGCCTCATACAGCACCCGCCGGCCCTGCAACTGCGGGTACTCGGCCAGCGCCTGCCGGCGATAGCCGTCGAACAGATCCACCTCCTCCAGCTGCTCCAGCGTGATCAGGCCCGAGCGCACGCCATCGTCAATGTCATGCGCGTTGTAGGCAATCTCGTCAGCCAGGTTGCACAGCTGGGCCTCGATGCCCGGCTGCGTGCGCTCCAGGAAGCGCCGGCCCACGCCCCCAGGGTCCGCCGCCTCCAGCTTGTCGGCGTTGCGGCGCGAGCAATGCTTGAGGATACCCTCGCGCGTTTCAAACGTCAGGTTGAGCCCGTCGAACTGCGGATAGCGTTCCTCCAGCTGGTCCACGACACGCAGGCTCTGCAGGTTGTGCTCGAAGCCGCCATGCTCCGCCATGCAGGCATTGAGCGCGTCCTGGCCAGCATGGCCGAACGGCGTGTGGCCCAGGTCGTGCGCCAGGGCAATGGCCTCGACCAGGTCTTCATTGAGCCGCAGCGCACGCGCGATCGAGCGGCCCAGCTGCGCCACCTCCAGCGAGTGCGTGAGGCGTGTGCGGAACAGGTCGCCTTCATGGTTGAGGAACACCTGCGTCTTGTAGACCAGCCTGCGGAACGCGGTCGAATGCACGATGCGGTCACGGTCGCGCTGGAAGCCGGTGCGCGTGGGCGCATCTGCCTCGGCATGCCGCCGGCCACGTGAATCCGCGGGGTGGCAAGCGTACGGCGCCAGCGTGATGCTCATGGCTGATTCAGCGGTGATGACCTGCGCACAAGCCGCGCATCACTCGCAACACTGCTGGATGACCTCGCGCACCAGCGCATCGGGCGCAGCCCGGACCACGGCGCTGCCAGGTTTGTCGATGAGCACGAACTTGATCTCGCCGGCCTCGGCCTTCTTGTCCACCCGCATCAGTTCCAGGTAGCGGTCAGCACCCAGCTTCGGGCCCACCACCGGCAGACCGGCCTTGCGGATGAGGCGCGTGAGGCGCTGCACAAAGGCCTCATCAATCATGCCCAGCCGCTGCGACAGGTTTGCCGCCATCACCATGCCGCAGCCCACACCCTCGCCATGCAGCCACTCGCCGTAACCCAGGCCTGACTCGATGGCATGGCCGAACGTGTGGCCAAAATTCAGGATGGCGCGCAGGCCGGCCTCGCGCTCGTCCTGCCCCACCACACTGGCCTTGATCTCGCAGCTGCGCCGGACGGCATGCGCCAGCGCGGCCGGGTCGCGCGCGAGCAGGGCATCGAGGTTGGACTCGATCCAGTCAAGGAGCGCCATGTCGGCAATCGGCCCGTACTTGATGACCTCGGCCAGCCCCGCGCTCAGTTCGCGGCCGGGCAGGGTCTTGAGCGTGGCCAGGTCGCACACCACGAGCAGCGGCTGGTAGAACGCGCCGATCATGTTCTTGCCCAGCGGGTGGTTGATGGCTGTCTTGCCACCCACCGACGAATCCACCTGGGCCAGCAGCGTGGTGGGCACCTGCACAAACGGCACGCCGCGCATGTAGCTGGCGGCCGCAAAGCCCGCCATGTCGCCAACGACGCCGCCGCCCAGGGCGTAGATCACCGTCTTGCGGTCGCTGCCGTTTTGCAGCAGCGCATCAAACACCAGGTTCAGCGTCTGCCAGGTCTTGAACTCCTCGCCATCGGGTAGCACGACGGTGTGCACGGCCTTGTGGCGCGTGCCCAGCGCGTCCCGCAGGCGCTGCGCATACAGCGGCGCCACGGTGGTGTTGCTCACGATGAGGGCGGTAGAGGCTTTGGGCAAGGCGGCCCAGGTACCGGCATCATCAAGCAGCCCGGGGCCGATGACGATGCGGTAGCTGCGGTCGCCCAGGCTGATGTCCACGCTTTGCACAGCGGGCATTGCCACGGAAGGGGATGGCGGGTTGTCGTCTTGCATAGCCCCCGAGTTTAGGGCTTGCGGCAAGCCCGGGCGTGGGGGACGGCGGCGCCGGCGGATCAGGACGCCGGCACGACGCCCGCAAGTTCGAGCTGCATCTGGATCATGTTGGCCAGTGTGGCCACAGACGGGCGCCCCGTCTCGATGACAAAGTGCGCGGCCTCGCTGTAGAGCGGGTCTCGGGCCTCGAACAGCTCGCGCAGCCGCGACAGCGGGTCGCCCACCTGCAGCAGCGGCCGGTTGGCGTCATGCCGCAGCCGGCGGAAAACCTCTTCAGGCGACGACCGCAGGTACACCACATGCCCCCGCTCGCGCAGGTGCTTGCGGTTGGCATCGCGCAGCACCGCGCCGCCGCCTGTGGCCAGCACACCCTTGTGCTGCAGCGTGAGTTCATCGATGACCGAAGCCTCGACATCGCGAAAGGACGCCTCCCCCTCGCGCTCGAAGTACAAACGAATCGAGCAGCCTATCCGCTGCTCGATCACGTGGTCGGTATCCAGGAACCCCAACCCGAGCCGCCGGGCGAGTTGCCGCCCGACGGTGGATTTACCTGAGCCGGGGAGGCCGACGAGGCTGATTGGATTTGAGACGCAAACTCGCAATGCCTAGAATGCCTGATTACACGCACCAACTCCGTAGGGAGGCGTCTGGAAAGGAGCGCCGCCGCTCGCATCATCTCCCTCGACGAATTTAGTGAGAAAGGCGCGATCTGCTGTCCCCTGCGATCCCCCGACGGTGGTGCTTGCGCGCACGCGATACACCTCCCAAGTAGCTACGGTCTGGAGGTAAGTAACAGTCACCAACAATCGGCCAGTAGCGTCGGTCTTGTTAACGCCCGGTGTTGAATAGGCGATCGATATATCGCCACGCCTCGGCTCTAACGTCGCATTTCCATCGGTATCCACGCTCTGATTGATGTTCTCGGAAAGGTCGACATTCCCGTTGCGATTGGTGTCTTCATTGGGACAAAAGACCCTGTAACCAAAAGCTGTTGGTGTAGTACTGAGATCAGGAATGGCCTGATTGATTGCAGAGCTTGACAAAGAATAGGTAATCGTTTGATTGAAGCCGCCTTTGCCGAAGTGGGTAATATCTACGGAGATATCCACCGGGGCATCCGCAACTGCTCGTCCAGCCGAGTCAACAACTGTGATAGCAAGTTGCTGCTTGTATATGCCCACATCTTTAGCCAAAGTAACGTCTTCACCAATAGAAATACCCAAGGCTTGCGATGCGACAGTCATTGAAGCTGTAACAAAAGCCGGGCAGTCGGTCGAAGAAGTGAAGTCCACTGCTGAGTAGCACGCTTTGATCAGAACACCATTCGTAGGACTGGTGTTTTGCCCAGCAATAAAAGTAGAGAACGCGGTGCCGCTCGAGCTGGTGTAAACCGTGTTAACTCCCGTACCAATGGACGAGTCAGATGACGCGCCACCAATGCTGTCAATAGAAAAACGAACTCGAACGTTCGGGATCGGGACATTACTTGCATCGAGGAACAACGCACGCAAGGTCGATTGATTCGCAGTGGACCCAACTGAGTTGTTAGTCAGTACAGCCGGAGAAATTGCCAGCGACGGTGTTACTCCAGCTGGGATGATGGCCGCAGGGACTGCACTACCTCCACCACCAGCAGACACACGAAGCTGAGCCAAGGTCGACACGCCGCCTCCAGATGCTGTGATGTTGTAAATGCCATCTGTCGTGGGGGCAGTAAACACAAATGCAGGCGCACCGCCGGTAGTGGTAACTACAAAACTTCCAGAAATTGCCGAGATATCGCCAGAGAAGGTGATTTTGCTAGATGGAATGGTGACACCTGAAGAGTCTCGAAGGGTGAGTGCCAACGTAACAGCTTGACCGGGTGTCGCAACGGCAGGTGTCGGATTGACGGTCAAAACCGTACCAATTACCGCGAATGCCGTGCTTTTTGTAATTCCGTTGACAGTCACGTCAACACCCACCTGCCTATTTGATTTGTCTGCCCCAAGTGCTACTGAAGCGACGAGCATGCCAGCGGCATCCGTCACGGTCGCGGCCGGAGTGACAACCGTACCCGCATCGCCTTTAATCTTTACTGTCACACCAGGAACAACATTATTCGAGGCATCTATTGCAATAACTGTGACTTGTGCCTTGTCAGATCCCCCATTCGCAATCGTTGACTTGTCAAGATACAGAATGAAGTCGGCAACTTTTGAGTCTGGCGTCGCCACCGTGGTAGTTGTAGTGGGCGTAGTGGTGCCCCCGCCCCCAGATGTCGTCCCAGCACTCCCACCCCCACCACCGCAAGCAACAAGCGTGGCCGCCAACAGTAGTCCAAGTGCGTATTTCAAGATTTGCATGTTTCTCTTCCTGATCCCTATTTCAATCAATCAATGTGACAGTGTGTGGTCAGCGGGCTGCGGCCCGGTCTGAAATCATTTTGGGTGTGATGAACACCAGCATTTCTGTTTTGTTGCTGGTGCGCGACCTGGACTTGAACAGGTTGCCCACCGCCGGGATGTCACCCAGCACAGGCACCTTGGTTTCCGTGTCGTTCTCGGTCAACTCAAAAATTCCACCGATGACGACTGTACCGCCGTTCTCCACCAGAACCTGTGTCTTGATGTGTTTGGTGTTGATGGCAAAGCCCGCCGGTGTTGCCTGGCCGACTGTGTCCTTGTTGACGTCCAGGTCCAGGATGATGTTGCCCTCGGGCGTGATCTGCGGTGTGACTTCCAGCTTGAGGTTGGCCTTGCGGAAGGCGATGGAGGTTGCGCCGCTGGAGGTGGACACCTGGTAGGGAAGCTCGGTGCCCTGCTCGATGAGCGCCTTGGTCTGGTCGGCCGTGACAACGCGCGGGCTGGACACGACCTTACCCTTGCCGTCTGCTTCCAGTGCGGACAGTTCAAGGTTCAGGAAGCGGTTGGCGGCAGAGCTGAACAGGGACACCGCGAAAGTGGCCGGTGTTCCAAAGCCTTGCCCGCTGGCAGGCAGGTTGATAAAAGTGGAGTTGGTACTGGTAGGAGGCGATCCGCTCTCACCTGTGGTGCCTGAAACGGCGTCGTAGCTCCCTCCCAATGCAAGGCGATTGCCGCCGCCGATGCTGTATCCGGCGTCGCCACCACGAACACCACGCAGGTCGCTGCCGCCCAGGCGTACACCCAGCGACTTGCCGAAGGTGTCGGAGGCCTCAACAATGCGCGCTTCAATCAGCACCTGGCGCACGGCGATGTCGAGCTTGGAGATGAGTTGCTGCACCTGCTCCAGCTTGCTGCCGATGTCGGTCACAAAAAGCTGGTTGGTGCGCGGTTCCGCGATCACGCTTCCGCGGGTACTCAGGATGCGGGCGGAAGCGGCGCCGCTGCCGCCGGCGGTCAGTTGTGCCGCAATATCTGCGGCCTTGGTGTAGTTGAGCTGGTACGACTGGGTGCGCAGCGGCTCCAGGCTCTGGATGGCGGCGCGCGACTCGAGGTCAAGCTTTTCCTTGGAGGCAATCTCGTCCTTGGGGGCGATCCACAGCACATTGCCGCTCTTGCGCATGCCCAGGCCCTTGGCCTGCAGGATGATGTCCAGCGCCTGGTCCCATGGCACGTCTTTCAGACGCAGGGTGACGGCACCGGTGACGGAGTCGGAGGTGACGATGTTGAAGTTGGTGAAGTCGGCAATCACCTGCAGCAGCGATCGGACTTCAATGTTCTGGAAGTTCAGCGAAAGTTTTTCGCCGTTGTAGCCCGGGCCTTGCGTCAGCTTGGACGGGTCAACCTTCTGCTGGCGCACCTCGACGACGAACTGGTTGTCGCTCTGGTAGGCACTGTGCTCCCAGGCGCCCTTGGGCTCGATCACCATGCGCACGCGGTCGCCGGCCTGGAAGGTGGTCACGGTCTGGATCGGCGTGCCGAAGTCGGCCACGTCAAGCCGGCGGCGCAGGCCTTCGGGCAGGGTGGAGCGAATGAACTCGACGACCAGCGTCTGGCCCTGCTGGCGGATGTCCACGCCGACCTGGTTGTTGGGCAGGTCCACGATGACGCGGCCGGAACTGTCTGCGCCACGGCGGAAGTCAAGGTCCTTGAGCGGCAGGTTCTCGCGGTTGCGGTTCTCGGCAAATGCGGGCGCGGTGGATGCAGCAGCAACCGGGGCAACCGAAGTCGGGTCCAGCGTCACCAGCAAGGACTTGCCTTGCATGACGGTCTTGTAGGCGGTGGCCTGCTTGAGGTTGAGCACGACACGGGTACGGTCACCGGCCTGCACGACGTTCACCGACCTGAGGTTGCCCTGGTTGATGTCCACGGTGGAGCGGCCCAGGCCGTTGGAAACGCCCGGGAAGTCCAGCGCAATCCGCGCCGGTGACTGGATGGCAAAGCCCGCCGGCGGCGCGCTGAGTGCCTGGGACAGGTCAATGCGTATGACCTCTACCCCCCCCTGGATGGAGCCCGTCACCGCCTCGATGGCGGTTTGCGCATGCGAAGGCAGCGCCATGACGAGAGCGAAGGCGGCAAGCGCCGCCTGCCGCACCAGTTGCCATGTCAATCCGTTGTACTTGTTCATTTTTACCTCTCTTGCAGCTGCAACTTGGCAGTGCGTTCTATCCACTCACCGGCTGCGTCCTGCACGATCTCACGCAAGGCAACTTCCGTTTCACTGACCTTCACGATCTTTCCGTAGTTCTGGCCCAGGTAGTTGCCAAGGCGCACCTGGTACAGCAGGTTGTCAACCTTGACGAGTGCCACCGGCTGCCCTTCCTTGATCAGGCTGCCCACCATGCTCATGCTGTCCAGCGGGAACGACTCGAGCGGCTCCTTGCGCCGGGCCAGTTCAGGCGCAATCAGCGCGGCGTTGGCGGTGGCCTGGGTGGAATCACGTTTGAGCGCCTGGGTCAGCTTCTGGTTGCTGAAGGGGTCAACCGCCCCCTCCTGCTGATAGGCCTGCGGCGTGAACTGCTTGGGCTCCGAAAGCGGGGCAACCCTCGGCCGCGTCAGGTTGCGCTGCTCGGTCATCCATTGCTGGAGTTCGTCTTCGCCGGAGGCACCGCAGCCTGCCAGGACGAGTGCTGTGACAGTTGCCGCGAGTAGGCGCAAGGGCGTCATTTCTTTGCTCCCGGAGCCGGTGCGGCCTTGCGTTGCTTGGCCACTTCTTCCGCATCAAGGTAGCGGAACGTCTTGGCGGTTGCGTCCATGGTCAGGTTGCCATCTCGTCCGGCGCCGATGTTGAGGTTGTTGAGCGTCACGATGCGCGACAGGTTGGCCACATCGGATGCGAACGCTCCCATGTCGTGGTAGCGGCCGGTGACCCTGAGCGCGATCGGGAGCTCGGCATAGTATTCCTTGACCACCACGCTGCCAGGGCGGAACAGGTCGAACTGCAGGCTGCGCCCCAGGCCCGCCTGGTTCACGTCGGACAGCAGGGCGTCCATTTCAGCCTTGCTGGGAAGCTGCTTCTCAAGCTGCGTCACATACTGCTGGACCTGCTCGCGCTGCTTCTTCAGGGCCTCCAGGTTGACGGCCTGGGCAAGGTTTTTCTTGTAGCTTTCGCGCAGGGTGACTTCCTTGGCGCGCTCGGCCTGCAGTTCGTCGTCAGAGGTGCTCAGCCACAGGAACCAGAGCGCGGCCACGACTGCCACGGTTACGGCCACGCACAGCAGGTAACGCGGAATCGCAGGCCAGGAAGACGGGTCGTTGGGGTCAAGCCCGCGGAACTGCGCCTGCAGGCGGTTCTGCATCGCCGCGAAATCAATATTGAGGGAGGGTTTTGTTGCCATAGCGCGGGCCTGTTACGTCTTGGCAGCCACCGATGCCGGGGCCGAAGCGCCGCTGGCGGCGGGCGCCGGCTGCGCGACGTCGCTGGCGCGCCTCAGGCGGACACGGATCGTGTAGTTTGAAACGCGGCGGCTGTCGCGCGGGCTGAGTGCCACATTGGCTGCGACAATTTCGACCAGGTCCGGCCGGGTCAGCCACGGGCTGTTGTTGCCCAGGTTGCGCAACAGCTCGGACACCCGTTCGTTGGACTGTGCAACGCCCGACAGGATCACCGCCTGGTTGTCCTGCTTCATGCTGTTGATATAGACACCGTCGGGCAGTTGCCTGACCAGCTCGTTGAGCAGGTGAACCGGAAGGTTGCGGTCTGACTGCAGGTCTTCCACCGCCTGCTGCCGCGCCCTCAGGGCCGCGATTTCAGTCTGGAGGTTTGAGATTTCCTTGATCTGGTTTTCAAGCCGCTTGATCTCGTTGGAAAGGTAGTTGTTCCTGCCTTGCTGGGAGGAGATCTGCGCCTGGTACCAGAGGTACACGCCGCCGGCAGCCAGGCCACCGACCATGGCAGCCGCGCCCAGCGACGCAAAAAACGCCTCGCGGGCACGCTTGCGTGCGGCTTCGCGGTGGGGGAGCAGGTTGATGAGGATCACTGCAGGAACCTCCGCATGGCAAGGCCGCATGAGGTGAGGTAAGAAGGAGCTTCCCTGCGCATCTTCTTCTCGCGGATACCGTCGCCGATCTGCATGCCTTCAAACGGGTTGACCAGGCTGCAGGCAAATGAGGTTTGCTGGGTGACCGCTTCCGTCAGGCCCGGCAGCGCGGCGGAGCCGCCGGCCAGCATGACGTAGTCCACCTTGTTGTGCGGCGTGCTGGTGAAGAAGAACTGCAGCGCACGGCCGATTTCCTGGGCCATGCTGTCCACAAAGGGCCGCAGCACGCCGGATTCATAGTCGTCGGGCAGGTCGCCGTTGCGCTTCTTGGTTTCAGCCTCTTCGGGCGAAAAACCGTACTGGCGCACGATCAGCTGCGTCAGCTGGGCGCCGCCGAAGGCCTGGTCCCGGTCATAAAGAACGTCGTCGTTCTTGATGACCTGCATGCTGGTGGTGAAGGCGCCGACTTCGAACAGCGCGACCATGGTGTCCACGCCCTTGTTGGGCAGGGTCTCGATAAGCCGGCCTGTGGCCAGGCGCGAGGCGTAGGATTCGACGTCGATGATGACGGGCTTGAGGCCGGCAGCTTCAGCCAGACCCTGGCGGTCCTGGACTTTCTCGCGGCGGGAAGCGGCTATCAGTACCTCGACATCGCCGGCAGACGTGGGGCTCGGGCCGACCACGCAGAAATCGAGGCTGACCTCTTCAAGCGAGAAAGGGATGTACTGGTTGGCCTCAGACTCGACCTGGATCTCCAGTTCGGCTTCCGTCATGCCGCCGGGAAGGATGATTTTCTTGGTGATGACGGCCGAAGGGGGCAACGCCATGGCGACACTCTTGGTGCGTGTGCCGCTTTTCTTCACCACACGACGGACGGCCTCGGCAACTTCGTCGAATTTCTCGACGTTACCATCGGTGATCCAGCCGCGCTCCAGGGGCTCGATCGCACAGCGTTCGAGCACCAGGTTCCCGGCCTTGTCGCGGCCCAGCTCAACCAGCTTGACGCTGGATGAACTGATGTCCAATCCCAACAAAGGAGCGGGTTGGCGACTAAATAACGACCCCAAAGAGCTCAAGACAGTCCCCTGAAACCGACCGTAAAAAGGTCGACGAAACTTAAGAATTCACTTGAATGCTAGCAGTAAGCTCCTTGTCCGGCAAAGGTTTTTCCGGTTTTAGGCCTGCGCAACCGTTGCCAAAAGCCGACGTTTGGCGGCCTGCCCATGAAACCTTGCGATGTCCGGCAGACACCAAACCGCAAGCGGTCAACAATGAGCCTGTGCCGCCCGCAATTTCGCCCAGAGGCCGATTTTTATAATGCTGACGCGACCTTACGCAACCACCTATGCCCGCCCAACAGACGCCTGAAGAACCGACCCACCCCGCGCCATCGCCCGGAAAGCCCCGGCCCGCGTGGCTGAGCTGGATGCTGCGCCTGGCGTTGTGGGCCGGCGGCCTCGCACTGGCCGGCGTGGTGAGCCTGATGCTGGTGGTTGCGGTGGCCCTTTCGGTGGCCTACCCCAACCTGCCGGACATCTCGGACCTGTCCGACTACCGGCCCAAGCTCCCGCTGCGGGTGTACTCGGCTGAAGGCGTGCTGCTCGGCGAATTTGGCGAGGAGCGGCGCAACCTGACCCCGGTCAAATCCATCCCCCGGGTGATGATCGATGCGGTGCTGGCCATTGAGGACACGCGTTTCTACCAGCATGGCGGCGTGGACTACCTGGGCGTGATCCGCGCCGGCCTGGCCAACATGGGCCGCCTGAAGAGCCAGGGTGCTTCCACCATCACGATGCAGGTCGCGCGCAATGTGTACCTGTCTTCGGAGAAAACCTACACCCGCAAGATCTACGAGATTCTCCTGACCTTCAAGCTGGAGCACCTGCTGACCAAGGACCAGATCCTCGAGATCTATATGAACCAGATTTACCTGGGGAACCGCGCCTTCGGCTTCGCCTCGGCGTCGGAGGTGTACTTCGGCAAGCCGCTCAAGGATATTTCCATTGCCGAGGCTGCCATGCTGGCCGGGCTGCCCAAGGCGCCTTCGGCCTACAACCCGGTGGTCAACCCCAAGCGCGCCCGGTCCCGCCAGCTCTACATCATTGAGCGCATGCAGGAAAACGGCTTCATCACGGCGGAGCAGGCCAACGCCGCGGCAAAAGAAGAGCTGAAGGTCCGGTCCGGGCCGGACAACACCCGCATCCATGCCGAATACGTGGCCGAGACGGCGCGCCAGCTGGTCTATGCGCAGTATGGGGAGGAGACGTACACCCGCGGCCTCAACGTCTACACAACGCTGCGCGCCGCCGACCAGGAGGCCGCCTACCGTGCGCTGCGCCGCGGCATCATGGACTTCGAGCGCCGCCAGATCTACCGGGGGCCGGAAAAATTCATCAACCTTCCCGCCGGCCAGAAGGAAGCGGACGACGCCATTGACGATGCGCTGCTGGAGCACCCGGACAACGGCGACGTGATGTCCGCCGTGGTGCTGGAAGCGACGCCGAAGAAGATTGTGGCGGTGCGCGGCAGCGGGGAGAACATCGAGATCACCGGTGACGGGCTCAAGCCGGCGCAGTCCGGCCTGTCCGACAAGGCGGCGCCCAACATCAAGCTGCGGCGAGGTGCGGTGATCCGCGTCGTCAAGATGCCCAAGGGCGGATGGGAGATCACCCAGCTGCCCGAGGTGGAAGGCGCCTTCATTTCGCTGGACCCCCGCGACGGCTCGATCAAGTCCATGGTCGGCGGCTTTGACTACGACAAGAACAAGTTCAACCATGTGACCCAGGCCTGGCGCCAGCCCGGGTCCAGCTTCAAGCCGTTCATCTATTCCGCCGCGCTGGAAAAAGGCTTCACGCCTTCCACCGTGGTCAACGATGCGCCGCTGTTCTTTGACGCCGGCGTCACCGGCGGGCAGCCCTGGGAGCCGAAAAACTATGACGGCACCTTCGATGGCCCGATGTCGCTGCGCCGGGGCCTGGCCAAGTCCAAGAACATGATCTCCATCAGGGTGCTGCAGGCCGTCGGCGCGCAGAACGCCCAGGACTGGATCACCCGCTTCGGCTTCGACGCCGAAAAGCATCCCGCCTACCTCACGATGGCGCTGGGTGCGGGCTCGGTGACACCGATGCAGATGGCCACGGCCTACTCCGTGTTCGCCAACGGCGGCTACCGCGTCAACCCCTGGCTGATCACGAAGATCACCGACCAGAAGGGCAAGACACTGGTCGACAACCCTCCGCCGGTACTCAATGAATCCATGCGGGCCATTGATGCGCGCAATGCCTTCCTGATGGACAGCCTGCTGCAGGAAGTGACCCGTTCGGGCACGGCCGCGCGGGCCCAGTCCATGCTCAAGCGCACGGACCTGTATGGCAAGACGGGCACGACCAACGACTCCATCGACACCTGGTTTGCCGGCTTCCAGCCGACCCTGGCGGCGGTGGTCTGGATGGGCTATGACTCGCCGCGCAAGCTCGGCGACCGCGAAACCGGCGGCGGCCTGAGCCTGCCCATCTGGATCAGCTACATGGAAACAGCGCTCAAGGGCGTGCCGGTTGCAGAGCCCGCAGCACCCGCAGGCGTGGTCAACATTGGCGGCGAGTGGTACTACGAAGAGTACGCCAAGGGCTCGGGCGTGAGCAGCCTCGGGCTGCAGGACAACGGCGCTGCGGGCGCGGCAACGCCTGAAAGCCAGGACGCCCACAGGCAGGCCTTGCCGCCCTCCGACGAGAAAAAGAACATCCTCGACCTGTTCAGGAACTAGGCGTTCCTGTCAGGCCCCGAATTGCAGGGGCAGCCCGGCCTGCTCGCCCGCATAACGTGACAGGTTCGAGAAAAACTCGCCATGGCCCTTGGTGTCCATCCAGGCCTGGCCGTCGAACCTGTAGTGGTAGCCGCCTGAACGGGCAGCCATCCAGACTTCATGCAGCGGCTTTTGCAGGTTGATGACGATCTGGCTGCGGTTCGGGAAGGTCAGCGTGATCATGCCGCCCACCCGCTGGTTGTCGACATCGGCATCTGTTTCATCGTTGATGCGGTCGCAGGCGGACTCGACCGCACTGAGCAGCGCTTCGGCACGATCCTGGAATTCGAGGTCGGTCATTACAATTTGGGGATGTTGCATGTTCATCGAATTCTAGTCAGCGCGATTGTCCTTGCTGCCGGTACGGCGGCATTGACCGCCTGCGGCCAGAAGGGGCCCTTGTTCCTTCCCACCGATCCAGGGGCTGCGCAACGCGCGACGCTCCCGCAGATCATCAATGCGACCCTGCCCTACGGCACGCCCGTCCCGGCGCCGGCAATCCCTGCCGCCTCAGCGCCCGTTCCTCCCGCCTCCACCGCCAAATGACCCCTGCCCTGCTTCCCGGCCACCCCCACATCGCTTACCGCGGCAGCGACCTCTGCGTCGAGAACCTGCGGCTGGCTGACCTGGCGCAGGCCCATGGCACCCCCCTGTTTGTTTATTCCAAGGCCTCCATGCTCGACGCGCTGGCAGCCTACCAGCGGGGCTTTGCCGGCCGCAAGGTCCAGATCTGCTATGCGATGAAGGCCAATTCCTCGCTGGGCGTGCTGCAGGTTTTTGCGCAGGCGGGTTGCGGCTTTGACATTGTTTCCGGAGGCGAGCTTGAGCGGGTGATGGCCGCAGGCGGTGAAGCCGGCAAGATCATCTTCTCGGGCGTCGGCAAGACCCGCGCCGAAATGAAGCAGGCACTGCAAGCAGGCATCGGCTGCTTCAACGTCGAGAGCGAAGCCGAGCTTGAGGTGCTCAGCAGCGTCGCCGTCAGCCTGGGCAAGGTCGCGCCGGTCAGCATCCGCGTCAATCCGGACGTGGACCCCAAGACCCACCCCTATATCTCAACCGGCCTGAAGGGCAACAAGTTCGGCGTGGCCCAGGAACGCACGCTGCCCACCTACAGGCGCGCCGCATCGCTGCCCGGCCTGAAGGTCGTGGGCATCGACTGCCATATCGGCTCGCAGATTACCGACGGCGCCCCTTACCTTGACGCCATGGACCGGGTGCTGGACCTTGTGGAGGCCATCGAGGCCGATGGCATTCCCGTCCACCATATTGATTTTGGCGGCGGCCTGGGCATCAACTACAACGGTGACACGCCGCCCGCTGCGGATGCGCTGTGGACGCAACTTTTTTCCAAGCTCGACGCCCGCGGTTTTGGCGACCGGCAGTTCATGATCGAGCCGGGGCGTTCGCTGGTGGGCAATGCCGGTGTCTGCGTGAGCGAGGTCCTGTACCTCAAGCCCGGCGAGCTGAAGAACTTCTGCATCATCGACGCCGCCATGAACGACCTGCCGCGCCCTGCGATGTACCAGGCGTTCCATGCCATCGTGCCGGTGGCCGCCCGCGGGGGCGATGAAGCCACCTATGACGTCGTCGGCCCAGTCTGCGAGAGCGGCGACTGGATCGGGCACGACCGCACCCTGGCCCTGCAGCAGGGCGACCTGCTTGCCGTGTTGTCGGCAGGCGCCTATTGCATGAGCATGGCCAGCAACTACAACACGCGCGGCCGGGCCGCCGAGGTGCTGGTGGATGGCACGGCTGCCAGCCTGATCCGCGAACGCGAGACGGCGCAGGACCAGATGCGGCACGAGAAGCTGGTCAAACCGCCTTCGTCCTGAAGTACCGCCACAGCCGCCATCCCAGCAACACGCCAAGAATGGCGGCGTATACGGCCACCTCGCCGAAATCATTCTTGCCCGAACGCATCCAGAAGAAGTGCAGGATGCCCAGCCCGGCAATCACGTAAACCAACTTGTGCAGCCTCTGCCAGCGTTTGGCGCCCAGCGCCTTGATGGCGCGGTTGAATGAGGTGGCTGCCAGCGGCGTCAGCAGCACGAAGGCCGCAAAGCCAACGAGGATGAACGGCCGCTTGGCGATGTCCTTCGCGATCTCGGGAATGTCAAAGCCCATGTCGAACCAGCTGTAGCTCACCAGGTGCAGCACGACATAGAAATACACGAACAGCCCCAGCATCCGCCTGAAACGCGCCAGGGGCGGTGTGTTGGTGATGGTGCGCAATGGCGTGACGGCCAGCACCAGGCACAGGAAGCGAAGCGTCCAGTCGCCGGTGGCGCGGATCAGGTACTCGGCCGGGTTGGCACCCAGGATGTTGGCGTTGCCGAGCTGCGCCTGCACGGTATTCCATGCAAGCCACGCAAACGGCAGCAGGCACAGTACAAACAGCACGGCCTTTGCCGCAGGATGCAGCAAGACCCTTGCAGGCAGCAGCATTGCCGGGCTCAGTAGTTCTTCTTGAGGTCCATGCCGGCGTAGAGAGAGGCGACCTGCGCCTCATAGCCGTTGAACATCAGGGTCTTGCGCTTCTTGGCAAACAGGCCGTCCTCGCCGATACGGCGCTCCATCGCCTGGCTCCAGCGCGGATGGTCCACGTTGGGATTGACGTTGGAATAAAAGCCGTACTCGTTGGCCGCCGCCTTGTTCCAGGCAGTCTTCGGCTCCTTGTCAGTGAAGCGGATCTTCACGATGCTCTTGCCGCTCTTGAAGCCGTATTTCCAGGGCACCACCAGCCGCACCGGTGCGCCGTTCTGGTTGGGCAGCACCTCGCCGTACATGCCGAAGGTCAACAGCGTCAACGGGTGGTTGGCTTCGTCAAGGCGCAGGCCTTCCACATAGGGCCAATCCAGCACGCGTGAGCCGACGAACGGCATGGTTTTGGGGTCAGCCTGGGTGACGAACTCGACGTACTTTGCACTGCCAGTGGGCTCGACCTTCCTGATGAGTTCGCTCATGGAGTAACCGACCCATGGAATGACCATCGACCAGCCTTCAACACAGCGCAGGCGGTAGATGCGCTCCTCCTGGGCGCTGAGCTTGACAAGGTCTTCCAGCGTGTACTTGCCGGGCTTCTTGACCATGCCCTCGATCTCGACCGTCCACGGTGTGGGCTTGAGGGTGTGCGCATTCTTCGCCGGGTCGGCCTTGTCGGTGCCGAATTCGTAGAAATTGTTATAGGTGCTGGCGTCCTTGTAGTCGGTCACCTTGTCCATGACATTCGCGCCGGCCACTGCGGACTTGCCTCCGGGCAATGCGGCAAGCTTGCCCGGGCGGGCGGGCTGTGCAAGTGCTTCGCGCGACGCCCACGTTGCCATCGCTGCCCCTGCCGCCCCGGTGGCCAGCAGCTTCATCATGTCGCGGCGGCCGGCGTAAATGCTGCGCGGCGTGATCTCGCTGGAGACCGGGTGGATGAAACCGTTGTCGCGGGACTTGATCAGCATGCTGTTTCCTTGAAAGGTTTTCTGTTGGTCTGAATACGCGGGCACTTCTTACACAGATTCATCTACAAGGGACTCATGCCCGCCTACAACGTTCCGTAACTGTGCAACCCGCTCAGGAACATGTTCACGCCCAGGAAGGCAAAAGTAGTCACCGCCAGCCCCGCCAGCGCCCACCAGGCAGCCACGGTTCCGCGCAGGCCCTTCATCAGGCGCATGTGCAGCCAGGCGGCGTAGTTGAGCCAGACGATCAGCGCCCAGGTTTCCTTCGGGTCCCAGCTCCAGTAGCCGCCCCAGGCCTCGGCAGCCCACAGGGCGCCCAGCACGGTGGCAATGGTGAAGAAGGCAAAACCGACGGCGATGGACTTGTACATCACGTCGTCAAGAATCTCGAAGCTGGGCAGCCTGTCGGCAATCCGCTGGCGGCCGAAAAGAATGCCCGCCATGATCAGGCCCGAGACAGCGAGGTACCCGGCCCAGTAGAGGCCGCCCGCTTCCGCCGTGGACTTGCGGAATACCACCGGTACAAAGCAAAGCACCACGCCCAGCAGCAGCAGCGGCGTCAGCTTGTACCAGCGGGTCTCGCCGGCCTGTTGCTTGATGAGGTAGGCGAACGCCACCATGGCGGCCAGCGCAAAGGTGCCATAGCCTATGAAATTGGCCGGCACATGCAGCTTCATCCACCAGCTTTTCAGGGCCGGCACCAGCGGCTGGATCTCATGGGCTTCACGCACCACGGTGTACCAGAGCAGGAAACCGACGGCAGCGCTCACCACCAGCATGACGAAGGCGCCAAGGGCACGGGTCTTGTACTGCTCTTCAAAGTAAAGGTAGAACGCAGCCGTCATCCAGCAGAACAGCACGAACACTTCATACAGGTTGCTGACGGGGATGTGGCCGATGTCCGGCCCCAGCAGGTAGCTCTCATACCAGCGCACCATCGTGCCGATCAGCGCCATGCCGACCGCGACCCAGGCCAGGCGCGAGCCAATGGTCTCCATGGCCGCGCTTTGCGACTTTGACACCATACCGAGCCAGTAGAAAACCGTGCTCATGAAAAACACCACGCTCATCCACAGGATGGCCGACTGGCTGGACAGGAAGTACTTGAGCCAGAACACGCTTTCGGCACGCTCTAGGCTTCCCTGATAGGACACGATGCCAAGCAGCGAGAACGCAGCGACCACCAGCATGAGTACACGCAGCGGCCGCCAGAACCAGCCCAGCCAGATGGCGGCAGGTATGGCGCCCAGCAGGATGCCCTTCTCATAGCCGTCCATGAAGCTGCCGTAGCGCGTGAAGGCGAACAGGCCACCCGCCGTGACGATGACGGCAAACAGCCAGTCGAACCAGTTGCGCCGGGCGAACCAGCCTTCGTTGAGCAGGATGGTGGGTTGTTGCGTGGCTGTGTTCATGATGGGACCTGCAATAGCTTTGATTTCAACTGCTCGAACTCCTTGTCGCCGTCCATGGTCTTGCGGTTGGTCGACAGCGCCATGACAGCACGGGATGCATCCTGCTGCTCGCCACTGGGTGCGACCCAGACCCAGACGCGGCGCTCGCGGACATACAGCATCGCAAAAACGCCCAGGATCAGCAAGGCGCAACCGAGGTAAACAATGTTACGCCCAGGGGCACGTGCCACCTGGAACACGCTGGCCTGCACCTGGGTGAATTCCTTGAGCTGGAAAGCGACGGGTGCGGGATACAGGTGCGCGTCGCTCAGCGACAGCACCGCCTGGGTCATGAAATTCTGCGTGGCTTCACCGGGCTCCAGCGGCTTGAGGCCGGCGCGCTCGCGCGTGAGCTGGCCAAGCTCGAACAGGACTCCGTTCAGGATGCGTACCAGCACTTCACCGGCCTTGGCTCGTTCGGCCTCCGGCACATTGGCCTCCATGAAGTCCGACACAGCCTGCAGGCCACCGGTGGGCTTGCCACCGCTGGCGGGCGCTTCAGCACCGGCAAACAGGGCAAGAGCGCGCGAAGCAGAACCTGCCAGCTGCACCGCAAGTTCAGGGCGCGCAGGGTCAACCGCCTTGGCCGAAAACCGCCGCACAGCCTCATCACGCATGGCAGGCTCGCCCAGGGCCGCGCGCAGGCGCATGAAGCCGTCCATGCCGCCCTGGTCGTCGGCCGGCACGCGCAGGTAACGGAAGGCCTCGGCGGGCGTGTCGCGCATGCCCATCAGGTACACGGGCGAGCCGTCGCCCATGTCCACCGGCAGCATGTAGTTGTGGAACTCGCGCGCCTGGCCGGCAGCGTCCCGCAGCTTGTAGGTGATGCTGGGGCCGACGTTGCGCAGCTCTTTTTTGGTCACTGTCTTGTTGGCGGCGCCGAGGCGGGACTCGACGGACTGGCGCAGGTCCACCTTGCGCACATCGGTGCCCGACGCAGTACCGCCGCCGAAATTCTCTACGTTGATGACGCGCAGGCCGGTGTATTCCAGCGTGAGCTTTTCCGCGCCATTGGTCAGCTGGGAGCTGCCGCCGATCACGCCCTCGACCTCAAAAGGTTTCGCTGCAGCGGCCATGGGCACGGCCTTGAGCTTCACGGCGGAGCCGCCGTCGTCAAAGCTGGACTGGTAGATCTCGACGCCCTTGTGGCGGGCCGGATGGTTCACCTCGACCCGCGCCGGAATCTTCTCGCCGGTGGCTTTGTCGTGGATGATGATCTCGCTGGCAAACAGCTTGGGCATGCCGGTGGAGTAGTGCTCCACGATGAACTTCTTGAGCTCGATGGAAAACGGCAGTTCCTGCAGCAGGATGCCGCTGGGCTGGCTCAGGATGGCCGTGCCCGACTGCGTGCCCTCGGCCACCAGGATGTTGCCGCGGAAAGTCGGGTTGGTGTCGGCCAGCCGGTGTTCGGGCTTAACGTCGGCAATCAGGCCGCCGCCGGCATAAGGCGTCTTGCCGTTGAACAGCATCTGTGCGCGCACGATCAGGTCGCCGTCGAGCAGGCCGCCGACGCAGACGAGCACGATGGCGCTGTGCGCGGCGATATAGCCCAGCTTGTTGGCGGCTCCAGCCTTGGCAGCCACCATCCAGCCGGTGCCCCCGGCGGTTTCACGTTGCTGCAGCTTGACCTTCCAGCCGCCGCTGGCGAGCGTCTTGCCGATGCGCATGGCGGCGGCCCCCGGCGCCTCGGCCAGCCCGGCTTCCGCCTTGTGGCCAAACGCTTTCAGGCTCTGCTCGCGCACATTCTCCTTGTAGGCTTTCAGGTCGGCGAATATCTTGGGCGTGTTGCGGGCAATGCAAAGGGATGTGCTGACGACCAGGAAGGCCAGGATCAGCAGGAACCACCAGGCGCTGTACACCGACGGCAGGCTGGCTGCACTGAACACACCGGCCCAGAACGGCCCGAACTGGTTGACGTAATTGACCGTGGGTTCGTTCTGCTTGAGCACGGTTCCGATGACCGAGGCGATGCAGATAACCGTCAGCAGAGAGATCGAAAAGCGCATCGACGACAGCAGTTCCACGGCATTGCGCATGGCGTGCGAGCCGGTCCTGAGGCGGAGCCCGTGGGTGGAAACTGACATGTCTCTGCTGGCTATGTGTGGGGCTGAAGATCAAAGGGGCGGGCCATCGTGGGATGAGCCCGCCCCTCTTAGGGTTGGTTGGCGCGCCAAGGTTCAATCCCTGGCGTGCGATACCCTGCAATCAACGCAGGCCGGCAATGTAGTCGGCCACGGCGCGGATTTCACGGTCATTCATCTTGGCGGCCACCTGGCTCATCTGCACGCTGTTCTTGCGCACGCCGTCGCGGAAGGCGGTGAGCTGGCTGGCGGTGTAGTCGGCATGCTGGCCGGACAGGCGGGGGAACTGGGCGGGAATGCCTGCGCCGTTGGGGCTGTGGCAGCCCGCGCAGGCAGCAATCTGGCGGTCGGCAATGCCGCCGCGGTAGATGCGCTCGCCCAGCGAAACGAGCTCCTTGTCCTTGGCGAAGCCGGGCTTGGCCTTCTGGCCGGCGGCCCAGTACGAGATGTTCCGCATGTCGTCGTCGCTCAGGGCGGAGGCAAAGCCCTTCATGATGGCGTTGTTGCGCTTGCCGGACTTGAACTCCTGGAGCTGCTTGACGAGGTACTCGGGATGCTGCTGGGACAGTTTGGGGTTGTCCTTGATGGCGGAGTTGCCACCTTCGCCATGGCAGGCCAGGCAAACGGCGGTGTAGCTGGCGCTACCCTTTGCAAGGTCGGGCTTGGCCGCTTTGGCAGGCGCGGGCGCTGCAGCTGCGGTCGCAGCAGCCGCCGCACCAGGTGCAGCGGCGGGCTTTTCGTCCGCCGCGAAAGCGGAAAGGGCGGGTGCTGCCAGCGAGGCAGCCATCAGCAATGTAGCTAGCAACTTCATGTCGGGGTATGAATTTATATGCGCAAAACCTCGTGATTCTACAATGAGGCCCAGGCGCTCCTGCCTTTCGTCCCTTTCAATCCCCCCTCTTCATGACCCCGACGCCTGCCACCCCGGACGATGCCAAAAGCGCATCAGCCATCGCTTTGGGGTGGATGCATACCGCCAAATTCCTCACAACCGCACCCCAGCTGCAGTTCCTGCCCCCGCTGGATGTACCCGAAATCGCCTTTGTCGGCCGCTCCAATGCGGGCAAATCCACCTGCATCAACACCCTCACGCAGCAAAAGCGGCTGGCTTTTGCCTCCCGGACGCCCGGGCGCACCCAGAGCATCAACCTGTTCACCCTGGGCAAGCAGGGCGTAACCGACGCCGTACTTGCCGACCTGCCGGGCTACGGCTATGCGGCGGTGCCCAAGCAGGACAAGCTGCGCTGGCAGCAGGTCATGGCCAACTACCTCATCACGCGGGAGAACCTCACAGGCATCGTGCTGATGTGCGACCCGCGCCACGGCCTGACCGAGCTGGATGAAATCCTGCTTGAGGTGATCCGCCCCCGTGTCGAGCAAGGCCTGAAGTTCCTGCTGGTGCTGACCAAGGCCGACAAGCTCAACCGCGCAGAGCAGAACAAGGCCCTGTCCATCGCCCGCCTGCAGGCCGGTGGGGGTGAGGTACGGCTGTTTTCCGCGCTCAAGAAGCAGGGCGTGGACGAGGTCGCCATGCTGCTGTGGAAATGGGCGCACCCGTGATCGAGACCTTCCAGCGGGAACTGCCGCATGGCATCACCCTGAGCTGCCGGGCTGCGGGCCTGCCCGGGCGGCCGGTACTCATGTTCGTTCACGGCTTCCCTGAGGGCGCATTTGTCTGGGACGCGCTTCTGGCGCATTTCTCGCAGGACCGCAACGGCGGCTTCCGCTGCATAGCGCCCAACCTGCGGGGGTTTGAGCAGTCGAGCAGCCCTGCGGATGTGAAGGCTTACCGGGCCAAATACCTGGTGCAGGACCTTGCCGCGCTTGTTGCGTCCGAAGGCGCACCCCTGGCGTGCCTGGTGGCCCATGACTGGGGTGGCGCCGTGGCCTGGAACCTGGCCAACCAGCAACCGGAGCTTGCGCGCAAGCTTGCCATCATCAACTCGCCGCACCCCGGCACCTTCCTTCGTGAATTGCAGGAGAGCCCGCAGCAACAGGCCGCGAGTGCCTACATGAATTTCCTGATCCGGCCCGACGCGGAGCAACTGCTGGCTGAGGACGACTACCGCCGGCTCTGGGAATTCTTCAACAACATGGGCGCCACCGATGGCCCCCATGCCTGGCTGACCGATGCGGTGAAAGCGCAGTACCGGGCGGTGTGGGACGCCGGCCTCACAGGGGGCTGCAACTACTACCGTGCCTCGCCGCTGCGCCCGCCCCGCCCCGATGACCCTGCCGCTGCTGCCGTTACCCTGTCCGCAGAAGCGCTGACGATCAAGCTGCCTACGCTGGTCATCTGGGCCATGCAGGACAGCGCGCTGCCGCCCTCCCTCGTCGACGGCCTGCAGGCATGGGTGCCCGATCTCAGGCTGGAGAAGGTTCCTGATGCGACGCACTGGATCGTTCATGAGCAACCCGAACTCGTGATCACGCTGCTGTCGGAGTTCGTGGGCAGCTGAGCCGGCGCTTGCGGCACACCCGGGGCCTGCGCCATCAATAAAGCGATGGTGCGCCGGGTGGGCGGGTCTTGAAGCGGCGGTGCGTCCACAGGTACTGCGCCGCATGCTGCCGGATGAGTACCTCCAGATGCGCATTCATGCCCCGCGTGTCGGCGATGGCATCGGCGCTGGGGAAATCCGGCCACGGCCCGCTCACCTCAATGTCGTAACCATCCGGCGTCAGGATCGATATCACCGTCACAGCCTGCGCGCGTGCCACCCGGCAAAAGCGCGACAGCGAGGTGGTGGTGGCCGCCTGGACGCCAAAGAACTCGACGAACTCCGACGTGCTGGGGCCATAGTCGAGGTCGGGCAGCAGATACAGCAGCGCACCCGCACTGATGTCCTGGGCAATCTTCCTCACCCCTTCGGAACGCGGGAACATGAGCACCTTGCCGAAACGCTGCCGGCCGTCCTTGACCCATTGATCAACCACCAGGTTCTCCAGCGGCATGTAAATGGTGGCGAACTTCCTCGGCACAGCCTGCGTCAGTGCAGTCCAGCCCGCGTCCAGCCCCACGAAATGCGGCGCGAAGATGACCAGGGGCAGGCCGCCATCAAACACTTTCGGCTCGCCCGTCAGGCGCAGGCGCAGGCGCGTGGTTTCAGGGTTGCCGTGCCATAGCCAGCTTCTGTCCAGCCAGGCCTGGCCGAAACGCACGAAGTGTTCACGGGCCATCGCTTTGCGCTGCGGGGCATCCAGGCCGGGAAAGCACAGTGCAAGGTTGGTCAACGCGATGCGGCGGCGCGAGCGCGCCGCCACGTAAAGCACATGCCCGAGCACGCTGCCGAGCACCCGCACCCAGCCCAGCGGCAGGACGCTGAGCAGGCGCATGAAAACAATGCCCAGGCGGCTCAGCATGCGTCAGCTTTCCTGCCTGGGCTGCTTGTAGCGCGCATAGCCCCACAGGTAAAGGTCAGGCCTGCGCCGGATCAGTTGTTCCATGCAGGTATTCATCACAGCGGCGGCTTCTTCATTGGTGGCGTCCAGCGGAACATCCAGCGGCTCGACATTGAGGACGTAGCCTTTGCCCCCCGGCAGGCGGTCGCCCCAGACCATGAGCATCGGCGCACCGGTCTGGCGTGAGAGCCTGAAAGCCAGCGTCATCGTATAGGCCGGTCGGCCGAAGAACGGCGCCCAGACGCCAAGCCCCTCGGCAGGCACCTGGTCGGGCAGCAGGCCGATGGACCTGCCCTGTTTGAGCGCCTTGAGAAGCAGGCGCACGCCGGCGGTATTCGTGGGAGCCGGTTCAAGCCCGGGTGCTGCCCGCACCTCGCGCAGGATTTCGTCGAACCAGGCGATTTTTGACGGCTTGTACAACACGGTCATCGCGCCATACCGCGGAGCAAAATGACCTGCCATGCCCTGGGCCACAGACTCGAACGATCCCAGGTGGGGCGTCACAATGAGCACGCCCTTGCCTGCCGCCAGGGCAGCTTCCACGCGCTCCTGGTTGCGCCATGTGAGCACTGGCTGCTTCTCGGACTGCGGACGCAGCCAGATCCACGGCATCTCGGTGACCAGCCGGCCGGCTCCCGCGATGGCCCTGCGCGCCTGCGCCGGCGTGATGCCCGCCAGGCCGATGTTTTCCCGGAATCGGCGGCGGTAGGTGGGCGAGGCGCCATACACCAGCCACCCCAGCAAGGCGCCGAGCACATGCAGGAAAAACAGGGGCAAACGGGCCGACAGGCGGAACAACTGCTGCATGGATATAAAATAGCGGCGTCGCTGAGTTACTGGACTACTTGCAGGGCGACATTAAACAATTCTGCTAAAGCGTTCGCCGGAGCTCCCGCTCAAGGCAACGCGCCTTGACAACAACGGAGTTTATTCAAATGGCGAACGATTTTCTTTTTACTTCCGAATCAGTTTCCGAGGGCCATCCCGACAAGGTAGCCGACCAGGTGTCCGACGCGATCCTGGACGCCATCTTTGCACAGGATCCACGTTCACGCGTGGCGGCCGAGACGCTGTGCAACACCGGCCTCGTCGTGCTGGCCGGTGAAATCACCACCAACGCCCACGTGGACTACATCCAGGTCGCGCGCGACACCATCAAGCGCATCGGCTACGACAACACCGAATACGGCATCGACTACAAGGGCTGCGCGGTGATGGTCTGCTACGACAAGCAGTCCAACGACATCGCGCAGGGCGTGGACCATGCCAGCGACGACCACCTGAACACCGGCGCCGGCGACCAGGGCCTGATGTTCGGCTATGCCTGCAACGAAACGCCCGAGCTGATGCCCGCGCCCATCTACTATGCGCACCGCCTGGTCGAGCGCCAGGCCCAGCTGCGCAAGGACGGCCGCCTGCCCTTCCTGCGGCCGGACGCCAAGAGCCAGGTCACGATGCGCTATGTGGACGGCAAGCCGCACAGCATCGACACCGTGGTTCTGTCCACCCAGCACGACCCGAACCAGAGCGAAACCTCCACGAAGATGAAGGCCAGCTTTAATGAAGCCATCATCGAGGAAATCATCAAGCCGGTGCTGCCCAAGGAGTGGCTCAAGGACACCCGTTACCTGATCAACCCCACCGGCCGTTTCGTCATCGGCGGCCCGCAGGGCGACTGCGGCCTGACCGGCCGCAAGATCATTGTGGACACCTACGGCGGCGCCTGCCCGCATGGTGGTGGCGCTTTCTCGGGCAAGGACCCGAGCAAGGTGGACCGCTCTGCAGCATATGCAGCGCGGTATGTGGCCAAGAACATCGTGGCCGCCGGCCTGGCGCGCCAGTGCCAGATCCAGGTCGCCTATGCCATCGGCGTGGCCAAGCCCATGAATGTGACGGTCTACACCGAAGGCACTGGCGTGATCCCTGACGACAAGATCGCCGCGCTGGTCAACGAGCATTTCGACCTGCGGCCCAAGGGCATCATCCAGATGCTGGACCTGCTGCGCCCGATCTATGAAAAGACCGCCGCCTACGGCCACTTTGGCCGCGAAGAGCCGGAATTCACCTGGGAACGGACGGATAAAGCGGCTGCGCTGCGCGCAGCGGCCGGGCTGTAAGTCGAGTCTGCTACAGGTGTAGCACCTGGCGCGTCGGCTGGCCGGCGCCGGCTGTGGAGCCGGTGCCGGTTGCCGCAGCGGCGACGATGCGTGTGCCCGGTAGCGCGCAGCTGTTGACGTGGCCAAACTGGCAGGTGTTCACAACAGTCACGCTGACCTGCATCACGGCGCGGTTCTGGGCCGTTGCGGGCAGACAGGCGAACAATGCTGAAAACCCGCAAGCCAGTTGCAAGGTGGGCAGAAACAGGAGACGGGCACGCATGCCTCCATTACGGCAGCCATGCCGTCACCGGCATTGAGCGATTTGCTCAGGTTCCCTGAGAAAATTCCCTAAGCCTCCGCGCCGCTTGCCGCGCGTCCCTACCAGTCAAGCTGGATGATGACCGTGTCGTTGTAAAGGCCCACCGGTACATTCTGGCGTTGGGGAATCCGGCCGTATATCTGGAAGGTGATGTTGGAGCCCGGCCGTATCCGCACAACCTGAGTGCTGGTCCCGGCAGTACCGTCCCCCCACGCCACGGTACGCCCGCTGTTGGTGTAGAGCCCATAGGCCAGGCTTGCGCCACCATTGCGCATCACCCTGGCGCCCACCGTTCCCGCCACGCCCGCCCCGAGCCGCGCCTCCATCAGCTCCGACCCGGTGCCGGTGCAACTGATATTCATGCTGCTCTGTGCATCGTGATCCGAAAACAGCAAGGGGTTGTAATTCCCGAATGCCACGGGCGGGGCGCTCTGTATGGTGCAGCTCAGCACCGCACGCGCGGGGCCGGCCGCCAGGAGGCAGGCCAGGATCAATGCGGCGAAGCGGGCAGAGGTACTCATGGGATGCATCGTAGTTCACCAAGGCGCTGGACAGGGGCCGCATCTTTGGGAGATGGAAAGTCGAATCGGCAAGCTGCTCCCTGGCCAACGCGCTCGACCCTTGCCTGGCCTCTCGGCGGGTCGCCATCGACCACAAAATCGCCTGAATTTCCGGTCGCAACACGCCGGCCATCGCCCAGCACGATGACGCCGCTGCCCACCGGCTTGCCATTGGCGTCGACCAGGCGCCCTGTCGTGGCCCGATAGACCTTCACCTCGAATTCCACGATCTCGCCGCCCCGCAGCGGCGGGCTCACGCGCCGCTCAACCGCCCCCACCTCATAGTCAAGCGGCAGCGCATTGGTGTCGATGGTCACGCGCTGGCGCGAATAGGACGCAATGTCCGGAACGATCAGGCTGCCCCTGCTGTTGGTCTGGCCCGCATGGCGGCCCTCCACCTGCACCGGTACCTGGGGCGCATCCTGCACACGTACCAGTGCAAACGAGTCGCGGATGGGCGATGCCGCAAAGACCTCGCCGCCAATGGCCACCACGGCACCCGAAGCACGCCAGCTGAGCTGCGTCTGTCCGGACGCGTGGCTGGCCTGGACCTGGTAGTCACCAAACGGCGTGTCACGGGTGACCTGCGCCAGCTGGCGCTGGCTGCCATCCGCCCCCCAGGTGCTGGACAACCGGTACCCGGTACTCAATGCTTCCTGCGGAACGCGGGCAAAGTCGAGGGTGGTCGACTGCCGACCCGAAGCGCGTGTGCTGGCCAGTGACACCATCCGGGCCGGGTCGAGCGACCAGGAGGCGAGGAGAAACAGCGAGGTATCCGCAAAAGTACCTGAAGACCGGGCGATTTCGACGATAGCGGTAAGACGGTCTCCGAAACGCCGGGAAGCGGCAAGGGACATGCGGCGGGTCCGCTGTTTTGCGGCGCTTTCCGAGGCCGTCAGGCGAAGCCCCCAGTCGACCCCGAAGAGCCGGCGCCCCACGCTGAGCTCTTCCGACCGCAGGATCCTGTCCGCCAGAAAAACGGGTGCCCCCAGATCTGAAAAGCCTTGCTGGCGCCGCGTGACCGCGGCACCAACGCCCCAGACCGGCGTGCTGAGCCGGTAGGACATCAACAGCGCCAGCCCGTCATTGGCACCCGAGCGGCTGTGAGCGATCTGCGCACTGAATTCGCCCCAGCCACTGGTCGCCGCAACCTGGCCGGCGACTGCCCGGAACTGGCGTGAAGCCTGCACCGCGAATCCGGCCGTGACGTCCTGGTCAAACCCCCGCGCAGCCTGCGCAAGCAACACCTGGTCTCCATAAGCCGGCCCCTGACCCGCCCGTTCCTGCCGCAACCGGCCCACAGACGCTGAGTAGGAGGTCAAGCCTGGGCGCAGGAGCACAGGCGAGCCGTAAAAGCTGCCGCCGCTGAACCGCGTTTCGCGGCCAAAAGCGTCGCGTACAACGGCAGTGACGTCATTGCTGCCGGCTTGCGCGACGATATTGCCCAGCGCGAACGGTCCCGCAGGAATCTGCCGCTGGCCCACCAGGGTACCGTTCACGAGGACGTCGACTGTGGAAGGTGTGGCCGCGTAACCCCGCAAGTCGAGTGTCGGTGTCGTGATGAAAGCCGGCTCGAAACCAAAGAAAGTCTGCAGGGTCAGGCCACCCACGGGCACGCTGCCCAGCAGGCCTGTGCCTGTCCACAATGCGTCACCCACCACCACCTGGCGCCGCGCACTTTCGCTGTTGAGCATCAGCGACACGGGACCGCGAAACATGCGGCCCTCGTTGTCACGGGTCAGGAAGGCCTGGAGCGTGTGGCCGTCAAAGCTCCCCACCGCCTCGACAAACAGTGACGGCGAGCTGCCCTGCATGCCGCTGAAAGAATAATTGGCGTAGGCCGAGGTTGCGCGCGAACCACCATTGCCGGACGCCGGCGCGGCCGCGCCGACATCGATGGCATTGAGCGCCATTGCCTCGGCGGCCAGACTGACTTCCAGTGTCAGGAGCGCCTGGTCGAAGCGGTAAGACAGCAGCGCCCTGGCGTCCTGGAGTCTCACATGCGGCGCGCCACGCAGCATCCGGGTCATGCCGGGCAGAATACGGCCCGGCAACAGGCCTGCAGCCTCCAGTTCCGCAACAGCCATCCATATATCTTCGCCCTGCACCAGGACCACCACTGGTTCGCGCACTGTGCCATTGGCAGTCAACGGCACCACCAGGGGCTGGAGGACCTCAGCCCGGTTGCCAACGGGGCCTGAAGCCTGCGCATGCGCCACACCCAGGCAACACAGGCCCGCAGCCAATGCCACCGCAAGTCGTGCAAGCGGCAGTACGCGGGGAAAGCAGGAGATCAGGGGAAACGTCGCCCGGCCACGTGGCCGGCGATCAGCGACATGCCTCACGCGCATCAACCGTCCGGCGCGCCAGTGTCTCGCCCTGGCGGTCGGTTGCCCTGAGCTCGAAGCGGGTAACTCCCGAAGCGCACCAGTTCCTCTCGCCAGCCAGCGCATAGACACGGCGCTTGCCGGGAAGGATGTACCAGCCTTCCTGCTGCGCCTGCAGGGCTGTGTCTTCGCCACGCATCGCGGTCACGGACACGGCGGCAACCATTTCGTGCGCGTTGCCGTCATTGACGAGCGCAATCCGGGCCGAAGCGCCCTCCTGCCCCAGCCATGAAATCTCCATGGCCTTGCGGGGCTTCAAAGGCGGCATGAACACAGGCACGCTGATGACGGAGAGCACATTGATGGTCGCTCCCGGACTGCCGGCGGCGTTGGCGTCCGGCAGTTCTTCCAGCAGCACGCGCCAGGTCTTCTCGGTCTCGCCGGAACGCTGATCGGTGCCCACACGGATGTTCTGGCTCGCCTTCGGCGCCACGGTAAAAGAAGCAGGGAAAACAATGAGCTTGTCGTCGTCGCTCAATTCAACAGCGCCGGCCTCGGTCATCGTCCACGCAGCCCCTCGCACGAGAAAACGTGCGGGAACCGTGCCTGCGTTGGTGATCGAGAGCAATTGCGAACGGGCCACGCCCCCCAGATCCAGCCGTACCGGCGACACGGAAAACTCCCCCGCCAGGACCTTCGGCGAAAGCAAGGCCATGAGCATGGTGGCGACGCAGGGCAGGATCTTGTTCATGTCGGGATATTAACCAGTCGCTGTCCGGAAAGGAATGCTCGCCATGAACAAGGCCCGCGCGAGCGGGCCTTGTTCATGGCGGTGCCGCATGGGCACAGGGATCAGAATGTCACCGTGGCAACGACGACGTCGTTGTACGTGGCAACAGGTGCGCTCTGGCCGGGCGGGATTTCGCCGCAGACGTTGTAGGTACGCGCGCTCAGGTTCGGGGCGGCTGCGGTGACCAGCGCATTGCCGGCCACGGTGCCATTGCCCCAGGAGGTGGTGTACGCACAGGCAGCACCGGCAGCCGCACTGGCCGGCTGGAAAATCGAGTAGTTCAGGAAGGCCGTACCGTCGGTCATGCGGCGTTGCGCCACCAGCAGGTTGTTGCCTGCGCCGAGTGCAATGGAAGCATTCGATCCCTGGCTGCAAGTGATCGCGAGGCTGGTATCCACGCGCAGGGCCGTGCCCGACAGGGAGTTATAGGCGCCAAACGCCAGCGGGTTGGTGGAAATGCTGCAGGTAGCGATGACACTGGCGCTGACGTTGATGTCACCGGTCGTCTGGGCCGAGACAGACAGGCAGGCTGCGGCGATGCCGGCTGCCACAAACAATTTTTTGAGATTCATGTGGGTTCCTGAAGGGCGGGATAGCGGGGTGGATTACAGATTGGCGGTCACAACCACGGTGTCGGCGTAAGTGCCGATCGCGGAGCTCTGGCCTGCGGGGATTTGCCCGCAGACGTTATAGGTGCGGGGGGTGGGCGAGGCCGCGATGCCTATGGCAAGAACTGCACCGCCTGTCGTCCCGTTGCCCCAAGGCGTCGTAAAGGCGCACGCGGCGGATTCCGTAGATGCCGACGGCTGGAAAACCGAGTAGTTGACATAATTCGCAGTCGCGCCGATGCGCATGCGTCGTTGCGCCGATACTCCGGTGCCTGTGGAGTTCGCGCCGATGCCCATTGCCAGCGAAGCACCTGCACCAGTACTGCAGGTGATGACGACCGAAGACTGGGCGTTAAGCGCCGTTGGGGACAAAGGGTCATAGACACTGAAGGCAAGCGGATTGGCGATCACGCTGCAGGAGCCAGCGATTGACGCCGAAACCGCCATGTTGGCCGTCTGTGCAGTGGCAGCCGCAGCAGCGCAGCCCAACGCCAACACCACACACAATTTTGTGAAATTCATCACCGTGTCCTGACATCAAGGAAGAACGAAGACATCCCGACGACGGGATACCGAGAAGCTGAAGTGTAATTGGAGTCAGCGCACAAATTGTTACAACCACGCCAAGCCAAACGGTTGTAACACGTACTAATTCACAAAAAGCCGTCCGGTGATCAGGTCTCCAGCCGATCGAGCACGGCGTCCACCTCGGCCATCAGGGAAAGCAGGCGCTCCAGGGGCTCATTGGAATCCAGGTCGCCAATTGCCCGGCACGCCAGGACCGCCTGCTCGAATCCGCGCAGGCCAGGACTGCCGCCGAGCAGGTGGGCAATGCGCGCCGCCTCGACCCGGTGGCCAGCGCGCAGCGCCGCCCTCAGTTCAGAAGCCAGGCGCTTTCTGGAGGCAACATATTGTGGAACTGCCTTGAGCAATGAGGAGTCCACATGAACGGTGGCCACTGCGGCCTGCTTGTCGGCCAGCACGGCATGCAGCAAACCGGAAAGATCCTGCCAGGTTGCAGGGTCGGGCAGGCAATGATCAAAGTCTGCAGCTTGCGCGCCATCGAGCACGCCCATCGCGACCCACAAACTGGCCGGCTCCGCCGCATCCCGCTGCATGGTGCGTATGGCCAGGAAGCTTTCCGCAAACCCGTCCAGCCCGTTGGTCACGTCCGCCACAATGACATCCGGGCGCCGCAGGATCACGGCGTCGATGGCTGCCGGCCCATCCGGCGCGTGGCGTATCTCGACCGGCAACCCGGCACACTCCTTCATCACGGATTGCCTGAACGCGCTGCCACCTGTCACGAGGACGTCCAGCGCAACATCTCGCGGCGAAGGCGCTCCAGAAGCGCTTGCCTGCTCCAGCATGAACAAAAGATGGGTTCCCTTGCGTGAGGGCGCCCCCAGCACAACATCGCCGCCTTGCGCGCGCACGATCATCCTGGCCGCATAGGGACTGACTTGCGGAAACCCTCCCGAGGGTGGACGCCGGTCGAAATAGGTGGCCCGCCGGGTCGCCGGCAGGGTGTCGGTATGCCACAGTTCCACACCCACCCGGCCTGCACGTTCCGTTGCTGATACCGCCAACACGGAGCCGGCAGTGCCGGTTTGCACCGTCTCGTGCATGAGCGCTTCAAGCGCAACGCGGCAATGGTCCTCGTCCCCCAGGGCCTGCATGCCCCTGCCATGAAGCGCCAGTTCAATGCCAAGGTCCCTGGCCTGCGCCGCAGGCCGGACTGCGGCGCAGGCCGCGGCCGCCATGGCCACCACATCAAATGCCTTGCGCTGCGGATGCCATTGCCCCTGCTCCATGAGCGCCAGCTGAATGACCCACTGCATCCTGCGCGATGCTTCTTCCAGATGAGCCCTTGCCAGCGCGATCGCAGGGGCAGCAGCGCCGGTTGCGTCCCCTTCTTCAAGCACGGCCAGCACGTCATCTGCGGCACCGGCAGGCCCCTCCCAGGCCAGCGGCACCAGCTTGTAAAGCTCGTGCCGTGCCAGCTCGGAGTTGCGAAGGCGTTCGCGGGCTTCCAGCAGTTCAACCGACTGGGTCTGCAGCGTACGCCGGGTCGCCGCCAGGGCATCCTGAGCCACAACGTGCGACGTGATGTCAACAAATGAACAGATGCACCGGTTGACAGTGGATCGCGACACAAACAATGCAACGATGTCCGCGAGAACCCAGCGCCAGGTGCCATCCCTGGCCATCAGCCGGACCTGTGCAGCCCGGCCTGTCAATGGCCTGCCCATGCGGGCCACGCGCAGTTCGGCACGGAATATCCGCTCAAGACCGGCCCGGTCGTCAGGATGGACGAGGTCGAAAAAATTGAAAGGGGTGTGGTCCTTGTCTGCGCTGTAACCCAGCATGGACTTGAAGGACGAAGAATAGTGGGTGCTGTTTCCATCCGACTCCCAATACACGGTCGCGGCGCTGCCCCAGAGCGTGAGTGCATCCACCATTTCGGAACGGTCCTTCCGTATTGACCACCCGGCCGCGAAACTGCTGATGGCCGCAGTGCATGCCAGCAACAGGCTCGCCGTGCCCGCAACTTCAATCCCGCTCACCGGATAGGTGGCAAGGGCCGCGAGGCATGTGGCCGCCCCGGCTGCAGGGCCCACTACTGGCGACGGCGCATGCAGTGCAATGACGACCAGAACCGGAATGCACCAGTAGAACCCGTCAGCGTCGTTGAAAAGAATGAACAGGAACATCCATGCCGTGCCTGCCGCAGGGATGATCCAGTCATCAGGGACAGCCCCTCGCGGATGTACCAGCGCGTAGATGGCTCGTTGCAGAAGCCGGGCAACCAGAAGCCAGCCCAGCAAGCCCGGAAGGTAGTTCCCGGCCCGCACGTCGCCAAATGCCGCAAGGCCACTCGTCACCGCCGCGCAGGCGAGAGCCCCGGCCACCAGGCGCACGTCCGGCCCCGGCGCCGCACTCTGACGGAGCATCGATAACCCCGTGCTTCGCGCTGCGAGCCTTGTTCGGTGTTCCATCAATGGACCCTTTGCGCCATGTAGCCGAAATTCAGCGCAGTACGCATCAGAAATGATACATTCATTGCTGGTTTGGGAGGCGGCTTAAATGCATAAAGGAAGACGCCGTGACAGACGAAGAAAATGATCGCCTGCGCGCACTTGAGCTCGCCGCAATCATCAAGACAGGCCGTAGCCTCACGGTGGCGATGCTCTCCATCATGGTGATTGTCGTTGCGCTCGTCCATACGGCAGTAAGGCCAGAGCTTTTGACCACCTGGTGCATCGTCTACCTGACGTACGTCGTTGCCCGCACCAGGATCACAACATCTTTTTCTGCCCCCCACATGCGCGCCGACGCCGCAACCATACGGCGAGCGCGCGCAACCCTCTTCATCTCCACCCTCGCATTCGGTGCCCTGCTGTCCAGCATCGTCTGGATCGCCATGCCGGAAATGGATTACGCGTTGAAGATCGGCTTCACCTGCTTCATGATTCTTGTGATGGCCGTGTCTGCAATAAGTTCGCAGGCTTTTGTGCTCGCGCTCCTGGCCATGAACATCACGGTATCGATACCGCTGATGTTGTGTTGGTGGCTGGTGCCGCCGACCGACGCGATCGTGGCCGCGTGCCTGCTGATTCAACCGGCGGTCAATACGTTCATTGCCCGCAACCGCTACAGGACGTCGCGTGAAAGCTGGGAAGTGATTGTCAGGAACGAACGGCTCGCCATGGAACTCACCGAGCGCAACCAGGAGTTGCTGGAACTTGGCAATTCCCGCAACCGGCTGTTTGCGGTAGCAGGCCATGACCTGCGCCAGCCTGTGTATGCGCTGGGGCTGACCATCGAGCAGCTGAACGAATACGACCCTCCCCAGGTGCTGCGCCAGCATTTCGACCGCCTCCGCGAGTCGTCCTACCTGGTCTCCGAGATGCTGCAGGACCTGATGGATATCAGCAACCTGGAAAGAAAGGACTACCCGCTCCATATCGATGTGGTTCCGCTGGGCCCACTCCTTGAGCAGTTGCGGCTCAGCCAGGATGCGGTCGCGCGCGCCAAGGGCCTCAAGCTGGAGATCTCGGCGGGAGCCGCGGGCCTGGCGGTTCACTCCGACGCAAACCTCATGCGACGGATCCTGATGAACCTGGTCTCCAATGCAATCAAGTACACGATACAGGGCAAGGTCGACATCGAATGCGCAAGTGATGGCGATGAAATCCTGATCCGCGTCATCGACACGGGCATCGGCATCCCTGCGGACCAGCTGGAAGAAGTCTTCCACGACTACGTCAGGGTCAACGGCCAGCATCGCAAGGATGATGGCGTCGGCCTTGGCCTGTCTGTCGTCAGGCGTGCCGTCGACCTGCTCGGGCACCGGCTGACGGTGCAGTCGGAAGTTGGCGTGGGGTCTGTCTTCGAACTGCGCGCGAAGGCTGCCCGCCTGCATGAGCCTGCCGAATTGCCCGCCGGGAACGACGATGCGCGCAGCAACGCCGAACTGGTCCTGCTGATCGAGGATGACGACTACGTCCGGCAGGCGCTGTCGGGACTGCTCGTGCAGTGGGGCTACACGCCGGTCACGGCAGCCACGGCGCAGGAGGCATTGGCGCAACTGGGCCCGGCTGCGGCGCCGGCAGTGATCATCGCCGACCTGCAGCTCTCGCTCCACGAGGACGGGTTCGATGCCATCGCACTCGTCCGCCAGCACATTGGCAACATGCAGTTGCCCGCCTTGCTGCTGACCGGTGATGTGCGGCCTTCGCTGATTCCGAAGGCGGCCGAGCAGGGAATTGTTGTCGCGCACAAGCCCCTCCCGCCGCCGATACTCAGGCAGAAGGTCCAGGCGCTGCTGGACAACGCCGCGAAAGCGGCCTGACGGCACGCGCATCTGCTGCGCCACTGCATCCACGCCCGGAAACTTCAAGCTCACCTGGAGGCTCCTTCTGGTACGCAGCGGGAAAATTTCCCGTCGCGCGGACCCGCCGTCATATCATCTTTGCCACCTGGGGCGCGCCCCTGCGCAGGTTCAGTATTGTTCAGATTTGAGCATTGAACCCACGCGCTGCGAGTGCCAGAATCGGCCCATTCATGGAGAAATTCCGGCCATTAGTGCCGCCAATACCTGCCTCGCTTCCATCATGCGCATAGCCATACTTGACGATGATCCAGCCCAGCTTGCGCACCTGGTTTCAATATTCCAGGCGCCGCTGGCACCACGCACCGAGCAGGTCGCATGCGAGACGTTCACGCGGGGTACCGCGCTGCGCAACGCACTCAGGCGCGAGACGTTCGACCTGCTGCTGCTTGACTGGAATGTTCCCGACCTTGATGGCGTTGACCTGCTGCGCTGGTTGCGTGAGGAGAAGGAGGATTTCACACCTGTCCTGATGCTCAGTTCCCGTGCCGCCGAGCGTGATGTGGCGGCGGCCCTCGCCCTTGGCGCAGACGACTACGTGGTCAAGCCCTTCCGGCCGCTGGAATTGCGGGCACGCCTGGCCCGGCTCTATGCGCGGCGCCCCAGCCGAACGGAGGTCGATGCCCTGAATTTCGACAACTGGGGGTTTGACAGCGCACGCAGCACAGTGACGTACCGGGGCGACACTGGCGCAACCCCCACCGCACTGACAGAAAGCGAGTTCAGGCTCGCGCTGGCGCTGTTCAGAAATATCGGCAAGCCCGTGTCGCGCAGCTATCTCATCGAAAAGGCCGGCTATGCCGTTGACAACATGTCATCCCGCACCCTTGACAGTCACATCTACAGGCTGCGCGGCAAGCTGAAACTCGATGGGGAAAGGGAACTCGCCCTGCTCACCGTCTACGGCGTAGGTTACCGGCTCGAAGCAAACCAGCCAGGAGCGCGCTGATGACAGACTGCCCTTCCACCCAATCGCCCGCGCCCGCTGCGCCAAAAGTGGACACGCACCTGGTCATGAATGCGCTGAACCAGCTCGTGGCGCTCAATTCGCAGCCCGAGCGCAAGGAAGTTCCGCTTATTTTCCTGCTCGCCGAGTACCTGCACGAAGCCCTGACAACGCTGGACACAGGCACGTTGTGTATTACGCATGAGTTGCAGCTCATGCAGGCACACCTGAAGCTTGCCTCGGGCGTGTCGCATCACGCTGTCGAAATGCCGGAAGCCATGCCGCCATCCCCCAGGCTCAGGGTAGACCGTGGCGCATTTACCGATCCGGCATCCGTGCTCTTCAGGAGCCTGCGAAGCGCCGGACCGGGCAGGTTCCAGGTCCACATGGACCCGGAGACCGTCAGGCATGGCGATGCCTGGATGACCTGCTCGATGACCATGACGGCCGCGGCAGGCCGGGCCGCGGCTGTTGACCAGGCAGCGGTTCGAAGCCGGCTGTCCGCCTTGAGTCTCGCGGAGGACGGCAAGCTCAGGGTCGACACCGTCGTGGCAGCCAGCCAGCGCACCGGATTGCAGGTATCCGCATTCTTCAAGGTACGCGTCTACGAGGAAGCCGGAGCATGAGCCCGCCAGGCACACCACACACATGAACGCTCCCGGCTTCACCGTCCTGCTTGCAGACGACGACCCCAGCCAGCTCGGCTACCTGGCATCCATGATCCGCCGGCTACGGCCCGGCTGGACCATTGTGGCGGAGGAGTCGTCCGCGTCCCAGGTTGCCAGAAGTCTCGCTCGCCTGGCACCTTCGCTGGCCATTCTTGATATCCGTTTCCCGGATGCGACGGCCATTGACATCGTCAAGGACCTGCGCGAATCCTGTCCCGTGATTTTCGTCACCGGTGACGCCCTGTTTGCAGCGGAAGCCTTCACCTGCGACGCCATCGACTTCGTGCTCAAACCGGTGCGTGAAGACCGGCTGGAGAAGGCCTTGCGCAAGGCCGAGGCGTTCGTGCACTCACACACTGCCGGTTCGGCCACCCATCCCGGCACGGCGATGAACTCGGTTTTCATGATCAACGGCAACAGCCTTGTCCGTGCAGCGCTCAAGGATGTGCTGTTCTTTGAGGCACAGCGCAAATACACACGCGTTGTGCTCAGGGACCAAGAGGGCTTGCTCAAGATGGGCATCAGTTCCGTCATGCGGTACCTGGATGCGCGCCATTTCTGGCGGATCCATCGTGGCGTCGTGCTGAACTCGGCCCACATGGCGGCGGCAGGACGCGACGAGCTTGGCCGCCTGGTCGTACGGCTGAGGGACCGCCCCGAACGCTTGATGGTCTCGGGGCCGCACGAGCATCTATTCAAGGACGGGTTTTGCTGAGCACGGGGCCCGCCACCGACCAGCGGCGCGCGTGAGCCCTGCGCCCCGCTTCATGTCACCGGCAGGTTGAACGCCTTGGCGATGTACTCAAATGCAATGCACAGAAGTGTGAGCGGAAGCGGGATGCCGAGGACCGTGCCAATCAGGTAGTGCCGGAACTTCACGCCAGACATTGCCAGCGCGTAGTTGAGCGGCGGCGCAACCATCATGAATATCCGCAGCAGGATGATGCTGGCGACCGGCCGCCTGTCCAGGCGCTCAAGCAGGCGCACGGCCCAGGGCCACCTGAGCTTGCGCAACGCATCGCCCCCCAGAAACCGTATGACGAAGAACGTCACGACGCACGATGTGACTGCCGCAACGTAGGCGGCCACCCCACCAAGTACCTGCCCGAGCGCCAACAGGGCAGCGCCCAGGAAGATCAGGCCGGGAATGCGTGCCAGGTTGCCCAGCACGAACAGCAATGTGAAAAGCAGCATGCCGAGGAGTGCGTTCTCCTCGAACTGACGGCGCAGAAAGCCGATCTCGAAATTCTCCTTGATGCCGGAAAATTGCACGATGAGAAAGAGCACCGCCAGGAATGCGGCGAAGATCAACAGGCGTCCGTAGCGAAGCATGAGGCCTCCATTGCAGAGTGATACAGCGTGACCGGAACATGCGCGCAGATGATGATAGCAAGATGCATCCGCAGCCGGGCATCAAAGCGCGCCATGCGGCCAACCCGTAGCAGGTATGTCCACGCGTTTCAGCGTGATCGAAAAGTCGCTGCCTTTGCCCTTTGCAGAGCGAACTGAAAGCTTGTGGCCCAATAGCGCTGTCATGCGCCGTACGACCTCCAGTCCCCGGCCTGCCGGCGGCGGTTCACCATAGTCCTGCGCTTGGCCCTGGCTGCACGATAGCAGGCCATCTACCTGGTGGGGGTACATTCCGACCCCTGTGTCCCGCACGGTGACTGTCACCTCGCTGGCTGAAACTTTGCAGCTGATGGCCACCGCTCCGGTAACGGTGAAACGAATCGCGTTGCGCAGCAGGTTTTCCATGATTCTTTGCAGCATGACTGCATCGGAACATACCCATGCCGAGACCGGCGATACCACGAGATCGAGTCCTGCACGCGCTGCAGCAGGGTGGAATGCATGTTCGCATGCTCGCAACAGGGCGCCCAGGTCGACACTGGAAACCGATACGGCGCAGGTACCGGACTTCAGCCGGGCGAGGTCGCGAATATTGGCGATCTTCTCGCCGATCGCGTCGACATTTGCGATGAGTTCCCCGAGTTGCCTGACGGCCAGGCCTTCCGCGCCAGGGGATTGGATGTTCTCCAGCAACGCCCTCATGGCGCGAACCGGCTCATGAAGGCACTGCGCCATCTCGGCCCTGGATGCTTCGGACGCTTCAAGCAGGCTTCCAAGCGCGGCGAGTTCGCGGGCGTGGCCTGACTCGCGCCGGCTCCTTCCCCTGCGCAGCGCCCAGGCCATGCCGCCGCCAAACGCCAGAGCCGCCAGACCGGCTGCGGACAACCAGTGCGTCTTGTGCTCCGACCGGGCCGGGAGTTCCATGTCGCCAAGCAACAAGATCGCCAGCCCCGCCAGCAATGCGCCCAAGGGCAGGAAAATGCGCATGCCTGCAAACCTGTCACTGCGCCCCGTCCAGCCTTGCGCAGAAATCACCGCCTGCGGAAACCGCGAGGTGACGCCAAAATCGCTGGGAGATTCATTTCTCATGCGCGAAGCATTGCGCAAACTCGCACGCTCCGGGTGCCACGCGGATCGAACAGCCTCTGAGCGGAACGAACCGGTCTTCTGGAGATACAGGCCCGGCGACCCGCCGGCTTTGCCAGCCTGGTTCCATTCAACAAGCCCTTTGTTCGCGCATACGGCCTGTCCCGGCTTGTGACCGCAGGAATCGGGAAAACACTGCAATGATGCCTTCGCCCCCGGAACTCCCCTCCCCCTCCCCCTCCACCAGACCTGCTGCCTCGCCGATGGATATCAACCTGGTCATGAATGCCATCAACCAGATCGCCGCGCTGGACCGCAAGCGCCGCCGTCCGGCGCATCCGCTGCTGTTCTCGCTGTCCGACTACCTCCACACGGCCCTCTCGGCCTTGCCGGACCAGTCTGTACGTCGCCAGATGGAACTGGCCGGCGTGCATGCCGTCCTGTGTGCCGGCATCCGGCATTGCAGCCTGAGCTTGCACGTGAGCAACTGCCCGCAGGCGACGGTCAGCATCCGGCGCGGGTTGCTCCAGGAGCTGGCTCTATGCCTGGTCAGGCATACGCCGATGAATCCGGGCGAGCGCTGGAAATTGAACGTCGGCTTTGTTGATGCCGGCGACGCGGGGAGCCCTCTCGGTCTATCCATGGTGTTGGGCGCGCAACGCCCCGGTGCGGCAATCGACAGGTACCGCTTGCTGCAGGCCTTGGGCAACTCACCCGGCGTCCTGGCCGGCCATGTCCTGATAGAGCCCCATTCGCCACATGCCCGCAGCAAATACGCGGAAGCGGGCTTCTGCTTCCGGGTGCCGCGCTGACCCCGCCGCTCAGGGAAGCTGCTGCCGCCGGTATTCGGCCTGCTTCATGGCGATGTATTCGGCACGGTCCATTTCGTGCAACTGCCGGGCATGGCGCTCGGTGGCGGTGAACCAGTTCTGCAGGCGCCGGTCCAGCCGGGATTCCGGCGGCGCGGCCAGCGCACTCAGGTAGGCATCAATTGCCAGGTAGTAGCGCATGGTGTTTCGCTCGACCACACCGCGCACGCCGCCCACAAACGCAGGCTTTCCATCCGCGCCATTGCCGGCAGGCGTGAACCCGACCTTGTCGCTTCCGACCGTCGCCAGATACGCCTTCATGGCCATCCTGCCCGCAAAGCCATAGCTGTAGGAATACCTGAGATGGATGAAGCTGCGACCGCTGTCCAGCGGTATGGCCTGCAGCACGATCCGGTAGTCGCTGGTGCCAAGGGGACCCGTCGGCGCCTCAAGCTGGATCTCAAGGTAGTCGGGAGCGGCCACAACCGGCCGCCAGGCGAAGTCGACGCGATGAGCATCCTTGAGCGGTTGGCTGAACTTCTTACCGACGGCAACCTGGACGACGGTGCCTGCGCCTGTTCCCGACGTGCGACAGTACTTGGTATTGATGTGAAGGATCAGCACGTCGCACCATTCGGCCGGGTCATTCAGCGCTGCGCTGACCGTGGGGAACGGGTGGCTGACAACCGCAAAAATGTCCCCGCGCAGGTTGTCGGGTGCTTCGGTCGAATCGAGAACGAGCGGGCGCCCGAACTGGTTCTTCTGCAATTGGTCACCCATCGCAGCATGGCTTGCCCGCAGCGCCGCGGCGGAACCAGCTTGCGCGGCGGCGCCACAGGCCGCTCCAGCCATGACGCATGCCAGGCCGAAGCAGCGCGCGCGGGCAGCAAGTGTTTTCATGGATTTCAGGTGCATCGGGTGCTGTCGCCTTACAACGGATCAACACCCAGATTAGGCGTACTGCAGCCGGTTCTCTGTGTGCTGGCGAACATTCAGGGGCTTAAGGCCGTGTCATATCGCCGGTGATACGAACCGGAGCAGCGTGATCTCCGATGGCGCGCCGAAACGCTTTGGCGGCCCCCAGTAACCCGTACCGCGGCTGGTGTACACCCACAAATCCTTCATCCGGTGCAGCCCGGCCGTGAACGGCTGCTGGAAGCGGACAAAAAAGTTCCAGGGAATGAACTGGCCGCCGTGTGTATGGCCCGAAAGCTGCAGCTGGAAGCCTGCATCGGAAGCCGCAACAGCACTGCGCGGCTGGTGCGCCAGCAGCATGCGGATGGGCGCATCAGCCGGAGCGCCCGCAATCGCGGCATGCGGGTCGCTGCGATGGGACTTGTCGAAGTGATGGGCGCCGAAATCCGCCACGCCCGCCACCACCAGGGAGGCACCGCCGTGTTCCAGCACGACGTGCTCGTTCATCAGCACACGGATGCCCAGGCGGTCAAGCTCACGGATCCAGGCATGCGCCCCCGAGTAGTACTCGTGGTTCCCGGTGACAAAGTAGGTGCCATGGGTGGACTTCAGCCCGGCCAGCGGCGCGACGTGACTCGCCAGTTCAGCAACGCTGCCATCCACCAGGTCGCCGGTGACTGCGACCATGTCGGCCTTCAGCCCGTTGACCTTCTCGACGATGGCGCGGAGGTACCGGCTCTTGATGGTCGGGCCAACGTGGATGTCGCTGATCTGCGCGACAGTGAAGCCTTGCAAGGCAGCCGGCAAATGGTGCAGCGGTACTTCAACCACCGTGACGGCCGCTGTCCTGCGCGCATTGAGGAAACCCAGCGCGGTCACCACCAGGCCGCCCAGGGGAACCGCGGCTGCGGTCCATTCGGCCAGCGCCGGGAACGACCCGGCAGACGGCACAACCGCCAGTGCGATGAATGCGGCCAGCAACACGCCGTCGCGCAGCAGCGTCAGCACGAACAGCGAGGAGAAAAGCCCCATGAAGAGCAGGCCGATCCATGCAAGCACGTCTGAAGCGGGCTGGCGTTTGACCCGGCGCGACAGCAGCCCAAGTGGCATCAGGAGCGCGGAAGCCACGAGCACGGCTGCAAACCATGCCTGACCCGCAGGCCATGGAGCCAGTGCAGGCAGGACCCGCCAGGCCACATAGAGATGGAACAGGGCGGAGAAAAGAGTCAGGGGAGCAAATGCCATGTGACGCGCGCCGAAGCTGTGGAGGCACTTAGCTGGAGCGATTCAGTGCTGAATCAAGGCGCCGTCCGTCGGCTCGCCGCGTCTGCGGCCAACAGGTTCCCTAGAAAATGGCCCGCCTGCAGGCATGCGAGGTCGGCGCCAGGCCCGCCGGTCAGTTGCACCCCCATGGGGCAACCCGACAAGCCCCGCACGCCCGGCACGCTGAGGCACGGCAGCCCCAACAGTGTCCAGGCGCGATTGAAGGTGGACGCACCCGTACTTCCATAGCCTTGCGGCGCCTCGTCCGGGGCGCCCGGGGTGAGCACGACATCGAAGTCTTCGAACCAGCCTGCACATTGCGCTCTCGCGCGCGCCGCCACGCCCTGAGCCGCTTCGTAGTCCGGCGCTGCAATGCCTCGTGCCGTCCGGAGATAGTCATGCAGGATCGGTGACAGCGCCGCAGGGTGGTTCTCAATTTCGCGCGCGAGGGCGCGCCAGGCTTCGTAGCCCTGGATGACGTCGTGCGCCCGGTGGACATCGCCAACCCAGGATGGCAGCTGGATCCGCCTGACCTGCGCACCGGCTGCTTCCAGCGCCGCGCAAGCCACATCGACCGCATGGCGGGCACTCGGTGATGCCTCACCCCAAGGGTAGTCCTGCGGGACACCCACCACCCATGGATGCGATGCCTGGGTGACAGCCAGTGCATGCCCGCTCACCGCCTGCGCAAACCAGGCAAGCTCGCCGACGCTGCGCGCGAACAGGCCAACGGTATCAAGCGACCAGGAAAAGCATTTGAGCCCGGCCGTCGGCAGCATGCCGAAAGATGGCTTGAAGCCGGCGACACCGCAGTACGATGCCGGCCGTATCACGGAGCCGCCGGTCTGGCTGCCGATGGCAAACGGGATCATCCCGGCCGCAACGGCTGCAGCCGAACCGGCCGATGAACCGCCCGGCGTGCGGCCGGGGGCATTGGGATTGAGCGTTGCCGTGGGGTTCAGGTACGCAAATTCGGTGGTGGTGGTCTTGCCGATGACGAGGCCGCCGGCGCGGCGTATGGCGCCCACCATCGCCGCATCGGTTTTGGCAGCCCTGCCGTCCGAGTAGATCGGCGAGCCATAGCCAGTTGGAACGTCGGCCGTATCAAATATGTCTTTCACGCCGATAGGCAGGCCCGCGAGCGGGCCCTGCAGCCGCTCCAGTTCGCGCCGTGCGGCAGCCTCGTCCAGCATGCAGGCAAACGCGCCTACCGTGCCGTCCATCACCTTGATGCGCTCCAGGGCGGCAGCAACACCAGCGGGCGTCATCAACTCAAAGCGGGGGTGGGTCATGCGGTTCATTCTACGAAGCGATGCCTGCGCAAGCCGGTATGGGGCCAAAGCTTCAAGCATTTGTCGGCCAGCCTTGAAAAGGCGCAGAAACGCCCTTATGATTAGCACTCGTTGGAGTTGAGTGCTAACAGCACCATTCACTCCACAAAGTTAATGAGCGCTAACTTTATGGTTGCGCTCCTTGATATCCCAAAACCAATTGCCTTAATTCCAAGGAGATGCAATGAAACTTCGTCCTCTCGCCGATCGCGTGATCGTCAAGCGTATCGACAGCGAAACCAAGACCGCCTCTGGCATCGTCATTCCCGATGCAGCCGCCGAAAAGCCGGACCAGGGTGAAGTTCTGGCCGTCGGCCCGGGCAAGAAGACCGACAAGGGCGAAGTGGTCGCCATGAACGTCAAGGTCGGCGACCGCGTCCTCTTCGGCAAGTACAGCGGCCAGACCGTCAAGGTCGATGGCGACGAACTGCTTGTCATGAAGGAAGACGACCTGTTCGCCGTGGTCGAGAAGTAAATCTTCTCCCGCACACCCCAACGTAACTCATTGAAGGAAATTCAAAATGGCAGCTAAAGACGTAATTTTCGGCGGCGAAGCGCGCGCCCGCATGGTTGAAGGCGTGAACATCCTCGCCAACGCCGTTAAGGTCACCCTCGGCCCCAAGGGTCGCAACGTGGTTCTGGAGCGCTCGTTCGGCGCCCCCA
>JAZKHY010000015.1:0-175437 GCA_040385105.1 Pseudomonadota bacterium
GGTTCAACCGCGACGACGCCGAGGCGGCGCTGGCGCGCGAGCGCTACGACCTGGTAGTGCTGGACATCGAACTGGGCCGCGAGCGCAATGCCGGCGTGGCGCTGATCAACGCCATCAACAAGCGCTACCAGGGCACGCCGGTGCTGGTGGTGTCGGCCATGCCGGCGGCCATCTACCGCAGCATCATGAAGGCGCTGGATGCGTGGGACTACCTGCAGAAAACAACCTTCGAGGAAAGCGACTTCATCGAGACCTTCCTCGACATCCTGCGCGTGGCCGGCAGCCGCAAGGGCAAGGAGGGCGAGCCGGCGCCCGCCAGCGAGTTGTCGCTGGACCCGCTGTGGCAGCGCACGCCCACCTGGCGCGGCGAGCGCATCAACCTGCCGCTCACAGCCCAGCGCATCCTGGCCACGCTGCACCAGCGCAGCGGCGAGGTCGTGTCGTATGACGAACTCTTTGAGGTGGTCAAGAGCGGCCGCAACCGCGACAACGTGCGCAAGCATGTGAGCACCATCCGCGACGCGTTCCGCGAGATCGACCCCGGCTTCGAGGGCATCGAGAACGTCCCGATGCGCGGCTTCCGCTGGGTGACCGTCCCTCCGAAAGCTGCGGCGAAGCCGGGCGTGAAGAACCCGCGCGGATGAAAGTCCCCTCGCTTTCGATGCCTAAGCTGGAGGTGCCCCGGCTCGGCCTGGCGTCGTTCCGGCGCCGCATCCTGTTCCGGGGCGTGTTCCTGATGCTGGTGCTCGCCACGCTGGCGCTGGCCGTGGGGCTGCTGCAGGAGGAGAAGGAGCGCAGCTACCGCAATTACCAGGAGAACTTCCGCAAGACGCAGGCCGAGATCGTGGCGCGGCTGCGCCACCCGGCCGGCCTGCTGGCGCTGCTCAATCCGCGCGCGCCGGGCGGCATGGATTCCGCAACGGCAGGAAACGCCACGCCCTTGCGCCCGCTGGTGCTGCCGTATGCGGCGCTGGATTTCGACGACCAGAACAAGGCCCAGCAGGCCATCGAGATGGCCGGTTGCTCGGTGCGTTACCCGGACGGCGGCTCGATCTGCGTGGCCATCGGCAGCAACCCGTACAGCGGTGGCTTCCTCTACCTGGTGGGCGGCTTTGACAGCGGCGAGCTGGTGCCGCGCGAGCGCGGCTCGCTGGCGCTGGAGGCGGTGCATCGCGCCAGTGTGACGGTGACGCTGCGCGGCGAAGTGACGCAATGGATCGCACCGTTCGAATCCATGTCCGCGCCGGGCGAGCGTGCTGTACGCGGAAGGCTCACCGGGTTCGCCGGGGCGGGCGTTGGTGCCAGTTCGGAACTGGAGGCGGGTGCCAGGCCGGTGCGCGACTTCCGGGGCTGGCTCTGGCAGGGCGGCCCGTGCCTTGACGGCAGCGAGTCGCCGGACTGCCGCAAGCGTGCCTTCTTTTCCATCCGCCTGCCGGTGGAGAGCTTCCGCGAGGCGCTGTTCAACAAGCCGCGCCCGGTCTGGCCGCCGGCGGACCTGGACCAGATGCAGGTGCGCTTCCAGATGCTTGCGCCCGGTGGCGCGCCGCCGCTTTTTGACAGCAATGCGCCGGGCGCAGTGCTGCCGCCGTCGCTCACCGACCTGCGCCAGACGCTGTTGCCGGGCGAGACGCTGCAGATCACCAGGCAGGGTGGCCGCCCGAATGAAGCCATCACGTTAAGAGGCGTGCAGGACACGGGCGAAGTCTCCTCGCCCTGGCTCACCCGCCTGATCCGCCGCCTGCCGGTGGACACCCCGCTCGCGCCGCTGTCGGCGCGCGACATCATCACGACGCCGGCCGGCAGCTATGAAGTCCGGCTGGGCGGCGATGTGCGCGGCATCGAGCAGGCACTGAGCGTGGTGGCCACGCGCGTCTCGTGGTTCGTCGGCGCCATGCTCGCAGCCATCGGCCTGGCCTGGCTGCTGATCGAGGTGGGGTTGATCCGCCGCATCACGGTGCTCACCAGGCGCGCCGCGGCGGTCTCGTACAACGTGCAGGATGCGCGGGTGGACAAGCGCATCGGCGACCTGGATGTGTCGGACCTGCGCGGCAACGACGAGCTGGGCATCCTGGCCGGCGGCCTGTCGGACCTGCTGCAGCGGGTGAAGGACGATGTGCGGCGCGAGCATATCCGCGCGCAGCAGGAACGCGACATGTGGCATGCGGTGGGCCACGAAATCATGTCGCCGCTGCAGTCGCTGATGGTGCTGCACGGCCAGCCCGGTGACGCCAGCCACCGTTATGTGCAGCGCATGCAGCAGGCGGTGCGGGTGCTGTACAGCCAGGCTTCGCCCAGCGAGGCGCTGGAGGCGGCGGCGCTGCAGGTCGGCGCGATCGATGTGGATGCCTTCCTGCACCATGTGGCGGAGAACGCGCGCTTTGCCGGCATTGACGGTGTGCGCTATGAGCGGGCCAATGAACGCACTCTGGCGCCTGTGATGGTGCGCGCCGACGAGTTCTCGCTGGAAGATGCAGTGACGCATATCCTGCGCAATGCCGCGCGCTACCGGCCCGAGGGAACCCCCATCACGCTGTCGCTGGATGCGACGGACAGCGGCGCCGTCATCACCATCCACAACCAGGGGCCGGCGATTGATGCGGCGCTGCTCGAGAAGATCTTCGAGTACGGGGTGTCGGATGCGGCGCAAGCGGGGGAGGAATCTGTCGGCGAACACAGAGGCCAAGGACTTTTCGTCGCGAAGACCTATATGGCCAAGATGGGCGGCACAGTCAGCGCGCGCAATGAATCGGACGGAGTGAGTTTTGTGCTGACGCTGGGGATATATTCAATCCCATGACATTCGAACTCCTCAATACGCCGGCAGCGCTGATCGACCTTCCCCGCATGGGGCGTAACATCGCGCGGATGCAGGCGCGCATGAATGAACTCGGCGTGCGCTTCCGCCCGCATGTGAAGACCACCAAATGCGTGGAGGTGGTGCGCGCGCAGGTCGCTGCCGGCGCGCAGGGCATCACGGTGTCCACGCTGAAGGAGGCGGAGCAGTTCCACGCAGCAGGCGTCAGCGACATCCTCTATGCCGTCGGCATGGTGCCGGCCAAGCTGCCGCAGGCGCTGGCGCTGCGCCGCAAGGGCTGCAACCTCAAGCTCATCACCGACAGCGTGGCGGGCGCGCAGGCCATTGCCGCGTTTGGCCGCGAGCATGGTGAAGTGTTCGAGGTCTGGATCGAGATCGACACCGACGGCCACCGCTCCGGCATCAAGCCCGCCGAAGCCGCGCTGCTGGATGTGGGCCGCGCATTGCATGAAGGAGGCATGAACCTCGGCGGCGTCATGACGCATGCCGGCTCCAGCTATGACCTCGATACGCCCGAGGCGCTGCAGGCCATGGCCGAACAGGAGCGTGCGGGCTGCGTGACGGCCGCCGAACGCCTGCGCGCGGCCGGCCTGCCCTGCCCGGTCGTCAGCGTCGGTTCCACGCCCACGGCGCTGTCGGCGCGGCAGCTTCAAGGCGTGACGGAGGTGCGCGCCGGTGTCTATGTGTTCTTTGACCTGGTCATGGCCAACGTCGGCGTCTGCGCGCCGCAAGACGTGGCGCTGAGCGTGCTCACCACGGTGATCGGTCACCAGCCCGACAAGGGCTGGGCCATCGTCGATGCCGGCTGGATGGCCATGAGCCGCGACCGCGGCACGCAGAAGCAGAACCACGACTATGGCTATGGCCTGGCCTGCGACCTGCAAGGCCAGCCTTTGCAGGGGTATGTGCTGTCAGGCGCCAACCAGGAGCACGGCATCCTGTCGCGCGAGGGCGAGCCGGACCTTGGTATTGCGAGCCGCTTTCCCGTCGGCACGCAGTTGCGCATCCTGCCCAACCACGCCTGCGCCACCGGTGCGCAGTTCCCCGAATACCATGCAGTCGCCAAAGATGGCGGCGTTGAAACCTGGACGCGCTTTTATGGCTGGTGAAAAGGAAACTCCTGTGGCGGCCGGCTCCGGCTTGCAGCGAATCAACCCGTCCGCCATGGCCACACCCGGCGGGCACTACAGCCATGCCGTGGTCGCCAGCGGGCTCGTCTTCATATCGGGCCAGTTGCCGATCACGCCGGAAGGCGTGAAGCTTGTGGACGCTCCTTTCGAAGCGCAGGCAGAACAGACGCTGGCCAACGTGCGTGCGGCGCTTGAAGCAACAGGCAGCAGCCTGGGCCAGCTGGTGCAGGTGCGGGTGTACGTGGACAGCATGGACAACTGGCCGGCCTTCAATGCTGTCTACGCGAAATGGGCGGGAGATTCGAAGCCCGCCCGCGCAGTCGTGCCGGTGGGCCCGCTGCATTTTGGCCTGAAGGTGGAGGTCGAGGCTGTGGGTTTGATTGGTCCGGGTCCGGCACCTTACGCCCCCAACCGCTGAATCAACCCCATCGCTGCGGCCGGCGCACGCTCCTTGGCGCCGCTGATGAAGTACATGAACACATCACGCGGCGGCCCCTTTTTCGCAGCTCCTGCGTCTTCCAGCAGCGGCACATCAGCAGGTTCACCCCCGGATGCCCAAACCTTCGCCGCCTCGGCCCAGCGGTCCAGCGCCTTCGGCGCATAGCCGGTCTCGACGCCAGACTCGGTGCGCATCATCCGCGCGTACACAAAATCACCGGTCAGGTCCGCGAACGAGGGATAGTCGTCCGAGTCGGTAAACACCGTGGCGCAGTTGTACCTGCGGGCCAGCGCCAGATAGGCCGGGTCCATGAAGCTCTCATGCCGCACGTCCAGCGCATGGTGCAGCGCGACGCCGTCCACCCTGGCAGGCAGGAGCTTGAGGAAGGCCTCGAAATCCTCCGGGTCGAACAGCTTGGTGGGCGCGAACTGCCAGACCAGCGGGCCGAGCTTGGGGCCGAGCTCGACAATGCCGCTGCCGGTGAAGCGGCTGATCGACTCACCCGCATCGGCCAGCACCCGCCGGTTGGTTGCGAAGCGGTTGGCCTTGAGCGAGAACATGAAGCCTTCGGGCGTCTCGTCGCGCCACTTGGCAAAGGTCGGCGGCTTGAAGGTGCTGTAGTACGTTCCGTTGACTTCTATGGCTGTCAGGTGGCTGGCCGCATAGGCCAGTTCCTTGCTGTGGGCCAGGCCCTTGGGGTAGAAGTTGTCGCGCCAGGGCTCATAGGTCCAGCCGCCGATGCCTGCGCGGATTCGTGTGCCTGTGCGAATGCTTTTGTCCATGGATGCCTCCGGGGTGACATCTGCACTCTAGCGCGACTTTTGCGACAGGCGTAAAGTGGCGGATTGCCTGCTGACAGTTTGTTGGCCCGCCACCGGAGAACCCCATGAACGCACCCCTGCACCGCGAAATGCCCGACGGCATGCTCGACGCCGCCCAGGCCCTGGCACATGCCACGAAGCAATGGGACGGCGACATCGTCAAACAGATCACCGACTACATCACCATCCCCGCCAAGTCGCCCGGCTTTGACAAGGACTGGGCCAGCAATGGCTACCTCGACACCGTGATGCGCAATGCCGCAGCCTGGGTCGAGGCGCAGAAGGTCGAGGGCCTGACGCTGGAAGTCGTGCGCCTGGCAGGCCGCACGCCGGTGCTGTTCTTTGAAATCGCCGCCACCAAGCCCGAGTCGAAGCAGACGGTGCTGATGTACGGCCACCTGGACAAGCAGCCCGAATTCAACGGCTGGCGCAGCGACCTCGGCCCCTGGACGCCCAAGTATGAAGACGGCAAGCTCTACGGCCGCGGCGGCGCGGACGACGGCTATGCGGTGTACGCGAGCATCGCCGCAGTGCAGGCCCTCAAGGCGCAGAATGTGCCGCACCCGCGCATCGTTGGCCTGGTGGAAACCTGCGAGGAATCCGGCTCATACGACCTGCTGCCCTATGTGGATGCGCTGCGCCCCCGTCTGGGCGAGGTTGACCTGGTGATCTGCCTGGACTCCGGCGCCGGCAATTACGACCAGCTCTGGCTCACCTCCAGCCTGCGCGGCATGGCCAGTGGCACGCTGAAGGTAGAGATCCTCACCGAAGGCGTGCATTCGGGCGACGCATCCGGCCTCGTGCCGTCGAGCTTCCGCATCATGCGGCAGGTGCTGGACCGGCTGGAAGACAGCAAGACCGGCCGCCTGCTGCCGGCCAGCTTCCACTGCGAAGTGCCGGCCGACCGCCTGGCACAGGCGAAGGCAACGGCCGCCATCCTGGGCGACGAAATCTACAAGCGCTTCCCCTGGGCGCACTACGACTGCGAAGGCTCGACCACCTTCGCATTGCCCACCACCACCGAGCCGGTCCAGGCGCTGCTCAACCGCACCTGGACGCCGACGCTCAGCGTGACCGGCGCGGAAGGCTTCCCGAGCCTGAAGGACGCCGGCAATGTGCTGCGGCCCTACACCGCCTTCAAGCTGTCGCTGCGCCTGCCGCCGCTGGTTGATGCCGGCCAGGCGGTGCAGGAAATGAAAGCGCTGCTGGAAGACAACGCGCCCTACCAGGCGCGCGTGACCTTCGAGAGCAACGGCGGCGCCACCGGCTGGAACGCGCCGGCCACCGCGCCCTGGTTCGAGAAGGCGCTCAACAACGCATCGCAGGCGCACTTTGGCGCGCCATGCGGCTACATCGGCCAGGGCGGGACCATACCGCTCATGAACATGCTGAGCAAGGGCTTTCCCAAGTCGCAGATGATGGTCTGCGGCGTGCTCGGGCCGCGCAGCAATGCGCACGGACCCAACGAGTTCCTGCATGTGCCGTATGCCAAGAAGCTGACGGCGGCAGTGGCCCAGGTGATCGCGCAGCTTCCCTGAACTTTGGAAAACTCAACCCTCTCCACCTTCACTGCGAGCGATGGTGACAACCTCGCGATGCAGGACTGGCCGCTTGAGGAAGAGCAGGCCCTGCGCGGTGTCGTGCTGATGGTGCATGGGCTGGGCGAGCATGCGGGCCGCTATGACCATGTGGCCCGGCGGCTGAACAGCTGGGGCTTTGCGGCGCGCGGCTATGACCACTACGGGCACGGCGAGTCGGGCGGCGTGCGCGGCGTGCTGCCGTCCGAGTCGAGGATGGTGGACGACCTGGCCGATGTGGTGGAAAGCACCCATGCGCGCATGGACCGCAACACGCCGCTGATCCTCCTGGGCCACAGCATGGGCGGGCTCATTGCTGCACGCTTCGTGGCGCAGGGCACGCGCGCGGTCAATGCGCTGGTGCTGTCATCGCCCGCTCTTGATGCAGGGCTCAGCTTTGGCCAGAAGCTGCTGCTCGCGACCTTGCCGAAGTTCGCGCCGAACTTCTGCGTCGGCAACGGGCTGGATGCCAACTTCATTTCACACAACCCCGCCACGGTCGAGGCCTACAACTCGGACCCGCTGGTCCATGACCGGATCTCCGGGCGGCTGGCCCGTTTCATCGCGCAGGGCGGGCCGGCCGTGGTGGCCCGCGCGGCCCAGTGGAAGGTGCCGACGCTGCTGATGTACGCCGGCGCGGACCGGCTGGTCAACCCGGCCGGAAGCCGGGCCTTTGCGGCGGCCGCGCCTGCCAGCGTGGTGACGGCGCGTTGCTTTGACGACCTCTACCACGAGATCTTCAATGAGGCCGACCCCGAGCCGGTGTTCGAGGAACTCAGGCGCTGGCTCGACGCGCGTTTCTGAGTCCAAGCCAGGCCAGCGCCGCGGCGGTCAGGGCCACTGGCAACAGCGAACCGAGGTTGAGCAGCTGCCACCCGCTGGTGGTCACCAGCACGCCGGACGCAAACGAGCTGAGCGCGAGCGTGGCAAACATGAAGAAATTGAGCGCGCCTTGCGCCCGGTCTTTCTCCTCGGGCCTGTAGGCTTGCAGCGAGAGCGTCGTCGCGCCTGTGAACAGGAAGTTCCAGCCGACGCCCAGCAGGAACAGCGCGCCCAGGAACTGGTGCAGGTCCACACCCGACAGCGCGATGCAGATGCACAGCAGGTTGAGCGCCACGCCCACGCCCATGACGGGCAGCGGCCCGAAGCGCTTGATCAGGTGGCCGGTGAAGAAGCCCGGCGCGAACATGCCGATCACATGCCATTGCAGCACGAAGGCGGCGTCGGAGAAGGGCAGGCCGCATTGCTGCATGGCGATCGGTGTGGCGGCCATCAGCAGGTTCATCACGCCGTAGCCCAGCGAGCCCCCGATGGCGGAGACGATGAACACCGGTTCGCGCATGATCTGGCGCAGCGGCCTTCCGGTCCCGGCGGTCGTTCTGGGAGGCACCGGCGGGAACTGGATGAAAGACAGGATGACGATGCTGAGCAAGGCCACGAACGCCAGCGCGATGTAGGCACCGGCGAAGGGCACCGAATACAGGTCGCGCGTGCGCGCGGCCAGGTTGGGGCCGATGACGGCGCCCAGGAGCCCGCCCGCCATCACGAGCGACACCGCCTTTTCGCGTGCGGGCGCGGGCGCGAGTTCTGCGGCGGCAAAGCGGTAGAGGCTGGCGTTGGCGTTGTAGTAGCCGGCCACCATGGTGGCGCCCACCAGCAGCCAGAAATGCCGGCCAAGGGCGGCATAGGCGCACAGAAGCGCAGACAGCAGGCCGACCACCAGGCCGAGCTGGAACGACCGCTTGCGGCCGAAGCGCGTCTGTGTGGCGGCGACGAGGTTGGTGGACAGCGCGCCGCCCACCACATAGCCCATCACGGGCAGGGTTGCCATCCAGCCCAGTGGCGCGAGCGCCAGGCCGACGAGGCCGTTGATGGCGATGAAGGTCACGTTGTTGGTGAGGAACAGGCCCTGTGCGGCGGCCAGGAGCCAGAGGTTGCGGTTCATGGGTCTAGTATGCGCCGAGGCCCAGTGCGGCGAGCACCGCCAGCGGCGCAGTTTCCGCCCGCAGGATGCGCGGCCCGAGCGACACCGGTTCAAAGCCGGCCGCCAGCGCTGCATCTTCTTCCAGCTGCTCCAGGCCCCCTTCCGGTCCGGACAGCAGGGTGACCGCGCCCTGCGGGCCCAGGGCCTGCGCCAGCGGCCTTGATTCAGGGCGCAGCGACAGGACCAGGCGCTGGCCTTCGGCACGGCCGGCTTGCGCCCACTGGCTGAAGGTCATGACGTCGTGAATCACGGGCACCCGGTTGCGGCCGCATTGCTCGCAGGCCGCCACTGCGATGCCCTGCCAGTGGGCAGTCTTCCTGTCGGCACGGTCTCCCTTGACGCGCAGCACGGTGCGCCCGGTCATCAGCGGCTGGATGCTGGCCACACCGAGTTCGGTGGCTTTTTCCACCAGCCAGTCCATGCGTTCATTCGCCGGCATGCCGGTGGCCAGGTGCACCTCGCGCGGCGCCTCGCGCTCCACGCTGCGGTGTTCGCTGATGCGCACCAGCACGTCGCTGCGGCCCATGCGTTCGATCGCGGCATCGTATTCACCGCCTTGCCCGTTGAACAGCGTGATCACGCCACCGGGCTGCATGCGCAGCACCTGCACATGGCGGGCGGCGCCGGCTGGCAGCTCCACAAATTCGCCGACGGCCAGCGCAAGCGGGCAGTGAAACCGCGGCATCACATGCGCCCGTAGGCGAAGCCGGTGGCGGGCACCGTGCCTTCGATCTGGTCAATGAGCTTGAGGAAGGGGCCGAGTTCGCGGTAACGGTCGCAGGCGGCGCGGATGTAGTTCAGGAAGCGCGGCGCATCGGCCAGGTACTTCGGCTTTCCGTCGCGCAGCGTCAGCCGTGCAAAGATGCCGGCCACCTTGAGGTGGCGCTGCAGGCCCATCCATTCAACGCCGCGGTAGAACTCGCCGAAATCATCGCCCACGGGCAATCCCGCCTTGCGCGCCTTTTCCCAGTAACGGATGGTCACGTCCAGCACGAAGTCTTCCTCCCAGGTGAGGAAGGCGTCGCGCATCAGGCTGGCAATGTCGTAGGTGACGGGGCCGTACACCGCGTCCTGGAAGTCCAGGACGCCCAGGCGCTGCTCGCCGGCGGAAGCCGGGATCATGAGGTTGCGGGGCATGAAGTCGCGGTGCACATAGACGGCAGGCTGGGCCAGGTTGCGCGCAACGATCTTTGCGAAGGCATCGTCCAGCGTCTTGCGCGCGGCGCCTTCCAGCACCACCCCGCGGTGTTGTGCCAGGTACCAGTCGGGGAACAGCGACAGCTCCCGGGCCAGCAGGGCTTCGTCGTAGGGGGGCAGCACGCCGGGCCTGGACGCCACCTGCCAGGCAATGAGCGCATCGACGGCCTGCATGTAAAGCGCATGATTGGCCTGGGGATGCAGCGGCTGGATCACCTCCATCATGGTCCGGTGGCCCAGGTCGTCCAGCAGCATGAAGCCTTGCGCTGCATCCCAGGCCAGCACGCGCGGCACGTTCAGCCCGGCGTCCGCCATCAGGGCCGCGATGCGTACGAATGGACCGCAATCCTCCTTGTCGGGCGGCGCATCCATGATGATGCGGCTGCCCGAGGCCGAATCAACCCGCAGGTAGCGCCGGAAACTCGCGTCCGCCGAGGCCAGCCGGACGCTGGCGGCGTCCAGGCCGTGCGGGCCCGAGACATCCGCCAGCCAGCCGCTGAAGGCCTCCTCGCGCTGCGCATCGGCCCATGGCACGGCGGGAGTGCCGGACGGGCTGCGGGCGGTGCCTGCGGAAGGCGGGGGGCTGGAAGTGGGGGGCGCGGGTAGGCTCATGGATAATCCATTCTACAAATCCAGTCTTCGCGGACTCCACTGCAGTTTCACTGGCTCCTGACGGATACCCTTTCTGATGCAAGACAAGAAGCACAAGGCGCGCAGGGCGCGCTTTGCCCTGACGCCAGTGGCCCTGGTGGCCTGCGCACTGCTGCACGGCACGGCGCATTCGCAGGCCGTCGCCGAGGAAGCGCCTTTGCAGCTCAAGCGCACGCCACAGCTTGCGGAGGAAATCCCGTCGGTAGTCCGCAAGGACCTGCCCACATTCATGTCCGGGCAGCGTGCCAGCGGCCGTACCGACCTGGAAACCGTCATTGAGGGTGAAGCCGAGCTGCGCAAGGGCGACACCGTGATCCGCGCCGACCGGCTCGAGTACTACCAGCCCGACGACCTGGCCAAGGCCCGGGGCAACGTACGCCTGAACAAGGCCGGCAACGTCTACGAGGGTTCGGTGCTGGAGCTCAAGGTCGAGGCCTTTGAGGGCTTTTTCAACGAGCCGCGCTACCAGTTCCTGAAGAACGGCGCCCATGGCGAGGCATCGCGCGTGGACTTCATCGACGACAAGCGCGTGGTGATCCGCAATGCCACCTATACAACCTGCCGCCGGCTCCCCGGGCCGAGCTGGATGCCCGACTGGATCCTCAAGGCGGCCAACATCCGCCTGGACAATGACGAGGAAACCGGGCAGGCCGATGGCGCACTGCTGAGCTTCAAGGGTATTCCCCTGCTGCCGATCCCCTCGATCACCTTTCCCCTGAGCGAAAAGCGCAAGTCCGGCTTCCTGCCGCCCACGATCGGTGTTGACAACGTCAACGGGCTGGACCTGTCCATCCCCTACTACTGGAACATCGCCCCCAACCGCGATGCGACGTTCTACCCGGCGCTGATGAGCAAGCGCGGCATCGACCTGGCGGGTGAATTCCGCTACCTCGAGACCGACTACAAGGGCGAGGTGCGTGCCAACTACATGCCCGGCGACCGCCTGCGCGGGCGTGACCGCTGGGGCTTTGGCAATACCCATTCCGGTGTGCTGGCCACGGGCATCCAGGGCATCGGGACGCTGGGCATCAACCTGAACCTCAACCGCGTCAGCGATGACAACTACTGGCGTGATTTTTCCCGCGGCACGAACTCGCTGACCCAGCGCCTGCTGCCCAGCGACGCCCAGCTCAACTGGGCACAGGGCAACCTGAGCGCCAGCCTGCGCACGCTGAAATGGCAGACGCTGCAGGACGTCACTTCGCCCATCGTCCCGCCCTACGACCGGATGCCGCAGGTGACCGCGCGCTATGCCCGCTTTGGCGTCGGCGGGTTTGACGTCTCGGTGGACGGCGACTACACCCGCTTCGAGGCCGAGCGCCTGCTGACCGGCCAGCCCAATGCCAGGCGCAGCTTTGCGGTGGCGCAGGTCAGCCGGCCATGGCAGGCGCCGGGCTGGTTCGTGACGCCGAAGATGCAGCTGCACGCCACGAGCTACCAGTTCGATGGGCCGTTGCTCAATGGCGCAACCAGCGCAAGCCGCAGCGTGCCGACCTTCAGCCTGGACAGCGGTCTCGTCTTCGAGCGCGATGCAAGCTACTTCGGACGTGCTTTCCGCCAGACGCTGGAGCCTCGTGCCTTTTATGTGTACACGCCGTTCCGCAATCAGGCGTTGCTGCCCAACTATGACTCCGGCGCCAACGACTTCAACTTTGCGACGATCTACACCGAGAACGCGTTCGGCGGCCATGACCGCATCTCCGACAGCAACCTGCTGACGCTGGGCGCGACCACCCGCCTGCTGGACCCGGACACAGGTGCCGAGGCGGCCCGGTTCGGCGTGGCCCAGCGCCTGCGCTTCAAGGACCAGAACGTCACGCTGCCCGGGGGCGCGCCGGTATCCGACCGCCTGAGCGACCTGCTCGTGGGCGCCTCCGTCAACTGGAACCCGCAATGGTCGCTGGACTCAACCGTCCAGTTCAACCCCAAGACAGGCCGCTCGATCCGCTCTACCATCGGCGGGCGCTACACGCCCGGCAACTACCGCGTTGTCAGCGCGGCCTACCGCCTGCAGCGCGGCAGCAGCGAGCAGCTGGATGTGGGCTGGCAATGGCCCCTGAACGACCTGTGGGGTGACAAGAGCCCGGACGGAGGCGCGGGTGGCCAGGGCCTGGGCGAGGGCCGCTGGTACAGCGTCGGGCGCATGAACTACAGCCTGCGTGACAAGAAGCTGGTCGATACCATCGTGGGTTTTGAGTACGATGCCGGCTGCTGGATCGGCCGCGTCGTGGTGGAGCGCCTGCAGAGCAGCCTGTCCACTTCGAGCAAGAAGATACTCTTCCAGCTGGAGTTTGTGGGCTTTTCGCGGCTGGGTTCCAACCCGTTGCAAACGCTCAAGGACAACATCCCGAGGTACCAGTACCTGCGCGAGAAGGTTACAACGCCCAGCCGCTTCAGCAATTACGATTGAGAAACCAATTATGAGCAAACCTGCATTCCCGTCGCTGGCCTGCGTGGCGATGGTCCTGGCCACACTGGCAGGCAGCGCCCAGGCCCAGTTGCGCGTCAGCCCGCAGTTGGGCGGCAGCCTGGCCAACCCGCGTCCTGCGGAAGCGCAGGGCCCGAGGCCGGCCGATTACATCGTGGCCGTCGTCAATTCCGAGCCCATCACCAACAGCGAAGTACGCTCGCGCCTTGTGCGCGCCGAGCAGCAGATGGCCCAGCAGGGCGCGCCGATGCCGCCGCGCAATGAGCTGGCGCGCCAGGTGCTGGAGCGCCTGATCAGCGAGAAGGCCCAGCTGCAGCTGGCCCGCGAGTTGAACCTGCGCATCGAGGAGTCTGTGATTGACCAGGCTGAAGCCAGCGTGGCCCGCCAGAACCAGATCGACGTGCCCGAGCTGCGCCGTCGGATGGCGCTGGACGGCATCCAGCTGAACCAGTTCCGCGACGACCTGCGCAACCAGCTTCTGCTCACCCGCCTGCGCGAGCGCGAGGTGGAGCCGCGGGTGCGCATCTCGGACCTGGATGTGGACCAGTTCATCCGCGAGCAGCAGGGCAGCACCGACCTGGCGTCGCTGGAACTCAACCTCGCCCAGATCCTGATCGCCGTGCCCGAGGGCGCCAATGAGGCGCAGGTCAATGCCTTGCAGGCGAAAGCGCAGGGCCTGGCCACGCGCGTGCGGGCTGGCGAGGACTTTGCTGCATTGGCCCGGGAGTTTTCCGACGCGCCGGGCAAGGCCAATGGCGGGGTGCTGGGCCTGCGTACCGCTGACCGCTATCCGCCGCTGTTTGTAGACGCTACCCAGACGCTGCGCCCCGGCGGCATTGCGGGGCCGGTGCGCTCAGGCGCCGGCTTTCATGTCCTCAAGGTGGTCGAGAAGCTGCAGGGCGGCATGCCTGGCGTGAACGTCACCCAGAACCGCGCGCGGCATATCCTGCTGCGGCCCGGTCCGCAGTTGAGCGAGTCGGCCGCGCGCGAACGCCTTGCCGATTTCCGGCGCCGCATCCTGGCCGGCCAGGCCGACTTTGCCGTGCTGGCCCGTGAGAACTCGCAGGACGGCAGCGCCCGTGAAGGCGGTGACCTGGGCTGGTCCAACCCCGGCCAGTTCGTGCCCGAGTTCGAGGAAGCCCTGGCCGCATTGAGCCCCGGGCAGATTGCCGAGCCTCTGACTTCCCGTTTTGGCGTCCACCTGATCCAGCTCGTCGAGCGCCGCGAGGGCGTGCTGAGCCAGCGTGAGCAGCGCGAGATCGCCCGCGGCCTGCTGCGCGAGAAGAAGCTTGATGAGGCCTTTGTCGCCTGGGCGCAGGACGTTCGCGGCCGCGCCTATGTGGAGTTCCGTGATCCGCCCCAGTGAACGGGCCGGATGCCTGGCAAGGCGGGCGCGGCTGTGAAGCACATTCCGCGCAAGCGCTTTGGCCAGCATTTCCTGTCGGACGGCGGGATCATTGATGCGATCGTTGACGCCATCGCGCCCCAGCCCGGGCAGGCCATGGTCGAGATCGGCCCCGGGCTGGCGGCGCTGACGCAACCCCTGGTGGAGCGGCTGGGCCGCCTGACTGTCATTGAGCTGGACCGCGACCTGGCAGCGCGCCTGCGCCATCATGGCCAGCTGGACGTCATCGAGTCGGATGTGCTGAAGGTGGACTTCGGCGCGTTGGCCGTATCCCTGGGTACCGCCCGGATTCGCGTCGTCGGCAACCTGCCCTACAACATCTCCACGCCGATCCTGTTCCACCTGCTCGGTTTTGCCGGGCAAATCGAAGACCAGCACTTCATGCTGCAAAAGGAAGTGATCGACCGCATGGTGGCCCGCCCGGCGACGGGAGACTATGGCCGCCTGAGCGTGATGCTGCAATGGCGGTACGCCATGGAGAACGTGCTGTTCGTGCCGCCCGAATCCTTCGATCCGCCCCCGCGCGTGGACAGCGCCGTCGTGCGCATGGTGCCCCTTGCGGAGCCTGCGCCTGTGGACGTGGGCCTGCTGAGCCAGCTGGTGCAGGTAGCCTTCAGCCAGCGCCGCAAGCTGATGCGCCATACCTTGGGCAAATGGCTCGAAGAAAAGGGATTTACCGGTGAGTTCAACGTCCAGCGCCGCGCCGAAGAAGTGCCGGTGCAGGAATACCTGGCGCTTGCCCTGGCCCTTGGCAGCAACTGAACAAAGGACGCCCATGAAAAAAGGCCCGTCAGAGACGGGCCTTTCTTCGGGTAGCCGCAGAACCGGCTCAGCCGGGCTGCTGGCTGCGCCCCCCAGTGGGGGGAGGCGCGCAGAGCGCGCTTCGGGGGGCGTCCTATGCAGCGCTCAACCAGTACCCCGCATTGAACGGGCTGCTCATGCGCAGCGCCAGGGGCGATACGTCCACCAGCTTGTCGGTGGGCATTTTCTCGCCGGCTTCCGTGGTCAATTCGATGCCTGAGACAGGCGTTGCGCCTGGAGCCTCATTCGCCCGTTCTGCTTGGCTGTTTTGTGCAGAACGGGCTACAGAAAAGAATAGAAACACCTGAAGGGTATCTTGCGGTCCCCCCAGTAGTCCGAGGCGTCGCGGAAGATGTCGAGCAGCTGCTCGCGTGCTTCCTTGTCGAATTTGGCATTGGCCGGGATCTGCTCGAGCACCACGATGAAGCCGGGCTGCGGGCCCGATTTATGCAGCGGATCAGTCATGCAGTCGTACAAGGCGTCGAAATTCTTGCCGAAATGCGACGGGAAGGTGAATTGTTGTGCGATCAAATCCAGCACATCCTGCTTGCTCTGGGCGTTGGCCAGGTTGGCGTACAGGAAATGCTGGCCCAGCGACTGGGCGGCATCCTGCAGGTCCTGCACCCTGAAGGCACGGATCGACTGCACGATGTTCGGTCTGACGGTACGAAGTGGCATGTCCATCTCCGCTTCTCTTTCCATAGTCAAAAAAACATCCCGGCTTTGTGGCACGGGCACATTGGCAAAAAAACTCATTCGACAATCCTGCGGAAACTTGCGTAGTGGTCGCCTGTGTAATAGCAGGCGTCCGGGATCCGGGGCGGGCCGCCGCACACGATGCGCCGGGCGCCACGGTCACGCGACCCTGGCGTCCTGACGGTGTATTCGCGGTAGTAGCCACGCTGTTTTGCGGGCAACAACCGCTCGCGATTGCCAAACACCGAACCATCCTTGCCGTACGGGAACGGGCCGCCGATGCGGATCAGTTCCCAGGTTTCCTGGCCTTGCCGTGGTAGAGCCTTGACGGAAATCGTTGCCGTGCTGCGATCTGCTCCGGCTTCATTCGGCCCTTTGGCTTGCACCAGACTGGGGCCTGTGAGCGCGAATCCCAGCACGAGGCTAGTGAGCACAAACTTGGAAAATCCGATCCGCGCCATCGACAAAACTTTCATAAGGAAGCGCTGCCAGAAACCCGGGTAAACCCGCAAATTTCAAGACGGGTAGTGTGACGCATCTGGCCTGAAAACGCAAGCGGCTGCTCAAATTTTGAGCAGCCGCGAAGGGCCATTCAGCCCGTGCCGGGAGGCAAATTAGTTAGTGCAAGCTATCTAAAAACTGCTTATCTGGCCGCGTTTGCGTCGGCGACGGTGAGAGCCGTCATGTTGACGATCCGGCGCACTGTCGTGCTTGCCGTCAGAATGTGCACCGGCTTGGCCGCGCCCAGCAGGACGGGCCCGATGGCGATGTTGCCGCCTGCGGCTGTCTTGAGCAGGTTGTAAGAAATATTCGCTGCATCGATATTGGGCAATACCAGGAGGTTGGCGTTACCGGTCAGTGTACTGTGCGGCATGACGACCGCACGCGCAGCGCCGTCCAGTGCCACATCTCCGTGCATTTCCCCGTCCACCTCCAGCCATGGTGCCTGTACGCGCAGCAGTTCCAGCGTCTGCCGCATCTTGACGGCGCTGGGCTGGTTGCTGCTGCCGAAGTTGGAATGGGACAGCAGCGCCACCTTGGGCTTGATGCCAAAGCGCAGCATCTCCTCGGCGGCCATGGTGGTGATCTCGGCCAGCTGCTCGGCCGTCGGGTCGTAGTTCACATGGGTGTCCACCAGGAACACCTGGCGGTCCGGCAGCAGCAGGCCGTTCATGCAGGCATAGGTGCAGACGCCGGCGCGCTTGCCGATGACCTGGTCGATGTAGTGCAGGTGCATCGCCGTATTGCCCCAGGTGCCGACGATCATGCCGTCGACTTCTTCCTTGTGCAGCAGCATCGCGCCGATCAGCGAGAGGCGACGGCGCATCTCGATCTTGGCCATCTGCGCCGTCACGCCCTTGCGCTCGGTCATGCGGTGGTAGGTCTGCCAGAAGTCGCGGTAGCGCAGGTCCTGCTCGACATTGACGATGTCGTAGTCCAGGTCGCTCTTGAGGCGCAGGCCGAACTTCTCGATGCGCTGGGCGATGATGGCCGGCCGGCCGATCAGCGTGGGGCGGGCGATGCCCTCGTCCACCACGATCTGGGCGGCGCGCAGCACCCGCTCTTCCTCGCCCTCGCAGTAGGCAACCCGCTTCTTCACCGCCGACTTGGCAGCCATGAAGATCGGCTTCATGGTGGTGCCCGAGGCATAGACAAAGCTCTGCAGCCGGTCGCGGTAGGCGTCCATGTCCTGGATGGGGCGCTGGGCCACACCGCTGTCGGCGGCCGCCTGCGCCACGGCCGGCGCAATCTTGATCATCAGGCGCGGGTCAAAGGGCTTGGGGATCAGGTACTCGGGCCCGAATGCCAGCTTGTGACCCGCATAGGCAGCCGCCACCACCTCGCTCTGCTCGGCCTGCGCCAGCTCGGCAATGGCATGCACCGCGGCAATTTCCATTTCGTCGGTGATGGTGGTTGCGCCAGAATCGAGCGCGCCGCGGAAGATATACGGGAAGCACAGGACGTTGTTGACCTGGTTCGGGTAGTCGGTGCGCCCCGTTGCCATGACCACGTCGGGGCGTACCGCATGCGCGTCTTCCGGCGAGATCTCGGGGTTGGGGTTGGCCAGCGCGAAGATGACGGGGCGCTCAGCCATTTTTGCCACCATGGCCGGCTTGAGCACGCCGCCGGCCGACAGGCCGAGGAACACGTCCGCGCCCTCGATGACTTCGGCCAGCGTGCGCGCAGCCGTCTTCTGCGCAAACTGGATCTTGTCTTCGTCCATCAGCTCGGTGCGGCCTTCATAGACCACGCCGGCCAGGTCGGTCACGAACACGTTCTCGCGCCTGAGGCCCACCTTGAGCAACAGCGTGAGGCAGGCCAGTGCCGCGGCACCCGCGCCGGATGTAACGAGCTTGACCTTGCCGATGTCCTTGCCCACGACCTTCAGGCCGTTGAGCATCGCCGCGGCGACCGTGATGGCCGTGCCGTGCTGGTCGTCGTGGAACACCGGTATCTTCATGCGCTTGCGCAGTTCGCGCTCCACATAGAAGCAGTCCGGTGCCTTGATGTCTTCCAGGTTGATGGCGCCGAAAGTCGGCTCCAGCGCCGCGATGACCTCCACCAGGCGGGCCGGGTCTTTCTCGTTGATCTCGATGTCGAACACATCAACGCCCGCGAACTTCTTGAAGAGGACGGCCTTGCCTTCCATCACCGGCTTGGACGCCAGCGGCCCGATGTCGCCCAGGCCCAGCACGGCCGTGCCGTTGGTGATGACGGCCACCAGGTTGCCCCGGCTCGTGTACTTGAAGGCCGCATTGGGGTCCTTGACGATCTCCTCGCAGGGGGCGGCGACACCGGGCGAGTAGGCCAGTGCCAGGTCGTGCTGGTTGACCAGCTGCTTGGTGGCGGCAATCGCAATCTTGCCGGGCGTCGGGAACTCGTGGTATTCGAGGGCCGCGCGGCGCAACTCGGCGCGCTTTTCTTCTTTGTTCGCTTCTGACTTCGCCGGGGAAGGGGTGGACATGGGCAGGGTCTCCAACTGGGTTCACAGCTTAATCCACGAAGCGTGAACGCCGTCAGTTTTTGTAAGGGTTGCAGATTGTAGACCTCCATCACGGGGAAACCCTAGTACGTGATCATGCGTAGATGGGTGCAGCGCTTTTGACTTCTGGTCAAAAGCGGAAAGGCTTCACGGTGCGCCCGCGGGCGATGGCAGCCGCCATCGTCCTGCAGCGCCGTTGGTAGTACATTCGATGGAAACGATCCGGTCCCCCCATACCCAACAAGCCGCAGCCAGCCTGCCCATGACCACAGTCCTCATAGTCGAAGACGACGACGCGATCCGCATCAACATCACCCGGCTCCTGAAGCTCGAAGGGTTTGACATCGTCTCGGCCACCAATGGCCGCGAAGCGCTGGAGCGCGCGGCCGCCTTCAAGCCCGACGTGATCGTCTCCGATGTAAGCATGCCCGAGATGGACGGGCTCGAGCTGCTGCAGGCGGTGCGTGCCGACAAGGCCCTTGCGGCCATTCCCGTCATGCTCCTCACCGCGCTGGACGACCGGGCCAGCATGCGGCGTGGCATGTCCTCCGGCGCAGATGACTACCTGGCCAAGCCCTTCACCCGCGCCGAGCTTCTGGAGGCGTTGCAGGGCCTGCTGCGCAAGAAGGCACGCATTGACGACGTCATCGAGTCCGAACTCAATGTGCGGGAAGCGTCGCTGCGCCAGGCCTTCATGGACAGCCTGGGCGGCAACACCTCTGCGTTCCAGTCCGACCGCTTTGCCATCGAGGTGCCTGAAGATGCCGTGACCGACCAGGTCATCCAGGCAACGGTGCTGTTCTCTGACATCCGCAACTTCACCTCCCTGGCGGAGAAGCTGAGTTCGGCGGAAGTCGCCGAGCTGCTGACCGAGTACTTCGAGCGCAGCTGCCAGTCGGTGCTGAAAAACGGCGGCAAGCACCTCAAATTCATCGGCGACGGCCTGATGGCCATCTTCACCGACTCGGCCAGCGGCTCACCGCTGCCGGCGGCGCGGCGTGCGGTTTCGGCGGCGCTGGCCATGGCGCTGACCACCAACGAGTTCCGCGCCTGGCTGCACGAGCGCTTCTCGGAGCGCGGACTGCCTCCGTTTGCCATCGGGGTGGGGCTGTATTCGGGCGAGGTCACGATCTGCCGTCTTGGCACCCTGCACAACAAGGAAATCACGCCCATCGGTGACACCGTCAATGTGGCCGCGCGGCTTGAGGCTGCCAGCAAGGACCTCGGGTGGACGGTCGTGGCCGGTGCGAGCACCCTGGCGCAGGCCGGGGAAGGCGTGCAGACGGGCTCGACGACGACCCTGGCGGTGCGCGGCAAGAACATCTCGGTGGACGTGGCGGAAGTCACCGGCCTGGTCACCAACCTGGAGGACATGCGCCACGGCATGGCAACGCTTACCGAGCGCGCCGACGAGATCCGCCAGGCCGTCAGGCGCAACTCCGAGATCACCGCGCGCGCATTCAAGGAAGCGCTGGAGTCCAAGCTCACCGCGCTCAAGGACCACAGTTTCGGGCCCGATGGCGAGCCGCTGCGGCTGAAGGGCTACCGCGTGCTGCGCAAGATCGGCGCCGGCGGCATGACGGAGGTGTACCTTGCGGTGCGCGAGGTGGACGAGCTGCCCATCGTGCTCAAGGTGCTGATGGCCAGCGGCCAGTCGGCCAGCGAGCACCTGTCGCGCTTCATCCAGGAATATGCGCTGCTGTCGCAGATCGACCACCCCAACGTCGTCAGGATCTACGACCAGGGCTTTACCGACGACCATGCCTACATTGCCATGGAGTACTTCGAGCGCGGCGACCTGCGTTCGCAGTTCTCTGCGGGCATGACGCAGCAGCGGGTGCTGGCGATTGCCTCGCAGGTGGCAAGCGCTTTGTCGGCCATCCACCAGCGCGGCGTGGTGCACCGGGACCTGAAGCCCGAGAACCTGATGCTCCATGAGGACGGGTCCGTCGCGCTGGCCGACTTCGGCATCGCCAAGTCCATGATTGAAGCCGCGAATCTTGCGTTCACCCAGACCAGCCATGGCGATGTGGTCGGCACGCCTTACTACCTCAGCCCCGAGCAGGCGGGCGGCAAGCCCATCACGCCGCAGTCCGACTTCTACAGCCTGGGCGTCATGGTGTTCGAGATGCTGGCTGGCCAGCGTCCCTTCAACGGCGATTCGCTGGAGCAACTGCTGCAGCGGCACATGTACGCGCCCACGCCCGCGCTGCCCGCTCAGCACACTGCGCTGCAGCCGCTGGTGGACAAATTGATGAGCAAGGATCCTGCATCACGCTACGCGACCGCTGACGACCTGTTGTCGGACCTGCGGCGGTACGTGCTTGCCTGAGTCTTCCCGGGGCTTTGAACGCCTGGTCAGGCCGTGAGCTCGCGTGCCATTTCGGCTCGCCGGGAGGTTTGCCGCCCGGCCAGCACGAAGCCGCGCCGCCCCAGTGATTCATCAACGAAGTGCCAGAGGCCTTCGTCGGCGTTGTGCCAGGTTCCCTGGGTACCGGGCACCGGCGATGCCACCACAATCGGATAGGCGGGCGTCTTCACCGACACGGGCATCAATGCAAACTGCACGTCAGTGCGCTTGCCCGCCAGAGTGGCGGCCAGCGCGCGAGCCGCAGCCATGATGGGCATCACATAGGGCAAGGTGCGGCTGCCCGCGCTGGCGTACTGCGCGCAATCGCCCAGGGCATAGACGTCCGGCGCGCTGGTCTGCAGCGCTGTGTCCACCAGGATGCCACGGTCGCAGGCGATGCCCGCTGACTGCGCCAGCCGCATGTCCGCACGAAGGCCCACCGCGCTCAGGACCACGTCGGTGAGCTGTACCTGCCCGTCGGAAAGCTGCACGCGCAAGGCATCGCCCTGGCGGTCCACTGCCTGCGCGGCAGTCCCGAAATGCCAGGTCACGCCGATCGATTCGAGCGACAGTCGCAGCGAGTCGCCCGCCTGTTCAGGCAACAGCGCCGCCAGTGGCCGGGGGCCCGGGTCCACGACACTGACTTTGTGGCCTGCACCCGCGAGATCATTGGCGAATTCGCAGCCGATCAGGCCCGCCCCCATGATCAGCACGCGGCTGCCCGCTGCCAGCCGGGCATGGAACTCCGTGAAGTCGTCCAGCGAATTCACCGACAGCACGGTATCCGCCGCGTCGCCTTGAAACTGCACCCGGATGGGCTGCGCGCCGGTTGCAAGGACGAGGTGGCTCCAGGGATGGACGCCGCCGGCCGTCCTGACGGTGCGGGACGCGATGTCCAGCGATTCCACCCGTGTGAACGGGACCAGCGTGACACCGAGCGTCTCCGCCATCTTTGCGGCCGGTGTGGTGACAAGCTGGCCTGGCGCTTTCTTCTGCGCGAGTGCGTTGGACAGCGAGGGCTTGGCATAGAAGTCACCACTGTCTGCGGTGATCAAGACCACCGGCGTGGTGGTGTCCAGCTTGCGGAACTCGCGAACGGCAGTCCAGCCCGCCAGACCTGCCCCGATGACGACAAGTGGCGGCATCGCGGTCAAATTTCCACGATTTCGAAGTCGGCCTTGGCGACGCCGCAGTCCGGGCAAGCCCAGCTCTCGGGCACGTCGGCCCATTTGGTGCCGGCGGCGATGCCGTCTTCGGGACGGCCGGCGGTCTCGTCATACACAAAGCCGCAAACGATGCAGATATAGGTTTTCATGGGGTTCTCGTGGTCAGGTTTTTCTGGATGGATCGGAAAAGGCCGCAGCGCTTCAGGCCGTCACTTCGGCCAGGCGGGCCTTGTAGTGGTTGGCGTGGCGCTCTTCCACACGGGCCAGTGCGGCAAAGCGCTTCTGCGCCTTCTCCAGCGTGGCCTTGAATTGCGCGGCATGCACCCTGGACTCCTCGATCTGCTCGTCCATCTCGGCAACAGCGGCAGCGTTGCCTTCGGCTTCGGCAGTCTTGCGAAAGCCCGGATACATCTCGGTGTATTCGTAGGTTTCACCGTCAATGGCGATTTGCAGGGCTTTCGCCGGCGTCATCGTGGCCTTGGGATACAGCAGGTCCAGGTGGCCGAAGGCGTGCATCACTTCCTGGTCTGCGGTTTCCTCGAAGGTGCGGGCGGTGTCCTCGTCGCCGGCTTCCCGCGCCAGCTTCGCGAAATAGCGGTACTTGATATGGGCCATCGACTCGCCGGCAAAGGCGGCCTCGAGGTTGGCGATGGTCTTGATTTCCGGGCGTTGTTGCGTCGTCATCGTGGAACTCCTTGTACATTGCATTGTTGATTGAGGAAATCAATCGGAACGGAAGTAATGGTAGGGTTTTGCTATAGATAAGGCCAATTGCTTTTGGCTAAGTAATTGATAGGGACTATGTTGGCCCCGCGTATCATCCTCCGACCAATTCCCTAAATGACGGAGGTGCGGCATGGCTCTGATGGACTTCATCAAGAAACAGTTCATTGACATCATCCAGTGGACGGAGGACTCCGACGGCACCCTGGCCTGGCGGTTCCCGATGGCCGACATGGAAATCCAGTACGGTGCCTCGCTCACCGTGCGCGAGTCCCAGATGGCCGTGTTCGTCAACGAGGGCAAGGTGGCCGACGTGTTCGGCCCCGGCATGTACAAGCTGACGACGCAGACCATCCCGGTGCTGACCTATCTGAAGAACTGGGACAAGCTGTTCGAGTCGCCGTTCAAGAGCGAGGTTTACTTCTTCAGCACCCGCCAGCAGGTGGACCAGAAGTGGGGCACGCCCCAGCCCATCACCATCCGCGACAAGGACTTCGGCGCCGTGCGCCTCAGGGCCTTCGGCAACTACAGCTTCCGCGTTGCGGACCCCAAGCTGTTCCACACCGAGATCTCCGGCACACGCGAGGCCTACACGGTCGGTGACCTGGATGGCCAGCTGCGCGGGCTGGTGCTGCAGAACATCTCCAATGCGGTGGCCCAGAGCGGTATCCCGTTCCTGGACCTTGCTGCCAACCAGATGGCCTTTGCCCAGGCCCTGACGGCCCAGCTCGTGCCCGAGTTCGAGAAGATCGGCCTGAAGGTCGAGGGCCTGACGGTGCAGAGCATTTCCCTGCCCGAAGAGCTGCAGAAAATCCTGGACCAGAAAATCGGCATGGGCATGGTCGGCAACGACATGGGCAAGTTCATGCAGTACCAGACCGCGCAGGCGATACCGAAGATGGCCGAAGGCGTCGGTGGCGGAGGCGGCAGCGGTATCGCGGGCGATGCCATGGGCCTCGGAGCGGGCATTGCCATGGGCCAGGTGCTGGCGCAGAACCTTCAACAGGGGCTGGCAGGGGCGGCAGCCCCGGCTGCAGCGCCTGCACCGTCGGCTGTGGCTGTCGTCAGCGCCGCCGATGTGATGACCACTCTGGAAAAGCTCGGCGAACTCAAGGCCAAGGGCATCCTCACGGCCGAGGAGTTTGACGCGAAGAAGGCCGAGCTGCTCAAGAAGCTGGTCTGATCCCAGATTTGTCATCCCGGACTTGATCCGGGATCCATGAAGGCGTCAAAGAAAAGCGGTTCAACGCCAAGGTGGATTGCGGATCAAGTCCGCAATGACAGCTCACAGCATGGCCACAGAGTCCACCCAACGAGCGTACCGGGCCCCCTGCCCGGGCTGCGGCGCGCCGGTTGAATTCCGCAGCGCGCAGTCGGCCTTCGCCATCTGCGGTTACTGCCAGAGCACTGTCGCGCGCAACGGGGAAACGCTCTCGCGCATCGGCAAGATGGCCGAGCTGTTCGACGACCACAGCCCGTTGCAGCTCATGGCCTCGGGCAAGTTCGAGGGGCGTGCATTCACGCTGGTAGGCAGGCTGCAGTACAAATACGGCGAAGGCACCTGGACGGAGTGGCAGGCGCTGCACGATGACGGCAGCATCGCCACGCTGAGTGAAGACAACGGCGCCTATGTGTTCTCACGGCCCGCCAGCCTCAAGCGCGAGGTGCCGGCGCCCGGGGTGTTCCGCATCGGGGCCACCACGGCCATCAACGGCAAGCAGTATTCGGTCGCATCCAGCCAGCAGGTCTCGTTGATTTCGGCGCAGGGCGAGCTGCCGCACCTGCCGCCGCTCGGCACGCCTTTCGCCATGGTCGAGCTGCGCAATGCCGAAGGCCAGGTGCTCAGCATCGACTACGGCACCCAGCCGCCCGAAATCTCGCTGGGCACGGCGGTGCAGCTTGAGGCCCTGCAGATGTCGGGACTCAAGGGTGAATCGGCGAAGGAAGAAAAAGGCCGCCAGTTCAGCTGCCCCAATTGCGGCGCCCCTGTCGAAGTGGGGCTGGCGGGCAGCAAGACCATCACCTGCAGGTCATGCAGCAGCATCATCGACCTGACTTCGGGTATCGGCGGCGAGTTGCGCCATGCGGAGCAGGACGAGCCGGTCAAGCCGCTGATTGCGCTGGGCACCGTCGGCCAGTTGCAGGGCGTGAGCTGGCAGGTGGTGGGTTTCCAGCACCGCATGGGCCATGACCCGCAGGACAGCGACGAGCACTTCGGCTGGGACGAATACCTGCTGTTCAACCAGAAGCGTGGCTTCAGCTTCCTGGTGGACACCGAGGAAGGCTGGAGCGTGGTCAAGCCCACGACAGGCGCGCCGGCATTGGCGGCGGGTGGCCAGACCGCGACCTACCTGGGCACACGCTACCAGCTCAAGTACAGCTACGAGGCCGAGACCACCTATGTGGCCGGCGAGTTCTACTGGCAGGTCGAGCGCGGCCAGAAGACGTCCAACAGCGACTACGAAGCCAAGGGCGGGCTGCTGTCGATGGAAAAGACGCCGCGCGAGGTCACATGGTCCAGCGGCAGCAAGATCGACAGCGACGCGGTGGCCAAGGCCTTCAAGCTGGAGGACAAGAAGGATCTGCTCAAGCGCGAAGACGCCTCGCCTGTCAGCGCCTCCGGCGGCGTGGGCTGCATCACCGTGATCGTGCTGTTCGGCATCATCCTGTTCTTCCTGCTGCTGCTCGGGCGCTGCACGCGCTGCGACCCGAAGGTGGAGAACTGCTCTTCTTCAGGCATCCGCAGCTCGGGCGGCTCGTTCGGCGGTTTCTCGACCGGCGGCGGGCACAAATGAATTTTTATGGAGGTCAATCGTCATGGAACTTGAATGGCTGAAAGCCGGGGCCTTCTTCGGCTCCATCCTGTACGCGCTGATTGGCGTGATTGTCTTCTGGCTGGCCTTTGTCATCATTGACAAGATCACGCCGTATGACCTGTGGCAGGAGCTGGTGGAAAAGCAGAACGTAGCGCTGGGAATGGTCGTTGCCGCCATGTGCCTGGGAATTTCGGTCATCGTTGCTGCAGCAATACACGGCTAGCACGGCCGCCATGCAGGCCAGTTCAGCCAGCCCGCGGCCGGTGGAGGTCGCGCTGCTCGCGTCCGTCTTCGTCGTGGCGGCATGCGGGCTTGTGTACGAGCTGGCTGCCGGGGCGCTGGCGTCCTATGTGCTGGGGGACTCGGTGCTGCAGTTCTCCACCATCATTGGCACCTACCTGTTCGCAATGGGTGTGGGCTCGTGGCTGTCGCGGTTTTTCGAGCGGCAGCTGCCGGCGCACTTCCTGCGCATCGAACTCCTGGTGGCAGTGATAGGCGGCGTGATGCCTGCCGTGTTGTTCATCGCGAACGCCTACATCCCTGGCAGCTTCCGCTTCCTGCTGTATGCCATGGTATTGCTGGTGGGCACGCTGGTGGGGCTTGAAATTCCGCTGGTCATGCGCATCCTCAAGCGGGACGTGGCGCTCAAGGACCTGGTGTCGCAGGTGCTGACGTTCGACTACCTGGGCGCTCTCGCCGTGTCCGTGGCGTTCCCGCTGGTGCTGGTGCCGCAGCTCGGGCTGATCCGCACCGGGCTGCTGTTCGGCATCATGAATGCCGGGGTGGCGCTTTGGGCCTTGTGGCTGTTCAGGCATGAGTTGCGCCACCTTGCGGCGCACGCAGTTGCCTGCGTGCTGGCGCTGGCCGCACTTGTTGCAGGCTTTGCGGGTGCCGACCGGGTCACCACCTTCGCGGAAGACCGCTTCTACCAGGATGCCATCGTCTTCACCGGCACGTCGCCCTACCAGCGCATCGTGGTGACGAACGGCCGCGCGGGCCATCGCCTTTTCCTGAACGGCAACCTGCAGTTTGCCGAGCGCGACGAATACCGCTACCACGAGGCACTGGTCCACCCCGCCATGGCGGCGCATGGCGCGGCAAAGAAGGTGGCCGTGCTGGGCGGGGGGGACGGCATGGCGGTGCGTGAGGTGCTCAAGCACCCCGGCGTGGAAAGCGTCGTGCTGGTGGAGCTGGACCCGAACATGACGCGCCTGTTCTCGCAGCATGAGGTGCTGTCCCGGCTGAACGGCCAGGCGCTGAAATCGCCGAAGCTGAAGGTCGTGAACACGGACGCCTTCACCTGGCTGCAGCAAGGCACGGACACCTTCGACGTGATCATTGTTGACTTCCCCGACCCGACGAACTTCTCCATCGGCAAGCTCTACACGGATTCGTTCTATGCAATGCTGGACCGCCGGCTTGCAGCGAGCGGCTACGCCGTCGTGCAGACCACCTCGCCGCTGGTGGCGCGCAGGAGCTTCTGGACAGTGGTGGCAACCATGGAGTCCGTGGGACTGCGTACGGCGCCGTACCACGCGCATGTGCCGAGCTTCGGCGAGTGGGGTTTTGTCATTGCCAGCCGCAGGCCGTGGCGGCAGCCCGAAGCCCTTCCGGCGGGGCTGAAGTTCCTCAACCTGCCATCGTTGCCGCAGCTGTTCGAGTTTCCGCAGGACATGGCGCGTGTGCCGGCCGGCGTGAACCGCCTGTCCAACCAGGTGCTGGTGAACACCTACGAGCAGGAGTGGGGCAAGGTGGGGCAATGAAGCGCCGTGCACTTCTCGGCGCGGTCGGTGCGGGCGGCCTCGGTTTGGGCGCGGGCGCGCTGCTGCCCGGTTGCGCACCGAAGCCCGGGATTGTGGGCGGCTTCATCGGCACCAGCCCCGAACGCGGTCACAAGCTTCGCCATGATCGCCCGGTTGCCGCGCCGGGAACCACCCGCCGCACCCGCGTCCTGATCGCCGGCGGCGGTGTTTCCGGCCTGGCTGCGGCCCGTGCGCTGCGGCTGCGCGGCATCGACGACTTCCGCATGCTGGAGCTGGAAGACGCTGCGGGCGGCAACAGCCGGGGCGGCACCGTGGGCGGCATCGCCTGCCCGCTTGGCGCTCACTACCTGCCGGTGCCGGGCGACGACGCCCGCGAAGTGCAGGACCTGCTGGAAGAGCTCGGCCTGCGCCGCCGCGTGGCGGGGCGCTGGACTTACGACGAACGCCACCTGTGCCACAGCCCGCAGGAGCGCCTGTTCCTTGAAGGCGAATGGCAGGAGGGGCTGCTGCCGGTGCAGGGCGTGGGCGCCGGGGCGCTGGCGCAGTACAGGCGCTTTGCGCAGCTGGTGGATGCGGCAAGCCGGGCTGCCAGGTTCACGATTCCCGCAGCCCGGGCGCCGATGACGGCCCTGCATGCCCGACTCGATGCGCTGACTTTCGACGCCTGGCTGGGCAAGCAGGGTCTGGATGACCCGCACCTGCGCTGGTACCTCGGCTACTGCTGCCGCGACGACTATGGCGCGGGGCTTGACCAGGTGTCGGCCTGGGCGGGCATCCACTACTTCGCCAGCCGCCATGGATTTTCAGCGCCGGGCAGCGGCGTGCTGGACGACGGGGGCGAACCAGGCAGCGTGCTGACCTGGCCTGAAGGCAACGGCTGGCTTGCGCAAAGGCTGGCATCGCCGCTGGGCGAGCGCCTGTTGCCGGGCCGCGTTGTCACGCGCATTGCCACCGGCCGGCATGGTGTGGAGGTGGACGCATTCGACACCACACGCCAGAGTACCGAACGCTGGCAGGCGGAGCATTGCATCGTGGCGCTGCCGGTGTTCGTCGCGGCGCGCGTCGTGCAGGATGCACCGGCGTTCCTGCGCGAGGCTGCAGCGCGCGTGCGCTATGCGGCATGGGCGGTCGCCAACATCCACATTCGCGAACCGCTGCACGACCGCCCGGGCGCGCCACCCAGCTGGGACAATGTGATCTACGGTTCCCAAGGCCTCGGGTATGTGGACGCCATGCACCAGAGCCTGCGTCCCGAGCCGGGGCCGACGGTGCTGACCTGCTACCGGGCACTCGGAGGCTCGCCGCAAGCGCGGCGTGAATTGCTGGATCTGCCCTGGGCGCACTGGCGCGACTTGCTGCTGGCCGAGCTGGCAGTGCCGCACCCCGATATTGCGGACAAGGCCACGCGCATTGACATCACACGTTATGGCCATGCGATGGCCATCCCGGTGCCGGGACGCCTGCAGCCCGCCACGCTCGCAGCAGGCAGCCTGCAGTTTGCCCACAGCGACTGGGCTGGCTATTCGATCTTTGAAGAGGCCTTTACCTTCGGCCACCAGGCGGGCATGCGCCTGCGCTGAAGCAGGCGCCTCGCCCGGGGAGCACTCAGCCGCGCATCAACGCCTCGATCTCGTCGCCATTGACCGGCACGCCGCGCGAGATCAGCTCACAGCCCGTGGCGGTGACAATGGCGTCGTCCTCGATGCGGATGCCGATGTTGTGGAACTTTTCCGGCACGCCCTCGCCGGGCCGCACATAGATGCCGGGCTCGATGGTCAGCACCATGCCGGCCTTGAGCTTGCGCGCCGGGCGGTCCTTGATGATCTCGTTGGACAGCGGGTCGCGCCGCTCGCTCACCTCGCCTGCCTGCGACGGCTCGACATAGTTGCCGCAGTCATGCACATCCATGCCCAGCCAGTGGCCTGTGCGGTGCATGTAGAACTGGAAGTAGCTGCGGTTGGCGATCACGTCCTGCACGGTGCCGACCTTGTTCCTGTCGAGCAGGCCCACATCAAGCATGCCCTGGGCCAGCACCTTGACGGTGGCCTCGTGCGGGTCGGTGAAGCGCGCGCCCTCCTTCGTTGCCGCCACGGCTGCGTCCTGGCTGGCCAGCACGAGGTCGTACAGCTCGCGTTGAGGGCCTGTGAATTTGCCGTTGGCAGGGAAGGTGCGCGTGATGTCGCTGGCATAGCTGTCAAGTTCGCAGCCGGCGTCAATCAGCACCAGCTCACCGTCGCGCACCGGCGCGGCATCGGCACGGTAGTGCAGCACGCAGGCGTTGGCGCCTGCGGCCACGATGGAGCCGTAGGCCGGGTACTGCGAGCCGCCGAGGCGGAACTCATGCAGCAGCTCGGCGTCCAGGTGGTATTCACGCACGTCCTTGCCCTCGCGCAGCATGCGGGCCGACAGCTGCATCGCGCGGATGTGGGCCCGCGCGCTGATCTCGCCGGCGCGGCGCATGATGTCCTGCTCATGCGTGTCCTTGATGAGGCGCATCTCGTCGAGGATGGTGCACAGGTCGCGCTGCTGCTCCGGGCACATGGCGCCGTAGCGGATGCGTGCCCGCACCTGGCCCAGCCAGCCATCGACACGCGACTCCAGGCCCTTGTGGGTGGCAAAGGGGTACCAGACGGTGTCCCTGTTCTCCAACAGCTTGGGCAGGTGCTGGTCCAGCTCGTTCACTGAATGCGCGGCGTCAACCCCCAGGGTTGAAGGCGCAGCGTCGGGGCCGAGGCGGTACCCGTCCCAGATCTCGCGCTCCAGGTCCTTGGGTGCGCAGAACAGCGTGCTCTTGCCATCGCCGGTCAGCACCAGCCAGGCATTGGGCTCGGTGAAGCCGGTGAGGTAATAGAAGTAGCTGTCATGGCGGAACAGGAAGTCGCTGTCGCGGTTGCGCGGCCGCTCCAGCGCGGTGGGGATGATGGCGATGCCGTCCTTGCCGAGTTGCGAGGCGGCCCGGGCACGGCGCCCGGCGTAGATGGAGGTGTTCGTCATGGTATGTTCAGTTGTGCCAGTCTTTCGGGGGTGCCGACGTCGGTCCAGGCGCCGGTATAAAGCTCCGCAGTCACCTGCTGATTGTCCATCGCCGTGCGCAACAACGGTGCCAGCGGGGCTTTGAGGCCGCCCGGGTTCCCATAGGGCAGGCTGTTGAAGAGCGCCTTGCGGTACAGCCCGACGGTGGAGAAGGTGTAGCGTGTGTCCGCATCGCGCAGGGCAAGACCCTCTGGCGACAGGCCGAAGTCGCCTTTGGGGTTGTGCGGCGGGTTGGGCACAAGCCAGATGTGGCCGAGCTTGCCGCCGGCGGCAAAACGCTGGAAGGTATCCTGCGTGAAGCTGAAGTCCGGCATGAACACATCGCCTGCCAGCACCCAGAACACCTCGCCCAGCATCGGCAATGCGCGGGCGATGCCGCCGGCGGTTTCCAGCGCGCCGCCGAAGTCGACGCCTTCATGGGAATAGCGCAGGGACAGCGTACCGGTACCGTCCAGCGCGGGATGGTCGCCCCAGCGGGCGGGGATGGCCTCGCCAAGCCAGGCGGTGTTGACCGCGATGTCCCGGAAGCCGCCACGCGCCAGGGCCTCCATCGGCCATTGCATGAGCGGCTTGCCCCGTACCTCCAGCAGGGGTTTGGGTGTGCTGTCCGTCAGCGGCCGCATGCGCTCGCCGCGCCCTGCCGCCAGGATCATGGCCATGGCCGGATTGCCAGCGCGGTTGGCCGTCATTCCGGGTCGCCCCGGTCCAGCGAACGCTGCTCGGTCCATTCCGGCTGGAAACGGTTGACCAGTGCGAACATCAGCCCCCGCGCCTTGGCCGAATGGTCGCCGCCGAAGTTGCAGACGTAGACGTCCAGCGTCACTGCCTTCTGCTCGGGCCAGGTATGCACGCACAGGTGCGACTCGGCCAGCAGCACGGTGGCGGTGATGCCGCCCGGGCCCTTGTCGGTGGCGGGAAAGGTGTGGAACAGCTGGTTGACCGGCTGCAGGCCGACAGCATTCACCGCTTTGACGCACCAGTCACCCAGCTGCGCGGCATCGGTCAGCCAGGCGCTGTCGCAGCGGCATTGGTGAAGGTCGGCAGTCAGGTGGAGGCCTTGCATGGCTTCGACTTTAGAGCATCGTGACCTGCGGCGGCCCAAAGACCGCATGGGAGGCGTCCGCTAAAATATTGGGTTTCCCCCAACACCCCCACCCAACCCCCCCGGAGCAGCCTGCATGGCCAACACCCAACTGATGGCGAACGCGATCCGCGCGCTTGCCATGGACGCAGTCCAACAAGCCAACTCCGGACACCCCGGCGCCCCGATGGGCATGGCCGACATGGCCGCCGCCCTCTGGGGCCGCCACCTCAGGCACAGCCCCCACAACCCCGCCTGGTTTGACCGCGACCGCTTCGTGCTGTCCAACGGCCATGGCTCCATGCTCATCTACTCGGTGCTGCACCTCACGGGCTACAAGCTGCCCATTGGCGAGCTGAAGAACTTCCGCCAGCTGCACAGCAAGACGCCTGGCCACCCTGAAGTCGGCTACACGCCCGGCGTCGAGACCACCACCGGACCGCTCGGCCAGGGCATCACCAATGCAGTCGGCATGGCACTGGCCGAGAAGCTGCTCGCGAAGGAATTCAACCGCAAGGACGGCGACACAAGCCACGACATCGTCAACCACCACACCTATGTGATGCTGGGTGACGGCTGCCTGATGGAAGGCATCAGCCACGAAGCCTGCGCCCTTGCCGGTGCCTGGAAGCTGAACAAGCTGATCGCGCTGTACGACGACAACGGCATCTCCATCGACGGCCAGGTCGCGCCCTGGTTCATCGACAACACGGCGCTGCGCTTTGCCGCCTATGGCTGGAACGTGATCGGCCCGATCGACGGCCATGATGTGGATGCTGTGGACCGCGCGATCGCCGACGCGAAGAACTCCGCCGACAAGCCGAGCTTCATCATCTGCAAGACGCACATCGGCAAAGGCAGCCCGAACCGCGCCAACACCTCCAAGGCCCACGGCGAGCCGCTCGGCGCAGAAGAAATCAAGCTCACGCGCGAGGCGCTGGGCTGGGCGCACGAGCCCTTCCAGATCCCCAAGGAAGCCTACGACCTGTGGGACGCCAAGGCAAAGGGCCTGGCTGCCGAGACCGCCTGGGACGCGAAGTTCGCCGCCTACAAGGCCGCCCACCCGGACCTAGCCAAGGAATTCGTGCGCCGCATGAAGGGCGAGCTGCCGAAGAACTTCAACCAGGTGGCCGTGGACACGGTGCTGGCCGCGCATGAAAAGGCCGAGACGGTCGCCTCGCGCAAGGCCTCGCAGATCGCGCTCGAATCCTTCACCGCCGCGCTGCCAGAAATGCTCGGCGGCTCGGCCGACCTGACAGGCTCCAACCTTACCAACACCAAGGCGACGCCGCCCCTGCGCTTCGACCTGGCGGGCGACGTGGTGACGACACCCGAGGGCCTGGGTGGCCGGCACATCAACTACGGCGTGCGCGAGTTCGGCATGGCCGCCATCATGAACGGCATCACGCTGCATGGCGGCTACATCCCGTACGGCGGCACCTTCCTGACCTTCAGCGACTACAGCCGCAATGCCATCCGCATGGCCGCGCTGATGAAGAAGCGCGTCATCCATGTGTTCACCCACGACTCCATTGGCCTGGGCGAAGACGGCCCGACGCACCAGTCCATCGAGCATGCAACCAGCCTGCGCCTCATTCCCAACCTGGACGTCTGGCGTCCGGGCGACACGGCCGAAACGGCAGTGGCCTGGGCCGTGGCCCTGCGCAACAGCGACAAGCCCACTGCCCTGCTGCTGAGCCGCCAGAACCTGCCCTATGCGCCCAAGGCGGACCTGGGTGACCTGGGCGACATCAGCCGCGGTGCGTATGTGCTGGCCGAGCCGGCCCGCGCGGGCCTGAAGAAGAAAGCGCAGGCCGTGATCATTGCCACCGGTTCCGAAGTGCAGCTGGCGCTCAAGGCCCAGGAACTGCTGGCCGCGCGGAAGATCGCCGTGCGGGTAGTCTCCATGCCCAGCACCACGACATTCGACCGCCAGGACCTCGCCTGGAAGAACGACGTCCTGCCGGCAGGCGTTCCGCGCATCGCGGTTGAAATGGGCGCGACCGATGGCTGGTGGAAGTACGGCTGCGCAGCCGTCGTCGGCATCGACAGCTATGGCGAGTCGGCCCCGGCGCCGGTGCTGTTCAAGCATTTCGGCTTCACGGCAGAGAACGTGGCTGACACGGTACAGGCCGCACTCGCCCGCAAGCGATAAGAATTTTCATCATCCAGGAGCAAACGACATGACCATCAAGATCGGCATCAACGGCTTCGGCCGAATCGGGCGCAACGTCCTGCGCTCGGCCGTGCAGAACTTTTCCGACATCGACATCGTCGGCATCAACGACCTGCTGGAGCCGGACTACCTGGCCTACATGCTGCAGTACGACAGCGTGCACGGCCGCTTCAAGGGCGAGGTCTCGGTGGAGGGCAACACCCTGATTGTCAACGGCAAGAAAATCCGCCTGACGCAGGAGCGCGACCCGGCCAACCTCAAGTGGAATGAAGTCGGCGCCGACGTCGTCATCGAATCCACGGGCCTCTTCCTCGACAAGGACGGCGCGGGCAAGCACATCACCGCCGGCGCGAAGAAGGTCATCATCTCCGCCCCCAGCAAGGACGACACGCCGATGTTCGTCTTTGGCGTGAATGACAAGACCTACAAGGGCGAGGCCATCATCTCCAATGCCTCCTGCACCACCAACTGCCTGGCCCCGCTGGCCAAGGTCCTCAACGACAAATGGGGCATCAAGCGCGGCCTGATGACCACGGTCCATGCGGCCACCGCGACGCAGAAGACGGTGGACGGCCCGAGCAACAAGGACTGGCGCGGCGGCCGTGGCATCCTCGAAAACATCATCCCGTCCAGCACCGGCGCGGCCAAGGCCGTCGGCGTGGTGATCCCTGAACTCAACAAGAAGCTGACCGGCATGAGCTTCCGCGTGCCGACTTCCGACGTGTCGGTGGTTGACCTGACGGTGGAACTGCTCAAGGAAGCCACCTACAAGGAGATCTGCGCCGAGTTCAAGGCGCAGTCCGAAGGCGCTCTCAAGGGCATCCTCGGCTACACCGAAGACAAGGTGGTGGCCACGGACTTCCGCGGCGACACCCGTACTTCCATCTTTGACGCCGACGCCGGCATCGCGCTGGACAGCACCTTCGTCAAGCTCGTGAGCTGGTATGACAACGAATGGGGCTACTCCAACAAGTGCCTGGAGATGGTCCGCGTCGTGGCGAAGTAAGCCCCGCCGAACGGGCAGCCAGCCGTTGCAGAAAAAAGCGCCCCCGGGCGCTTTTTTTACGTACAGCGCCCACATGCGGCATTCAGGTGCGACGTATAGTTGCCTTTTTTCTTATAAATACACGAAGAAAAGAGGTCAAAAGTGCCGAGAGAAGCCGGGTTTGACGAATGGCTGTGCCGCAAAAGCTGGGATCTTTGCGTGCGCTATTGCAAGGTCGTGGCCCTGCTGATGCTGCCGGCCACGCTGGCCATCAACGGGCCGCTGGTCCAGGAGGGCGACTTTGCAACCACAGCATCTGACTGGTGGCTCGTAGCCTGGCAGGCGGCGGTTGAACTGACCTGCATTGCGATGCTGCTGCTCAACCGCTGGACTCCCGGCCTGCGCGGCCGCACCCTGCCGCTGTATGTGTTCTGCGGCCTGTTCATGCTGCTCACCACCTGGGCGGGTGTGCGGGCGGTGCTGGTCGGCGGTGGCGGGCTGCTCGTCTATGCCGCCGGTTCCACCTTCATCGCGGCGGTGATCTGCACGCCGCTACCCGTGCGCCGCCCGATATATGCGTTCAGCCTGCTGGCGCTTGCACTCGCGGCCGGCCTGGGCGGCGACGATCCGGCCGATGTCATCGCCGCCCTGGTGCACCCCTTCTGCGTGGTGGTGCTGTGCATCGAGCTGGACAAGGTCACCTTTGCGCGCAGCGTCGAGCTGTTCGCGGAAAAGCAGAAAGTCGAGCATGAGCGGGCCCGCGCCGACAAGGTCCTCTACAACGTGCTGCCGGCATCGATTGCCGACGAGCTCAAGCGCGAGGACAAGGTCAATGCGGTGAAGTTCGAGAACATGGGCGTGCTGTTTGCCGACATTGCCGGCTTCACCAGCTTCTCGCGCTCATTGCCGCCCGACGCGCTGGTGCTGGTGCTCAATGAAATCTTCTCGGCCTTTGACGACCTGGTCGAGCGCCACGGGCTGGAGAAGATCAAGACGATAGGCGATGCCTACATGGTGGTGTCGCACCACCGGCTTGGCACCATGGGTGAGCTGGCCCTGGAAATGGTGGAGGCGATGGAGCGCTACAACCGCGCCAACGGCACGCAGCTGGCCATGCGCATCGGCATCCATGCCGGGCCGGCGGTGGCCGGCGTGATCGGCGTCAAGCGCTTCCTCTATGACGTATGGGGTGACACCGTCAATGTCGCCAGCCGGATGGAATCGACCGGCGCGCCGGGCGCGATCCATGTGTCCGATTCGGTTTACCGGCAAACGCGCGGGCGTTTTGCCTTTGAAGCGCGCGAGCCGGTGGCCCTCAAGGGCCGCGAGCCAATGCCGACTTACTGGCTGTTGGCGAAAAATGGCGGATAGCATGCAAACAACTGTTGTATTCAGGGGAATCCTGTTTTTGCTACTCGTGGGTATAAACCGGAAAACATATGGATTCAGCCAGATCGCTTTGAGAACTAAAAAGGGTTAGTTGAAAGCTGGCGGAACTGATGAATGAAATGACGCAATTGCCAGAGTTGTGACGTATCTCACTGCTTCTGCTGGTTAAGTGAACTCTTCTGAATCAATTTGATGTCCCGGAAATACAATGAGTTACACATAGGGGCCGGGGAATGTTTGTATTGTCAGCACGCCCGCTTGCCTCGGGATGTCGAAATGAGTTTGCTCCTCTCGTTGCGGGGTCTGCCTATGCCGGAGGCCACGCTGATCAAGACGATCATCAGGCTGAGTTCAGAGTTACATGGCCGATGGACCGTCGTAGACAGTCAATCCGGGAACCAGCCACATCTTGAATTTCGGGACTCGGCCGTTGACGCCGGCACTGCACCGGGCGGAATGCCGTGGGGCCATTCCCGCATCATCAAGGTTCTGCCACGCGGCGAGGCGGCGGATGGCGACTCGCTGCGCCGGCCCATCCGCGCTGAAGAGGTCATTGCCATGCTCAAGTCCGCCGAACAGTTGCCTCTGGCGGGCGCTCCCTTCGCCGATGACCAGCCGCCCGCTGCTCCGTCAATGGAATACGCGTCTGCGAAATTGATCCGATGGCCGCCGGCACGAGTCCTGTCGGGCGATGCGCGCCGCATCCGCATGGCCACAATGCTGGCGCGCCAGTCGCTGAGCGTGTCACAGCTTGGCAGCATGACGCAGTGCTCGCTTGCCGAATGCGAGCGGTTCCTGCAGGACCTCCGCAGTGAAGGCCTTCTTGAATTGTCGGCGCCGGAGGGTATTGCGGTGCCGGTCACGCGCCCCGAATCCCCGGCTGTACCAGGAGCGCGCCTCGGCTTCATTCAGCGGCTTCGGCGCAAGCTCGGCATCACGACGTACGCATCGTGAAAGAGTACAAGATAGTTTTCACCGGCTCTCCCGGTGCGGGAAAGACGACGGCCATACAGGCCATCAGCGATTCGACTGCGCTTTCAACGGATGTTGCCAATTCAGATGCATCGCTTGACAAGGCGATGACAACTGTCGGCATGGACTTCGGCGTGATCAGCCTGGAGGGCGGAGAGCGCGTCCGGCTGTTCGGCACACCGGGGCAAAGCCGCTTTGACTTCATGTGGACGATCCTGGCAAAGGACGCCATGGGCATCGTTTTCCTGGTGGACAACTCCCGCCCTGCGCCGCTGGAAGATCTCGGCCTGTACCTGGACGGTTTCGGGGCCCACCTGGGCACGGCCGCGTGCGTCGTCGGGGTCGGCCGGACCGATACAAACAGCCAGCCGGACCTGGATGCCTACGCGAGCCTCCTCCATTCCCGCAGCCTGTTGTTCCCGGTAGTCGCCGCAGACGTTCGCCGCCGCGACGACGTGCAGATGCTGGTGGAACTGTTGCTGGTGCAAATGGAAGGAATGGAGACGCCCGCATGAACCTCAGACCTGCGCTGCTGGAAGCGGCTCGCCGTGCTGTCCAGGCCTTGCGTGCCGTCGGAGGCGTCAAGGCCGTGGTTGTCGCCACGTCAGATGGTTTTGATGTTGCCAGCGAGGCTGCGCACGGCATTGACCCGGCCCGTGTCGCCGCCATGGCCAGCTCCATCGGCGCGATAGCCCTGGTGGCCGCCCAGGAAGGCGGATTGAACGACTGCGACCAGATGACGGTTGGCGCCAAGGACGGATTCTTCCACCTCCGGCATGCCCGCCACCCTGAGCTGGAACTGATCATCGCTGTCATCGCAGGCGAGTCTGCGGTGCTGGCCCAGGTTCACTACTTCACGGCGGAGCAGGTGCGCCTGCTGGTGGTGGCATGAACCTCCAGGAACTTGCCGCCGAGATCGGCCGCCTGGCAAGCACGCCTGGCGTCATCGCCTGCTCGCTCATTGACGGACCGACGGGAATGATCTACCACACCAGCGGAGACCAGGACCTGGAGCCGCTGGCTGAAGCTGCGCGCGACTATTGGCAATTGCACCGGAGGCAGGCTTCTGCGCACCAGAAACTGGGCGAGTTCATCGGCCTCGTGACGCTCCACGAGAAAGGCGTCATCAATGTGCTGCAGTGTACGGAAGACACCATCCTGGTGACCATTGCCGAGCGCAACCGCGTCAGCTTTTCAACCTGGCCGTCGCAGCTGGATCGCCTGCGGCAGCTGATTGACGATATCGAGTTCCATGCCTGACCGCGCCTCGCGTGACGCCCAGGGCCTATCTTTTATTTCACGCAACCGGAGTACCCGAAACCATGTCAACAATCAAACAGACTCTCGAAGAAATGATGACGATGGATGGCGCGCTTTGCGGCGCCATTGTCGACTCGGCCAGCGGCATGATGCTCGGCAGTGTTGGTACCGGCGTGGACCTGGAAGTCGCTGCCGCCGGCAATACCGAAGTGGTTCGCGCAAAGCTCAAAACCATGCGCTCGCTCGGCCTGAATGACGTGATCGAAGACATCCTGATCACGTTGGGCCGCCAGTACCACCTGATCCGCCCCCTCTCGCGCAAGGAAGGCGTGTTTATCTACTACGTTCTGGACAAATCCAAATCCAATCTGGCCCTGGCCCGCCGCAAACTGACAGACCTGGAAAAAGAACTGATGTTCTGAGCCAGGTCCGGCTCAGGCCGGATCCGTGGCAGGCGCTTCTTCCCGCCCGCCCGGATGCAGTGCGAAGCGGCCCTTGCCGCGGCTGTGCACCGGCGCGCTGTCATCCCACGGCCAGCCGCCGAACTGGGTGCGGCGGTAGTCCTGCATGGCCTGCATGATCTCGGCCTGTGTATTCATCACAAAGGGGCCGTACTGCGCGACCGGCTCGTTGATGGGGCGGCCCTGCAGCATGAGGAACTCACCCTCGACGCTACCGTTCACCAGCTCGATCGCCGTATCGGCGCGAACCTCGATGGCGCTTTGCGCCTTTACTTCCTGGCCGTTCATCGTGACAGACTGGCCCTTGAAGAAGTAGAGCGTGCGGCGCGTGCCCCGGCCTTGCGCGGCAGGCAGCGTCCAGCGCGCACCCGGGCTCATGCGGATGGTCCAGATGGCCACGTCGGCGCCCTCTTGGGAGGCCCAGGAGTCGGGCGGCGGCGGCAGGGGGGTGCCTGCCCCGGCGAGCGCCCCCGCGATCACGGCGACATCCGTCGTGCGGCCCGCGTCGTCGGTGGCCGTCAGGCGCGGGATGTCCTTGTTCCAGAACATGGTGAAGTGCGCCGGCACCATCTTGTTCCTTGCGGGCAGGTTCAGCCAGATCTGGAACAGCTCCAGCGGGTTGGGCGCGGCAGTGTCCAGCAGGGGGAACATCTCGGAATGCACGACGCCTCCGCCGGCGGTGAGCCATTGCGCATCGCCCTGGCCGAATCGCGCGGTGGCGCCCAGCGAGTCGGAATGGTCGATCAGGCCCTTGCGCACGACCGTCACGGTCTCGAAACCCCGGTGCGGATGCGCCGGAAAGCCGGGAATCGTCTCGCCGTGGTACATGCTCCAGCCGTCCTTGCGGCTGAAGTCCTGGCCGATGTCGCGCCCGGCCAGCGGGGCCACCGGGCCCATCTGCGCGTTGCCCGCCGGGTAGGCATCGTCGTGGTAAGCGCAGAACAGGAACGGGTCCACCGTTTTCCAGGGGAAGCCCAGCGGGCTGGTGGACAGGACAGGACTTTGCAGGACAGTGTTGGCGGACATGACGGGCACCTCTAAAGAAAGCAGTTGAGGACGGGAGCGCCGCTTTCAAGCCGTGCCGGCGGGCAGCCCCGGGGGCGGATCAGTGGTGGTGGCCGTGCTCGCCGTGCACATGGCGGTGGGATATCTCCTCTTCCGACGCGGCGCGCACGCCGGTCACCTTGAGCGAGAAGCGCAACTCGCGCCCGGCCAGCGGGTGGTTGCCGTCCAGGTGAACTTCGGGGCCCTTGATCTTCACCACGGTGAAGGCGACGACCGAGCCGTCATCGGCACGCCCCTCGAGCTGGCCGCCGACCTTCACGCCCGGCGGGAATTCGGATTTGGGAATGGTGCGCACCAGGCTTTCGTCGCGCATGCCGAAGGCCTCGCCGGCCTCAAAGTGCAGGCTGGTCTCGTAACCGGCCTCGTGGCCATCGAGCGCGGCCTCGATCTTCGGCAAGGTGTTGCCATAGCCGCCATGGAGGTAGACCATGGGGTTCTTGCTTTCCTCGATGAGTTTGCCTTGGGCATCTGCGACCCTGTAGCGCAGGGAAACGACGGTGTCTTTTTCAATTTTCATGGGCGGATTTTGCCCGGATAAACGCAGCCGCGTGCGGGGCGATTGAGCCAAAAGGCAACGCCGGATGCCGCCGGGCAGTACAGTCTGGGGTCCTGACCTGCCGGCGCCCCTGATGACTGATACCGAATCCCCCACCATTTCCACGGAAGCCTCCACCGAAGCTTCCCCCCAGACGCCCGCACCGGCCCGGGGGCGGCGCAATGCGGGGCGTGGTGGCGGAGGCGGCGACCGGCGCGGCGGCAATCGCCCACCCAATGCCGCGCAACGGCCGCAAAAAGGCGCACCTGCCGGCGGCACCCAGGCGCGGCCGCCCCGTGCCGCCAACCCGGTGCTTGAGCGCCTGTTCGAGCTGTACCCGGCCATGTTCGGTGCACGCTTCCTGCCGCTCAAGCTGGGCGTTTACCAGGAGCTGATGGCTCAGCACGGTGAGGAATTCAGGAAAGAAGACCTGAAACTCGCGCTGGGCCTGCATGCCCGTTCCACCCGCTACCTGGAGAGCGTTGCGGCCGGCGAGCAGCGCCATGACCTGCAGGGCGTGCCGGTCGAGCCTGTTGCGCCCGAACACATCCACCATGCGATCCTCGAGGTGTTCCGCCGCCGCCAGGCGCGCAGCAAGGACGACCTGCGGCCCTGGCTGCAGGCGCGCCTGATGGACGCGGTTGAAGCCGCCGGCCTCACGCGGGAAGCCTGGGATGAGCGTGTGGGCGCCACCGACGAGCTGTCGGTCCGGGCGCTGGACGAAGCCTTTGCCGGGCTGGCCGCCAAGGTGGCGCGGCGCGAGGCCCTGCGGCGGGCATTCGAGGCCAGCGGCCGCAGCGTGGCGGAGTTTGCCGAAATGTACGGAATGGAGCCTTCCACCGTGGAGCAGGCACTGGCCGCACGGCCCGGCGCGCAAGGCTGAAACGCCTAGGTCCCCCGGGGCACGGCTCGTGCTACAAACGCAGGATGAACCGTCTTTTCGCCCACCTTTTCGGCTACCTGGTGCTTGGCCTAGCTCTGGGCGCATCCATGCACGCCACAGCCCAGCCTGCCCGCGGGCTGATCGTCAAGCTCAAGGACGCCGGCAGCACGGCGGCGCTTCCCATGCGGGAGCAGGCCCAGCAGCTGCGCGAGAGGGTCAGCGCCGTTGCCCATGATGCGGGCATGCCGCTGCGCAGCCAGGCGCTGCTGGGGCGCGGCCACCACCTGATGCGGTTTGCGCAGCCCATGCAGGGCCAGGCGCTGGATGACGCAGTGCGGCGCCTGCGGCTGCACCCGGATGTGGCCTGGGTTGAGCCCGACGTGCTCATGAAGCCGGCACAGGCGCTGCTGCCGCCCAACGACACGGCCTACCTGGCCGGCCTGCAGGACCACCTCAAAGAGCCTGCCAGCCACGCTGCCGGCGTCAACATGCCGCCGGCCTGGGCGCGCACCACCGGCGGCGCGGTGGTGGTGGCCGTGCTGGACACGGGCGTGCGCTTTGACCACCCGGACCTTGCCGGCCGGCTGTTGCCCGGCTATGACTTCGCCAGCGAAGTGGAATACGCCAACGACGACGACGGCCGCGACGCAGACGCGAGCGACCCGGGTGACTGGGTGTCGGCACTGGACAGGAGCAGCAAGCCCGCGCTGTTCGGCGCGTGCCCGGTCCAGGGCAGCAGCTGGCACGGCACCTTCATTGCCGGGCAGATTTCCGCCGCAACCAACAATGCGATGGGCGTGGCCGGCATCAACTGGGGCAACCAGGTGCTGCCGCTGCGCGTGTCCGGCAAATGCGGCGCATTCCTCAGCGATATCCTCGACGCCATGCGCTGGGCGGCGGGCCTCAGCGTGGAAGGTGTGCCGGCCAACCCCAACCCGGCCCGCGTCATCAACATCAGCTTCGGCGGCGACGTGGCCTGCACACCCAGCTACCAGGACGTGATAAACGAAGTCACGGCTGCGGGCGCCCTGGTGGTGGTGGCTGCCGGCAACAACGGCGGGACGCCCCGGCGCCCTGCCGACTGCGCCAACGTCCTGGCCGTCGGCGCGGCCCAGGCCAATGGCCAGAAGGCCAGCTACTCCAATGCCGGGCCGACCGTCGCGGTCATTGCGCCGGGCGGTACCGGCGCAGCAGGCGACCCCACCAACATCTACTCCACGGTGAACCTGGGCACCACCAGCACACTGGCCAACGACTACGGCTACAAGCGCGGCACCAGCTTCTCCGCCCCGCTGGCAGCCGGCGTGGCGTCGCTGATGCTCTCGCTGAACCCGGCGCTGCCGCCGACCCAGCTCATTGCGCGGATACGTGCTTCCGCCAGAGCCCATGTAGCCGTGGGCGGCAGCCCGGCATGCGGGCCGGGGACCTTGTCGGTTGTCTGCAACTGCACCGCAGATACCTGCGGCGGCGGCCTGCTGGATGCCGCCAATGCGACGCTGGTGGCGCTGAACCCGGTGGCGCTGATTGCCGGCGTGGGCGCGCCGGGGCCCGGTGCGACCATTGCGCTGGACGGTCGCGCCAGTTCAGCCGTTGCGGGTTCATCTGTCGTGTCCTGGCAATGGACGCAAGTGTCCGGGCCGGCGCTCACCGTCCCGAATGCGGCCAGTGCATTGACGGGCGTGGTGCTGCCCGCCGCAGCCGGCACCTTCCAGTTCCGCCTGGTGGTGACGGACAGCGCGGGCCGCGCCGGCGACGAGTTCCTCACCGTGACGACCACCGCACCGGCATCCGGCGGAGGCGGCGGTTCATTCGGCTGGCTCTGGGGTACGGGCCTCTGGCTGCTCGCTGGCCTGGCCTTCAGGCTTTCACGGGCCAATGGTCATACAGGCGCACGCTGATTTTTTCGCCCCACAGGCCGACCTGTGCCGCCGTGCCGCCATGCACCTCGTTGGCCGGCGCGCCACGCACATAGCCCAGGGCCACGCAGGCGCCGACTTTCGGGCTCCAGCCCACGGACGATATCTCGCCGGCGGACTGCCCGTTCACGATGATGGCTTCGCCACCCCAGGCGTAGGTGTCGGCTGAATCAAACACCAGCGTCACCAGTTTCTTGCGCAGCGGCTGCCCCTGGCTGGCAAGCAGCGCGCGCTTGCCGATGAAGTCCGACGGCTTGTCCAGCTTGACGGCGTAGCCCAGGCCTGCCTCCCAGGGCGTTTCGTCAGGCCCGAGCTCGGCCCCCCAGGCGCGGCGGCCCATTTCGATGCGCAGCGCATCCAGCGCGTAGTAGCCCGCGTCGCGCAGGCCCAGCGGCGCGCCGGCATCCATCAGTGCCAGGTACACATGGCGGGTCATTTCCACCGGCACATACAGCTCGAATCCCGGGCCGCCCACATAGCTCATGCGGGCGGCGCGCACGCGCGCAAAGCCCAGGTCGATTTCCTTCGTCCAGGAGAACTTCAGGCCTTCGGGCGACAGGTCGTCCGGGCTCACCCGCGCGAGGACTTCGCGCGCCTTCGGTCCCATGATGGACAGCACGGTGTACAGCGCCGATACGTCGGTGAGCGTCGCATGTTCATCCGCGCCGATGTGGCGCGAGATCCAGTCGGCATCCCGCACCGTCTGCGCCGAGCCGGTGACGATGAGGAAGCGGTCCGCCGCCTGCCGGATGATGGTCAGGTCCGACTCGAAGCCGCCGCGCTCATTGAGCATGGCGGTGTAGGCCATTTTGTCCACCGGTATGTCCATCTCGTTGGCGCACAGGCGCTGCAGCACGGCCAGCGCGTCGCGGCCCTGCAGCAGCAGCTTGGAGAAGGAGGTCTGGTCGTAGAGCGCGGCGGCTTCCCGGGTGGCCTTCTGTTCCTCGATCATCCAGGGCAGCCAGCCCGGCGTGCCGAGCGTGTGGTCAGGGCGGCTCTGGCCGGAAGGACGGAAATAGTTCGCCCGCTCCCACCCGTTCCTGCTGCCGAACTCCGCGCCCCTGGCGGCGAGCATGTCGTACAGCGGCGAGGTGCGCAGCGGCCGCGCGGTTTCCAGTTCCTGGCGCGGCCAGCGCATGGCATAGTGCAGGCCCAGCGTCTCGCCGGTGCGTTCGGCCAGCGCCTTGCGGTTGCCGGTGAAGCTGCCGAAGCGGCGGATGTCAACGTCCCACAAATCAGTGCCCGGCTCGCCGCCAACGATCCACTCCGCCATCAGCCGGCCGGCGCCGCCGCTGTTGGCAATGCCGGCCGAATTGAAGCCGGCGCAGACAAAGTAGTTATGCAGCTCCGGCGCCTCGCCGAGGATGAAGTTGCCGTCCGGCGTGAAGCTCTCCGGGCCGTTGAGCAGCATCTTGATCTCGGCGGTTTCCAGGCACGGCGTGCGGTGCATGGCGTTGGTCATCAGGATCTCGAACTGGTCCCAGTCCTCATCCAGCAGCTCGAACTGGAATGTGCTGGGGATCGGGTCCATCTTCCACGGCTTGGCCTGCGGCTCGAACCCGCCCATCACCAGGCCGCCGACCTCTTCCTTGTAATAGATGAATCCGTCAGGGTCGCGCATGACGGGCAGCATCGGGTGCACGCCTTCAATCTTGCCGGTGACGATGTAGAAGTGCTCGGCCGAATACAGCGGCACGTTCACGCCCGCAAGCTTGCCGAACTGCCGGGCCCACTGGCCTGCGCAGTTGATGATGACGTCGCAGCGCACCTCGCCCTGCGCAGTCCTCACGCCTGCGGCCCGGCCATTCTGCGTGATGACGCCAGTGACCTCCACGCCCTCCACCATCTTCACGCCCCGGTTGCGCGCGCCCTTGGCCAGCGACATGCACAGGTCGGCCGGGTTGGCCTTGCCGTCGCCGGGCAGCCAGATGGCGCCCTGCAGGTCGTCGGTACGCATGACCGGGTATTTGTCGCCGGCCTCCTGCGGCGTGATCAGGTGGCATTCCACGCCGAAGCTGTTGGCCATCGCCACCTGCTTCTTCAGCACCTTCATCCGCTCCGGTGTGCGCGCCACATTGACGCTGCCGCACTGCTTCCAGCCGGTGGCCAGGCCCGTCTCGGCCTCCAGCGTGGCATACAGCTCGATGCCGTACTTGCTCATCTGCGTCATGTTGCGGTTGGGCCGCATCTGGCCGACGAGCCCTGCGGCATGCCAGGTCGTGCCGCTGGTCAGCTTGCCCTGCTCCAGCAGCAGGACGTTGGTCCTGCCCAGCTTCGCCAGGTGATACGCCGTGGAACAGCCGGCGATGCCGCCCCCCACGATGATGATGTCCGCATGGGTGGGCAAGCTCATGGCAAGTCCTCTCTGGTTCAGCCGAGCCGCAGGGCCATGACGCCGGCCACGATGGTGACGACGCCAACGATGCGGCGCGGGGTGAAAGGCTCCTTGAGGAACCACGCACCCAGCAGCGCCGCAAACAGCACCGAGGTCTCACGCAGTGCCGCCACGCTGGCGACCGGTGCCCGGGTCATGGCCCACAGCGCGATGCCGTAGGAGCCGAACGACGCGAGCGCCGCGCCCGCCGCCACCGGCCAGCGGCGCCGCGCATAGGGCCAGACCAGGGCGCCGCCGCGGCGCCAGAACACGATGAGCGCAAACGGCCAGCCGTCAATCAGGAACAGGGCCGCCACATACTGCGCTGCATTGCCCGAGGCCCGCACGCCAAGCGCGTCAACCACGGTGTAGATCGCAATGATCACTGCATTGGTCAGGGCAAATCGTACGGCCTTGGGGCTCTCCAGCGCATGGCGCGACAGGCCCAGCACCAGCACGCCGCAGCTCACGCCGAGCACGCCGGCCCAGGCCAGCGGGCTGAGGACTTCGCCGAGCGTCAGCGCCGCCGACATGGCCACCAGCAGCGGCGCGACGCCGCGCATCAGCGGGTAGGTCAGCCCCAGGTCGCCGTGCTTGTAGGCGCCGGTCAGCGCAATGTAGTAGCCGATGTGGATGACGGTGGATGCCGCGATGTAGGGCCAGGCCTGCGGTGGAGGCAGGCCCACCACCAGCACCAGCGGGATCGCCATGAGCGAACCCAGCAGGTGGATCAGCGCGGTGTCCATGGCCTTGTCGTCACTGGATTTGACGAGCGCGTTCCAGCTGGCGTGCAGCAGGGCGCCGACGAGGACGGCGCAGATGATGGGCCAGGTCAACGCCACGGGACCGGCCTTTTCCTGTCCTGTGCCGGGTCAGGCTGCTGCATCTGGCACAGCGTTCTTCTGAAGGGCGCAGCGGCCAGCGCGTGACAGGTAGTAGGCGAGGTCTGGTGTTACCTTGCCCGCTTCCTTGGCCAGGTCGTCCCAGATGCGCAGCCGCACCGCTGCTTCTGCGCCCGGTTGCCTGATGAAGATTTGCGCCTGCGCCTCGCTGAAGATGCCGCCCTGCAAGGCGAGCGAGCGTTTCGAGTCTTCCGATAGCTGCGCAAAGTACGCAGGCCGCGTCGCGCACAGGTAGCGCTTGGCATCCACATGCAGCCTGATGGCGTCGATCACGCCGTCGCTGAACAGGCCGCGCAGGAAGGGCAGCGCGCGGTACTGGTGCACATCGTCAATGCCATGCAGCGAAGGCGTCTCGCCCAGGTCATGCAGCAGGTGGCCCAGGTCGTGGAGCAGCGCTGCGGTGACGAGCTCGTCATCCGCGCCCTCCGCTTCGGCCAGCGCAGCCGACTGCAGCGCATGCTCCAGCTGCGTGACCGGCTCGCCCGAATACTGCTCGCCGCCGCGCGTGGCGAACAGGTGTTCGATATCGCCAAGGGTCAGAGCCATGGCAAGGAGTAAGTCTTGATGTTGGTGAAGCTTTTGATGGCTTCCTGCACGCCTTCCTTGTAACCCAGGCCAGAGTCCTTGATGCCGCCGAAGGGCGTGAGCTCCAGCCGGTAGCCTGGCACTTCGCGCACATTGACGCTGCCCACATGCAGGCGGTTGACGAACTGGGTGATGTAGTCAAGCCGGTTGGTGCAGACCGAGCTGGACAGGCCGTAGGCCGTGCCGTTGGAGATGCGGATGGCGTCTTCAATGTCCTTGAAGCGGATGACCGGCGAGACCGGGCCGAAGGTTTCTTCCAGCGCCACTTCCATGCGCGGGTCCACACGGTCGAGCACGGTGGGCGCATACAGGGCGCCGCGCCGCTGGTTGCCGGCCAGCAGCTTTGCCCCCTGGGCCACGGCGGCGTTGACGCGCGACTCGAACAGCATCGCGGCCGGCTCGTCGATGACGGTGCCCATGTCGTTGCCCTTGTCCAGCGGGTCGCCGTGTTTCCATGCTTTTGTCTTCTCGACCAGCATATCGACGAAGCGGTCGGCCACGGACTCCTGCACCAGCATGCGCTTGATGGCGGTGCAGCGTTGCCCCGAATTCTTGTACGAACCCTGCACCGCGAGCGAGGAGGCCTCGTCCAGGTCGGCGTCTTCCATCACGATGATCGGGTCGTTGCCGCCCAGCTCCAGCACCATGCGCCGGTACCCGGCCTTCGAGGCGATGTACTTGCCGATGCCGACGCCGCCGGTAAAGGTCACCAGGTCCACATGCTCGTTGGTGATGAGCTCATCGGCGATCTCGCGCGGGTCGCCGGTGAGCACGCTGAGCATCTCCGGCGGCAGGCCGGCCTCATACAGGATGTCGGCAAACAGGATGGCCGAGAACGGCACCTTCTCCGAGGGCTTGAGCACCATGCGGTTGTTGGTGGCGATGCTGGGCACGATCTTGTGCGCCACCTGGTTCATCGGGTGGTTGAACGGCGTGATGGCGCTGATCACGCCGAGCAGCGGCGCGCGCGTGGTGTAGACGCGGCGCTTCTTGCCATGGTGCGTCAGGTCGCAGCTGAAGATCTGGCCGTCGTCCTTGAGCACTTCATTGGCGCCGAACAGCAGCACGTCGCTGACGCGGCCGGCTTCGTAGATGGAGTCTTTCAGGCACAGGCCGGCCTCGGCCGTGATGAGTTGTGCGATCTCGCCAACGCGGCCGCTGATGATGGCGGCTGCCTTGTTGAGGATGGCTGCGCGTTCGTAGCGCGTGAGCGTCGGCTGGTAGCGATGCGCTGCAGCGAAGGTTTCGCGCACTTCTTCCAGCGTGGCCTTAGGCACGCTGCCGATCTGCTTTTCGGTGTACGGGTTGAAGACCGCAATGGCCCGGTTGCCGGTGCGTTCAGCGCCCACCTTGCTGCCGGCCAGGCGCATGGCATTGAGCTGGTGGTCGCGGATGTATTGTTCGATCATCTGGTGATGTCCCGTCTCACTGTGCGTAGTTCAGTGCCAGGTCGAACGCGTCAAAGTTGCGGAAGCGCCGCGCCATGTCCAGCCCCGGGAGCTTGCGGTTCACAATCAGCGGCACGCGCTGCTCGCTGATGCCGCCATGGGAGCGCAGCGGCGCATCCAGGCCCGAGAGGTCGTGGCGCGATGCAGAGGTGCCGATGACGGTGAAGCGTTCCGACACCGCCACGATGTCCCCGATGCGGTCAGGTGGCAACTCAAAGCGCGCGGCGGCCTGCTCGCGCGTCAGCACGGCTTCCATGCCCTTGAGGGCTGCGAGCTTTGCCACCGCAGCGGCAACGTCTGTTCCGGCCGGCAGGTAGACGGTGGCGAACGAGCCGAGTGCGCCATGGTGCACCACATAGGGGTCGGTGATCGGCAGGATCACGCGGGCGGTTGCCTTGCCCATCTGCGCATCGAACCAGTCCTGCAGGTAGATCACGTCGGGCGTGCCGTCCATCGCGACCTTGGCATTCATGCCGTGGTCGGCCGTGAGCACGATGATGCAGCCCAGCTCTTCCAGCTGCGCGAGGTAGCCGTCCATCATGGTGTAGAAAGCATTCGCGCCCTCGGTGCCCGGTGCATGCTTGTGCTGCACATAGTCGGTGGTGGACAGGTACATCACGTCGGGCCGGTGTTTCTGCATGATCTTCACGCCGGCCGCAAAGACGAACTCCGACAGGTCGGCGCTGTAGACGCTGGGCACGGGCTTGCCGACCAGGCCCAGCACGTCCTCGATGCCGTTTTCCTCCAGCGTCACCTGGTCGGCCTTCTCGGACGAGAAGCAGATGCCCTTCATCCTGTGGCCCAGCAGGCGGCGCAGCTTGTCCTTGGCGGTGACAACGGCAATGGACTTGCCGGCGTCGGCCAGCGCCGCCAGCAATGTGGGCGCGCGCAGCCACTTCGGGTCGTTCATCATGACCTCGGTGCCGCTTTCCATGTCGAACAGGTAGTTGCCGCAGATGCCGTGCACGCTGGGCGGTGCTCCCGTCACGATGGACAGATTGTTCGGGTTGGTGAAGCTCGGCACCACGCAGTCGGCGACCAGGCCCGAGCCGGTGGCCAGTGCGTGCTTGAGCCACGGCATCCTGCCGGTGGCCACGGCCTGGGCCAGGTAGTCGGGTTCGCAGCCGTCAACGCAGACGACCACCACGGGTTGGGCGGGCAGCCTGTAGCTGCGGCCATTTACATTCACATCAGCCACGGTGGTTGTCATTTTCAGCGGGCTCCGCGTTTGGGTTTGTCTTTGGGCGTGTCGGCCGCATCGGGCTCCGTGCCGCCTGCCTTGGGTGCGCGTGACTGCCGGCGCAGGTCGTTCTCTATCGTGCGCACCTTGCTTTCCATCACATGGTCGTACATGGCCTTGCCGGCCTTGTCCGCGTCGCCTGACGCGATGGCCTTGACGATGTCGCGGTGCTCGCCGGCCGAGATGGGCATGAGCCAGCCGTCCGCCAGGTTCAGCCGGCGGAACAGCGAGAGTTCCTTGATGAGCTTGCGGTAGATGGCCGTGAGCTTGCGGTTGCCCGTCATCTCCACAAGGCGGTCGTGGAACCTGAGGTTGAGCAGGTGGTAGTTGTAGGTGTCCTCGGCCTTCACGGCCTTCTCCATCGCGTCCACCAGGCTCCTGATCTCCTTGAGCTGGGCGGGTGCGATGTAGGTGGCCAGCTGGCGGCCGACAAGCTCGTCCATCGCCGCGCGCAGGTCGAAGATCTCGACGGCTTCGTCGATGGGGATGTCGCGCACGAACACGCCGCGGTTCTTCTCGGTGCGCACCAGGCCGGCTTCGTCCAGCATGCGGAAGGCCTCGCGCACCGGCCCGCGCGACACGCCCATCTTTTCTGCCAGGGCAGCCTCGTTGAGCTTGGTGCCCGGTGCATACTCGCCGGCCAGGATCGCCCGCTCGACTTCCTGCTGCACCACGGTGGTGAGCGAGCTGTTCTGCAGCAATGCGATGGTGGGGTGGAGCAGCGCCGTCATGCGCCTGATTGGAGCACAACCAGTGAGATTGTCAACAATCTACAAATAACAATTGACAACATTTAAAGCACGAAGTTAAATGAACCACGGTGCGCGGACAGCGAAAGAGCAAAGGCAGCGGGTGGGGAGAGGAATGAAGCTTGCTAGTCATGACGCCGTCACCATCAGGTCACAGCATTGCCACTTTTGTTGAAGGAGCTTCACATGCGTTTGTCCACGATCTTCAAGTCCCTCGCCATCGGAGGCCTTGTGGCTTTCGCGGCGGCGGCATCGGCCCAGAAAACCCAGCTGCTGGTCTACACCGCGCTGGAGACCGACCAGCTCAAGGCCTACCAGGAAGGCTTCAACAAGTCCTACCCGGACATCGAGATCAAGTGGGTACGCGACTCGACAGGCGTGATCACCGCCAAGCTGCTCGCCGAGAAGGCCAACCCCCAGGCCGACGCGGTGATGGGTGTTGCAGCCTCCAGCCTCGCGCTGCTGGACAGCCAGGGCATGCTGATTCCCTACGCCCCGCTGAACCTTGACGGCATCATGAGCCAGTACAAGGACAAGAAGAAGCCGCCGGCCTGGTTCGGCATGGACGTGTGGGGTGCCACCGTATGCTTCAACACGGTTGAAGCTGCCAAGAAGAACATCCCCAAGCCCGAAACCTGGAAGGACCTGGCCAAGCCGGTCTACAAGGGCCAGGTCGTGATGCCCAACCCGGCCTCCAGCGGCACCGGCTACTTTGACGTGACGGCGTGGCTTACCCTGTTCGGCGACGACAAGGGCAAGGGCGGTGGCTGGAAGTACATGGACGCGCTGCACGAAAACATTGCGCAGTACACCCACTCGGGCTCCAAGCCCTGCAACATGGCGGCCGCCGGCGAGTTTGTGGTGGGCATCTCGTTTGAGTACCGGGGCAACACCAACAAGGCCAAGGGCGCGCCGATCGACCTCGTGTTCCCCAAGGAAGGCCTGGGCTGGGACCTGGAAGCCTTTGCGATTCACAAGGGCACGAAGAAGCTGGACGCCGCCAAGAAGCTGGCCGACTGGGCGTCGAGCAAGGACGCGATGATGCTCTACGGCAAGAACTTCGCCATCACCGCGCAGCCCGGCCTGGCGCCTCCGCTGGCCAATGTACCCAAGGACTATGAAGCCCGCCTGGTGAAGATGGACTTCAAGTGGGCGGCCGACAACCGCGAACGGATCCTGGCCGAATGGACCAAGCGCTACAACAGCAAGACAGAGAAGAGGTGAGCCAGGATACGTTCCTGGAACTGCGCCACATCCGCAAGGAGTTCGGCAGTTTCACCGCGCTGCACGACATCAACCTGCAGATCCGCAAGGGCGAGTTCGTCTGCTTTCTGGGGCCATCGGGCTGCGGCAAGACGACGCTGCTGCGCATCATTGCGGGGCTGGAGGTGCAGACGTCCGGCGAGGTCATGCAGGCGGCGCGCGACATCTCGGTGCTGCCGCCGGCCCTGCGTGACTACGGCATCGTGTTCCAGAGCTATGCGCTGTTTCCCAACCTGAGCGTGGCGGACAACGTGGCCTACGGCCTCGTCAACCGCAAGACCCCCAGGGCCGAGATCAAGGCGCGTGTGAGCGAGCTCGTCAAGCTCGTCGGCCTGCCGGGCAGTGAAGGCAAGTACCCGAGCCAGCTCTCGGGCGGCCAGCAGCAGCGCATTGCGCTGGCGCGGGCACTGGCCACCTCGCCGGGCCTGCTGCTGCTGGACGAGCCGCTGTCGGCGCTGGATGCGCTGGAGCGGCTGCGGCTGCGCCAGGAGATCCGCGCGCTGCAGCAGAAGCTGGGTGTCACCACCATCATGGTCACCCACGACCAAGAGGAGGCGCTGACCGTGGCCGACCGCATCGTGGTGATGAACCACGGCGTCATCGAGCAGGTCGGCACGCCGATGGAGGTGTACCGCGAGGCCGCATCGCCCTTCGTTGCCGACTTTGTGGGCAAGGTCAACATGCTGCCCGGCAGGGTCTCGGGCGGCGAGCTGCAGGTGGGCATGCTGCGCCTGGCGCACGACGGGCCGGACCGCGAAGTCAAGGTCTACCTGCGGCCCGAGGATGTGCTGGCACGGCCGATTGCCGATGGCGACGCACATGTGTTCGACGCGAACATCGAGAAGATCGAGTTCCTCGGTTCCTACTGCCATGTGCATGTCAATGCGCTCGCGCTGGGCTCCAGCAAACTCACGGTGTACCTGTCGCTGAACTTCCTGTCGGAGCAGTCGCTGGCCATCGGCTCGCCGCTCAGGCTCAGGCTGCTGCCCGAGCGGATCAAGGTGTTCTGATGTCCGCCGTATTGCCCGCTGCGGTAGCGGCCGCCCCGGTGCGGCAGAACCCGCACTGGACCGACCGCATCGCCTACGTCGCGCTGGCTGTCGTCGCGCTGCTGCTGGTGTGCTTCCTGCTGCTGCCGCTGGCGGCCATCCTGCAGCAGGCGCTGCAGGGCAAGGAGGGCGAGTTTGTCTGGTTCGACAACTTCATCGCGTATGCGCAGACGCCCGCGCTGCTGGAGAGCCTGTGGAACAGCATCTGGGTGTCCGGCCTGGTCACGCTGGTCACGGTGCCGCTGGCCTTCGGATTTGCCTATGCGCTGGCCCGCTCCTGCATGCCGCTCAAGCCGCTGTTCCGCGGCATCACGCTGATACCGCTGCTGGCGCCATCGCTGCTGGCTGCCATTTCGCTGATCTACTGGTTTGGCAACCAGGGCGTGCTGAAAAGCTGGATGCAGGGCATCGGCATCAGCGAGATCTACGGCGCGCCGGGCATTGTGGTGGCTGAATGCTTTGCGGTCTTCCCGCATGCGCTGATGATCCTGGTCACGGCGCTGAGCCTGTCGGACGCGCGGCTGTACGAGGCCGCCGATGCCATGGGCACCACTGCCTCGCGCAAGTTCTTCACCATCACGCTGCCGGGCGCCAAGTACGGGCTGATCTCGGCGGCGCTGGTCACCTTCACGCTGGTGATGACCGACTTCGGCATCCCGAAGGTGATCGGCGGCAATTTCAATGTACTGGCCACCGACGTGTTCAAGCTCGTCATCGGCCAGCAGGACTTCGCCCGGGGCTCGGTCGTGGCGATCCTGCTGCTGATGCCGGCCGTGCTGACCTTTGCGGTGGACAAGTATGTGAGCAAGCGCCAGACGGCGATGCTCACGGCGCGGGCCATTCCGTACCGGCCCAAGCCCGCGAAAGGCTTTGACCTGCTGATGACGGGCTACTGCTGCCTGATTGCCTTCCTGGTGCTGGCCATGCTGGGCATGGCGGTGTTTGCCTCGTTCGCCAGCTTCTGGCCCTACAACCTCAAGCCCAGCCTTCGCCACTACACGATGGGCCTGGTGGACGCCGAGGTCGGTGTGGGCTTTGTCAACAGCCTGCAGATGGCGGCGGGCACGGCGCTGTTCGGCACGCTGCTGGTGTTCTGCGGCGCCTACCTGCTGGAGAAGACGCGCGGCGCCGATGGCCTGCGCGGCACGGTGCGCTTCATGGCCATGCTGCCGATGGCGGTGCCGGGCCTGGTGCTGGGCCTGGGCTACATCTTCTTCTTCAATGAGCCGGGCAATCCGCTGAACTTCCTGTACCACACGATGACGCTGCTCACGCTGTGCACCATCGCCCACTTCTACACGACCGGGCATCTCACGGCGGTCACGGCGCTGAAGGGGCTGGACGGCGAGTTCGAGGCGGTGAGCGCGTCGCTCAAGGTGCCGTTCTACAAGACCTTCTGGCGCGTCACGCTGCCGATCTGCACCCCCGCGCTGGTGGACATCGCCCGCTATTTCTTCATCAATGCCATGACCACGATCTCGGCCGTGGTGTTCCTGTACTCACCTGAGACCAAGGTGGCTTCCATTGCCATCCTGAATCTCGACGAGGCGGGCGAGACCGGCGCTGCCGCGGCCATGGCGGTGCTGATCGGCATCGCATCGGCGATCGCGACGCTGCTTTTCATGGGCCTTGCATGGTTCGTGAATAGCCGCACGCAGGCATGGCGAACAGGCTCACGGTAAGACTTCACGCGACTGCAAAAGAGAAGACATGGACAGAGACAAAATCCTCCTGACCCCCGGCCCGCTGACGACAAGCTTGCGCACCAAGCTCGCGATGCTCAAGGACTGGGGCTCGTGGGACTCGGACTTCAACGCCGTCACCGCAGGCCTGCGCAAGAGCCTGCTGGAGATCGTCCACGGGCATGACACGCATGTGGTCGTACCCCTGCAAGGCAGCGGCACTTTCAGCGTTGAGGCAGCCGTTGCCACGGTGGTCCCGCGCGACGGGCACATCCTGGTGCTGGACAACGGCGCCTATTGCAAGCGCGCCGCGAAGCTGTCGTCGATGATGGGCCGCAAGTGCACCGTGAGCAGCTTTGACGAGGCCGCGCAGGTGTCGCCCGCGGCGCTTGATGAAACACTCAAGGGCGACGCGAGCATCACCCACGTCGTCCTGATCCACTGCGAAACCGGCGCCGGTGTGCACAACCCGCTGCAGGAAGTGGCCGATGTCTGCGCGAAGCACGGCAAGGGCCTGATCGTGGATGCGATGAGCTCCTTTGCCGCGCTACCGATCGATGCGCGCAAGGTGAAGTTCGACGCGCTCGTGGCGGCCAGCGGCAAGTGCCTCGAAGGCGTGCCCGGGATGGGCTTCGTCTTCATCCGCAAGGCCATCTTGGACGGCTGCGCGGGCCGCAGCCAGTCGCTGGCCATGGACTTGCACGATCAGTATGTCTATATGGAGAAGACCACGCAGTGGCGCTTCACGCCGCCGACCCATGTGGTGGTGGCGCTGGCAGAAGCCGTGGCGCAGTTCGAGGAAGAAGGCGGCCAGCCGGCGCGCCTGGCGCGCTACGTCAGCAACTATGAAACCCTGGTCAACGGCATGGCGGCGCTGGGCTTCAGGCCCTTCCTCGACCCGGCCATCCAGGCGCCGATCATCGTGACATTTCACGCGCCGGGCGACCCGAAGTACGACTTCAAGACCTTTTATGCCGCAGCCCGCGCCAGAGGCTTTATCCTGTACCCGGGCAAGCTCACGCAGGTCGAGACTTTCCGCGTCGGCTGCATCGGCGCCATCGGGCCCACCGAGATGGAACAGGCCGTGCATGCCGTTGCGCTGGCCTTGAAAGACATGGGCATTGCCTCGGGCGCCCCGGCGCTTTGACGTTCACCGTACCTGAAGGGACAGTCCATGGCCAGCAAGCTCAGCAACAAGGTTCACCCCGCCGTCGTTTCCATCGAGAAGTCCCGCGCGCCCAAGGTCAAGGTGGCGGTGAGCGACATCGACGGCATCCTGCGCGGCAAGTACCTGCACCGCGACAAATTCCTCGGCACGGCCGAGCCTTTTCCCAAGGGCGGCTTTGGGTTCTGCGATGTGGTGCTGGGCTGGGACATGATGGACCAGTGCTATGACAACACCACCATCACCGGCTGGCAGCATGGTTACCCGGATGCGCTGGCCCGGCTGGACCTGAACACCGCGCGGCATGTGCCCTGGGACGACGGCGTGCCCTTCTTCCTCGGCGAGTTCGTCAACGCTGACGGCACGCCACACCCGCTGTGCCCGCGCCAGACGCTCAAGAAGGTGCTCAAGCGTGCGGAGAAAATGGGTTTCCAGGTCATGACCGGCATGGAGTTCGAGTGGTACAACTTCCTGGAGACACCGCAGAGCTGGGCCGACAAGAAGGGTGTGCTGCCGACGCCGCTCACGCCCGGCATGTTTGGCTACTCGTTGCTGCGGGTGAACCAGAACCGCGAATACTTCAATGCGCTGATGGACCAGATGCTGGCATTCCGTGTGCCCATCGAGGGCCTGCACACCGAGACCGGCCCCGGCGTGTATGAGGCTGCCATTGGTTTCAGCGAGGCGCTGGAGCAGGCCGACCGCGCCATTTTGTTCAAGACCGGCGCCAAGGAAATCGGCTCGCGCTTCGGCATCATGCCCAGCTTCATGGCCAAGCCGCATGCCAACCTGCCCGGCTGTTCGGGCCACATTCACCAGAGCCTGTCGGACGGCAAGGGCAACCTGTTTTATGACGCACGAAGCAAGCGCCACATGAGCAAGCTGTTCGAGAGCTACCTGGCCGGGCAGGTGGCCTGCATGATGGAATTCGCGCCGATGATCTGGCCAACCATCAACAGCTACAAGCGGCTCGTCGATGGCTTCTGGGCTCCGGTCAAGCCGACCTGGGGCATGGACAACCGCACCGCAAGCTTCCGCGTCATTGCCGGCTCGCCCAAGGCCACGCGTCTTGAGACGCGCTGCCCCGGCGCGGATGTGAACCCCTATCTGGCCATGGCGGCGGTCATTGCGGCAGGCCTTGACGGTGTCGAGAAAGGCCTGAAGCTCACCGCCCCGCCCATCACCGGTACCAACGGCGGGGCCGAGCACATCCCGCGCGCGCCACGCACGCTGGATGCGACCACGCGGGTGTTCAGGGAATCCGCCATCGCCCGCGACTGGCTCGGCGATGCTTTTGTGGACCACTTTGCGGCGACCCGCGACTGGGAGTACCGCCAGTGGCTCGATGCGGTGACCGACTGGGAAATGAAGCGCTATTTCGAGATCGTGTGAAAGCGCCGCAAAGCCCGAGCATCCATGGAAGTCAGACGCCTTCAACCGAGCGACGCACGCGCCTACCGCGAACTGCGGCTGCGGGCCCTGCGCGAGCATCCCGAAGCGTTCACCTCGAGTTACGAGGACGAAGAACCCAAGCCGCTGGAGATCGCCCGCAAGCGTTTGCGTGCGAGCGCTTCGGTGAAGATGTGGGGTGCGTTCCTGGCCAGCACGCTCGTTGGCATGGTCGGCCTGGACCGCGAGACGCGCGCCAAGAACCGCCACAAGGCGACGCTGGTGGCCATGTACGTGGCACCCGAAGCCGCGCGCAGGGGCATCGGCCGTGCGCTGGTGGATGCGTTGCTGGCCGAGGCGCGCGCCTGCGGCGTGGAGTCGCTGATCCTCACCGTCACCCAGGGTAACCACACGGCGCGAGAGTTGTATGCGCGCGCCGGATTCACCACCTTTGGCATGGAGCCCGATGCGGTCCGCATTGACGGCAGGTCCTTTGCCAAGGAACACATGTATTTGAAACTGGGCCCACCATGAGCATTACCGGATTTTCCTTTCCCACCACCATCAAGTTCGGCGCCGGCGCGCGCAAGGCTGTCGGCGAGCACCTGCTGGCGCAGGGCTTGAAGCGCCCGCTCATCGTGACCGACAAGGCATTGGGCGCGCTGCCGGTGCTGGCCGAGTTCAGGACCCATTTGCAGGGCCTGGATGTGGCGGTGTTCTCCGGCGTGTTCGGCAACCCGACCTGCAGCCAGGTGATGGACGGCGGGGCCGCGTTCAAGGCGCACCAGGCCGACTGCATCATCGGCTTCGGTGGCGGCGCCGCGCTGGACGTGGCCAAGGTGGTGGGCATCGCGGCCACGCATGAAGGCGACATTCTTGAATACGTCTGGGACCATCCGCAGGTGCGGCCGATCGAGCATGCGCTGCCGTATTTCGTCGCGCTGCCCACCACCTCGGGCACGGGCTCGGAAGTCGGCCGCTCGTCGGTCGTCAGCGAGAACGAAACGCACCTCAAGCGCGTGGTCTTCAGCCCGAAGATCCTTGCGAAGGTCGTGTTTGCCGATCCCGAACTCACGCTCGGCCTGCCGCCGCATGTCACGGCCGCCACCGGCATGGATGCGCTCACCCACAACATCGAGAGCTACCTCTCGCCCGCCTACCACCCGCTATGCGACGGCATTGCGCTGGAAGGCACCCGCATTGCGGCTGCCGCGCTGCTGACTGCCGTGAAGGAGCCGGGCAACCTGCAGGCGCGCAGCGACATGATGATGGCCTCGATGATGGGCGCCATCGCCTTCCAGAAGGACCTGGGTGCGGTGCATTCCTGCGCCCATGCGCTGGGCGCGGTGTGCGACCTGCACCACGGCCTGGCCAATGCGCTGATGATCGACACCGTGCTGGCCTGGAACTACGAGACCGTGCCCGCGAAGTTCGACGAACTGGCCCATGTCTGCAAGGTCCCGGGCGGCGGCAAGGCCTTCGTGCAGTGGCTCAAGGACCTCAAGGCGAGTGTCGGCATCACCGGCCCGCTGGCGGCGCACGGCGTGAAGGCGGACCAGATACCCCGGCTGGTGGAGATTGCCACGGCCGACATCTGCCACCAGACCAACCCGCGCCCTTGCACCGCGGCGGACTTCCAGCGGCTGTTCGAGGCGGCGCTCTGACCATGGACCGTTTGAGGATTGGCATCAGCGCCTGCTTCTTCCACCCGGACGAAGGGCGCAAGGCGGCACCCAGCAAGACGCTGCAGTGGATCGAGCAGTCCACCGCGCATTGGGTCATGTCGCAGGGCGCGCTGCCGTTCATGGTGCCGGCGCCCAGCGGTGACACCTTTCGCGGAGATATCAATCTCGCAGACTATGCCAACTCACTCGATGGCCTGGTGATGCACGGCGGCGCCGATGTCTGGCCCGGCAGCTATGGCGAGGAGCCGCTGCGCCCCGAATGGAACGGCGACCGCGTGCGCGACGAATACGAGATCGCGCTGGTGCAGGCCTTCGTTGCGGCGGGCAAGCCGGTGTTCGGCATCTGCCGCGGCCTGCAGCTGATCAACGTGGCGCATGGCGGCACGCTGTACCAGGACATCGCCACCCAGAAGCCCGGCGCACGCATGCACCGCGACGCTGCTGCCTACGACCTGAACTTCCACCAGGTGGACATCCTGCCGGGCACACGCATGGCCAGCCTGCTTGGCACGCAGCGCCACACCATCAACAGCGTGCACCACCAGGGCATCAAGGACCTGGCGGCAGGCTTTGCGGTGGAAGCGGTGTCGCCGGATGATGGCGTGATCGAGGCCGTCCGCTGCACCACCGGCCCGTGGATCAGCGCCGTGCAATGGCATCCCGAGTTCCACCGGCCGCAGCTCGGCGTGGTGGACGACTCACCCTTGTTGAACGATTTCCTGGAAGCGGCGCAAGCCGCCCGCAACGCATGAACCAGCTTGAAGTAACCAACCCCGCAACCGGCGAAACCATTGCCCGGCTGCCCGCCGACGACGAATCCAGCGTTGCCGCCAAAGCCGCGAAGGCCCGCGCTGCGCAGCCTGCCTGGGCGGCACTGCCGCTCGCAGAACGCAAGGCCTGCATCACGAAGTTCCGCGCGGGCGTGGTCCGCGACCTTGAATCGCTGGCCCTCACGATGACACGCGAGACCGGCAAGCCCGTCAAGATGTCGCGCAATGAGCTCAATGGCCTGCTGCCGCGCATCGACTTCTTCCTGCAGGAAGCCGATGCAACGCTCGGCTCTGAAACCGTCTTCAGTGACGGCGGCATGACCGAGCAGATCCAGCATGCACCGCTGGGTGTGGTGGCCAACATCTCGGCCTGGAACTACCCCTGGTTCGTCGGCTGCAATGTCATCATTCCGGCGCTGCTGGCGGGCAATTCCGTGCTGTACAAGCCATCCGAGTATGCGGCGATGACGGGCCTTGAAATCGTGCGCCTGTTGCATGAGGCGGGAGTACCGGCAGACGTCATGGCCTGCCTCGTTGGCGCGGGACCGGTTGGCGCGGCCCTGCTGGCGCAGGACGTGGACGGCGTGTTCTTCACCGGCTCCGTTGCCACCGGCCAGCGCATCGCGCAGGCGGTGGGCAACCGCTTCATCAAGCTGCAGCTGGAGCTCGGCGGCAAGGACCCGACCTATGTGTGCGAAGACGCGGACCCGAAGGCCGCAGCCGAGTCGCTGGCCGATGGCGCGATGTACAACACCGGCCAGAGCTGCTGCTCGGTGGAGCGCATCTATGTGCATGAAAAAATCCATGACGCTTTCGTCGCGGCCTTTGTCGACACGGTCAAGACCTTCAGGCGCGGCAGTCCCGAAAGCGAGGACACCTACATCGGCGCCATCACCCGCGCGCCGCAACTGGAAGTGCTCGATGCGCAGGTCAGGGATGCCGTCGCCAAGGGCGCGACGCTGCTGGCCGGTGGCTCACGCGGCCCCGGCCCGGGCAACTGGTTCGACGCCACAGTGTTGAGCCATGTGAACCACGGCATGGAACTGATGCGGGAAGAAAGCTTCGGCCCGATCATCGGCATCCAGAAGGTCGGCGGCGACGAAGAGGCCGTGACGCTGATGAACGACACGCGCTATGGCCTGACAGCAGGTGTCTACACGCCCGACGAGGCGCGCGCGCGCAAGCTGCTCGCGCAGGTCAATGCCGGCAGCGTGTACTGGAACTGCTGCGACCGCGTGAGCCCGCGCCTGCCCTGGAGTGGCTATGGCGACTCGGGCGTGGGCCTCACGCTGTCGAAGTACGGCATTCAGGCGTTCACGCGCACGAAGGCCTGGCATTTGCGAAAGGCTGGCTGAGCGGCTGCCCGATCAGCCCGGCCCGCCCAAACAGACCCTGCAACCGCCCCCTCGATGAAGCTCGCCCTCTTCGACCTGGACCACACACTGCTGTCGGGCGACAGCGACGTGCTCTGGTGCGAGTTCCTGATGGACCGTCGCGTGCTGGACCGCGCGGAGTTCGCGGCGCGCAATGCCGACATGGAAACGCGCTACAAGGCCGGCACCGTCGGCGTGCAGGAGTTCGCGGACTTCTACGTCGGCACGCTGGCCGGCCGCACGCCGGCGCAGTGGGAGCCCCTGCGCCAGGAGTTCCTGGCGACCGTCATCGTGCCGCGCATACCGCAGGCCGCCTGCGACCTGGTGGACAGGCATCTTGACGGCGGCGAGCTCGTTGTCATGACCACCGCCACCAACCGGTTCATCACCGAACTCACGGCGATGTACTTCGGCATCGAGCACCTGCTGGCCACCGAGGCTGAGATCGTTGACGGCGTTTTTTCGGGCAAGGCCGCAGGCATGCTGAACATGCGCGAGGGCAAGGTCACCCGGCTGCACGAGTGGCTGGCTGCGCGGGGGCATGCGCTGAAGGCCTTCAGCAGCACGGCCTACAGCGACTCGATCAACGACCTGCCGCTGCTGTCTGCTGTGAACCGGCCTGTCGCGGTGGACCCGGATGCCAGGCTTGCGGATGAAGCGCGCAGGCGGCAATGGGCCGTGCTGGAACTGCAACGATAGACCGCAGGGATCAGACTCCCACCACTGTTTTTGCAATCAACCCAAGCTGAATCTCCGCCGCGCCGCCAAATATGGTGTACGCCCTGCTATTGCAGTACTCAGGCAGCAGCAACTCGTCGAGCCGATGATCGCCCGCCTCGTCACCCCCGGCGCCACCGCGCCAGCGCAGGCCGGCAGCGCCGAGTGCGTCCACACCCAACTCGCCGATGGTCTGCTTGAGCCGGCTGGCACGCAGCTTCAGGATTGACGATACGGGACCCGGGCTTTCGCCAGGCTTGACGCCGACCATAGTGCGCAACTCCAGCCATTCGAATGTATCAAGGTCCGACACAGTCTCGCCAAAGCGCCGAAGCAATCCCTCGCGGCGCTGCGCGCTTGCCCCCTCCAGCGCCATCGCCTCGGCAACACGCTTGAGCTGTGATCTCAGGCGCGGGCTGAAGATGCCTGCGCCGCGCTCAAATTCCAGCAGATACTTGGCGCACTCCCATCCGGCATTCTCTTCGCCAACGAGATTGGCCTTTGGGACGCGAACGTTGTTGAAGTGAACTTCGTTCACATCATGGTCTCCGCCAATCGTGTCAATCCGGCGCACGGTGATACCAGGCGTTTTCATGTTGACCAGCAGGAAGCTGATGCCCTGCTGACGCTTGCCTTCATTGCTGGTTCGTACCAGCGCAAACATCCAGTTGGCGTGGTGCGCATGCGTCGTCCAGATCTTGGAGCCATCGAGAAGGTAGTCGTCACCATCTGCCGTAGCCTTCAGCTTGAGCGAAGCAAGGTCTGAGCCTGCGTTGGGCTCCGAAAAACCCTGGCACCAGTAGTCGGTGCTTGAGAGGATGCGCGGCAGGAACTCCCGCTTTTGCGCGTCGGTGCCGAAGCGCAGAATGACCGGGCCCACCAGCCGCACACCCATGGGGTGAACCAGCGGGGCGCCCGCGAGCGCGCACTCGGTTTCAAAGATGAAGCGGTGCAGGGGCGACCAACCCGTGCCACCCCATTCCTTCGGCCACAGCGGCACAAGCCAGCCGCGTTCCTGCAAGGCTTTCTGCCATGGGCCGGAGACTTCAGGTTCCGGGTACATCGATGTGGTCTGGCGTTGACCGGCACGCATGTCATCCGTCAAATACGTGGCAATGAAGGTGCGGACTTCGTCGCGGAAGGCCAGGTCTGCCGGCGTGAGGTCAAGGTTCATTGGGTGGCTCCAAGGGTCTGGCTATGGTTGAACGCGCCGCTGGCCAGTACCTTCCTGCCCAGGTCTTCAGCATGGGAGGCGCCATCGCCATCCATCTGCATGAAGGCCAGCAGCATGCGGAACGTCGCTGCTACCGGAAGCTCCTCGCACACGCCCATGGCGCCGTGCAGCTGCACTGCTTCCTGCGAAACAAAGCGGGCCGCGCGCGCTGTCTTGCTCCTGGCCATGGCGGCGAAGTTCCGGGCCTGCGCCGGCTCGCTCTTCATACGCATCGCGGCCAGCTCGCAGCAGGCCTGGGCTTCCACGCATAGCACGGCCATCTCGGCGAGCCGGTGCTGCACGACCTGAAAGGATGAGAGCGACTGGCCGAATTGCTTGCGTTGCTGCGTGTACTGCATGGTCTGCTCGAGTACGGCCTGCATTGCCCCGGTCGCTTGCCAGCAATGTGCCACGATGCCCTCGGCCAGCACACGGTGCAGCACATCTGTCGCCTGTTCTGGTGTTCCGTTGCCAAGCAATGCTTCTGCTGGCAATGCGGCGTCAAGGTGGATGTCTGCCGCCCGCGCGCCATCGCCCGTGTCATACGGCTCGACGCGGACTCCGTGGTGCCCGGGGTCCACCATGAACAGTAGCTCGCTGTCACCGGCCGCCAGCCTGGCAGACACAATCAGCATGTCCGCATCCGGCGCACCCGTTGCAAGCTGCTTGGTGCCCTTGATCTGCCACCCGTCGCCCACCTGTGTGGCGATGGTGCGGCGTTGCTCCCAGGGCAGCACATCACCGGGTTCGGCATGCGCCAGCGCAAGGCGCAGTTCTGCGGCGGCAACACGGGGCAGCCACTCCTGCTTCTGTGCAGGGCTACCTGAAAGTTCCAGCAGCCGCGCGGCCTGCAGCACGCACGCATGAAACGGTTCAACGACCAGGTGCCGGCCAAATGCCTGCATGAGCAGCCCGGCTTCCACCTGGCCTAAACCCGAGCCACCGGTCTCTTCAGGCAGGGTCAGGCCCAGCCAGCCCAGTTCGGCGAACGCTGCCCAGGCTGCGGGCGAGCCGCCATCCCGATGCACACTGGTCTGGCGGTCAATGAAGCTGTAGTTCCCGGCAAGCCAGTCCAGGGCACTGCCCTGGATCAGGGCCTGCTCTTCCGTCAAAGAGGCAAGCATGGCGTTCAGTCCGCCTTGATCTTTGCATTGGTGATCACCTTGTTCCACTGCGCGATGTCCTTGCGCAGGAAGCTGGCGAACTCCGTCGGGGAGTTGCCGATGATGTCCAGGCCCCAGCCCTTGAAGCGTTCCTTGATATCCGGCTCTTCCAGTACCTTCGCCACCTCGCGGTGGATGCGGTCCACCACGGCCGGAGGTGTACCTGCGGGCGCTACGAGGCCGAGCCAGGGCATGGCTTCATACCCGGGCACACCGGACTCGGACACGGTGGGCAGTTCGGGTATCGATTGCGATCGCTTTGCCGTTGTGACGGCCAGCGCGCGGAGCTTGCCTGCCTTGATGAAGGGCCCGGAGGAACCGAGGGCATCGAACATCACATGCAGCTGGCCGCCGACCAGATCCGTCAGGGCCGGACCGCTGCCGCGGTAAGGAATGTGCACCATGAAAATGTTCGCCATGCTTTTGTATAACTCGCCCTCCAGATGCGTGGAGGTTCCTGTGCCCGTCGAGCCGTAGTTCAGTTTCCCGGGATTCGCCTTTGCATAGGCGGTCAATTCCTTCATGGACTTCACGGGCAGCGACGGATTGACAACCACCACATGTACTACTGAAGCAACCTGCGTCACGGGGGTGAAGCTCTTGATGGCGTCGTAGCCGACCTTGTCATAGATCAGCGGCGCGGTGCCAAGAGACGAAGCGGCCAGCAGCAAGGTATAGCCGTCCGCCGGAGCACGAGCTACAAGATCCGATGCCAGCACCGTGCCGGCTCCAGCCTTGTTGTCAACTATGACCGGCTGTCCCAAACGCGGTGCCAGCTTCTCCGCAAGCGCGCGGGCCAGCAGGTCAGTCACACCGCCAGGCGGGAAGGGCAGGACCATGCGTATGGGCTTGCTCGGGAAGGCATCCTGCGCTATGGCGTTTGAAGGAGCCACAAGTGCCGCCGCAGCAGCGACGACAAAGGTTGAGAGTGCAAAAAGTGATTTCATGGTCTTGTCTCGTTTCATGTTTGGTCTTGAAGGATCAGCAGCGCATCCAGGGCAACGGCGCCTTCGCCGCGAGCCCGGACATGCAGGGGATTGATTTCGATTTCCTGCGCCTGGGACGACATCGCGTTGAAGGCGTTCGACAGCGCTGCGATGGCGTCACAGCCGGCTTCGACATCGGCCTTGGGCCGGCCGCGAAAACCGTCCAGCAGGGGCCAGGCTTTCAGGTTGCGCAGCATGGCACCGGCCATTTCGGCATCCACCGGGAGCAGGCGGTGGCTGGCATCGCGGTACAGCTCGGTCAAAATTCCGCCGAGGCCTACTGTGAGCGCGGGGCCGAATACAGGGTCATTGGTGACGCCCGCGATCAGTTCGGCAATGCAGCCGCCGGCCATAGGCTGCACCAGAAATCCGTCAATGCGCGCCGTGGGTTCATGAAGCTGCACCGACGACAGGATGCCGGAGCAGGCCAGGCGTAGCGCGGCCTCGTTCGCCACATTGAGCCGCACGCCACCGGCTTCTGTCTTGTGGGCCACGTCCGCGCTGAGTATCTTCAGGGCCACCGGGTAGCCGATGCTGGCCGCTGCGGCAGCCGCTGCATCAGCATCCACAGCCGGGATCTCCTGCACAGTTGGCACTCCGTAGCCGCCCAGAAGCTTCTTGGTGTCATGCTCGTTGAGGCGGGGCGCTGCGATCTTCGGCGCGGCGGTTGTGCCGGTGCCTTTGGCGCGCAGCGCCGCCCAGCGCTCCACCGCAGGCTGGCGGGCAAGCCAGTGGCAATAAGGCGCCAGGGCCTGCATCGCGCGGCCGATGTCGTCAAACACCGGCACACCGGCGTCTGACAGGCGTGCACGGCCCTGGGCCTCGCCGGTGTCGAGGGCGACGAACAGGCGTGGATACTTTTGCGTCGTCTCGACCAGCATGTCGGCCATGCGGTCCAGCAGATAGCCAGGCGCGCAGACGATGACCACATCCACCTCGTCGCTTTGCGCGAGCGCGGTAAAGATCGAACGCACGAATTCCGGCGAGTTGACAACGTTGCCCGTGACGTCGATCGGGTTGGACACCATGCCGTAGTCGGGAATGCCCTCGCGCATGGCTTGCTGCAGCGGTTGGGACAGTGTTGGCAAGTCCAGTCCGGCGCCAATGAGCTTGTCGGCAATGATGGCACCCATCGCGCCTGAAATGGTGACGACTGCAATCCGCTTGCCGCCGGTCCTCTGGCGGAACCCGCTCAGGTAGGCCAAGTCCGCCATCTGCGCGAAGTCCGTGCCGCGGATGACGTTCAGCTGCTCGAACGCGGCCTTATACAACGCCATGTCACCAGCCAGCGCGGAGGTATGCGAGCGCACCGCCTCGGAGCCCTTGTCGGTTTCCCCGGCCTTGTAAATTACCAGCGGCTTGCGCGCCAGTGCCATCGCCAGCGCAGCGTCGATGAAGCGTGGCCCGCTGCGCAGCTGTTCGACGTAGCCGACGACGCAATCGGTCTGCGCGTCCTGCGCCATGAATTCGAGGTATTCGGAGAACTCGATGCAGGCCTCATTGCCGGTGTTGATGAAGTGCGTCACCGGCACGCCGAGCTTGCGCATCAGGCCGAAGACGGTGGAGCAGACGTTGCCGCTCTGGGTGATAACGCTTGCGCGGCCCGGCGTGGTCTGCACTGGTACGTTCTTGAAGATCGAGGCGAAGGCGGTGTAGGCGTTGAGGTTCAGGTTGGCAAAGCCCATGCAGTTGGGGCCCGCGACGACCATGCCGCTGCGGGTGACGAATGCCTCCAGGGTTGCCTGCAGGGCAGCGCCGGCGTCGCCGGCTTCGGCGAAGCCGGCCGCGTACACGATGGCCGCCGGAATGCCCCTGGCGTGACAGCGTTCAAGCATGGCCGTGACGTCGTCCGCGCCAATGGCCAGGACCACCAGGTCTGGTGCTTCAGGCAGCGACTCGATGTCCGGGTAGCACGGGTAGCCAAAGACTTCCTTGTATTTCGGGTTGATCGGGAAGACCTTGCCGGGGTAGTTGAAATGCCGCAGCAGGTCGATAGGCATGCCTCCGATCCGGCCGGCATTGTTGCTGGCCCCTACAAACGCGATTGAGCGGGGCTGCAGCAGTGGGTCGAGCCGATGGGTCACGCCTGCGCTCCCTTGACGATGGCCGTTGCGAGGCCGGCATTCTTGGTCTGCTTGTACTCGGCAGTCTCATGGCTCATCTGGTGCAGGTCGAAATGTGCAGACAGCGCCTGGCGCATGCCGCGCACGTCGATGGAACGGTTCAGCGATTTTTTGACGATCTGCATCGCGAAAGGCGGTGCCTTGGCAATGCGTTCGGCCAGCGCCAGTGTCTCGGCGTCCAGGCTTGCCAGGGGAACGACGCGATTGACCATGCCTGCCTCCTTGCCTTCCTGCGCCGTCATCCTGCCGCCCGTGAACAACAGTTCCTTGGCGTGGCGCAGTCCGAGAACCCAGGGGTGAATCAGCACTTCCAGCGATGCAGCGCCCATGGTGTGCGTCACCGGGTCCGAGAAAAATGCGTCTTCCGAGGCAACCATCAGGTCGCACATATTGGCCAGCATGAAGCCTGCCGCCACGCAGGCACCCTGGACCTGCACGATGGTGGGCTTGGGGAAGTCCCAGATCCGCATGCAGTGGCCGAAGTAGTGCTTCTCTTCAAATGCCCAGCGCTGCTCGACGGTGAATTCCGCGCGCTCGGCCTGCGCCTGCTTCAGGTCATGGCCTGCAGAGAAATGCTGGCCCCTTGCGGCGAGGATGACGACGCGGACTTCGCTGTCTTCTCCTGCTGCTTCGAACGCGTCGTTGAGTTCGTCAAGCAACTGGCGGCTCTGGGCGTTGCGCGCGTCGGGGCGGTTGAGCCAGATTCGGCGGACATTGCCAATCTGTTCAATCTGCAGATATGTTTCGCTCATGGGTTGGGTCTCCAGGGGTGATCTTTGGGTGAGGCTCGCATCGTGAAACGGTTATGCTCACGATACAAGCAGTATTTCTGGAGAATCCCACATGGTGAGCAACAAGGACCCAACACCCGGCGCGCAGAACATGCGGCGGGCACTCCAGGTACTCCGCGTACTAGGGCGCCAGCACGTCGATGGCATGACAGTGAATGAAGTCATGGAGGCAACACAACTGGAGCGCTCAACCACGCACCGTTTGCTGACCTGCCTCGTCGAGGAGCAATTTGCCGACCGTGACCCCGGCACACGGCGTTACCGCCTGGGCCTGGATGCGATGCAACTGGGCTTTGCATCGCTAGGCCGCGCGCCGCTGGTTGCGATGTATGAGGGGCAGTTGCAGCGGCTTGCGAGAATCTCTGAAGACACAGTGTTTCTCCTGGTGCGCCAGGGCGATTACACCGTCTGCCTCCGGCGCGATGAAGGCGCCTTCCCTGTCAAGATCTTCAGCACCCGCGTAGGCGACATCCGGCCGCTGGGCATTGGGGTAGGCGGCATGGCGCTGCTGGCAACTGCGAGCGACGACGAGATCGAACGCATCCGTGCGCAGCATGCGCAGGCGTTTGAAGCCGCAGGACTCACAAAAAGCGCCATTGCAAAGGTGGTGCTTAGAACCCGGAAGAACGGGTATTCGGAGATGGAAGACTCCATTACTGAAGGTGTGGCGGGCGTGGGCGCCGTCATACCGAACGCCACGGGAAGTGCTTTTGCCGCCATTTCGATCGCCTCGATCAAGCCCCGGATGACTACGGCGAGACGCGCTGAACTCGGGCTCCTGCTCAAGGACACTCTGAACGAAAAGCCGGCGTAACAAGCCGGCATTTAAGGGCAAACCCGGATTCACCGGGCTCGGTTTGCCGTTGACACATCTGTTTCGTACCTTAAAATGGGTTTTCATCCAAATTAAGGAACAGGATTCGAAATGCAGCGATGGAAGAACCGTCCCCCCGGTTCAAACTGGGGCGATTTTGGTGACGAAGACCAGCGTGGCCGGCTGAACTACCTGACGCCGGAGGTTGTGCGCCGCGCCGTTGGTGAAGTGCGGGAAGGGCTGACCTTCTGCCTGTCACTGCCTCTTGACCTGCCCGGTGGCAGCGTGCTCAATCCGCGCCGGTTTCCGCCGCGCATCGAGTATTCGATGCGCGGTGAAGACCCGGTCATCAACTTCCCGATGAGCGTGGTCAACCCCGGCCAGACCGACGTTGTCTGCGATGACCGCGTGACGCTCAGCACGCAGTACTCCACGCAGTGGGACAGCCTGGCTCACTTCGGCGCAGTGTTCGATGCGGACGCAGACGGCACGCCCGAGATCGTGTACTACAACGGTTATCGCGCGGGCGAGCATGTCGTTGGCCCTTTTGACTATCTCGACGGACGCAAGTCGCACGAAGGGCCATACGGAGCCCACGCGCTCGGCATCGAGAATATGGCGGCCGCCTGTGTGCAGGGCCGCGGCGTCATGATCGACCTGATGTTTCATTTCGGGACTGAACTCAGGGCTGTCAGCTATGACGATCTGATGAAGGTCATCGAAGCTGACAACATCGTGATCGGACGCGGCGATATTCTCTGCCTGCGCACGGGATTCGACAGGCTCCTCATCGGCCACGCAGGAAACCCGCCAGCCGGGATCGCAACGAGCACCTGCTGCCACCTGGACGGTTCGGATGAAGCGCTGCTGAAATGGATCGACAGGAGCGGCATTGCCGCCATCGTCTCGGACACTGAGGGTGTGGAGTTCCTCCCCGCGAAAAAGCCGGGACCTTCTGGAACGCGCGTGCCGTTGCACGAACTGTGCCTTTTCAAGCTGGGCATTCACCTTGGCGAAATGTTCCTGCTGAGTGACCTGGCGGACTGGCTACGGTCAAAGGGCCGCCACAGCTTCCTTCTGACCGCACCACCGTTGCGCCTGCCCCGGGCTGTCGGCTCACCCGTCACACCAGTCGCCACCGTTTGATTTCAACAGAAATTTTTGAGGCAACTACAAATGAACCCTATTGAACAGGCCCGCGCGGCAGCGGCATCGCCCGAAGAACTCGACAAGGCCGTGGAAGGTGCGGACATTGTTCCGCTGCTCATGTCACTGGCCCAGTTGACCGGGGATTCCAGGCGACTCATCGAAGCTGCGCCCTACATCAAGGGCGGCTGGAATTTTCTGGCGACCGTTCCCGAAGATCTGCAACGCGCGATTCGCACAGAACTCAAAGCCGCAATCCTGGCCGTGGCAGCCGGTGAACTTGTCCCGGAAGAACCCCGCGAGGAATTCCTGACGTTGATGATGAATACCTCGGTTGGACAGGTGGTGCCGCCGGAATATCACGCACTGTTCCCGGAAGAGACTCAACTGGGCGGCAGGAACCACAAGGAAGTGCCGTGGCGTGAAACCGTCGCTCCAGAAACCATTGCGCAGCACAACGTCCTTGTCATAGGCGCAGGGCTGTCGGGCATCGGCATGGCCATCCGGCTGGCGGAGGCGGGCATACCGTACGAGATCATCGAAAAGAACGAAGAGGTCGGCGGTACCTGGCACGAGAACAGGTATCCGGGTGTTGCGGTGGACACGCCCAATCATTTCTATAGCTACTCATTCGCGCCCAATCCCGAATGGTCCCGCTACTTTGCGCACGGCTCGGAAATCCAGGAATACATCCTCGGCTGCGTGAAGCGTTACGGCATCCGTGACCGCATCACGTTCGCGACGGAAGTGGTAAGTGCGGTGTATGACGAGGCGAAGTCTGTGTGGAGCGTCACCACAAGGAACAAGGCTGGCGAGGTACAGCAGCGTGTTGCGCGGTCGCTGATTACGGCAGTAGGAGCGCTCAACCGCCCAGCCATCCCAAAAATCCCGGGATTGGAAAACTTTGCGGGGCCCGTTGTACATACCGCCCGCTGGCGCGACGACCTGTCTTTGGAAGGCAAGCGCGTGGCGATGATTGGCACCGGCGCGAGTGGAATGCAGCTTGGCCCGTCGATTGCGCCGAAAGTCGGCAAGCTCACCATCTTCCAGCGATCCGGCCATTGGGTGATCCATCATCCCCTGTACTTCTCTGAGGTAAACGAGCATATCCGCTGGGCCATGCGCAACATACCGCACTACATGAGCTGGCTCAGGTTCCAGCTCTTCTGGGCGGCCTCGGACGGATTCCATGCCAGTCTCAAGGTGGACCCGGACTGGCCAACGCCGAACCTGTCGTTAAACGCCACCAATCACAAAATGCGCGAAGACCTCGTGAGGTACGCGACTGAAAAAGTCGGGCACCGGCCTGATCTCCTGGCCAAGGTCATTCCAGACTATCCGCCATTTGGCAAACGCATGCTTCGTGACGCGAGATGGTTTGACACACTGCTCCGGCCCAATGTGGAGTTGGTGACGGAGCAGATCGCATCGATCGAGACCAATGCCGTGGTAACGGCCGACGGGCAGCGCCATGAGGTGGACATCATTGTCATGGCCACGGGTTTTGAAGCGTCCAGGATGCTTGCGCCAATGACCATCACCGGGCGAGACGGCAAGGACCTGCGCAAGCTCTGGGGGGATGATGACCCGCGCGCGCATCTGGGCATCACCATGCCTGGATTCCCGAATTTCTACATGATCTACGGGCCCAACACCAACCTGGCCCATGGCGGCAGCGCCATCTTTCATTCCGAATGCCAGGTGCGCTATATCTCCCAGGCGCTGCGCGAAGTCATAGAGCGGGGCGCGGCATCGATTGAATGCAGGCAGGAGCCGTTTGAGGCCTACAACGAACGCGTGGACAAGGCTCATCGGGGCATGGTGTGGGCCCACGCAGGCGTGTCCAACTGGTACAAGAACAAGAAGGGCCGCGTTGTCATGAATTCGCCATGGAGGCTGGTGGATTACCGGAACATGACCGCCTCGCTCGATACGGCGGACTTCGTCTTCACGGAGCGCTGAATGGACAGCATCGAACAGGCGGTGATTGCCCGCAACCAGGAGCGGCGCGATGCGCTGATTGCGAATGACGTCGTGCGGGTCCGCAAGACAATGGCGGATGACCTCATCTTCATTCATACAACCGGAAAGGTAGAGACACGTGAGGAATTCCTTGAGCGCCTGAGCAGTGGCGCATTGAGATACAACGCCATCTTCGAATCCAACCAGCGTGTGCAGCGGGTCGGCGGTCTCGTCGTTCTACTGTCAGACCTTGCACAGCAATTGACGCTTGCCGGCCAGGAGCGCGTCATTCATTCAGTGTCGCTGTCAGTCTGGATCAAGGAGCGCAGCGGATGGATGATGCAGACCTACCAGGCAACGGCATGTGCTGCACCCATCCAGCGCGCAACTGCCCCATTGCGAGGTGGCGAGGCTGTCATTGCGCCGGCTCCGGTGGCTTTGCAGTGGCCGTAGCCGCTACACTTTGCGTCATTTGACGCGAATCGGACTCGATTGATGAACAAGGGAACGCTGCGGGTTCTGCAGGCGCTGACGCTCTTCAGCAGGCAGCCTGTCTGGGGTGTGACGGAACTGTGCAATGAACTGGCGTGTTCCAAGAACTCCGCATTCCAGGCACTGGACACGCTTCTCAAGGAAGGCTATCTGGTCCGTGACCCAAGCGGCAAGAAATACCAGTTAAGCCACACTGTGCTGACTCTCAGCCGGACCAACGAGCCGGCGGATGTCCGTACCCTGTGCATGCCCTATCTGCACCAGATTCACAAGCTCACTGGCGAAAGTGTGTTCCTCAGTATTCTTGTGGGCCGGCACCATGTCTGTATCGAGAGCATCCAGGCGCAAGGCGTCACCGTCGGCTATTCGCCTTTGACGCAGCCGCTCCCGTTGCATGCAGGCGCCGGGTCAAGGCTGTTGCTGGCCTGCCTGCACGACGAGGAGATCCGGCAATACATTGAACTCGAGTCACCGTTGCGCAGATACACGCCCACAACGATCACCGACCCCGACGCCCTGTGGGCAGAGGTCGAACTGGTCAGGCGGCTGGGCTTTGCCCGCGGATATGAAGACTTTTCGGTCGGAGCAACCTACCTGTCATTTCCGGTTTTCGGCGCCATGAACAGGCCGCTCGCGGCCATCACCATCGGTGGCCCCAAATTCCGCTTTCCAAATGATGTAGCCGACCGGTTCATCCCCGAAATCCGCGGCATCCTCGAGGAGTTGAACCAGCAAAGCCGGATGTTTGCTGCCGCGCCACCCATCAAATTCCATGATGAGCGGGAGACAGCCCCAGCTTGATGTCTTCGGGGCCGACATGGTCGTAGTGGCCGTGAAAGCTTTCAGGATCATCATCGATGGTGAGCTGCAGTTCCCTGATGATCTCGAGGTAGCCAGGTACCTGGAGCGAGAGAGCGCCATCCTGCAGCACCAGCCCTTCCAGCACAATGGCCGCGAATGCCTGGCCATCGTCGCCGCGCAAGGGCACAGCCAGGTCGTGCCCGCCCTGGTCAAAGCGGCTTTGTTCCAACGCGAACCCCCTGCTTTTGGCGAGTCTGGTTTTGGCCGTCAAGTCTTCCCAGCTACCCGACGGAGCAGCAGCATGGGCTTGCCTGCAGAACGCCACCCTGGCGCCAGACAGGATGGCAATGCCGGCTGCACCCGTAGTCAACGATGAAGACTCACCAAGCACACTTACATTGATGATCGATGTGGTCCCGGCAACAAAAGCAATGCGCAGAGAGCACCAGCCCAGCCGCTGGAACAGGGAGCAACTGACGCCAGACACGGCGGACAGCCGTTGCAAATAAGGCAACGCCGCATCGCGGATCGGAAATTGCGACATGAATGCATGGGAAAGCAGCCGCGCCGCGCCGCCCATGACGTATTTCGCCGACCCGTTCTCCCGCTTGGCAAAGTTGGCCGCCTCCAGCGTGGCAAGGGCACGTATCGTCGAAGTCACAGGCAACCGCAACGTGGCCGCCAGCTCGGCAGCGCTTATCGGCTGGGAAGCCTCGGCCAATTCGCGCAGAACCTCAAACACACTCCCGGAGGATTTAACACTCATAAGTCAGTTTCTTCTCACATTGTGGGATGCGTCGCCAACCAGTGTACTTGGAGATTGTGGTTTTCATTGGGTTTATCCCAATGATTTAATGTCGTAAGTACCTCAAAATAGATTTGATACCAAATTAAGGTACAACACTTCGATCTGCCAGTTTTCTCCTAAAGGAACATGTATGAAACTCACGCGACGCAAACTAGGGCTCTTCAGCATTGCGGGTGCTGCCCAGATCGGCATCCCTCCGGTTTTTGCCCAGTCACAAAAGGTCAAGATCGGTGTGCTCACCGACATGTCCGGCGCCTTGTCCGCGGTTCTGGGCACAGGCTCGGTCGATGGTGCCCGTATGGCGATTGAAGACTTCGGAAAGACAGTTGCAGGCATGCCTGTTGAACTCGTGTTTGCGGACCACCAGAACAAGCCCGACATCGCGTCGACCGTTGCACGCCGCTGGTACGACCAGGAGCAGGTCGACATGCTGGTCGACCTGGGGAGTTCTGCCGCCGCTATCGCCGCTTCCAACATCACGAAAGAAAAGGACAGGATCCTTATCGTGACAGGCGCGTCCAGCTCGGACATCACCGGCAAGTTCTGCACATCCAATTCATTCCACTGGGGCTACGACACCTACATGCAAAGTGCTGCCGTGGCATCGGACATGACCAAGCGCGGTGGCGATTCATGGTTCTTCATCACCGCAGACTACGCCTTCGGCCACGCGCTTGAGGCCGACGCGCGCAAGAAAATCCTTGAGACTGGTGGCAAGGTGCTGGGTGGCGTTCGCCACCCGGCCAACAACATGGACATGGCGTCATTGCTGCTGCAGGCGCAGGCCTCGGGCGCCAAGGTCATCGGCATTGCCAGCGCGGGCGATGACCTGGAGCGCATCATCAAGCAGGGCCATGAATTTGGCATCTGGAAGAAGGCCAAGGCAGCGGCTTTCGGACTGCAGCTCTACAACATTCCGGTCATCGGCATCGACGCGATGCAGGGCATCCTGCACAACACGATCTATTACTGGGACCGTGACGACAAGACCCGCGAGTTCGGCCAGCGCTTCTGGAAGCGCAACGGCAAGCCGCCGGCGGAGACACATGCCGTGAACTACAGCGCCGTTACTCACTATCTCAAGGCCGTGAAGGCCGCTGGCACCAAGGAAACCGGCGCGGTCCTCAAGGCGATCCGCAGCTTGCCCGTGGACGATGCCATTACCCGCAACGGCCGGGTGCGCAGTGACGGCCGGATGGTCCGCGCCACGCACCTGGTGGAAGTGAAGAAGTCGTCGGACGTCAAGCAGAAGTGGGACTTGTTGTCGGTGGTCAGCGAGATCTCTGCAGACAATGCGTACCGGCCTTTGAGTGACAGTGCCTGCACGCTACCGAAGGCCTGACAGCTGCGGGAGCGGCCCGTCAAGTTCGAATGGGGCGTGCTGACAGTGCGCCTCAGTCAAAGTCGAAGAGCTCGCCCAGGAAGCCTTCACGCTTTTTCTTCTTGTAGTAGTAGCCGGTCTGGGCTTGGCCATGGTGCTGGACCTGCTGCGGATAGGCTTGCGCATGGGGCTGCGGGCTGCTCGCGCGCGCGGCTGGCGCAGTGGCCGCAGGAGCGGCACGGTCGATGATCTTGTCGAGTTCCCCACGGTCGAGCCAGACGCCGCGGCATTGCGGGCAGTAGTCGATCTCGATGCCGCTGCGTTCGGACATGACGAGCTGGGTGGTGGTGCAGACGGGGCATTGCATGGACGGGTTCCTTTGCATGGGTGGGACCCGGGATTGTGCGAAGACCCGCCAGTGCCCGCGCCGGCGGGCGCAAGTTCACATACATCCCGAAGGCCCTTTGCGCCGTGGGGGCCGCGGCAGGGGCAGGCGGGGGAAGCGTGCGAACGGGCTGTTGTCTGACAGCCGCCACCGCAGCGTGCGGCAAGAATGGTGCTGATGCCTGCCAAACGCCTCAAGATCGGACTGTCGGCCTGCTTCTCGCACGCCGACCCGGCCCGCTCGCTCTTCACCAACAAGACGCTGCAATATGTGGAGCAGTCCATTGCCCACTGGCTCATGTCGGCGGGCGCGATGGTGGTGATGGTGCCCTGCCCGACGGGGGAGACGGCGCGTGGCGACACCAAGCTGTCGCACTATGCCGAATGGCTCGACGGTGTGGTCATGCATGGCGGGTCGGACGTCTGGCCCGGCAGTTATGGCGAGGAGCCGCTCAGGGAGGCCTGGATCGGCGACCGCATCCGTGACCTTTACGACCTGGCGCTGGTGGAGGCCTTCGAGCAGGCCGGCAAGCCGATCTTCGGTGTGTGCCGAGGTCTGCAACTCATCAACGTGGCATTCGGCGGCACGCTGTACCAGGACATCGAGACGCAGCATGAGCACCCCGGGACGCTGCGCCACCGTGACGCCGTGACCTACGACCAGAACTTCCATGAGATCGACCTGGTGCCAGGCACGCGACTGGCGCAGCTCTACCCCGGCGTGCTGCGCGCCCGCGTCAACAGCATCCATCACCAGGCGGTGAAAGGGCTGGCGCCCGGCTTCGAGATCGAGGCCTGGAGCATTCCGGACCATGTGCCCGAAGCCATCCGCCGCCGCGGCGGGGTGCGCAAGGGCTACATCGCAGCGACCCAGTGGCACCCCGAGTTCCGCAAGGAAGGCACGGACACGATCGACGACATGCCGCTGCTGATGGACTTCCTGGACGCTTGTACCGCCGCGAAGAAGCTCACGCCCCAGCCGCGCCGCAGCATGCCCGGCCACATCCGAGACCGGGCCGCGCGCCTGTTGCGCCAGGCGCTGCTCAGGAAGTACTGAAGCGGCCCGCTCAGCCCAGGTGCTTGCCGACAATCCCCGCCAACTCGAACATCGTCACCTGGTCCTTGCCGAACACGGGCTTGAGCTTCGCATCGGCATTGATGGCGCGCTTGTTTGCCGCATCCTGCAGGCCGTTGGCCTTGATGTAGTCCCACAGCTTCTTGATGACCTGGGTGCGGGCCACAGGTTCGGCACCGATCACCGCGCTCAAGGCCGCGCTGGGCGTGAGGTTAACGGCGCCGGTGGCGCGTGATTTGCGCGGCGCCTTGGCCGCAGCAGTCTTTGCGGGGGCTTTCTTTGCGGCAGCCTTTTTCGCCGGCGCGGCTTTCTTCGCCACCACAGACTTCGCGGCGGGCTCCTTCGCCACCAGCGGCTTGCCCGCAGCAGGCTTGCGCGGCGGGAACTTGGATGGTGCGAACTCGAAGTTCACCTTGCCGGCTTCCTTGTCCCAGGCGAGGAAGGCCTTGAAGGGGCGGCGCGTGCGCATCGAGACGAACTTGTCCAGCAGGTCGGTCTTGCCGGTGGATAGCAGCTTTTCCATCTGCTCGCGCATCACGGGCTGCTGCAGGATGACCTGGCCCGTCTTGAAGTCGCAGCTGGGCGTGGGCTGCTGCGCCGTGGGAACCGACTTCTCGCAGACATAGTTCTTGCCGTATTCAAAGACCCGCGCTGCGCATTTCGGGCAGGGGCCCAGTGACTGCTGGGCGCTGAAGTCCACGATCTCGCCGGTCTCAGCCGCGTTCTTGTCATCGCCAAAGTCGAACTCCAGCTTCCAGTTCTTGTCGTCTTCGCTGAACTTGAGCACGATGTCGGCGGTAAACGGCCAGCCGGCCTTGGAGCGGAAGCCTTCGAGCGGGCCGATCTTCTTGTCACGCAGGAACTGCTCGACTTCATGGGCCTCAAAGGTGCGGCCTGCCGGCGTCTTGCCAAACGAGAAGCCGCAGCCCTCGCTGTTGCCGTCCTTGCCGGTGCAGGTGTAGCGCCGGTAGTTTTCCTTGACGATGCCGCCGCAGTTAGGGCAGGGCGTGGAGAGCGTCGCATAGTCGCCGGGCACCGTGTCGCGGTCGTATTCCTTGGCCTTCTTGACGATGTGCTCGGTCATCTGCGCGATCTCGCGCATGAAGTCCTCGCGCGATAGCTTGCCGTGCTCCATCTGGGCCAGCTTGTATTCCCACTCGCCGGTGAGTTCGGGCTTGGAGAGTTCTTCCACGCCCAGCCCGCGCAGCAGCGTCATCAGCTGGAAGGCCTTGGCCGTGGGAATCAGCTCGCGGCCTTCGCGGAACATGTATTTCTCGGCAATCAGCCCTTCAATGATGGACGAGCGGGTGGCCGGTGTGCCCAGGCCTTTTTCCTGCATCGCCTCGCGCAGCTCGTCGTCTTCGACCAGCTTGCCGGCACCTTCCATGGCGCCCAGCAGCGTGGCTTCAGAATAGCGCGCGGGCGGCTTGGTCTTGAGCGCCTTCGGCTCGACCACTTCGGCGCGCACCATCTCGCCGGGCTTCACCGGCACCAGGGCCTGGCCCTTGTCGCCTTCCTTGGCGTCGGTGATTTCGGCGGCGGCTTCCTTGCCCCAGATGGCCAGCCAGCCCGGCTTGACCAGCACCTTGCCTTCGGTCTTGAAGCTGTGGCCCACGGCCTGGCTGATGCGCGTGGTCACCATGAACTCGGCGCTCGGGAAGAACACCGACAGGAAGCGCTTGACGACCAGGTCATAGAGCCGCTGTTCAGCATCTGACAAGCCGCTGGGCGCCTGCAGCGTAGGGATGATGGCGAAGTGGTCGCTTACCTTGGCATTGTCGAAGATGCGCTTGCTGGGCTTGACGTAGCTGCCGTCGATGGCCTGTTTGGCGAACGGTGCCAGGTGGCGCATATCGCTGCCGGCGAGCATTTTCATGGTGTCCTTGACCACCGGCAGGTAGTCTTCGGGCAGCGCGCGCGAGTCGGTACGCGGGTAGGTCAGGGCCTTGTGGCGTTCATACAGGCTCTGCGCGAGTTGCAGCGTGGTCTTGGCGCTGTAGCCGAAGCGACCGTTGGCCTCGCGCTGCAGGGACGTCAGGTCAAACAGCAGGGGGGAAGCCTGTGTGGTCGGCTTGGATTCCTCGGTGACGCTGGCCGCCTTGCCGCGCACGGCGTCGGCGATTTCCATGGCTTCGCGCTGTGTCCAGACGCGATCAGCCTTCTTCTCGGCGTCATCTTCAACCTTCTTGTGTTTCGGGTCGAACCACTTTGCCGGGTATTCGCCGGCTTCGGCCAGGAAGGTGGCGTGGATTTCCCAGTAATCGCGGCTGATGAACTTCCGGATCTTTTCCTCACGCTCGACCACCACCGACAGCGTCGGCGTCTGCACCCGCCCCACCGTGGTCAGGAAGAAGCCGCCGTCGCGTGAATTGAAGGCCGTCAGCGCGCGCGTGCCGTTGATGCCGACGAGCCAGTCGGCCTCGGAGCGCGAGCGGGCGGCGCTGGCCAGGCCCTGCATCTGCTTTTCGCTGCGCAGTTCGCCAAAGCCGTCGCGGATGGCCTGCGGCGTCATGGACTGCAGCCACAGGCGCCGCACCGGCTTGCCCAGGGGCTTGGCGCCACCCGCATATTGCTCGATCAGCCGGAAGATCAACTCGCCTTCGCGGCCCGCGTCGCAGGCGTTGATCAGGTCCGTGACGTCCTTGCGCTTGGCCTGCTTGACCACGGCGTTCAGCCGGGTCTTGGTCTTGTCCACCGGTTTGAGATCGAAGTAGGGCGGGATGACCGGCAGGTGGGCAAAGCTCCATTTGCCGCGCTTGACGTCAAATTCCTCGGGCGCCTGGATCTCCACCAGGTGGCCGACGGCGCTGGTGACGATGTATTTGTCGTTCTCGAAATGATCGTCGTGCTTCTCGAACTTGCCCGCCGTGGGCGTGAGGGCGCGCACGATGTCCTGCGCCACCGAAGGCTTCTCCGCAATCACCAGGGTCTTCGTCATAGGTACTTGGCCAATCCTTCAATATCTTCCGGGAACATCTCGCCGCTTTCCGCGAATACCACCTTGCCCCCGCGCCCGCGCACCACCGTCACCGGCAGGCCCTTGGGTTTGGGCAGCATTGTCGCTATTTCCGGCGTCAGCATCGCGGCAGGGAAGCTGTAACCTTTTTTCTGAATGTAAGCGAGGGCGTCTTCGCGCCGCCGGTCGATGGACAGCGCCAGCACCTGCAGGCCCCGGGCGCGGTTCTTGCGCCAGAGCGCTTCAATGTGCGGGCTTTGCACCGCGCAGAACGGGCACCAGCTGGCCCACCAGTACACCACAAGGACTTTTCCTTCGGCCATGGCAGGCGTGAACACGGTTCCATCCAGCAGTGTCACTGCGCGCAGCGGCAGCATTGCACCAGCCTTGGGCAGCGCAGGCGCGCGCGCCTCTTCGGCGGGCGGCGCGCGCAGCACCTCCTGCGCCGCCGCGAGGCCGCCAACCGCGCCCACGGCTGTGCCGGCGGTGGCCGCCATCATGTCCCGTCGCGAAAGCTTCATGTCCGTACTCCTACAATCGGCGCTTCTACGCGCGCACGTGTACGCGCGCGTGTGTGCATATTCAACTTAACAGAGTTTTCCCAATGCCCGCTAAATCCGGCCCAATCAACGGCGGCCGCCGCATCCAGACCCGCCGCTCGGGCGTCCACGGCAAGGGCGTTTTCGCCTTGCAGGACATCCCCGAGGGCGAGATCATCATCGAATACGTGGGGGAGATCATCAACTGGAAGGAGGCGCTGCGCCGCCATCCGCATGATCCCAAGGACCCGAACCACACCTTCTACTTTCACATCGATGCACAGAACGTGATCGATGCCAAGCACGGCGGCAACTCCTCGCGCTGGATCAACCACAGTTGCGACGCCAACTGCGAGGCCGACGAGGAGGGCGGGCGGGTGTTCATCAAGGCACTGCGCAACATCAAGGCAGGTGAAGAGCTGAACTACGACTACGGCCTGATCATCGACGAGCGCTACACGCCCAAGCTGAAGGCCGAATACCCGTGCTGGTGCGGCGCGAAGAAGTGCCGCGGCACGCTGCTGGCGCCCAAGCGCGGGCGCTGAGGGAGCGCACGGATGCCGGGCGTGGGAGCCGCATTTGCCGGTGCCTCCGAGGCCATCTGGCAGGCGGTGTACCCTGCCGTGCCGGATTTCAGCATTGAAGTCCTGCCCGAAATCGACTCCACCAATACCGAGCTCATGCGCCGGGCGCGCGCCGGGCGGCTGGAGCCGATTCTTCTGGTGGCCGGCGCGCAGACGGCGGGCCGGGGGCGCCTGGGGCGCGACTGGCACAGCGCCGTGGGTGATTCACTGACCTTTTCCCTCGGCCTGCCGCTGGCGCCTGCCGACTGGTCGGGCCTGTCGCTGGCTGTCGGCGCCAGCGTGGCCGAAAGCCTGCATCCGGACATCCGCCTCAAATGGCCGAACGACCTCTGGCTGACGGGCGAGCACGGAGACCGCAAGCTCGGCGGCATCCTGATCGAGACAGCCAGCGTCGGCGACAGGCGCTATGCGGTGATCGGCGTGGGCATCAACATTGCCCCGCGCGATGCGGCGGGCCTGTCCACGCCGCCGGCGAGCATGCGGGAACTGGAGCCGCAAGCCGGTGCGCCTGATGTGCTGCGCCGCCTGGCGCCGCCCCTGGTGCAGTCGGTGCTGGCGTTCGGGCAATTCGGCTTCGGGCCGTTCCAGGCACGCTTCAATGCGCGGGATGCGCTGCGCGAGCGGCAGGTCAGCGTGAGTGACGGACAGGGCGGCATCCTGGAGGGCACGGCGCATGGTGCGGGTGAAAATGGCGCGTTGCTGGTGCATACTGCGACCGGCATGAAACAAATCACGAGCTCCGAGGTCAGCGTGCGTCCCCAACCCCGTCCTTCATCTGCCCCGGCTGGAGCGGCCTGACGCATGCTGCGGCTGCTCGTCCTGTTCCTGCTGCTGGGCAATGGCGCCTACTTCGCCTGGGCGCGGGGGATGCTGCAACCCTATGGCTATGCGCCGGTGCAGCAGTCCGAGCCCCAGCGCATCGAGCAGCAGATCAAGCCGGAGGCGCTGCGCATCCTTACGGCCGACGAACTGCGCCGGGCAGACACCGGCACCACCCTGGCAGCAGCGCCTCGCCCGCCCGAATGCCTGCAGGCCGGCCTGTATGACGAAAAGCAGAGCGCCGTGATCCGCCAGGCGCTGGAGCCCGCGCTGCCGGCGTCTGTGTGGATCCTTGAAAGTGCGGTGGAGCCTGCGCGGTGGATGGTCTACATGGGCAAGTTCCCGACGGCGGAAGCCCTGAACAAGAAGAAGGCTGAACTGCGGGCGCTCAAGATTTCATTCGAGGCGCCCCTCAACCCCGCCATGGAGCCTGGCCTGTCACTGGGCAATTTCGACAGCCAGGCCGGCGCCACCCAGCAGCTCGGCGCGCTTGTGCAGCGCGGTGTGCGCACGGCGCGTGTGGTGCAGGACCGGGCGGAAGTGCGCGGGCAGATGCTCCGGTTCACTGCGGTGGACGACGTGCTGAGGCCGCGCCTGGATGAATTCAGGACGGTGCTGGCGGGCAAGCCGCTGCGCGCCTGCAAGTAGCCAGAAAAGGACGGAGACCGGCATGACCCTCAAGCTTTATTTCGCGCCCGGCGCCTGCTCCTTCGTGCCGCATACCTTGCTGGAGGCGGCCGGCGAGCCGTTCGAGGCATCGATGGTCAAGCTGCACAAGGGCGAGAACTACCAGCCTGAGTACAAGGCCATCAATCCGCGCGCGCAGGTGCCGGTGCTGGTGGACGGCGGGGAGACCATCACGCAGATCGTCGCCATCGTGGGTTACCTGGATGACCGGTTTCCGCAGCTGGGCTTCCTGCCGCGCGAGCCGCTGGCACGTGCCCGCGTGATGGAAACGCTGGCCTGGATGAACAACACGGTGCATCCGACCTTCACCCACTACTTCATGCCGCACAAGTTTGCGGCCGATGAGGCGGTGTACGGTGAGCTCAAGGCCTTCAACAAGGAGCTTTACCGCGGCATGCTGGGTGAGCTGGAGGCCATGGTCACTGCGGCCGCATCGCGCGGCGATGCCTTCCTGGGCGGTGCGCATTTCGGCCCGCTGGATGCCTATGCGCTGACACTGCTGCGCTGGGGCACGATCACCGGCATCAACCCTGGCGACTATCCCGTGCTGTGGGCCTTCGTCCAGCGCATCGCGCTGCTGCCGCATGTGGCGCGCGCCATCGAACGCGAACGGCTGCAGCTGAGCTTCTACAAACCGGCTTGATCCTGCCCCGGCTCGCTCCATGACGTGAAGCGCACGCTGAAGCTGGCGCCCGGCGGCATTTTGCCGGGGTGGGCTTCTTCCAGCGTGACAGTGGCATCATGCTGGCGCGCAATCTCCAGCACGATGGGCAGGCCCAGGCCAGAGCCGTCGGCCTCCATGCCCAGGGCCCGGTAGAACGGCTGGAACACCAGTTCCCGCTCCGCTTCCGGGATACCCGGCCCGGAGTCTTCCACACGCAGGATCAGGACCTTGCCGAACGGGTCGGCCATCACGCGGGCCGTGATCACGCCGGGCTGGCCGGCGCTGGACGGTGTGTAGTTGATGGCGTTGTCCAGCAGGTTGCGGATCAGTTCCTTGAGCAGCGTCGGGTTGCCTTCCAGCTTGACACCCGGCGCGCCGGGCTGCGGGCCTTCGTAGCCCAGGTCGATGCACCGGTCCATGGCGCGCGGCACCGAGTCCTGCACCACTTCCATGGTCAGGCGCGCCAGGTCGCAGGGCTGGCGCTGGCGCGCGCCGCTGCCCTCGGCCCGGGCCAGCGCCAGCAACTGGTTGACGGTGTGCGTGGCACGAACGCTTGAGCGGCCGATCTGCTTGAGCGACTGCTTGAGTTCGTCGGCGTTTGCGCCTTCCCGCTGCGCCAGGTCGGCCTGCATCCGCAAGCCGGCCAGCGGCGTCTTGAGCTGGTGAGCGGCATCGGCCAGGAAGCGTTTTTGCGTCGCAATGGAGCCCTCCAGCCGCGTCAGCAGGTCGTTCACCGACGACACCAGCGGCGCCACTTCCAGCGGCACCGCCTTGTCGTCCAGCGGAGACAGGTCGTCCGGCTTGCGCGCCCGGATGCGCTCTTCGAGTTCGTTGAGCGGCTTGATGCCGCGCACCAGCGCCAGCCACACCAGCAGCACCGCCAGCGGCAGGATGACGAACTGGGGCAGCATCACGCCCTTGATGATTTCCGTGGCCAGTACCGAGCGCTTTTCCCGGGTTTCGGCCACCTGCACCAGCACCGGCTTGCCGGGCAGCTCCATCTTGACCCAGGTGTAGGCCACCCGGATTTCGAGGCCGCGGATCTCGTCGTCGCGCAGGTGCACCGTGCCGACTTCCGTGACCTCGTCTTCCGGCGGTGCGGGCAGGGTTCGCTCACCGCTCAGGAATTCGCCGCGCGTGCCCAGCACCTGGAAATACACGAGGTCGGCATCGTCGGCGCGCAGCAGTTCGCTGGCAGGCTGGGGCAGGTTGAACTGCACGCGGTCACCGCGCACACCGACCAGCTGCGCGACCACGCGGACGTTGTATTCCAGGGCGCGGTCAAAGGGCTTGTTGGCGATCCCCTGCGCCACCAGCCACGTCAGCGCCAGGCTCACCGGCCACAGCAGCAGCAGCGGCGTGAGCATCCAGTCAAGGATCTCGCCGAACAGCGAGTGCTGTTCGCGCTTGAACAGTTTGAGGGCCATCCTTGAACAGGGCTCAGAGCCGGCGCCGGGCCGCCCCAAGCCGGCTGCGCCCCCTTGGGGGGCAGCGAGTACACGGAGTGACGAGCGTGGGGGCCATATTCAGCCCTGGATCTTTTCGAGGCAGTAGCCCAGGCCCCGCACGGTGGCGATGCGGATCGGGCCTTTTTCGATTTTCTTGCGCAGGCGGTGGATATAGACCTCGATGGCGTTGTTGCTCACTTCCTCGCCCCATTCGCACAGCCGCTCCACGAGCTGGTCCTTGCTGACCAGGCGGCCGGCCCGCTGCAGCAGCACTTCAAGCAGGCCCAGTTCGCGCGCCGACAGCTCGACCATCTTGCCGTCTATGGTTGCGACGCGGCCGGCCTGGTCATACACCAGCGGCCCATGCTTGATGCTGGAGCTGGCGCCGCCCATGCCGCGGCGGATCAGGGCGCGCACCCGCGCTTCGAGTTCCTGCAGGGAGAAGGGCTTGGCCATGTAGTCGTCGGCGCCATAGTCCAGGCCCTTGACTCGCTCCTCCACACTGTCGGCCGCGGTGAGGATCAGCACCGGCATGGCCGAATTGCGGCCGCGCAGCCGCTTGAGCACCTCAAGGCCATGCATCTTCGGCAGGCCCAGGTCAAGGATGAGCAGGTCGAATTCGTTGTTGGTCATGAGCGCCGCATCCGCCTCCGTGCCGCTGGCCACATGGTCCACGGCGGCGCCCGAGCTGCGCAGGGTACGCAGCAGGCCGTCCGCCAGCACCTGGTCATCCTCGGCTATCAGTATCCGCATGCTTGTCTCCTTGGGGGCGCCAAAATGCAGCCAGGTGGCGCCATGCCAAATTCTAGGCATCTTCCCGGCGCGCCACCGGAATTAAAAAAGCCCGCCGGCAAGGAGCCGGCGGGCTGGACTGGCAAGCCAGGTATCAGGGTGCCAGCTGGATCCGGACCAGGCCGTGGCTGGTGCTGACGGTCAGGTTGCCGGCGTGCCAGCTGATGCCCACGGGGGACGTCAGGCGGCCTTCGAGCGGGCTGACGCCCTGGCCGTTGGTGTCGCCGGGCAAGCCGGCCATGCCTGCAATCGTGCTCACCGTGCCGCCGGGGGTGATCTTGCGGATCACGTGGTTGCGGCTGTCGACAACATAGAGGTTGGACTTGTCGTCGGTTGCCATCTGCGTCGGGTGATAGAACAGGGCCGTTGCGACCGCGCCGTCCAGGTAGCCCGCCGTCCCGTTGGTGCCGCCGCCGGCCAGCGTGCTGACCTGGCCTGCCGGCGTGATCTTGCGGATGCGGTGCGCGCCCTGCTCGCCCACGTACAGGTTGCCGTCGGCATCGACCGCCATGCCGGAGGGGAACGAGAACCTGGCCGCGGCGCCCATCCCGTCGTCATTGGCCGGGTTGCCATCGCCGTAGGTGCCTGTGCCGCAGGTGCCGGCAAATGCCGTGGTGGCGCCGGCGGGTGTGATCTTGCGGATGCAATGGTTGCTGCGGTCCGCGACATAGATGTTGCCGTCCTTGCCCACGACCAGCGCGGTCGGGGCGCGGAATTTGGCAGCGGCACCCATGCCGTCGGCATTGCCCGTGCCGTATGCGCTTCCGGCGAGCGTCGAGACCGTGCCGTCCGTGGTGACCTTGCGGATCGTTTCCGTGGTCTGGTCTGCGACATACAGGTTGCCGGCGGCGTCCATGGCGATGCCGCCAAAGTTGCCGAAGCGGGCCACGGTGGCGATGCCGTCCAGGACGTCGGAGTTGCCCTGCCCGGAGAAGACCGTGACGGCGCCATCCGGGGTCACCCGGCGGATCACGCGGTTGTTCGTGTCTGCAACGAAGATGTTGCCGGCGGCGTCCTGCGCCAGGTGGCTGGGGCCGTTGAATCGTGCGCTGGTGCCGATGGCGTTCACCTTGCCGCTGGCGGGCCATTTGCCGGCAACGGTGGTGACGACGCCGGCCGGTGTGACCCGGCGCACGAAGCCGGCTTCCTCCATGATGACCACATCGCCATTGGCAGCGGCAGTGACGGCGATGGGCGCTGCGAAGCTTGCGGATGTGCCGGTGCCGTCATCAGCCCCTGTCGCGCCGGAACCGGCGAGCGTTTCCACTGCAGCTGTCGCGAGGTTGATGCGGCGTACACGCCGGCCGTATTGTTCGCTCACGACCAGGCGGCCGGCGGTATCGAATGCCAGGCCGGCCGGGCCGGTGAAGCGGGCCGCGGCGCCGGTGCCGTCGGTGTTGCCGGAAGAACCTGCGGTGCCGGCGAACGTAGTGACAGTTCCATCGGCTGTAATGCGGCGGATGACCTGGTTGGACTGGTCTGCGACGTAAAGGTCGCCTGAGGTGCTGACGGCAATGCCGTTCGGGTAGTTGAAGCGTGCCGCAGCGCCCATGCCATCGGCTGCGCCGCTGGATCCGGCGGCGCCGGCCAACGTGGTGACCATGCCGGATGGTGTGACTTTGCGGATGGTGTGGTTGCTGGTATCGGCCACATAAATGTTGCCGGCGGTGTCGGCTGCGATGCCCTGGGGTGCGCAGAAACGCGCGGTCACGTCCGCGCCGTCCACCGCCGCGCAGTTGCCGCCGCCGGCCATCAGGCTCACCACGCCTTCCGGCGTGATCTTGCGCACGCCGTGGTTGCTGCGCTCGATGATGTAGATATTGCCCGCCGCGTCGCGCGTCATGCCGGCGGGAACCCGGAAGCGTGCGTTGGCCAGGCTGCCGTTGGCGCTGCCCTGGTCGTCTGCCTTGCCCGCAAAGTCGCTGACCACGCCTTCGGGCGTGATCTTGCGGATGAGGTGGTTGCTGCCGTCGGCGACATACAGGTTGCCGGCGGCGTCAAACACGGCGCCGCCCAATGCAACTCCAAAGCGCGCGATGTCGCTGGAGCCATTGGTCGTGCCGTTGCGGTAGGGGCTGCCCGCCAGCTGGAGCATCTGCGGGCTGGCCGGTACTTGCGGTGCGCCAGGTCCGTCTGCGGGGGTTCCGCTGCCGGCAGGGGCCCCGCTGGCCAGGCTTTCGCTGCCACCGCCGCCACCGCCCCCGCATGCCACGAGGCTGAGGCTTAGCAGTGCAGTGCAGGCAACAAGGACGGGCCGGCCTGTGAAAGGACGGTTGCTGAAAAGGCTGGCGGCGATGAGGTTGAGTTTGTTCATGAGGTGCTCCTGTTTGTTGAGGGATGCCGGTGGTCCGGGCATGCACAGGACATCTCAATCAGCGTGCCAGAAAATTTCCTCAATTAAATCAATGACTTGCGTAAATCCGGAGGCCGCCCGGTGTCGGCGTTCACCGACACACCCTGCTCGGCCTGGTCAAAATATCCAGTCAGATCAACAACTTGGCGTGTCGGCACTTGCAGACATGCCAGCGTCAGCTTGCGTAGGCCTCCAGGCCAAGCATGACAACGGTTGCGACTTCGGGGCCGACTTCGTTGCGGAATTCGGCCTCGGCCTGGGCGACGGCATCGCGGAAAGCCTGCAGCCAGGCGAGCCCGGTGGGCGTGAAGGCAACGAGTTTGGCCCGTGCGTCCATCGGGTCGGGTGCGCGCGTGACGAGGCCCCATGCCTCGCATTGGTCGACCAGATCACCCATGGCCTGCTTGCTCATGCCGGCGCTTTGGGCCAGCGCGGTCAGGCGCGAGCCGCGCAAGGACAGGTGCCGTGTGATGTGGATGTGCGCTGCATTCACCTGCGCACGGGAGGCGAGGTTGGCGAGCGCCAGCGGGACTTCCACATTGCGCGCCATCAGGGCCAGGACACGCTCGTCGAAGCGGCGCATGGCGTGGCCGAGCAGGCGGCCCAGGTGCGTCTGGCGCCAGCCGTCTTCCGCAGGCGTTTGCAAGTTGTCATCAGCCATTCGCACATAGTAAGGCAAACTGACAAAAAATCCTGTTTACCGAATGAGAGTGCTTGCGTTAGAGTACTGTTCAAGCATCCAGCCTGTGATTAAAAGCAGATGCAAAAACACTCTTAACCTGTTGATTTTTCAAGGAGTTTTCATGGACGCACCGGTCAAGGGCCTCGGCCCCAACAGTGAAAAAGCCAAGGCGCTGCAAGCCGCGCTGGCCCAGATCGAGAAGCAGTTCGGCAAGGGCACCATCATGCGGCTGGGCGAAGGCGAGGTGATCGAGGACATCCAGGTGGTGTCCACCGGCTCGCTGGGGCTGGACATCGCCCTGGGCGTGGGCGGCCTGCCGCGTGGCCGCGTCATTGAAATCTACGGCCCGGAATCCTCGGGCAAAACCACCCTCACCCTGCAAGTCATTGCCGAGATGCAGAAGATCGGCGGCCAGTGCGCTTTCGTCGATGCCGAGCATGCGCTGGACATCCAGTACGCGCAGAACCTGGGCGTGAACCTGCAGGATCTGCTGATCAGCCAGCCCGATACCGGCGAGCAGGCGCTTGAAATCGTGGACTCCCTGGTGCGCTCCGGCGCGGTGGACCTGATCGTGGTGGACTCGGTCGCGGCGCTCACCCCCAAAGCCGAACTCGAAGGCGAGATGGGCGATTCATTGCCAGGCCTGCAGGCCCGCCTGATGAGCCAGGCGCTGCGCAAGCTCACGGCCACCATCAAGAAGGCCAACTGCATGGTCATCTTCATCAACCAGATCCGCATGAAGATCGGCGTGATGTTCGGCAGCCCCGAAACCACCACTGGCGGCAATGCGCTGAAGTTCTACGCATCGGTGCGCCTGGACATCCGCCGCACCGGCACCATCAAGAAGGGCGAGGACTCCATCGGCAACGAGACCAAGGTCAAGGTGGTCAAGAACAAGGTGGCGCCGCCGTTCAAGACGGCGGAGTTTGACATCCTGTTCGGCGAAGGCATCAGCCGCCACGGCGAAATCATCGACATGGGCGTGGAGGCCCGCATCATCGAGAAGTCCGGCGCCTGGTATGCCTACAACGGCGAGAAGATCGGCCAGGGCCGGGACAATGCCCGCGAGTTCCTGCGCGAGAACGCCGCGCTGGCGCATGAGATAGAGAACAAAGTGCGCGAGTCGCTGGGTATTCCGCTGTTGCCGGACGCAGTGGATGCCTGAAGTCGTGCCCCGGCGCGCGGGCATGGGGCTCTCGCTGAAAGGCCGCGCGCTACGCTACCTGGCAGCCCGGGAGCACTCCCGCGCCGAGCTGGAGCGCAAGCTGGCCGGCTTTGAGGAAGAGCCGGGCCAGCTCGCCCGGGTGCTCGATGACCTGCTGGCCAAGGGCTTCATCAGCGAGCAGCGTGTTGTGGAGTCCGTCATCAATCGCCGGTCATCACGCATGGGCACCATGCGCATCAAACAGGAACTGCAATCCAAAGGGCTGGATGCGCAGGTGGTCGGCGAAGCGGTCGAGTCCCTCAAAGCTACTGAGCTACAGCGAGCACGGGATGTCTGGCGCAAGAAATTCGGCACACCGCCCGCTGATGCCGCAGAACGCGGCAAGCAAATGCGCTTCCTGGCCTCCCGGGGTTTCGGCGCAGAAGTGCTCCGCCGGGTCGTGGCGGGCTCCGATGAGGACGACTGCCTCTAAATGCCCAGCATCAGTTTCAGATTCTGCACGGCGGCGCCGCTGGCGCCCTTCCCGAGGTTGTCCAGCCGGGCTATCAAGACGGCCTGGCGGTATTCCTCATTGGCGAACACGCGCAGTTCCATCTTGTTGGTGCCGTTCAGCGCGAGCGGGTCGATCTTGCCATCTTCCGTGGGTGGCTCGACGCTGACCCATTCGCTGTCCTTGTAGTGCCTGGCCAGGGCATCATGAAGATCAGACGCCTTGGGCTTGCCCGGCAGCGTGTCCAGGTGCAGCGGCAGATTGACCAGCATGCCCTGCTTGAAGTTGCCGACCGAAGGGATGAACACCGGCCTGCGCGTGAGGCCTGTGTATTTGACGATTTCGGGCAGGTGCTTGTGCTTCAGGCCCAGCGCATAGGTCTCAAAGGCCGGCGCGCTGCCTTCTTCATAGGCTTCGATCATGCTGCGTCCGCCGCCCGAATAGCCGCTCACGGAAGGCAGGGTCAAGGGGAAGTCAGCCGGGATCAGGCCTGCATCCACCAGGGGGCGGATCAATGCAATGGCACCGGTTGAATAACAGCCGGGGTTGGACACCCGCTGCGCCTTGATGATGGCATCGCGCTGCCCGGCGGCCAGTTCGGCAAACCCGAACACCCAGTCCGGGTCCACGCGGTGGGCCGTGGAGGCGTCAATGATCTTCGGGCCCTTGCCGGAGGCTTTGGTCAATCCATCGATCATCGCGACCGACTCTTTCGCCGCCGTATCGTGCAGGCACAGGATGACCAGGTCCACCTTGCCCATCAGTTCACTCTTGGCGGCCGCGTCCTTTCGCAACTCGGGCGCAATGCTGACGAGTTCGATCTGCGGCATCTTTTCGAGCCGTTCGCGGATTTGAAGGCCGGTGGTGCCGGCTTCGCCGTCAATGAAGACCTTGGGCATTGGTGATTTCCTGCCGGGGAGGGTTAAAAGCGCACTGTAAGGCATGCGCGGGATTGGTGCGTTGCAGCATGATACAGTTCGCGGTTGCTCCTTGCAGCAGCCCTTTGCTTTTCACAAGAATCCCCGTTGGGTCAACATCCACCCCGTTCCTGAGAGACACCTCATGAAAATTCACGAATACCAAGGCAAGGAAATCTTGCGCAATTTCGGTGTGCCCGTGCCCCGTGGCATCCCGGCTTTCACGGTTCAGGAGGCGGTGGAAGCTGCCCAGAAGCTCGGAGGCCCGATCTGGGTCGTCAAGGCACAGATCCACGCAGGTGGGCGAGGCAAAGGTGGTGGTGTCAAGCTGGCGCGCTCCATTGAAGATGTGAAGAAGCTGGCAGGTGAAATCCTCGGCATGCAGCTCATCACGCACCAGACCGGCCCTGAAGGCCAGAAAGTGCGCCGCCTGCTCATCGAGGACGGCGCCGACATCAAGAAAGAGTACTACGTGTCGGCCGTGACCGACCGCTCCACACAGAAGGTCGCGTTCATCGTTTCCAGCGAAGGCGGCATGGACATCGAAGGTGTGGCGCACGACACCCCCGAGAAGATCCACACGGACTTCGTTGACCCAGCCACGGGCCTGACCGACGTGCAGGGCAAAAAGCTCGCTGCCAGCATCGGCATCCCGGAAGCCTCGCAGGCCCAGGCGGTGGACGTTCTCCAGAAGCTCTACAAGATCTACATGGAAACCGATGCCTCGCTGGTCGAGATCAACCCCCTGATCCTCGAAGGCAACGGCAACATCAAGGCGCTGGACGCCAAGTTCAATTTCGATTCGAACGCGCTGTTCCGCCACCCGGAAATCGTCGCCTACCGCGACCTGGACGAGGAAGATGCGGCTGAAGTCGAGGCCTCCAAATTCGACCTGGCCTACATCTCGCTGGACGGCAACATCGGCTGCCTGGTCAATGGCGCAGGCCTGGCCATGGCCACCATGGACACCATCAAGCTGTTCGGCGGCGAGCCGGCCAACTTCCTGGACGTCGGCGGCGGCGCCACCCCCGAGAAGGTCACGGAAGCCTTCAAGATCATGCTCAAGAACAAGAACGTCAAGGGCATCCTGGTCAACATTTTCGGCGGCATCATGAAGTGCGACACCATCGCCACCGGCGTGATCGCCGCGTGCAAGGCGGTCAACCTCAGCGTGCCGCTGGTGGTGCGCATGAAGGGCACCAACGAAGTCGAGGGCAAGAAGCTGCTGGCCGAGTCCGGCCTGCCCATCATCAGCGCCGACACCATGGCGGAAGCGGCCCAGAAGGTCGTGGCGGCCGTCAAGTAAGGAACACAGTCATGTCCATCTACATCGACAAAAACACCAAGGTCATCACGCAGGGCATCACCGGCAAGACCGGCCAGTTCCACACCGAAAAGTGCCAGGAATATGCCAACGGCAAGAACGCGTTCGTGGCGGGCGTCAACCCCAAGAAGGCCGGCGAGTCGATCTTCAACATCCCGATCTACGCCTCGGTGAAGGAAGCCGCGAAGCAGACCGGCGCCACCGTGTCCGTGATCTACGTGCCGCCCGCAGGCGCGGCAGCCGCCATCTGGGAAGCCGTCGAGGCCGACCTGGACATGGCCATCTGCATCACCGAAGGCATCCCGGTCCGCGACATGCTGGAAGTGCGCAACCGCATGAAGGCCAAGGAAGCAGCCGGCGGCAAGAAGACGCTGCTGCTCGGCCCGAACTGCCCCGGCCTGATCACGCCCGACGAGATCAAGATCGGCATCATGCCCGGCCACATCCACCGCAAGGGCCGCATCGGCGTGGTGTCGCGTTCCGGCACCCTGACCTATGAGGCCGTCGCGCAGCTCACCGAGATCGGCCTGGGCCAGTCCAGCGCGGTCGGTATCGGCGGCGACCCGATCAACGGCCTGAAGCACATCGACGTGATGAAGGCTTTCAACGACGACCCGGACACCGATGCCGTCATCATGATCGGCGAGATAGGCGGTCCGGACGAGGCGGATGCCGCCCGCTGGTGCAAGGCCAACATGAAGAAGCCGGTTGTGGGCTTCATCGCTGGTGTGACAGCACCTCCCGGCAAGCGAATGGGCCATGCGGGCGCCTTGATCTCCGGCGGCGCGGACACGGCCGAAGCAAAGCTGGCCATCATGGAAGAAAGCGGCTTCACGGTCACGCGCAACTTCTCGGAACTTGCCAAGCTTCTCAAGGCCAAGCTCTGAGCGCCTGAAGCCGTAAGCATAATTACGAACATCGCGCGGCCCATGCGGCCGCTAAACTGCTATCCATAAAAAGGGAAGCGCCCCGGGCCTTTGGTCCGGGGCGCTTCTTCAATTCATAACAGCTGGAGAGCATCGATGGAAATATTGCAAAGCCCCATTTTCTGGGTCGGGCTGGTGAAGATCATATGGATCAACATCATCCTTTCAGGCGACAACGCGGTCGTCGTGGCGCTGGCGGCGCGGGCATTGCCCGCCCACCAGCAGAAGAAAGCCATTCTCTGGGGGTCGGGAGCGGCCGTTCTCATGCGCATTGGCCTGACCGTGGTGGCCGTGCGGCTGCTGGCGCTGGCATTCCTGCAGATCATCGGCGGCCTGCTGCTCTTCTGGATAGGCATCCAGCTGCTGGGTGACGAGGCCGAGTCCTCGGGCGAAACCGGGCAGCAGGGAACGCTGATGTCCGCCATCCGGACCATCCTGATCGCAGACCTCGTCATGAGCCTGGACAACGTGATCGCCGTTGCGGCCGCAGCCCAGGGCTCCACCTTGCTGCTGATCATCGGGCTGGCCATCAGCATCCCCCTCGTGATCTTCGGCAGCACGCTGATGATCAAACTGATGGCTCGCTTCCCCTTCGTCATCACACTGGGTGCCGCATTGATCGGCTGGGTGGCGGGTGAAACCATCATTGGCGATGCCGCCTGGCGTGGTGTGCTGGAGGTCGATGGATGGGTGCATTACGCAGCTGCGGCCGCTGGAGCCACGCTGGTGGTCGGCGCCGGCAAATTCCTCCAGTGGAGGAGCCAGGCCTCCCACAAGCCGTGACGCGCAGGCCTGTGCTACTTATTTGCAACAAATCGTAGATTGGGCGTGATGAAGTCCCTTGTCCGGGGCTGGTCCGTCTGTTAACGTCCACACTCAGGAGTACTGCACCCCCCGGCACGGCGGGTGCGGAATGCTTTGGCAAACAGGTATTGACCGGTTTTCCGGACAAGGGGCGGGGAAGTGAGTACATCTTCATCAGCTAAACGCAGTCAGTTCTGGCGCGCCGATTGGTTCGCCGGCGTGCTGATTGTGTTGGCGGTCGTCATCCTGCACCAGGCCACTGATTTCATTGGCACGCTGGAGAGGCGCTTCTACGACTTCGCCAGTACCAGCACATCGCGCCAGCCCTCCGAGCGCATCGCGGTGATTGCCATTGACGAACAGAGCATTGCCAATATCGGCCGCTGGCCCTGGCCTCGCGACGTGCATGCGCAGCTGATCGACCAGCTGGCGGCGGCCAAGGCCAAGACCGTGGTCCATACCGCCTTCTTCTTCGAGCCCCAGACAGATCGTGGCCTGGTTTTCATCCGCAAGATGAAGGAGGCGCTCGGGCCCGCTGCAGACCCTGCCACCGCCCAGGGCGGCGGGGTCAGTGACCAGCTTGCCAAGGTGATTGCCGAGGCCGAGGTCGCGCTGGACACCGATGCCAAGCTGGCGGCCAGCATGACCAAGTCCGCGAATGTGCTGGTTCCCTCTGTGTTCACCCTGGGTGAGCCCCTGGGCAAGCCTGACAACCCTTTGCCAGCTTATGCGCTCAAGAGCGCGGTCGAGGAAAACAACGGTTTCTCCCTGCCTGCCATCCGGGGCCTGCAGCCCATTGAGGTCATCGGCAATGCCGCTGCCGGTATCGGTCACCTCAACCAGGTGCAGGATGTGGACGGGGCCGTGCGCCAGGAGCCAATGCTGGTCAACTATTACGGCAAGGGCGTTCCGTCCATGGCGCTTCTGGCAGCGGCCAAAAGCCTGAACCTTGGCCCTTCCGACGTCAAGCTCAATGCCGGCGAGTCGGTGCAGATCGGCAAGCTGCGGATCCGTACCGATGAGTCGGCGCTGATGCTGCCCCAGTTCTACAAGGGCCAGGGCGGCAAGCCGGCGTTTGCCGTGGACTCTTTCTACGATGTGCTGACCGGCAAGATCCCCGCCACCAAGTACGCCGACAAGATCGTCGTCATTGGCGCGACGGCAAGCGGCGTCGGCAGCCTGTTCACGACACCCGCAGGTCCCGGCCTGAGCCCGGCCGAGGTCATTGCCCACATCACTTCCAGCATCCTCAACGAGCATTTCATCGTCCAGCCCGGCTGGGGCACCTGGGCGGCGCTGGGCGCGTTCCTGCTGGTCGCAGCCTACCTCATTGCAGCCCTGCCCCGCCTCTCGGCCGGCAAGGCCGCCATCGTGACGCTCGTGCTTTTTGTCCTGCTGATGGGCACTGAATTCGGCCTTCTCTCGGGTGGGGCCCTGTGGCTCAAGCTGGTCTTCCCCGCTGCGCTGCTGCTGCTCGGGCATCTGGCATTGACCACCAAGCGCTTCCTCATGACCGAGGCCGGCAAGCTCAAGTCCGACGAGGAGTCGGCCGAGACCAACCGCATGATGGGCCTGGCATTGCAGGGCCAGGGCCAGCTCGACATGGCGTTCGACCGCTTCCGCCGCGTGCCGATGAGCGACGCGGTCATGGAGAACATGTACAACCTTGCGCTCGACTTCGAGCGCAAGCGGCAGTTCAACAAGGCCCAGGCCGTCTATGAGCACATGGCCGGCTGGAACAAGAACTTCAAGGACCTCCAGTCCAAGCTCAACCGTGCCAAGAACCTGTCCGAAACGGTCATCCTCGGCGGAGGCGGCGCCCATCCCGGCGGCACCATGCTGCTGGACGGCGGCGCGGTTGAAAAGCCGATGCTTGGCCGTTACCAGGTCGAAAAAGAGCTGGGCAAAGGCGCCATGGGTGTGGTGTACCTCGGCAAGGATCCGAAGATCGGCCGTGTCGTGGCCATCAAGACCATGGCCCTGAGCCAGGAGTTCGAGGGTGAGGAACTGGCTGACGCCCGCGAGCGCTTCTTCCGTGAAGCCGAGACGGCCGGGCGCCTGCAGCACCAGAACATCGTGACCATCTTCGATGCAGGCGAGGAGCACGACCTGGCCTACATCGCCATGGAGTTCCTCAAGGGCAAGGACCTGGTTGACTTCTGCAAGGACGGCTCCCTGCTGCCGATGCCCAAGGTGTTGTCCATCGTGGCCCGCGTTGCCGAAGCTCTGGCTTATGCCCACAAGCAGAGCGTGGTGCACCGGGACATCAAGCCGGCCAACATCATGTATGAACTGGACAGCGACACCGTCAAGGTGACCGACTTCGGCATCGCGCGCATCACGGATTCAAGCAAGACCAAGACGGGCCTGGTGCTTGGTACCCCGAGCTTCATGTCGCCCGAGCAGATTGCCGGCAAGAAGGTTGATGGCCGTTCCGACCTTTACTCGCTGGGCGTCATGCTGTTCCAGATGCTGACCGGCGTCCTGCCGTTCCGCGGCGATTCCATGGCCGAGCTGATGTACAAGATCGCCAACGAGGACGCGCCGGACATCCGCATCGTCCGTCCGCAGCTCTCCGAGCGGATGGCCAACATCGTGGCGCTGTCCATGAGCAAGCGGCCGGAAACCCGCTACCAGGACGGCGACCAGTTTGCGGCGGACCTGCGCTCGGTGCTTGCCGAGCTGTCCGGGGCACCTGCCCCGGCCCCGGCTGCTACGGGCGCTGCGCCAGCCTACGCTCCCGCCGCTGATGCCGGCTCGGAAAAGACCGCTGTGTTCGCCGTTCCCCCGGCCGGGCAGGCGGCGGAGCAGGCCGACAAGACGGCAGTTTTTTCGCGTCCGGCCGCAGCTGTAGCAGACACTTTCGAAAAAACCCAGGTGGCTCAGGCGCCTGCGGCTTCCAGTCCCGTCTATGATGCGACCCAGAAGATAAATGCTGGCGAGAGTGCCGCGTTTGAAAAGACTGTTATCGCCAGACCCCCTGCACCGGGCCAGCCGCCTGCAGGCAGCGGCGGCAGTGATCTGGAGATCTAGCCCGGGCCCATGATGATTTACGAGTTCTGTACGCATACCGATCCGGGCCTCGCACGGGAAAACAACGAGGATTCCGTGACGTTCGATGCACTTGCCCGCCTGGGCATCCTGGCCGACGGCATGGGTGGCTACAACGCGGGCGAGATCGCCAGCGGCATGGCGACGACGTTCATCAAGTCGGAGATGGGCCGCTGGCTGTCGCAGGCGGGCCGCCATGCCAATGCCAAGGAAGTCCGCCGGGCCATGGAAATCTGCGTTGAAAACGCCAACCGATCCATCTTCAATGCCGCGAACTCCAACCCGCAATACACCGGCATGGGTACGACGCTGGTCATCGGCGTCTTCCAGGATGCGCGGGTCATGCTCGGGCATATTGGCGACTCCCGTTGCTACCGCCTGCGCGAGGGTGAGTTTTCCCAGGTGACCAAGGATCATTCCCTGCTGCAGGAGCAGATCGACGCCGGCCTGATCACGCCCGAGCAGGCCGCCACCTCGATGAACAAGAATCTGGTCACGCGGGCCCTGGGCGTCGAAGACACTGTGCTGCTGGAAGTCAATGAGCACAGGGTTGAGCCAGGTGACGTGTACCTCATGTGCTCCGACGGCCTGTCCGACATGGTCGATGATGAAGGCATCGCTGTCATCATGCGTGGACAGGGGACCCTCCAGCAGATCGCCGGCCAGCTGATCGAGGCCGCCAATGCCAAGGGCGGGCGCGATAATATTTCCGTTTTGCTGGCGCAGGCCAGTGTCGGGTCGAGAAAACGCAGTTTATTTTCCAGAATACTGGGAAAATAGTATTAGCCGATGACCTATCCCAATACAAGCCATAGAAACAGGAGTCGACCATGCCGAAAATGATCGTATCGATCGACGGTGTCGTCATCAAGGAAGTTCAGTTGACCAAAGACCGCACGACCCTGGGTCGGCGGCCTTACAACGACATCGTGATCGATAACCTGGCAGTCAGCGGAGAGCATGCCGTATTGCAGATGACTGGCAATGAGGTTTACCTGGAAGACCTCAACAGCACCAATGGCACGTACATCAACGGCAAGGCTGTAAAGAAGCAGTTGTTGCAAAACAACGATACGGTTGAGATTGGCAAGTACAAGATCAAGTTCATGAACGAGGCCGCCGGCCCGACGTTCGAGAAGACCATGGTCATCAAGGCGGGCGCTGCGGGCCTTGCGCCGCCGCCCCCGGCAGCTGCCTCGGCTGCGGCTGCGCCGGTGGCCGACATGCTGGCCGGAAGCGGGCCCAACGCAGCGATCAAGGTGCTTTCGGGTGCTGCAGCCGGGCGTGAGGTCCCGCTGGTCAAGGTAGTGACAACCATCGGCAAGCCCGGTGTGGCCGTGGCGGCCATCACCAAGCGGCCGCACGGTTTCGTGGTGGCGCATGTGGAAGGGGCCAACAAGCCCACGCTCAATGGCGCACCCATCGGGGCGGAACCCGTGACGCTCAAGAACGGCGACCTGCTGGAACTGGCCGGCACGCAAATGCAGTTCGTGCAGGCCTGACGAGGGCTACGGGCGGCTCACGCAATGAAGCCGTCCTGACCGGGGTTCCATGAAGTCCATCTCCAAGCACTGGCCCCGGATTGCGGTCACACTGATTCCGCTGATCTTTGCCCTGCTGCATGCCAGCAGTGTCATGCGCATCGGCGTGCTCCAGCGGCTCGATGACATCATCTATGACGCCCGCCTGCGGGCTACCATGCCCAAGACGATGGACGATCGCATCGTCATCATCGACATCGACGAGAAGAGCCTGGCCGAGATCGGCCGCTGGCCATGGGGCCGCAACAAGCTCGGCGAGCTCGTCAACGAGGTGTTTGACCGCCAGAACGCCGCGCTGCTGGGCTTTGACGTGGTCTTTGCCGAGCCCGACGACAGCTCGGGCCTCAAGCGCCTGAAGCAGCTGGCGCAGAATGAGCTGCGGGACCAGGCGGGGTTTGGCGAGAAGCTCAATCAGCTGCAGGACTCGCTGGACTATGACGCGGTATTCGCCAAGTCACTGGAGAAGCGGCCGGTGGTACTGGGCTATTACTTCACAAGCGACCGCGATGGACGCGTGGCCGGCGTGCTGCCTGCTCCTGTCATGCAGAAGGAAATCCTGCATGGGCGGCCCATCAAGTTCACCACCTGGAACGGTTATGGCGCCAACCTTGAGCAGCTTGCCAGGGCAGCTCCCATGGGCGGTTTTTTCAATTCCATCACGGAAGGCGATGGCGTGGTCCGCTCCGTGCCGCTGATCGCCGAGTACAAGGGCCAGTACTACGAATCCCTCTCGATGGCGATGTTCCGCATGCTTGTCGGCCTTCCCGGCGTGGAGCCAGGCTTCCCGCAGGAGCGTTTTATCGGCAGGAGCTACCAGGGGCTTGAAAGCATTCTGCTCAAGCAGGGGGGCAAGACGCTGGCGGTGCCGGTGGATGACCGTGTGGCGACGCTTGTGCCTTTCCGCGGCAATGGCGGGGTCAACGGCGGCTCGTTCAAATACATTTCCGCAGCCGACGTCCTGGCCAAGCGCCTGCCCCCGGGAAGCTTCAAGGACAAGATCATCCTCCTGGGCACCACCGCACCCGGCCTGCTTGATTTGCGCGTCACGCCGGTGGGTGAAACCTACCCCGGTGTCGAGACCCACGCCAACGTCATTTCCGGCTTGCTGGACGGCAAGATTTTCGTGAAACCCGATTACGCCGTCGGGTATGAGGTTGTCATGCTCGTTCTTGCAGGGCTGACGCTCGCGCTGGCCTTGCCGCTGCTCTCTGCGCCCAGGGCGATGGCCCTGAGCGGCGTGGTCATTGCAGGGATCGTGGGCCTGAACTTCTGGATGTACCTTGGCTATGGGCTGGTCCTTCCGCTGGCATCCGCGCTCGTCATGGCCATCACAGCATTTGCCCTGAACATGAGTTACGGGTATTTTGTGGAGAGCCGCTCCAAGCGTGAACTGGCGCACCTGTTCGGAACCTACGTCCCCCCGGAGCTCGTGGACGAAATGGTCAAGGACCCGGACAGCTACAGCATGAAGGCGGCGAACAAGGAGCTGACCGTGATGTTCTGCGACATGCGGGGCTTCACGAAGATGTCGGAAACCATGGGCCCGACACAGCTGCAGGAATTGCTCAACGGCGTCTTCAGCCGGTTGACGGACCTGATCCGTGCCAACCGCGGCACCATCGACAAGTACATGGGTGACTGCGTCATGGCCTTCTGGGGGGCGCCGGTGGACACGCCCAATCATGCTGGGCTGTCGGTGAAGACAGCCATGGAAATGGCCAACGCGGTACGCAGGATCAACGAGGAGCACCGCAGCAAGGGGCTGCCCGAGATCGGCATCGGAATCGGCCTGAACACCGGCACGATGTGCGTCGGCGACATGGGTTCGGACATCCGGCGCAGCTATACCGTGATCGGCGATTCGGTAAACCTCGGCTCTCGCCTGGAAGGCCTGTCCAAGGCTTACGGCGTGGATATCGTGGTGAGTGAGAGCACCCGGAAGCTGGCCACGGACTTCGCCTGGCAGGAGCTCGACAAGGTCCGGGTCAAGGGCAAGGAGCAGGCGGTTTCGATCTTCTGGCCGGTGGCGCCCGCCGACCGCCTTGACAAGGAGTATGCTGCGGAATTGAAATCGTGGGCTGCAGTGCTCAAGGCATACCGGGCGCAGGATTGGGACCAGTGTGATGTCCAATTGCTTAACCTGCAGCGCATGAATGCGAAAAAATACCTTTACCAGCTCTACTCCGAGCGGGTAGCCTCAATGAGGTTGCTGCCATTTGACCCCGAGTGGGACGGCGCGACCAACTTTGAAACCAAATGAGGGGTGGCAATGAAAGTGCGCGTGTTGGGCTGCTCCGGTGCAATCGCCAAAGACTGCCGAACCACGTCTTTTCTGATTGACGGCGAGGTCCTGATTGACGCGGGAACCGGCGTGGGAGACCTCACGCTGGACGAAATGCGCCGCATCGACCATGTCCTGCTGACCCATTCCCACCTGGATCATGTCGCCGCGCTGCCACTGATGGTGGACGCCATTGCGTCGCAGCGCACCGTTCCGCTGCAGATCCATGCGCTGGCCGGCACCATTGATGCCCTCAAGGCGCACATATTCAACAACGTCATTTGGCCCGACTTCAGCCGGATCCCGACGCCGCAAGCCCCCTTCATCAGCTTCTCCGAGATCCGTGTCGGCCAGACGCTCAAGCTCATGGGCAAACTCTTCGAAGTGCTGCCGGCCGTGCACACGGTCCCTGCCTGCGGCTATTCGGTGACGGCAGGCAATGGCTGCTGGGTCTTCACCGGCGACACCGAGCGCAACCCGGCCTTCTGGCGGCGCCTGAACCAGCTCAGCGTGGCGGCACTGGTCATCGAGACGGCCTTCAGCAACCGCGAGAAAGACCTGGCGCGCCGCAGCCTGCACCTGTCGCCCAATGCGCTGGCCGAGGAACTGGACTGTATTGACAAGGGCAAGAATTACCCTATCTTCATTACCCATACCAAGCCGGCCGAAACCGAGCTGATCATGGCCGAGATCCAGCGGTTCGACCAGACCCAGCCCTTCGGGCCCAACGTCACGCACGACATCCGCTGGCTGCGCGCGGGACAGGAGTTTGAACTATGAATGCCGTACTCAAGCCTGCGGGCGCCGAACGGGACTCCGAGCAGGCGTTCTTCGATTCGCAGATGCTGCCGCCGGAAAAGCGCGGCGTCACCTTCGAGGTCCTCTTCTACCGCCAGCTGCAGCAGGTCAGCACCCGGATCCACGAAACCGAGAATATCGACCAGATCATGCTGGAGTCCAGCCAGGACATCTGCAAGCTGTTCAATGCCGACCGCCTGACGCTTTACGCCGTCAATGAAGACCGCTCGGCCATCATTTCCAAGTTCAAGACCGGCCTCAATACGGCCAAGGACCTGAAGCTGCCCATCAGTGCCCAGAGCATTGCCGGCTATGTGGCGATGAGCAAGCAGCCCGTCAATATCGCGGATGTGTACGACGACGATGCCCTGAAGCGCATCCACCCGACGCTGAGCTTCCTCAAGGAAGTCGACAAGCGTTCCGGCTATCGCACCAAGCAGATGCTGGTCGTCCCGATCCTTGACGGAACGGTGCTTCACGGCGTGATCCAGGTCATCAACAACAAGAGCGACCAGCCGTTTGGCGACCTCGAGATCGAGGGCGCCGCCCAACTGTGCAAGACCCTCGCAACGGCCATCCGGCAGCGGATGCAGAAGGCCAATGAAAGCCAGCGCCGCAAGGCCACCAAGTACGACGGCCTGATCAACGACGGCGTCATGACGTCGGACGAGTTGCAGCAGTGCATCCAGAAGGCGCGTGAGGAGGCCAAGTCGGTTGAGCACATGCTGATGGCCGAGTACCAGATCCGGCCCTCGCAGATCGGTCCGTCGCTGGCCAAGTTCTTCGGCGTTCCGTACGAGCCGTTCAGCACATCGCGCCTGCGTTCTGAAATGCTGCACAGCGCCTTGAAGCGCGAGTTCCTGGAAGAGCAGGGCTGGGTTCCCGTCGAGGAGACGCCCGAGGGCCTTCTGGTGATGTGCGTGGACCCTGAGCAGGTGCGCGGCTCGCGGATCCTGCCGCAGGTGTTCCCGCGCATGAGCAAGTTCGCCTACCGGGTCACCACGCAGACAGAATTCGAGGAAACGCTGAGCCAGCTCTACGGCGCCGGTGTTGAAGGCGGCTCCATCGATGAACTGCTCGCCGACCTGAGCGCGCCGATGGACGACGACGGCAGCGAGGACTCGCTGGAGTCGGCGGCAGCTGACAACGAACTGGTGAAGTTCGTCAACAAGGTCATCATCGACGCGTACAACCAGAAGGTGTCGGACATCCACATCGAGCCGCTGCCGGGCAAGGCCAAGACCGGCATCCGGTTCCGGATCGACGGCTCGCTGATCAATTACATCGAGGTGCCCGCGCATTTCCGCCAGGCCATGGTCACGCGCCTGAAGATCATGTGCGACCTGGACATCTCCGAGAAGCGCAAGCCGCAGGACGGCAAGATCAAGTTCAAGAAATTCGGACCGCTGGACATCGAACTGCGGGTTGCGACCATTCCGTCAGCCGGCGGCGTGGAAGACGTCGTCATGCGTATCCTGGCCGCCGGCGAGCCGATCCCGCTGGAAAAGCTCGGCCTCACGCCGCACAACAAGGAGCGGCTCGAGAAAACCGTCAGCAAGCCCTACGGCCTTTTCTATGTCTGTGGCCCGACCGGCTCCGGCAAGACGACGACGCTTCACTCGATCCTCAAGTTCCTCAACACGCCGGACACCAAGATCTGGACGGCGGAGGACCCCGTCGAAATCACGCAGAAGGGCCTGCGCCAGGTCCAGATCAACAAGAAGGCCGGTATCGACTTCGCGCTCGTCATGCGCGCCTTCCTTCGCGCCGACCCGGACATCATCATGGTGGGCGAGTCGCGCGACAAGGAAACCGTGTCAATGGGCGTGGAAGCCTCGCTCACGGGCCACCTTGTGTTCTCCACGCTGCACACCAATTCCGCGCCGGAGTCCATCACCCGCCTGCTGGACATGGGCATGGACCCGTTCAACTTCGCTGATGCCCTGCTCGGCATCCTGGCCCAGCGCCTGGCCAAGAAGCTGTGCGACTGCAAGGAAGAGTTCTGGCCCGACGCGGAGGAAGTCAAGACCTTCGTCGCGGAATATGCGGAGGAGTTGCGCCATACAGCCGCCTGGAAGGCCGACTATGCCGGCGAGGCCAGGAAGCTTTACGAGAACTGGGTCAAGCTCTATGGGCATGACGGCAAGCTCAAGTTCTACCGCGCCGCGGGGTGCGAGAAGTGCAACAAGACCGGCTACAAGGGCCGGATCGGCTTGCATGAATTGCTGATTGCCGACGATCCGACCAAGAAGCTGATCCAGGAGCGGGCCCGGGTGGCTGAGCTGTTTGCCCAATGCGTCGAAGGCGGGATGCGGACCCTCAAGATGGACGGCATGGAGAAGATCATGCTGGGCATGACCGACCTCAAGCAAGTAAGGTCGGTTTGCATTAAGTGACATATTGAAACAGACAAAAAATGTCACGGCGCAAGGATTGCCAGCAAGAAAATAAAACTTAAATTTTCATTTCCCCAAGAAAAACCAGCCTTAAGTTGAAATAAAAAAGTCTCCTGACAATGGCACGAAAGCTGCTGTTTCTGATGGCTTTCTTTTCAACCCCAAGGAGTTTTCCATGAAGCGTTCCATGCAAAAGGGTTTTACCCTGATCGAACTGATGATCGTTGTCGCGATCATCGGTATTCTTGCCGCAGTGGCCCTGCCGGCTTACCAGGACTACACCGTCCGCGCCAAGGTCTCTGAAGTCGTGCTCGCCGCGTCTTCCGGCCGTACTGCAGTGGCTGAAGCCGTGCAGGTTTCCGGCGGCGGCTTCCCGGCAACTGCCAGCCTGACCATCGAGTCGCAGTCTTCCAAGTACGTGGCGAGCGTCGGATACGCTTCCACCGCATCGACCGAAGGCGTCGTGACGGCAGTGGCCCAGGGTGATGCCTCCATTTCCGGCAGCACCATCACCCTGACCGGTGCCATCGGTGCCAACGCCCAGGTGAACTGGGTTTGCGGTGGTACGATCGCTGCCAAGTATCGCCCCGCCAGCTGCAAGTAATCCGTTGTGATTACAAAAAAGGGCCCCGAACGGGGCCCTTTTTAATTGTCCGGCGCTATTTGCCTGTGGTCTGTGGGGTCAGTGAAGCGTGAATCAACCAAAAAGTCTTGTATCGCCCCTGTGGGTCTGGCTTGGCAGCCTCTTCATCGCATGGGGCTGGCTGCTGCCCAACACCAACATTCCCTGGGTTGCCTTCCACAGGGATGCATGGGTTGCTTCGGGCATGGCGCTGATCGTGGTGGTGGCGGCGGCGCGCATCCGTGAGCAGACGCCCTGGCACTGGATCACGTGGCTGACGGCGGGCATGGCATGTGTTCCGTTGCTCCAGTACCAGTTCGGCCTTGTGCCGTTTGCCGGCATCGCCTGGATCAGCACCGCCTATGTGCTGGGCTTCCTCGTGGCCATGCTGGCGGGGGCTCTCTGGGCGCGGCGCAACGCGATGGAAGCCGGCGACGCACTCTTCCTTGCCACTGGCGTCGCCGCAACATTGTCGGCGGGGCTGGCGCTCTACCAATGGCTGGTGCTGGACTGGCTCGGCCTCTGGGTCCTTCCCCCCTATATCGGGCTGCGTGCCTATGCCAACCTCGGGCAGCCCAACCAGCTTGCGACCCTGCTCGTGTGGGGCCTGCTGGCGAGCGGATGGGCCCTCGCGCGTGGCTACATCAGGCTGCCCGTGGCGACACTCTGGTGGGCCTTCCTGATGCTCGGCATCACGCTGACGCAATCACGCACGAGCTGGCTGGTGCTGGCAGCCTTTGTGCTGCTGCTGTGGTACTGGCGCGGCCGCTGGAATCCCGGGCGCGTCTACTGGGTCATCGCCGGACTCCTTGTTTACTTCCTGCTCCTCAATGCCGCGCTGGCGCCTGTGTCCCAGGCCATCGGCCTGGAATCGCCCCCGGAACTGCTCAGGAAAACCCTGAATGAATCACGCCCCGCCATCTGGGCGATGTTCCTTGACGCCACCTTCGAGCGACCCTGGTTGGGGTATGGCTGGACGCAGGTGCCTGCAGCCCAGATGGCCATCTCGCCGGAGCATCCCGAGATGGTCGGCACGACGTTCTCGCATGCGCACAACCTGTTTATCGACTTCATCCTGTTCATGGGCTGGCCGCTCGGCCTGATCGCATCGGCTGGCCTTCTCGCATGGATGGCGGGGCAACTGCGCCGCGTCGCAACATGCGAAGACGCCCTGCTCATGCTGATGCTGGTGGCAGTCGGCATCCATGCCATGCTCGAACTGCCGTTGCACTACGCCTACTTCCTGCTGCCGTCGGGCATCGCGGTCGGCATCCTGAACATCCGCAATGCGCCGCCGGCGCGCTGGCACACCCCCCGCTGGGTATTCGCAGCCCTGGGCACCGGTGCGATTGCGCTGCTGGCAGCCATCATCATCGACTACCTGGAAGTCGAGTCCAACTACACCGCCATGCGGTTCGAATCCGCACGTATCGGCACCCTGCCGCCCTTGCCACCCCCTGACGTCATCGTCCTGACCCAGATGCGCGAAGTGCTGCGCATGGCCCGGTTCAAGGTGGACAGGGGCCTGACCGAAGAGCAGCTCCAGTGGATGCGGGATGTCACGGACCACCACTCCAGCCTGACCAACCTGCACTCAACGGCCGTCGCGCTCGCGCTGAACAACCACAAGGAAGAGGCCCAGAAGCGCGTCACCTACATGTGCGACACGGTCTCGCCCTTCCAGTGCCAGATCGCAAAGAACGCCTGGAAGAACAGCCAGAAGCAGTATCCTGAACTGGCCTCGATCACCGGCCCGCGCTAGGCGCCTGCACCCTCCACCCGCTCGCGCCAGAGGCTGTGCAGCAGCGACTCCAGATTCCCCGCGAAACGCGCGCCGTCAAACAGTGGTGAGGCAAGGACCTGGGCCCTGAGCCCGGCCCGCAATCCGGCCAGCGCCTGCAGGTCCGAACAATGGCGCAGCAGGCGGTCAAGAAATTCATCTTCATCCTCCGCCACCCAGCTGGCCAGGCCTGCGCAGGTGAGCAGGCTCGCGCCTTGCCGTGCGAGCAGCGAGCGCCCGGCCAGTGTCATGGTCGGCACGCCCATCCACAACGCTTCGCATGTCGTGGTCGCGCCGGTGTAAGGGAAGGTGTCGAGCATGATGTCCACCTGCTGGTGGGCTGCAAGGTAGGCCTGCCTGCCGGTCGGCCCGGCCAGGTCGGCACGGTCGCGCGCGATGCCGTGCTGCTCCAGCCTGAGGAACAGCTGCTCGCGCAATGACGCGTCGCCCATCTGCCTGCTCTGGTGCCGCAGCCGCGCCTCAGGCATGGCGCGGAAGACCTTGCCCCAGAGCGCGAGCACATCGTCGTTGAGCTTGGTCATGTTCTGGAAGCAGCCGAAGGTCAGGTGTCCGCTGGACATTGCGGGCAACGGACCGGCCTGCAGTTCATCCCCGTACTCCGGGGCGGTGAAGCAGAGCCGGGTGTCCGGCATATAGCGGACAGCCTCGCTGAAATCCTCCCTGCAGTGCGGCGGCACGCCCGGGGGGTCGGCGACCAGGTAGTCGATGCCGGGCGTGCCGGTGCTCGCAAAATAGCCAAGCCATGTCAACTGGACCGGCGCGGGCCGCCAGGCGAAAACCGGCAGCCGGTTGTGCTCCGAATGGCCGGCAAGGTCCACCAGCAGATGCACGCCGTCCGCGTGGATCTTGCGCGCGGCCTCTTCATCGCTCATGCCGGCCAGGGAATTCCAGGCGGCGAAGCGCGGCTTGATGCGCGCCGTCAACCGGTCTTCTCCGGGTCGCGTCGGGTAGGCAATCGGGACCACACGCGATGGGTTGAAGTGACCCAGGATGCCTTCCAGGAAGAACCCGACCGGATGCTCCCTGAAGTCGCCCGAGACAAAGCCGACGCGAAGCGGTTCGCCCGGCGCGAGGGCCGCCGGCGGCGCCGAAGGCCACTGCGTGAACGGCACGGCACGCGCTACAGCCGCCCGGCCGAAGCGGGTGGCTTCATCCAGGTATTCGCGGGCCGATACACCGGGCATGAAGCTCATCACATAGACAAGGTTGCTCCACGCGTCCAGGAATCCCGGCTCCAGGGCCAGCGCTTTTCGCCAGCTCGTAATGGCCAGCTCGTGGTGGCCCTGGGCCTGTAATGCTGCCGCAAAATTGCTGTGCGCCTGCGCCAGCGCCGGGTCCAGTTCAATCGCACGGCCGTAGGCGGCAACGGCGTCCTCAAGGTGACCCTGGCGCTGCAGCGCGATGCCAAGGTTGTTGTGGCCCCTTGCATAGCGAGGGTCCAGCGCCACGGCCTTGCGCAGGCTCTCCACCGCAGGCGCCATGCGGTCCTGCGCCATCAGGGCAAGCCCGAGATTGGCATGGGCTTGCGCATGTCCGCCATGCAGCGCCAGCGCGTGCCGGTAACTCTCCGCCGCATCATCCGGGCGCCCCAGCGACAGCAGCACGTTGCCCAGGGCGTTATGGGCCTCGGCATCCCGGCCGTCAAGCGCCAGGGCCTGCCGGCAATACTGTTCTGCCTCACGGGCTTGTCCCTGGTCGGTCAGGACGCTTGCGAGCCCGGTGAGGGCGGGCACATACCCGGGGCGCTGCGCGATGGCTGTGCGCAAGCCTTGCGCGGCTTCTTCAAGCCGCCCGGCCGCGTGCAGGGCCAGCGCGCGGTTGTAGTGGCCCTCAGGGTGCGCAGGCTGGAGCAGCAAGGCCTTGTCAAAGCATTCGACGGCGCCGGCTGCATGCCCCTGCTGCGTGAGGATGTTGCCAAGGAAAAAATGGAAGTCCGCCTGCTGTGGATGCGCCGCCGCGCCGGCCTGCGCCACCTGGTGCGCACGCGCAAGATCGCCCCCGAGAAAGCAGGCGCTGCACAAGTCGCGCAACACCATGTCCGACGATGGCTGGAGTTCCAGCGCGCGGGAAAGCCGGCTGATGGCCTGCGGATAGTTGCCGCGCCCGAGCGCCAGCGTGCCCAGCAGGTAGATGGCATCGAACTGCGCGGGATCCATGCGCACCGCCTGCTCGAGGGCTTCGACAGCCTCGTCCGCCCGCCCGAGTTCGCCGAGCGTATAGCCAAGGCTGACGAATGCCTCCGGTGAAGGCTCAAGCGCTACGGCTTCGCGGTAGGGCTGCAGTGCTTCCTCAAGCTTGCCCTGGTCGAGCAGCGCATTGCCCTGCTGCCGTGCTTCGGCGGCGCGGCGGGCTGCGCTTGCCGGCTCAGCCGTGGGGGCGGGCGGGCGCTTGAACCACTTCAGCATGGGTGGGTTGAAGGACCAGCAGTTGCAAGGATCAGAATCTGAGCATCAGCCATTCAGTCAGCTCGTCCACATAGGTGTGGTCGTAGCCGGCATCGCGCAGCTTCCACTTGAAGGCATTGCCCAGCTGAGCCTTCTTGAAGACATTGAGCTTGTGGCTGCGCTTGAACTGGTCTGCCTGCTGGGACATCTTGGCGAGTACCTGCTGTGCCTTGGCAGCGAACTTCTTTTCCTTGAGGTCCGAGTCCGCCGGAATCCGTTCGGCGAAAAATACCGCAAGGGTCTCGCCGAAAGCCCGGGCTTCTTTTGCGTCAAACCAGTTCAACATTGCATGATCCTCACCGATGGTCCCAGCCGGGAATCATACGACGGGCTTGCAGCCGGCCGACCACCGGGGGCGGGCTCACGGATTGGGTACAGTCCGTAGTCTTCTTTACACCCCAACTTCCTGCGCAGGCCGCCATTGTCCGGGCCTGCTGACACATTGCCATGCCATCCAGCCCCGGTACCCGTCCTCCGACCGATCTGCAGCGTGCCGGGTTGCCGCTGGCCGCCATGCTGCTGCTGATGGTGCCCTGGCTCAACCCTTTCGCACCCGGCCCTTCGCCTGCGCTCACGCCCTGGCTGGTTGCACTGCTGTGCGCCACCCTGCTGCTCATGCTGGCGCCATTTGTCAGTGTGCAGGTCATCGCCCGCGCCTGGCTGGCGGCAGCACTCGTCAGCGCCGTCGCCGGCCTGCTGCAGTACGCCGGATGGGCTGGCCCCTTCGCACCCTGGGTCAACCAGACGGCCCCGGGTGAGGCCTTCGGCAACCTTCGCCAGCGCAACCAGTTTGCCAGCCTGATGAGCATCGGCCTGGCCGTGCTCGTCTGGCATTCCCTTGCACGCGACAGCGGCAACCGGCGCTGGGTGCCGGCGGCACTGGCCGCACTGCTCGCGGCGGCCAGCGCGGCCTCGGCCTCCCGGACCGGGCTTGTCCAGCTGGCGCTGATCTGCGTGCTCGCCGTGCTGTGGCACCCGGCAAGCCGGGCGCGGGCATGGCGCCTGGCCGCCAGCGCCTTGCTGGCCTACATGCTCGCCACCGTCTTGCTGCCGCTGCTGCTCGGGCTGTCGCCTGCCAGCCAGGGCGTCTTCGCGCGCATTGCGGAAGACTCGGCGCCCTGTACCAGCCGCCTCACCTTGTGGGCCAACGTGCTGCAGCTGATCGCCCAGCGCCCGTGGGCGGGCTGGGGCTGGGGTGAGCTGGACTATGCCCATTTCGCCCATCTCTACACGGGCGAGCGGTTCTGCGACATCCTGGACAACGCCCACAACCTGCCGCTCCAGCTGGCGGTTGAACTGGGGGTGCCGGTTGCGGCGCTGCTGTGCGGCGCGGCGGCATGGCTGGTGCTGCGCGCCGCACCCTGGCGCGAGACGCAGCCGGTGCGCCAGCTGGCCTGGGCAGTGCTGCTGGTCATCGGGGTGCACAGCATGCTCGAATACCCGCTGTGGTACGGGCCTTTCCTGACGGCGGCGCTGCTGTGCCTTGCCATGCTCTGGACTCACCCGGCCGCAGGCCCGGGTGGTGCGGTGCCGCCGCAGCGGCGCGGCCGCATGCGCTGGCGCCTGCCGCTGGTCTTTATCCTGCTGCCTGCCCTGTGCTACGCGGCATGGGACTACTGGCGCATCGGCCAGATCTACACCCCGCCCGACGCCCGTGCGCCAGCCTACCGGGCCAACACGCTGGAGAAATTGCGCGCCTCGTGGCTGTTTGCCGACCAGGTGCGGTTTGCGGAACTCACGATGTCGCCCGTCACCCGCGCCAATGCGCGGGCCATGCATGCGCTCGCAACTGCCGCGGTGCACTACTCGCCGGAACCGGCGGTGGTTGAGCGGCTGATCGAAAGTGCCGTCATGCTGGACCGGGACGATGAAGCCATCGTCAACCTGGCGCGCTACAAGGCGGCATTCCCGAAGGAGCATGCGGCCTGGGCCGAGGCCAACCTGCGTGCGGTGCAGAAAGCACCTTCAGCGCCGTGACGCCCACGCCTGAAGGACCGGCGCCGCATTGCAGGGCGCGTTCAGGCAGGCGCGTTGACGAAGCTGCCCGACTTGCCGCCGTGCTTTTCAAGCACACGCACGCCGGTGATGGTCATGCCCCGGTCCACGGCCTTGCACATGTCGTAGATGGTGAGCAGGGCGACCTGCACGGCGGTGAGCGCTTCCATTTCCACGCCGGTCGGCCCCACGGTTTCCACCGTGGCCGTGCAGGAAACAGCCGGCGCGCAGGCGCCGGGTTCTCCGAGCGAGAACTCCAGCGCAACACGCGTCAGCGCCAGCGGGTGGCACAGGGGAATGAGGTCGCTGGTTTTCTTGGCTGCCTGGATGCCGGCGATACGGGCAATGCCCAGCACATCGCCCTTCTTCGCGTTGCCCGAGCGGATCAGCGCCAGCGTTGCGTCCAGCATCTCGATGCGGCCGCCTGCCACGGCGATGCGGTGCGTGGCGGGCTTGGCGGCTACATCCACCATGTGGGCCTGGCCCTGGGCGTCAAAATGGGTGAGGGTACTCATCGGGGGGGCTGGATCTGCGGCTTGAAATTCCGGTGGTAAAAACCATTTACAGAACGTTAATCTGCTTGAAGCATCATACGACCATGTTCAACTGGAAAGACCGCTTCCGGGCCTCCGGAATCCACCTTGGTATCAGCCTTGCCATTGCCGCCCTCGCGGGGCTGCTGGTGTTTGGCATCTGGTACCCCTACCCGTACCGCGAAATCTCCGGTGGCCGGGAACTGTTCCTCATCCTTGTCACGGTCGACGTCCTGCTCGGCCCGCTCATCACCTTCGCGATCTTCAGCCGGGCCAAACCGCTGGCGGAACTGCGCCGTGACCTCACCGTCGTCGGCATGATCCAGCTTGCTGCCCTCGGCTATGGCATGTGGACCGTGTTCGAGGCCCGGCCGGTGCACCTGGTCTTCGAGATCTACCGTTTCCGCGTCGTCCATGCGGTGGACGTTTCCGACGAGCTGCTCGGCAAGGCGCCGCCTGGCCTGGCGACCATGCCCGTGACGGGACCGACGCTGCTGTCGGTACGGCCGTTCAAGGATACCAAGGAGCGCCTTGACGCCACCTTTGCCGACATGGGCGGGGTGCCCATCGGTGCCCGTCCTGACCTCTGGCAGCCGTATGACGCTGCACGGACCCAGGTGCTGGAGTCGGCCAAGCCGCTTGCCGAACTCAAGGCCCGGTTGCCTGCCCAGGCCGGGCTGGTGGACGCGGCGGTGGCAAAGACCGGCCGCAAGGCAGAAGAACTGGGCTACGTTCCCATGGTCGGGCGCAAGACCTTCTGGACTGTCCTTGTGGATCGCAGCAATGCCCAGGTCCTGGCCTTCATTCCACTGGATCCGTTTTGACGCATGACCTTCCCGGCTCCGGCACCCGCATCGCGCCGCTGAGGCGCCTTGGCCGCCGCATGGCCTGCGCCCTGCTGGCCGTGTCCATGCTGGTGCCCGCGGGCCTGGCGCAGGCGCAACTGCCGACGCTGGGCGATGGCAGCGAGATGACGGTCAGCGCCGAGCGGCGGCTGGGCGCGCGGATTGCGCGCGAGCTCTACCGCGACCCGGACTACATCGACGACCCGGTCACGTCCGAGTATGTGCAGGGCCTCTGGCAACCGCTGCTGGCGGCGGCGCGCGCGCGGGGCGAGCTCACGACCGACATGGATGAACGCTTTGCCTGGGAGATCCTCCTGGGCCGCGACCGCACGGTCAATGCCTTCGCACTGCCCGGCGGGTACCTGGGCCTGCACCTGGGCCTCATCGGCATTGTGGCCAACCGGGACGAGCTGGCATCGGTGCTGGCGCACGAACTCAGCCACGTCACCCAGCGTCATATCGCGCGGATGACCACCCAGCAGACGCGCATCGCGCCGTGGATGCTCGGCGCGATGATCCTGGGCGCAATGGCCATCGGCCGGAACGCCGACCTGGGCAATGCGCTGATCACCGGCGGGCAGGCGCTGGCCATCCAGAACCAGCTGAATTTCTCGCGCGATATGGAGCGCGAGGCCGACCGCATCGGCTACGGCGTGCTGACGCAGGCCGGTTTTGACGGGCAGGGCTTCGTCACGATGTTCGACAAGCTGCAGCAGGCCGCGCGGCTCAACGACAGCGGCTCCTTCCCCTACCTGCGGACCCACCCGATGACCACCGAGCGGATCGCCGGCATGCAGGCCCGCCAGCAGCTTGGTGCCAAACCCGAGGCGGCGCCGGCCGGCATGGAACATTCGCTGGTGGCGGCACGGGCCCGGGCGCTGTCGGTCACGGCGGTGGATGCGCTGCGTTCCCGCGTTGTGGAGGCCGGCGCGCCGGGCCTGGCTTCGCAGCCTGCGCCCAGGCAGGCAGCAGTGCTTTATGCGGCCGTGCTGGCGCAGTCGCGGCTGAAGGACCATGCTGCGGCGCGGGACCTGCTGGCCCGGCTTGCCGCCGTGACGGCGGGCGACCCGCGCGGCGCGCGGCTCGTCCGGCTGCTGGCTGCGGAAGTCGCACTCGAGGCCGGCGAGCCGCAACGTGCAGCCGCAATGGTCAACCTTCAGGCGGACGCGCGGCCCGATGTGTTCCTTGCCGCGCAGGCGATGCTGCGCAGCGGCCAGGCCCGTGATGTGGCGCAGCGCCTGCAGACCTGGGTGGCGCAGCGCCCGCGGGATGCCTCGGCCTGGCAGCTGCTGTCAGCCGCCTATGCGGCGCAGGACCAGGGCCTGCGCTCCATCCGCGCGGCGGCGGAGGCGCAGGTCGCCATGCTGGACTACGCCGCTGCGGTGGACCGCTTCAAGGCGGCGCAGGACCTGGTGCGCCGGGGCGGCGCGGTGGACCATATCGAGGCGTCGATCATCGACACCCGGTTGCGGGAAGTGGAGCTACTTCTTCGGGAAGAGGCTCTCGAGCGCTAGGTCAATGACCATGCCGAGCACCGAATAGATCAGCGAGCCGAGCAGAGCGGCGCCGAAGCCGCGCACCTCGAAGCCGGACAGCAGGCTGCCCGCCGCCCAGAACATGAAGGCATTGATCACGAACAGGAACAGCCCGAGCGTGACCACCGTGATGGGCAGCGTCAGCACCACCAGGATGGGGCGCACAACGGTGTTGAGCAAGCCGATGACGAATGCCGCGACAAGCGCGGCGGTAAAGCTCGTCACGGCCACGCCGCTGTACAGGTGGGCCACGGCCAGCAGGGCGACTGCGCTGAGCAGCCAGCGGATGATGAGTTTCATGGCCGCAAGCTTAGCACCTGCAGCGGCCGCGTTCAGTCGGCCGACAGCATCAGCAGCGCGCCGATGCCCAGGATGGAGCCTGGCATTTTCCAGCCGGTGCCACTGCTGCCTGCAGGCGGAGGCTCGTTCGTCACCGGCGGCAGGTCATGGGCGAATTTGGGCCGGCGCGCATCCAGCACGCGCGCCGGGCCATGCTCGTTGATCAGGCGGTCGGTCAGCTCCGGCAGCGGCCCCGTGGCCAGGACGGTGGTGACCTTGTCGCCACGGGCCACCAGCGGGGGCGACACCTGGCCGAACAGCTTGTCGGACCACTTCAGGCGCCAGTTCTCCCGCGCGCTGTGGCTGACCCACTTGCTGATGCGGTGGGTCAGGCGCGGCGCGCAGGCAACCAGGATCCAGTGGGTGCCGGCTGAGGCATCCTTCGCAGGTACAAGCTGCGGTGCCGCATGGGCGGCATCGTCCACATACACAATGATCTTGTCCATGAAGGATTCCTTGTTGTGTCAGGCCACGTGGCCTTCGGCCTTTTCGCCGGCACTGCGCCGGTTCTTCAGCCAGCCGGCAATCAGCACGCCCGCAACGGCGAGCACCACCACACCCCAATAGGCCAGGAGCTGCGCCGTTTCCGGGCCCTTGAACCAGGGCGCCAGCAGCTTCTCGTTGACAACCATCTTGCCGGCGGTGAAGGCCAGGACGGCGGCGCCGACGTACATGATGGCCGGGAAGCGCTCGACCAGCTTGAGGACCAGCGTGCTGCCGAACACCACGATCGGGATGCTGATCAGCAGGCCGATCACCACCAGGTCAAACGAGCCGTGGGCGGCACCGGCCACACCGAGGACGTTGTCGACGCCCATGATGGCATCGGCAATGACGATGGTTTTCATGGCGCCCCAGAAGGTGCTGGCCACCGGGCCATCGTGCTCGCCGCCACCGTCGTCGGCGATCAGCTTGTAGGCAATCCAGACCAGCGCCAGGCCTCCAACCAGCATCAGGCCGGGGATCTTGAGCAGCCAGACAACGCCGACCGTCATGGCCGAGCGCACGACGATGGCGCCGACAGTGCCCCAGACAATGGCCTTTTTCTGCAGGTGCGCCGGAAGGCTGCGCGCGGCCAGCGCGATCACGATGGCATTGTCGCCCGCGAGGACGAGGTCAATGAGGATGATGGCCAGCAGGGCGGACCACCAGGGGGCAGACATGAACTCCATAAGGGAAAACTCCGAGTTGAATCGATTTCAACCCGCTGCGGCCGGTCTGGTGGAGTGGCTGGTGCCTTGGCAGGCGCACTTCGACCGAACCCTCAGCGGATTCCAATCGAAGGTCTTGCTCGGCATGGAGTTATGCAGAATGTGCCCAGCTAGCCGGAAGTAATACTTCGTAATGACGACTTGGCTGATACCTGATGCAACAAGCGCCTGCGTGGAGGCACCTCCCTGCTGCATCAAGCGGGAGCTACTCCCCTTCGCTTTCCGATTAAAGCATTACTTGTGCATGCCTTGCAAGTTCCGGGGGCTTGGCCGCCTGCAGGCTATCATCGCCTCCCCATGGCCGGAATCCACATCACCGACATCGAAGCCGCGATCAATTTCTGGCGCGCGAGGAAGCCGTCGCCCGACGGCATCACGCTCAGCCCCGAGTTGCGCGACCTGGCCGAGGTGTATGCGCTGATGGTCTTCTACCGGGAGGAAGAGGCGGCCGAGCGGGGTTTCCCGGTCGGGGCCTATGCCGCCTGGAAGACCTGGTACGAGAGCACGCCCGACACGCCCTGCATCGCGATCTGCTCCACCAGCCAGGGCGACGCCATGTGCAAGGGCTGCGGCCGCAGCTTTGAGGAAGTTCAGCGCTGGCCGGAGATGTCGCCCGCAGAAAAGCGCACGACCTGGCGCCGGATCACGCTGAGCAGCGAATCGTGGCGGTTCAACAGGTATTCCGAACGTGCGGCCGAAGGGCCGGCGGTTGCGTCCGTCTCGGCCTGAAGGCTGGTCCGCCGGATGCGCGGCGCGGTACAGCGTGGCGCGGGCGCATCAATCGTCGCAACCCCCGTACGCGGCGGCGCATCTGGCTGCATACTGGCCCCATGCTGCGCTTGACCCAGGCTCCGAACATCGCGATTGCCACGTTGTGGGTCGACACGCTTCGCGAGGCCGGCATCGACGCTTCGATGCAGCGCTACTTCCTTGGCGCGGCGGCCGGCCACCTGCCGCCCGACCAGTGCCTGCCCGAGATCTGGCTCATGCATGAGGAGCAATTGGCGCGCGCAAGAACGCTGCTGGCCGACTTGCGGGACCTGCCCCAGCGCCGCTGGCAATGTGCTTGCGGGGAAATGGTGGAAGGCGGGTTTGAGGAATGCTGGCGCTGTGGTGTCGCCATGCCACGTTAACGGAGTGAGATGCCTGTGTCAGGGAGCCGTGGAACCGGCTTTGCCGGGCCACTGGTTTCGCCCCCCAGTGGGGGGAGCGCCCGAAGGGCGGACGGGGGGCGTCATTACTTCCAGCGGGAGCACTCTATGTCGATGTGGCGCGACTCGTCACTCAGGCTGAGCACGCCTTCCTGGACAGTGGCCTGCAACTGCATGCTGCGCTGGGCCAGCGCAGCGAGCGACTGCGACGCCTCGGTGGGCACGCGCCACACCTGCAGGTTCTGCGGCCGCGACAGCTTGTTCTCGATGCCGCGCCACCAGATTTCGGCGGCGTGGTTGAAGCAGTAAACCACCACCTCATCGGCCTTGCCGCAGGCCTTGATGACGGGCTTGTCCTCGGGCTGGCCGACCTCGATCCACAGCCGCGTGCGGCCTGTGAAGTCGCGTAGCCAGACATCGGGTTCGTCCGGGTTCGACAGCCCTGCGCCGAAGGCCAGCGTGCCGTCGCCGTTGCACACGGACTGCAGCTTGTGCGCATGCAGGGCCAGCGCCACCAGCCGCACCAGCATGCGTTCGTCGGTTTCGCTGGGGTGGCGCGCCAGCGTCAGCGCGTGGTCGGCGTAGTAGCCGTGGTCAATGTCGGCAACCTGCAGGCTCGCCTTGAAGATGGTGGACTTGATGGCCATCCGGCACCTAGACGCGGCGCGCCAGGTCGGCGGCCTTGCCGACGTAGCTGGCGGGCGTCATTTCAAGCAGCCGGGTCTTCTCGGCCTCGGGAATCTCCAGCGAGCGGATCAGTCCGTGCAGGGCCTCGGCCGTCACGCTCTTGCCGCGGGTGACTTCCTTGAGCTTTTCATAGGCGCCCTGCACACCGTAGCGGCGCATCACGGTCTGGATCGGCTCGGCCAGGACTTCCCATGCAGCATCCAGGTCTTCCGACAGCGCCTCGTGGTTGATCTCCAGCTTGCCCAGCCCCACGCCCAGCGAGGTCCAGGCCAGCACCGCATAACCCAGGGCCACGCCCATGTTGCGCAGCACCGTGCTGTCAGTCAGGTCGCGCTGCCAGCGGCTGACCGGCAGTTTCTCGCTCAGGTGGCGCAGCAGCGCATTGGACAGGCCCAGGTTGCCCTCGGCATTTTCAAAGTCGATCGGGTTGACCTTGTGCGGCATGGTCGAGGAGCCGATCTCGCCGGCCTTCAGGCGCTGCTTGAAGAAGCCCAGGCTCACGTAGCCCCAGACATCGCGCGACCAGTCGATCAGGATGGTGTTGGTGCGGGCGATCGCGTCGAACAGCTCGGCCATGTAGTCGTGCGGCTCGATCTGGATGCTGTAGGGCTGGAAGGTCAGGCCCAGGCCCGCGGGTTCGGCCCGTTCCACCACGCTGCGGCTGAAAGCCTCCCAGTCGAAATCCGGCCAGGCCGACAGGTGGGCGTTGTAGTTGCCCACCGCGCCGTTCATCTTGGCCAGCAGCCGGATGCCGGCGATGCGTTCACGCGCGGTGACGAGCCGCACCACCACGTTGGCGATTTCCTTGCCCACCGTCGTGGGGCTGGCGGTCTGGCCATGGGTGCGGCTGAGCATGGCCACACCGGCATAGGCATGCGCCATCTCGCGCAGCTTGCTGATCAGCGCGTCAAGGCCCGGCAGGATCACCTGCTCGCGCGCGGCCTTGAGCTGCAGCGCATGGCTGGTGTTGTTGATGTCCTCGCTGGTGCAGGCAAAGTGCACGAATTCGCTGGCGGCCAGCAGTTCCGGGCGGGCCTCGAAGCGGGACTTGATCCAGTATTCCACCGCCTTGACGTCGTGGTTGGTGACTTTCTCGATCTCCTTGATGGCCACGGCATCGGCCTCGGAGAAGTTCTGCACCAGGCCCAGCAGGTACTTGCGCGCACCCGGCGTGAGGGGCTTGAACTCGGCAAAGCCGGCGTCGCTCAGCGCGATGAACCAGGCAATCTCGACCTGCACGCGGCGGTGCATGAAACCCTGTTCGCTCATCAGCGGGCGCAGGTGGCCCAGTTTGGCGGCATAGCGGCCATCCAGCGGCGACAGCGCCGTGATCGTGGAGAAACTCATGCCTGAATTGTAGGCGTGCAGCCCGGCGCCTCCGCCGGCGGGAGGCCGGCTGAAGCGATGTAGCATCCGGGTGACAGTCAAAATGGCGGCTTCACCTAAAATGGGAACGCTGTCCATAACTCGAACACACAGAGAGAACCCATGAAACTCATCGGAGCAACGACCAGCCCTTATGTGCGCAAGGTGCGCATCGTGATGGCGGAAAAAAAGCTGGACTACCAGTTTGTCACCGAGGACGTCTGGGCTGCCGACACCACCATCGCCCAATCCAACCCGCTGGGCAAGGTACCCTGCCTGGTCATGGAAGGCGGCGAGGCGCTGTTCGACTCGCGTGTGATCGTCGAATACCTGGACACGCTCTCCCCCGTCGGCAAGCTGATCCCGGCCATGGGCCGCGAGCGCGCCGAGGTCAAGACCTGGGAAGCGCTGGCCGACGGCCTGCTTGATGCTTCCATCCTCGCGCGCCTGGAGGCCAACTGGGCCGGCCGCACCAAGGCCCAGCGCAGCCAGGCCTGGATCGACCGACAGATGGCCAAGATCGACGCCAGCCTCAAGGCCATGAGCCAGGGCCTCGGCGAGAAGCCCTTCTGCGCCGGCATCCACATGAGCCTGGCCGACATCGCCGTCGGCTGCGCGCTCGGCTACCTCGACTTCCGCTTCCCGCAGATTGACTGGCGCACGCCCTACCCCAACCTCACCAAGCTCGGCGACAAGCTGGCGCTGCGCCAGAGCTTCATCGACACAAAACCGGCCTGATGCGTCAGAGCCCGGTGATCCTGCGCACAGCGGGAAAGTAAAGCCTGTAGGGCAGCAGCCGCAGCAGCTTCATCCACAGGGTGAAGCGTTTCGGGAAGTGGATCTCGAACTGCCCGCGCTCCCATCCTTCCATGATTTCCTGTGCCGCCTTTTCAGGCGAGATCAGTGCCGGCATCTCGAACTGGTTCTGCGCTGTCAGCGGCGTCTCCACGAAGCCCGGGTTGATGATGCTGACGGCGATGCCGCTGGTGCGCAGGTCCTGGTAGAGCGTCTCTGCCAGGTTGATCAGCGCGGCCTTGGTGGGGCCATAGGCCAGGCTCTTGGGCAGGCCCCGGAAGCCGGCAACGCTGCTGATGAGGCTGATGAAGCCCGACTTGCGCGCCAGCAGCTGCGGCAGTACGGCATCCAGCAGGTACAGCACGCCCACGTAGTTGATCTGCTCGTGCCTGAGCATCTCGGCCAGGCTCCAGGCCGTGGCGCGCTGCTCGCTGTAGTAGCCGGCGCAGTACACCACGCCATCGACGGGCCCCAGGGCAAGCGCGGCCCGTGCTGCGGCGGCCACTGAATCCGCGTCGGTGGCATCCAGCGGCAGCGCGACGGCGCCCGGATGCTGGTGGACGAAGCCGGCCAGCCCCTGCTCGCTGCGCGCTGACACCAGCACCTTCGCACCTGCGGCATGCAGCGCCGATGCCGTGGCCCGGCCAATGCCGGTGGACGCGCCCACCAGCCAGACCGTCTTGCCGTGCCAGCCGGCGATGCGCGGGTTCAATGACATGATGCGATCCGTCCCGTGATTGGTTGTTGCGACTAGCGCTTGGTGAACGACAGCGTGACCTCGCCCAGCTTGAAGCCGAACTTGCTCATGACGGCCTTGTTCAGCATGACCTTTTCGGACATCAGGTACATCCAGTCGTCAAACTGCACCTCGATGATCCTGCCGTCCACCGGCAGGGCCAGCGTGTAGCCCCACTGGAACGCGTTGCCGCGCGCCTGGCCGGTGGCTTCCCCGATGACGTCATCTGCCCGGCCGGTGTAGCGGCCGTCGGGCAGCTTCTTCAGCCGCCAGATGCGGCGCTGGGTGGTGCCGTCTGAATAGGTGAAGGCCTCGTCGAGCACCCCGTCGTCGCCCGTCCAGCTGCAGGCCATCACCACCGTGAAGCGCTTGACCACCTTGCCCGACCTGTCGGTGAAAACACCCCAGGCATCCACCGTGCCGTTGAAGTATTCACGCAGGTCCAGCACCGGTTTCTCGGCGGCATAGTCGCCGACTTGTTGCGATGCGCAACCGGCCAGCGTGGCGGCGGCAGCCGCTGTGGCGGCAAGGATCAGTCTTCGTTTCATGGCATGTCTTTCGCAGGTTGTTTCCTGATGATGAGCAGGTAGAGCGCCGCTGCCGCGGCCAGCTTCAGCAGGCAGGGCAGCAGGCAATAGGCAATGACCAGCGCCTGCAGCGCGCCGGGCTCGCGGGCGCCCGGCGAATAGCCGAACAGGCCGAGCAGCGGCAGCGCCAGGCCGGCCGCAAGCGCCAGGTTGATCTTGGTGGCGAAGTTCCACCAGCCGAAATACGCGCCCTCGGCCTTGCCCCTGTCGCCGGCATCGGCAATGACCCCGGCCAGCATCGCACCGGGCAGCGCCAGGTCCGTGCCGAGGGCCACGCCCGACAGCGCGCACACCGCGATGAAGGCCGCGATGTCACCGGCGCCCAGCTGCGTGGCCCAGATGAATACCGCGATCGCCAGCACCATGCCGCACAGCCAGGCCCGGGCCAGGCCGATGCGCCTGACGGCTTGCAGCCACAGCGGGATCGACAGCGCGGCACACAGGAAGTAGCTGCCAAGAAAGGCGGGCTCGATGCTGCGCGGCGCCTGCAGCCTGTCCTGCACGAAGAACAGGACCAGCGTCGCGGGTATGGCGCTGGCGATGCCGTTGAGGATGAACACGCCGAGCAGGCGCCTGAAGCCCGGGCGCGCGAAAGGCAGCCACAGGTCGAATGACGCGGTGCGGGGCGCGGGCACCGGCCGGACCGCGCGCGACCAGGCGAGCCAGCCCGCAAGGAGAGCCCCAACGAACACGGCTGTGGTGACGGGTAGCCCTGCCACCACCGGGAGCACGGATGCCAGCAGTACGCCGGCCAGCCCCAGCCCCTCACGCCACGAGACGATGCGGCTGCGCTGCGCCTCGTCGCCGCCCAGCATCGCGCCCCAGGACTGGTGCGCCACGCTGAGCGCGCTGTATGCGGCATAGGTCAGCACCAGCACGGCACTGGCCCAGGCAATGAGCGCCGACGGCTCCCGCGTCAGCGGAAAGAACAGCAGCGCAAAGCCCAGCGCCAGCACCACTGCTGCTGCTGCACCCCATGCCAGCACGGAACGGATCGAGCGAGCGAAGAGCTGGTCGGTGAAGCGGCCGATCAGCGGGTCGATGAACGCATCCATCAGCCTGGCCCCCAGCAGTACCGCGCCCAGCGTGGCCAACGGCACGCCGAACTCCCGCGCGTAGTGGTTGGGCAGGATCACATAGAGCGGCAGCGCCACAAACGCCAGCGGAAGGCCGAGCAGGCCGTAAGCCAGCCCCTGGCGGGCGCTAAAGCCCCCAGAAGTTGCGCCGGTTCCGTTCATGGCTCGGTCTTGCCCAGGAGCGACTGCCTCAGCACCGGCTCGCGCGTGGCAGGTGACAGCCATATGCCGAAGAACAGCCTGGCGAAACCCGCATCGCGGATCTCGCCGGTGAGTTTTCCGTTGGTGAAGAACCGCACGCCCTCGCCGGGCCGGTGCATGCCGGTGATCCGGTCGCCGCGCTTCACGTCGGGGAACGACGCGGCCAGCGCACGCTGCCATTGCTCCGCCTGCTCGGGCGCGATGGGCGCCAGGCGTGCCATCTCCTGCAGCGAGCGTTCGGCGATTTCCCGGGCCGTGAACGACCGCAGGTAACCCAGCTCCAGCGCGAACGGGTGGCTTGCGAAGTCGTTATGGCGAAAGCCCTGCTGAACCCACAGCGAAGCGTTGTAGATCTCAAAGCCCCAGAAGCGCAGCAACCCCCCGCCCGCCGCCTCCGGCGCGGCCAGTGCAGCCTGCACTTCCTGCGGCTGTGCGTTCGCCTGCGGCGCCCATCCGCAGCTGAAGGCGAGCGCGGCTGCCAGCGTCAGCGCCTGAGCAGCGTGTACTGCACTACGTCGATGTTGGACTTCTCGAAGGCTGCTTCGCAGTAGGCGAGGTAGAACTCCCATATGCGGACGAACCTTTCATCAAAACCAAGTTGGAGAACCTGCTGCTTTTCAGCCAGGAAACTGTCGCGCCAGCGCCGCAGTGTTTCGGCATAGTCGGCGCCAAAGGCGAATTCGTCGACTACCTCCAGGCCTGCGGCCTGCGCCTCGCGGCGGAACTCGCGCGGGCATGGCAGGCAGCCGCCCGGGAAGATGTACTGCTGGATGAAATCGGTCGAGCCGATGTAGCGCTCGAACAGCGAGTCCTCGATCACGATGCTCTGGATGCAGGCCCGCCCGCCGGGCTTGAGCAGGCGCGCGACGGTCTGGAAGTACTGGGGCCAGTACTCACGGCCAACTGCCTCCACCATCTCGATGGAGCAGATCGCATCGTAGGGACCGTCGGTGATGTCGCGGTAGTCCTGCAGGCGCAGGTCGGCACGCACACCCGGATCGCCGCCAAAACCGAAGCGCGCCATGCGCTCCTGCGCAAACGCGAGTTGCTCGGTCGAGAGCGTCACGCCATCAATGCGGGCGCCAAACTCGGTGGCAGCCATCTCGGCCAGCGCGCCCCAGCCGCAGCCGATCTCCAGCACGCGGTCGCCAGGCTTCACATTGGCCATGCGCAGCGCGCGGCGTACCTTGGCATGCTGGGCCTCACGCATCGGCTTGTCCAGGTTGCCCTCGAACCAGGCCGACGAATAGTTCATCGTGTCGTCGAGCCAGAGCTCATAGAAGGCATTGCCCAGGTCATAGTGGGCATGGATGTTCTTGCGGCTGTTGGCCTTCGAGTTGCGGTTCAGAAGGTGCTTCACCCGGTACAGCAGGCGCCCGGCCCAGGAGCCGTAGATCACGTCCTCCACATCCTTGCGGTTGCTGATGAACACCTTGAGCAGGTCGGTCAGGCTCGGCGTGGTCCAGTCGCCGGCGATGTAGCTCTCGGCAAAGCCGATGTCGCCGGACTTCAGCGCCGCGCCGCAGACGTTCCAGTTGCGCAGCGTGAGCGCGGCAAACGGGGCTTCGCCGTTGCCGAACCGCAGCATCGCGCCGCCGGGCAGTTGCACCGTCAGCGTGCCGTGCGACAGGCGCTGCATCAGGCGCAAGGCGGTGCGCGCGGCGGCCGGCGCGCTGCGGGGGATCGAAAACGGTGAGGCGGTCGTGGAGTTCATGGCGTCGAGGGCTTGCGTCATTGGTTGCGTCACGGTGATCGGGTGATGAATGCGTCGGGCGGCACGGGCTTGCCGAAGAAGCGCACGCGCTTGAGGTACAGCCTGAGCGCCTGCCAGTGAATGCGGCCTATCACGCCCAGCGTCATCGCCGGGTAGCGCCACAGCGCCCGGCGGGTCGAGGCGACGGTCACCGGCTCCAGCGTGCCGCTCACGCTGGTCTGGATCAGCGGGCCTTCGGCGTCGTCGTAGTCAATCCGCGCCACGGTACGGGTGCGGCTTTCGTCGAGCATGAAGCGGAAACGGTAGCCGCCTTCGACCTTGCAGAAAGGGGACACGTGGAAGACCTTGGCCGCCGCCAGCTGCGCGCCGTAGCGCGGTGCGTCCAGCAGGTAGCAGTGGCGCTCGCCGAAGGTGTTGTTGACCTCGACCACGATCGCGCGCAGTGTGCCGTCGGGCCTGTGGCAATACCAGAAGCTCACCGGCTTGAAGGTGTAACCCAGCACGCGCGGGTAGCAGTGCAGCCAGGCCTCGCCGGTGGCATCGGTGATGCCTTCGCCTGCCAGCAGCTCATCGAGCCACTGCACGGCATTGGCCCGGCCGTCGCCATGGTCCCTGTCAAAGAAACTCAGCGCGGCGCCGCGGTTGTGCGCCAGCGCACCGTTGCCGCTGCTCTTGCCGCTGTGCATCGCGCGCAGCGGCAGCATCAGGAAATAGGTGGGGTAGGCAAAGGCATTGGCCGCCGGCCGCAGCCGGGTGTGGCGGACCTGGCCAAAGCCGATCAGCGGCAGGGGGGCTGCAATGGTCCGGGCAGCATTCATGCGGGCGCCGCCTCCATGTCGATTTCCATGTCCATCTGTTCCGATGCCACCATCAGTTGCCGGGCAACGCCGAGGCCCGCCTTGAGGCCGTCTTCATGGAAGCCATAGCCCATCCATGCGCCGCAGAACCAGGTGTGCTGCTGGCCCTGCAGCTGCGGCATCGCGGCCTGCGCCCTGATGGCCGCCAGGTCGAACACCGGATGCGCGTAGTCGAATTCACCCATGACATGCTTACGTGGGATGTCCCGGGCCGGATTCAACGACACCACGACAGGCTGCTCCCACGGCAGGGGCTGCAGCATGTTCAGCAGGTAGTGCAGGCACACCTGCGCGGACTCCTGCCCGGCACTGGCCGCGCGCTCATAGTTCCAGGCGGCCCAGGCCATGCGCTTTTCGGGCAGCACCGATGTGTCGGTATGCAGCACGGCGCGGTTGGGCTGGTAGCGGATGGCGCCAAGCGTCTCGCGCTCCAGCGGCGTGGGCTGCTCCAGCAACGCCAGCGCCTGGTCGGAGTGGGTGGCCAGCACGACCCTGTCGAAGTATTCGGTGCCCTGCGCGGTCACGATGCGCACGCCGCCGCTTTGCTGGCCGGCATCCCGGCCGACCTGCAGCACCGGCGTGTCCAGCCGCTTGTCGCCGATCTTCGCGATGATCCTGTCCACATAGTTCCTGGCGCCGCCCGACACGGTCCACCATTGCGGCCGGTCGGCCACCTGGATCAGCCCGTGGTTGTGGCAGAAGCGGATCATGGTGGACACCGGGAACTGCAGCATCTGGTCGGTGGGGCAGCTCCAGATGCAGCCGATCATTGGCAGGAAATACCAGTCGCGGAACTCCCGGCTGAAGTGGTTGGCGTCCAGGAACCGGCCCAGCGGCTGCATCAGCTCGGCGTCCTGCCCGGCCTCGGCAATGCGGGTGGCGAGCGCATTGAAGCGCAGCAGGTCGCGCAGCATGGTGAGAAAGCGGCGGCTGAACAGGTTGCCGCGCTGGGCAAACACAGTGTTCAGGCTGGAGCCGCTCCATTCGAGCGGGCGCCGCCCGAACGCGCCGGGCACCTTGACCGAGAACGACATGTCCGACCTGGCCGTGGTCACGCCGAGCTCGGCGAACAGCTGGATCAGGTTGGGGTAGGTGCGCTCGTTGAAGACCAGGAAGCCGGTGTCCACGCCATGCGTCACCGGCCCGCGCGGTGTGGGCAGCGTGACATCGACGGTGTGGGTGTGGCCGCCGAAATAGCTGCCCGCCTCAAAGAGCGTGATGTCGGCGCGGCCGGAAAGCGCATGGGCAACCGCCAGCCCCGAGATGCCGGAGCCGACGATGGCGAGCTTGAACCTTGCATGGGGGCGGGATGACATGAACCGTCAGCCCGCGAAAAATAAAGTTGTTGCGAAGCGCCCCGAAGCGAAGGAGGGAGGGAGGGAGGAGGAGGAGAAGCGCTTCAGGATTTCGACCGCGCCACGTGGGCGCGGAAGGCTTCGCAACAAAAAAGAATCTCGAAAGACTCCACTCGTGCCAATTTGGAGGGCAGCTTTGCCCGCAGAGTTCCCCGTACCCGGGGATCGCAACGGGTAAAGATTTGTTAACGCTTTGGCGCTCATGGCGGAGTTATAAAACTGGTTGGTCATTTTGTGACTAGACGGTATTTTGACTGAAAATCACTTTGCCGCCAGCTGTTTTTCGATCTCCCCGACGAAAGCCCGGCTTTCCGGCTCAACCTGGCTCGGAAAGTCGGCCGTCACACGGCCGTCGCGCCCGATGACGTATTTGTGGAAGTTCCACAGGGGCCGCCGCCCGCCCGATTGCGCGGCAAGCTGCCTGTAGAACGGCACGGCTTGCGCGCCGGCCACGCTGGTCTTGGTGAACATCGGGAATTTCACGCCGAAAGTGCTCTCGCAGAAGTCGGCAATCTGCTGGTTGCCTTTGGGCTCCTGCGAGAAGTCGTTGGACGGGAAGCCCAGCACGACCAGCCCCTTGTCCTTGTAGCGGGCGTACAGCGCCTCCAGCCCCTTGTACTGGCCGGTGAAGCCGCAGAAGCTGGCCGTGTTGACCACCACGACCACTTTGCCGGCGTACTGGCAAAGCGACTGGGGCTTTTCGTCCTGCAGCCGGGGGAAGGTGTACTGCAGGTTGGCCGGGCATGCCGCCGCATCGGCTGCATGGGCGCCGGCGGCTCCAGCCAGCGCAAGCAGGGCGCTGGAGGCGGTGAAGATGAGGGAAATCAGGTTTTTTCCGGCAAGCATGTTGGATTACCTCGGGCTGATGACAGGCCATTGTCTGCCGGGATGCAGGATCGCGGCGTCACGACAAGCCCTTACGCGGCAAACACCGGTTTGGAGTCAGCCTGGCTGAAACCCTTCGGCCCGCAGGTGGCTTGTCATCCTTATTTCATCTGGGTCTATTAAAATCCCTTCATCAAGCCAAAGGCTCATGAGGCTTCTCCATGCTTTACCCTGAACTGTTCAAGCAACTCGAATCGGTCCGTTGGGACATGGACAAGGACATCCCGTGGGCGTCGTTTGATGCATCCAAGCTGTCCGACGAGCAGGCCCAGACCATCAAGATGAACGCCATCACCGAATGGTCGGCCCTGCCCGCCACCGAGATGTTCCTGCGCGACAACAAGGACGACAGCGACTTCTCCGCCTTCATGTCGATCTGGTTCTTCGAGGAGCAGAAGCACTCGCTGGTGCTGATGGAATACCTCAAGCGCTTCCGGCCCGAGCTCGCGCCGACCGAGAAGGAACTGCACGAGGTGCGCTTCGAGTTCGAGCCCGCGCCCGCGCTGGAAACCCTGATGCTGCATTTCTGCGGCGAGATCCGGCTGAACCACTGGTACCGCCGCGCCAGCGAATGGCACACCGAGCCGGTCATCAAGCACATCTACACCACGCTGAGCCAGGACGAAGCCCGCCATGGCGGCGCCTACCTGCGCTACATGAAGCGGGCCATCAACAACTTCGGCAACGAGGCGCGGGCCGCCTTCACCAAGGTCGGCGTCCTCATGGCCAGCGCCCGCCGCACTGCGCAGGCCCTGCACCCGACCAACCTGCATGTGAACAAGGCCCTGTTCCCGCGTGACACCATCCAGAGCCGCCTGCCCAACCCCGAGTGGCTGGAGCACTGGCTGGACAGCCAGATCAACTTCGACGCCGTCTGGGAAAGCAAGGTCGTCGAGCGCATCCTGCACAACATGAGCCTGCTGATGAACCGCAGTTTCAGCACCGTGCAGGAACTCAACCGCTACCGCAAGGAACTCAGCCGCGAGCTGGCCGACACGCTGGCTGCGGGTGCCACGGCGCCCAAGACGGCCTGACACGTTCTTCCCGCCGTCGCGCAAGCCGGTGCATCTGCGGCAGCCGGGACGTGTCTTCCGGTAGAGTCAGGCCATGGCCGACCCTGCCTTCCTCCACAAGATCTGCAGCCGCAGCGACGCGCAAGCCCGTGTTGCGCAATTGCCGCGCCCGGTGGTCTTCACCAACGGCGTCTTTGACGTGCTGCACCGCGGCCACGTCACCTACCTGGCCGATGCACGTGCGCTGGGCGCAAGCCTGGTCGTCGCGCTCAACAGCGACGCTTCTGCACGCCGCCTGGGGAAGGGGCCGGACCGGCCGCTGAACAACGAACAGGACCGCGCGGTGATGATGGCCGCGCTGGAGTCGGTCAGCCTGGTCACCTGGTTTGAGGAAGACACACCGCTTGAGCTCATCAGCGAGCTCAAGCCCGACCTGCTGGTCAAGGGCGGTGACTATGACATGGGCAAGCTGGCCGAAGCCCGCATCGTGGAGGCCTATGGCGGCAAGGCGCTGGCCATACCGTTCGTGGCCGGCTATTCGACCACCGCGCTGGTGAAAAAGATCCGCGGCTGAGCCAGGCGCGGCGCGGTGGGCGGGCCCGTCAGCGCGCCGCTGCGCCCCCGCGCAGGCCCCATGCTGCCGCCGCAACCCCGCAAACCGCCCCTGCCAGCGTGCCGCTCAGGTGCGAGGCATACACCACGTTGAACCCCCAGGCGGGGTCAAATGCGATCGGCGTCTTCCAGGCATGCTCGGTGAGCAGCTTGAGCACCACGCCGGCGAAAACGACGAACGACAGTGGATACGCCTTGCGGTGCAGGGCGGTGTCGGCCCACAGCACCGCAATGGCGGCGTGGATCAGGCCCGACAGGCCGCTGTACTGCTTCACCTCGGGCCAGGCCAGCAGGGCCAGCGTGCCCAGCGGCCAGGCCACCAGCAGCGCCACCGCCGCGGCCTTGCCCACCCGCAGCGACCAGCCCAGCACCGCCAGTGCAGCCAGCGCCAGCAGGTTGGCCAGCAGGTGGCCGCCCGACAGGTGCGCAAAGCCGGCAGTCCACAGCGTCCAGGGGCGCTGCAGCCACAGCGCCGCATCCCATTGAAGCGCGGCCATGACGGCAGGACCCTGCAGCCACGCCTCCGCGCTTGCGAGGGCCAGCACAGCGCACAGGACGGGCCAGGCTTTCAACGCTGCGGTGCGGGCTTGTGGCCCAGCAACCTGTGGAACTGCCGGCTGCTCCACTGCTGCACGTCATCCACAAAGGTGAACACCACAGGGATGACCAGCAGGCTCAGGAAGGTGGAGGTGACCAGCCCGCCGATCACCGCGATGGACATCGGCGAGCGGAAGCTCGAGTCCGCCGCGCCCCAGCCGATGGCAATCGGCAGCATGCCTGCGCCCATGGCAATCGTCGTCATGATGATGGGCCGCGCGCGCTTGTGGCAGGCATCCATCAGCGCGTCCCAGCGGCTCATGCCGGCAACCACCGGGTGGCCATCCGTGCCGTCATTGCCGCGCCGCGCGACGATGGCGTACTCCACCAGCAGGATCGAGTTCTTGGTCGCCACGCCCATCAGCATGATCAGCCCGATCAGCGAGGGCATCGAGAAGCTCTTCTGCGCGATCAAAAGCCCCACGAAGGCGCCGCCCAGCGACAGCGGCAGGGCCGCCAGGATGGTGGCGGGGTGGAGGAAGCTCTTGAACAGCAGCACCAGCACGATGTAGATGCACAGCACGCCGGTCAGCATGGCCAGGCCGAAGCTCGCGAAAAGCTCGCCCATGACTTCGGCATCGCCGACTTCCGTGACCTTCACGCCCGGCGGCAGGTTCTTCACGCTCGGCAGCTCCTGCACCATGGCCGTCACATCGCCCAGCGGCATGCCCGACAGCTCGATCTCGAAATTGATGTTGCGCACCCGGTCATAGCGGTCGATCACGGCCGGCCCGCCGCTGATCTCCAGCGTGGCTACCTGGCCCAGCATCACCGGCCCCTTGCTGCCGGGCACCGACAGGCGCGACAGCAGCTCCAGGTCTTGCCGCGCCGAATCTTCCAGCTTCACGACGATGGGCACCTGGCGCTGCGACAGGTTGAGCTTGGGCAGCGACACGTCATAGTCGCCCACGGTGGCGATGCGCAGCGTGTCGCCGATGGCGCTGCTGGTCACGCCCAGGTCGGCGGCGCGCGCAAAGTCCGGCCGCACCGCGATCTCGGGGCGGATCAGGCTGGCGCTGGAGGCCACGCTGCCCAGGCCGCGGATGGTTCGCAGGTCGCGCTCCACCGCGAAGGCGGCCGTCTGCAGGGCCTGCGGGTCGTCGCCGGTGAGCACCAGCACATACTTCTCGCCCGAGCCGCCCAGGCCAACCTTGGACCGGGCGCCGGGCAGTTCCGTCAGCGCCGCGCGGATCTGGTTCTCGATGACCTGCTTGCGCGGCCGCTGGCCGCGCTCGGTGAGCTGGATGGTCAGCGTGGCCTTGCGCGCCTCGGCCGCGCCCTGGGGCGCGAAAGGGTCGGAGCCGGCGCTGCCGCCGCCGATCGTCGTGTACACGCTCTTGACGTTGTCGACCTTCATCAGCATCTGCCGCGCCTGCTCGGCCAGGGCTTTGGACTGCGCCAGCGTGGAACCCGGCGGCAGCTCCAGGTAGACCTGCGTCTGCGAGTTGTCGTCGGGCGGGATGAAGCCCGTCGGCAGCAGCGGGATCAGCATCAGCGAGCCGACAAAGAACGCACCCGCCGCGATGGATGTGATCCAGCGGTGCTTCAGGCACCAGGCGGCCCAGCGCAGGTAGGTCGCCATCCACCAGGGCTCCTTGTGCTCGGTGACGATGGGCCGCATGATGTACGCCGCCATCATCGGTGTCAGCACCCGCGCCACCACCAGCGAGGCGAACACCGCGAGCGAGGCCGTCCAGCCGAACTGCTTGAAGAACTTGCCGGCAATGCCGCTCATGAAGGCCGTGGGCAGGAACACCGCGATCAGCGTGAAGGTGGTGGCAATGACGGCCAGGCCGATTTCGTCGGCCGCCTCCATGGCCGCCTGGTAAGGCGTCTTGCCCATGCGCAGGTGGCGCACGATGTTCTCCACCTCGACAATCGCATCGTCCACCAGGATGCCGATCACCAGCGACAGCGCCAGCAGCGTGATGACGTTGACCGAGAAGCCCAGCAGGTACATGCCGATGAATGCCGGTATGGCCGACATCGGCAAGGCCACGGCCGAGACGAAGGTGGCGCGCCAGTCGCGCAGGAACAGCCAGACCACCAGCACGGCCAGCGCCGCGCCTTCATACAGCAGCTTGAGCGAGCCGTCATATTCCTCCTCCACGGGCTTGACGAAGTTGAACGACTCGGTGATCTCGATGTCCGGGCGCGCCAGGCGCATCTCGGCCAGCGCGGCCTGCACGGCGGCGCCGACTTCCACCTCGCTGGCGCCGCGGCTGCGCGCCACTTCAAAGCCCACCACCGGCTTGCCATCCAGCAGCGCCGCGGCGCGGGGCTCGGCCACGGTGTCGATGATCTTTGCCACCTGGTCGAGCTTGATGCGCCGCCCGTCCGACAAAGCCAGTTCCAGCGCGCCCAACTCGCGTGCCGACTTGACGGTGGCCAGCGTGCGCACCGGCTGCTCGCTGCCGCCCAGGTCGGTGCGCCCGCCCGCGCTTTCCGTCTGCACCTGGCGCAGCTGCCGCGAGATGTCGGTGGCGGTGGCGCCCAGCGCCTGGAGTTTGGCCGGGTCCAGCAGCACCTGCACTTCGCGGCTTGCGCCGCCCACGCGGTTGATGGCGCCGACGCCACGCACCGCCAGCAGCTTCTTGGCAACGTCGTTGTCCACAAACCAGGACAGCGCCTCGTCATCCATGCGCGAGGAGCGGATGGTGAAGGCCAGCACCGGCGAGCCGGCCAGGTCCACCTTGTTGACGATCGGGTCGCGCACATCGCCAGGCAGGTCGGCACGTACGCGGGCCACGGCGGAGCGCACGTCGTCCACCGCCTCCTGAACCGGCTTTTCGAGCCGGAATTCGGCGGTGATGGTGACGCCGCCGTCCTGCACCTTGGTGTAGATGTGCTTGAGGCCCTGCAGCGTGGCGATGGCGCTTTCGATCTTGCGCGCCACGTCGGTTTCAAGCTGCGCCGGCGCGGCGCCGGGCAGCGACGCAGTGACGGTGACAGTAGGCAGGTCCAGGTCCGGGAAGTTCTGGACCTTCATGGCGTTGAACGACAGCAGGCCCGCGAAGGTCAGCAGCACGAACAGCATCACTGCCGGTATCGGGTTTTTGATCGACCATGAAGAGACATTGATCATGGTGCGGTCCTTACTTCTTCGCGGCGGAAGCAGCGGGCGCTGCCGCGGCTGCGGCCGGTGCGGCAACCACCTTCACCAGGTCGCCGTCATTCAGGAAGCCTGCGCCCTGCACCGCGATGCGCGCATCGGGCTTGAGCCCACCCAGCACCTCGACCTGGTCGCCAATGCGCCGGCCCGTCTGTACCTTGACCTGGGCAGCGCGGTTCTCCGCATTCAGCATGAACACATAGTCAAAGCCGTCACGCACGATCACCGACTGCTGGGGCACGGTCAGCGCGGCTGTTTGCCCCAAGTCGAACTCGCCGCGTGCAAACATGCCCGCCTTGGCCGGCATGCTGTTGCCGGGGGACGCGGGCAGGTCCACATACACCAGCGCGGAGCGGGTCTGCGGGTCCACCGTCGGCGCGATCATGCGCACCCGGCCCTTGAGCTGCGCGCCGCTGGCGGCGGTCACCGTTGCCGTGGTGCCGGCGGTGATGCGGCCCAGCTCGGCCGATGTGACTTCCGCGCGCCATTCAAGCCGGCCCTGGCGGATCATGCGGAACAGCTCGGTGCCGTTGCCGACCACCGCGCCCACCGTGGCGCTGCGCGCCGAAATGACGCCGCTGTCGGGCGCCAGCACCCGGGTGTATTTCTCGCGCAGCTGCTGCGACGACAGCGTGGCGCGCGCGGCTTCGGCGCGGGCCTTGGCCGTCTTCTCGGTGGTGAGGTACTGGTTGATCTGCTGCTGGCTCAGGGCGCCCGTCTGCTGCAGGGTGCGGGCCCGCTCGGCATTGTTGGCGGCGTCGGCGGCATTGGCTTCTGCTTCCAGCAGCGCGGCACGCGCCTGGGCAATCTCGGCCTGCGCCGACTCGCCCGCAAAAGTGGCCAGGACCTGGCCCTTGCGCACCACGTCGCCCACGTTCACGCGGACTTCGGTCAGCCTCAGGCCGGCGGCCTCCGCGCCGACGATGGCCTCCTGCCAGGCCGTGATGGTGCCGTTGGCGGCGAGCTTGACCGGCAGCCGGCCCTGCTGCGGCTGGCTGGCAGTCACCGTCAGGGCCGGCTTGGGCGCCTGGGTGGTCTTGTCATCGGCCGCCCGCGACAGCGTGGCGGTCAGGCCCAGCGCAGCCAGGCCCAATGCAATGGCCACGGCCATGGCGGCGGTGGTGGGTTTGAAGGCAAAAGGTGTGTTCATGATGTATGGCATGTGAATCTTGTGGCGCCTCTTGTGGCACCTCTTGTGACGTCTATTGGCGGGCCAGGGTGGGTGGCGGTGTCTCGGGCGTCCAGCCGCCGCCGACCGCGCGGTACAGCGCTATCCAGGCCGCCACCCGCTCGCGTTGCAGCGAAACGAGGGCGGTCTCGGCCGCCAGCTGCACGCGGCGCGCGTCTTCAAGCTCGACCAGGCTGCCCAGGCCGCTCCTGTAGCGCGCCTCGGTGGCGGCAAACGACTGGCGGTAGCCCTCCACCGCAATGGCGGCGTCGCCGCTGCGGGCGACCGTGCTTTGCAGGTTGACGAGGGCTTCTTCCACTTCGCGCACCGCCTGGCGGACCCGCGCACGGTACAGCGCGGCGGCTTCGTCGTAACGGGCCTGCGCGGCATCCACATCGGCGGCACGCCTGTCGCCGTCGAAGATAGGCACGGTGAGCGCCAGCGGGCCGATGGACCAGGTGTCCAGGCTGGTCGTGACCCCGCCGGCGCGCACGCGCGCAGCGCCCACCGAGCCGCCCAGCGTGAGGCGCGGGAAGCGCTGGGCCTGGGCCGAGCCGACATCGCCGCTGGCGGCCGCGAGCTCGCGCTCGGCATTAAAGACATCGGGCCGCTGCGCCAGTGCCTGGGCCGGCACACTGGCAATGGCGAACGGCGCCGGGATGGAAGCGGCGTACGCCAGCGCCGGGCTGGTGGGGGCCGCCGCCAGCTGCTGCCGCAGCTGCGGCTCGGGCAGGGCCGTGAGTGCCACCAGGGCCTTGATGTCCAGGTCGCACAGGGCCTGCTGCTGCGTCACGCGGGCCGAGCTCTCGGCGGCGCTGGCACGCGCGAGCGCGGCTTCAGCGGGTGCCTGGAACCCCGCGCGGGCGGACAGGTCTGCCAGGCGCGCTGTTTCGCTGCGGGACTTCGCATCGCCCTGCGCCACCACCAGCTGGTGTTCGCAGGTGCGCAGGCTGAAATACTGGTTGGCCACCTCGGCCGCGACCGATACGCGTGCGTCATGCCACAGCGCCTGCGCGCCTTCCAGCCGGGCCTGCGCCGCATCGGCGGCAGAGCGGTTGCCGCCGAACAGGTCGATCTCCCACCCGGCCTGCAAGCCGCCCTGCACCGTGGTTGCGGCCATCGGCGGCACGGTGGACTGCGACACGCCCCGGCTGGCGCTGGCCGATGCATCGAGCGTGGGCAGCAGCGCTGCGCCGGCGGAAGTGCGCGCCGCACGCGCCTGGCCGATGCGCGAGCGTGCCGAGGCAATCGTCGGGCTCACCGCCTGCGCGGCGTCGATCAGCTGCACCAGCAGCGGGTCGTCCAGCCCCTGCCACCACTGCGAGAGGTTGACCAGCGTCCCGTTGTGCGGAAGCGGCGCCTGCCACCGGGCGGGCACGGCGGTGTCTGCGGTGCGGGGAGGGGCGGAGATGGCGCAGGATGCAAGCCACAAGGGCGCGCAGCACGCTGCGATCAGGCTGAGTTTTCTCATACGGCTTCTTTCTTCCCTGGATGGGGGCGAGCGCACGTTTGACGCTTGTGGCGTCGGGCCGGGTGTCGGGCGTGCGGGATAGGGAATTTACCATTGCGCCGCAGCAGCGCGAGCGGCAATTCCGTCAGGAATGAAGGCTAAGCCCCGAACACCGCCGCCCACAGCGCGAGCACGGCCTCGCGCTCGGCCTGCAACCCGGGCAGTGCCACCTGGGTCGGCTCTTCGTTGAGCCGCGCCTGGTGCTGCACTCTTCGCAACACGCGGTAGGCCGCAGCCGCCGCATCGCCGACGCCCGCCGGCAGCAGGCCGGCAGCTTCGGCGCGCTGCAGCAGCGCGATGTTGCCGACGTTGCCAACCAGCTCGCGGTGCGTGCCCGAGCACGACAGCACGAGGAACTGCACGGCGAACTCGGCATCGACCATCGCGCCGGGGCTGTGCTTGACGTCGAATTTGCCGGCCTTGACCGGGTGCGCCGCGCGCACCTTGTCACGCATGGTGACAATTTCGCTGCGCAGCATGGCCACATCGCGCGGCGCCGTGATGACCGCCTCGCGCACGGCGTCAAACCGCGCCCTGAGCGGCTCATGCCCCAGCACGAAGCGGGCACGGGTCATGGCCTGGTGTTCCCAGGTCCAGGCGGTGTTGCTGCCGCGCTGCTGCTGGTACTTGGCGTACGACTCGAAGCTGGTGATGAGCAGGCCCGAATTGCCGTTGGGCCGCAGCGCGGTGTCTATCTCGAACAGGTCGCCCTCGGCGGTCTTCACCGTGAGCCAGTTGATCAGCTTGCGCACGAAGGCCGCATAGGCCTCGGGCGCGCGTTCGTCGTCGTCGTCATGGACGAAGACGATGTCCAGGTCGCTGCCGTAGCCCAGCTCCTTGCCGCCGAGCTTGCCATAGCCGATGATGGCGAACTGAGGCGCGTCGCGGTGGCGCGTCTTCACCCGCTCCCAGCACCAGGCGGCGGTGATGCGCAGCACCGAGTCGGCCAGCGCGCTCAGGTCGTCGGCCACCTGCTCCACCGTGAGGCGCCCTTCGACGTCGCGTGCCAGTGTGCGGAACAGCTCGGCATGGTGCGCGCGGCGCAGCAGGTTGAGCAGCGCCTCGTCGTCGTCTTCACCGGTGCGCATCAGCGCGGCGCGCCGCTGCACCAGTTCACGCTCGAACTCGGCGGCGGCAAAGCGCTCGCCGACCATGGCGTCGTTGGCCAGCTCGTCGATCACGCCGGGGTGCTGCAGCAGGTATTTCGCGGGCCATTTGGCGGCGCCCAGCAGCCGCAGCAGCCGCTCGTGCACCGAGGGCCGCTCCAGCAGCAGCGCCAGGTAGCTCTCGCGGCGCAGCAGCGGCTCGATCCAGTCGGCAATGCGCACGGCCGCTTCTTCGGTCACGCGGCCCTCGCGCAGCCATTCGCCGGTGCGCTGCACCAGCCGCACCAGCCGGTTGCGCGCGTCCTCGCGCAGCGCCAGCACGCGCGGGTGCTCGCGCCAGCGCACCACCCGCTCGCGGAAGCGCTCGGGCAGCTGTTCCAGCAGGTCGTCCATCTCGGGTGCCTGCGCCTTGGCGGCTTTCGGGCCGGCGCAGCCGGTGCATTCCTTCTGGCCGGCGCCGCGCAGCAGCGTGTCGAACTCCTGCGCCACCAGCTCGCGGTGGGCATCCAGCTCGCTCAGGAAGGGGCAGCAGTTGGCAAAGCCCATGGTGTGGGCGATCCAGGCCAGGTCGTCATCATTCGTTGGCAGCACATGGGTCTGCTGGTCGTCCAGGTACTGGATGCGGTGCTCTACCCGGCGCAGGAACCCGTAGGCCTGCGCCAGCGCGTCCGCCGTGGCCTGCGGCATCAGGCCGGCCCGGGCCACGCGCTGCAGCGCGTCCAGCGTCGGGCGCGTGCGCAGCTCGGGGAACTGGCCGCCGCGCACCACCTGCAGCAGCTGCACGGTGAATTCAATCTCGCGGATACCGCCGCGCGAGAGCTTGACGTCGTTGGCCCGCTCCGGGTGGCCGGCGCTGCGCCGCGCGGCATGCTCGCGGATCTGCTTGTGCAGCACCCGCAGCGAGTCGAACACGTTGTAGTCAAGGTAGCGGCGGAACACGAAGGGCAGCACGGCGCTGCGCAGCCCCTGGGCATTGCCGCTGTCGATGCAGCAGCGCGGCGCGACGACACGGCTCTTGAGCCAGGCAAAGCGCTCCCATTCGCGGCCCTGTACCTGGAAATACTCTTCCAGCGCACCGAGCGACACGGCGGGCGGCCCGGAATTGCCGTTGGGCCGCAGCGCCAGGTCCACCCGGAACACAAAGCCGTGCTCGGTGGTGTCGCCCATCAGGCTGTAGATGATCTTGACGGCCTTGGCGAAATACTCGTGATTGGAGATGCGGCTGTGCCCGGGGCTGTCTTCCCGGCCCGCGGTGTTGCCGTCCTGGTCATAGACATAGATGAGGTCGATGTCGCTGGACACATTGAGCTCGCGCGCACCCAGCTTGCCCATGCCCACGATCCACAGCTGCGCGCGCTGGCCGTTCTCGCCCATCGGGGCGCCATGGAGGGCGTCGAGCTCCAGGCAGGCCTGGGTGCAGGCCGCGTCGAGTGCGAACTCGGCCAGCTCGGTGACGGCGGTGGTGATGGCCTGCAGCGGCGCCTGCTGGTCGCAGTCGAGGCAGACCAGCCGTTCCATGACGAGCTGGCGCAGGATGCGCAGCGCCGTGCCGGTGTCCATGCCCCGCGCGCGCAGGGCTGCGTACACGGGCGCCATGGTGGACTTGACGGGAGCCCCTTCGGCCAGCAGGGGCAGCTCGGCAGCGTAGCGGCGGCGCAGGCGCTGCACGAAACGGGAGCCGCCCGAAAGCAGGGGTGTTGCGGCATTCAGTGGAATGGGCGGAGCCTCCGGCCTGGCGCCGGCATCGCTGAATAACAAAACTTCACCGTCTTGCATCGAACCCACCTGACCGCTGCGGGTCATAATTCCTGTCACATTCCCGTACCCGATGAACGATTTGCCGCCACCTTCCAACCGCCTGATCCGGACCGCAGCCGTTACCGCGCGGTGGTCCTTCAAGCTGCTGCTGGTGATGCTGCTTGTGTTCACCGCAGCCTGGGGGGCGCTTCATCTGTGGATTGTGCCGCGAATCGCGGAGTTTCGCCCGCAGCTGGAAATCCAGGCCGGCAAGGCTCTGGGTGTACCCGTGCGCATCGGCACCATCACCGCCCGCTCCGAAGGGCTCATCCCGTCGTTCGAGCTGGTGGATGTGGCGCTGCTCGACCCGCAGGGCCGCGAAGCCCTGCGCCTGCCACGGGTGGTGGCCGCGCTTTCGCCCCGGTCGGTCTGGAACCTCGGTTTTGACCAGCTCTATCTTGACAAGCCCTTCCTCGACGTGCGCCGCGCCGGCGGCCGCATCTATGTGGCGGGGCTGGACCTCACGCGCGACGGCGCCAATGACGGCCGTGCCGCCGACTGGTTTTTCTCGCAGACCGAGTTCGTCATCAGCCAGGGCACGGTGCGCTGGACGGATGAGCAGCGCGCCGCCGAGCCGCTGACGCTGACGCAGGTCGATGTGGTGCTGCGCAACAGCGCCCGGCGCCACAACATGCGGCTGGACGCCACGCCGCCGGCCGAGTGGGGCGAGCGATTCAGCCTGCGCGGCATGTTCCGCCAGCCGCTGCTGTCCACCCGCAGCGGCCAGTGGATGGAGTGGGACGGCCAGGTCTTCGGCGAATTCAGCCGCATCGATGTTTCCCGGGTCCGGCGCTATGCCGACCTGGGCGTGGAAGTCAGTGAAGGCAATGGCGCGCTGCGCGTCTGGGCCGACCTGCGCAAGGGCAAGCTCACAGGCGGCATGGCCGACCTCGCGCTGGCCGAGGTGGCCGCCACGCTGGGCCCGGAACTCCAGCCGCTGGCGCTGCAGTCGGTGGCCGGGCGGCTGGGCGGCAGGCTGCTGGCCGGCGGCTTCGAGTTCTCCACCGAAGGCCTGCAGTTCCAGACCCGCGAAGGCCTGCGCTGGCCGGGCGGCAATGTGTCGCTGCGTTACACCCGTGCCGAGGGCCAGGCGCCGGCGCAAGGCGACGTCAAGGCCGACCGCCTGGACCTGGCTGCGGTGGCCCAGGTGGCGCAGCGGCTGCCGCTGGGCACGGCGACGCATGCGGCGCTCACCGCCTATGCGCCCAGGGGCCTGGTCGAGACGGTGCAGGCCAACTGGAAGGGCGAGATTGGGAAGGGTGCGCCGGGCGCACCGGGCGCGCTGCAGTTCCAGGCCAAAGGCCGGGTGGTGAAGCTGGAGCTGGCGGCGCGGCACGGCGCCATGCGCAATGACGTCAACCCGCCGCGCGAGGCCGCCGGCACACCGGGCATCAAGGGCGCCGGCGTTGACTTTGACGTAACCCATTCCGGCGGCAGGCTCAAGCTGGACATGCAGGGCGGCGTGCTGGAGTTTCCCGGCGTGTTCGAGGAGCCGGTGATACCGCTGGAGCAGATGCAGGCGGATGTGCAGTGGCAGATCGAGGGCGAGCGCATCAGCCTGGATATCCCGTCGCTGAAGTTCAGCAATGCCGATGCCACCGGCGAGGCCCGCGCCACCTGGCGCACCGGCGACCCGGCCGGCCGTGGCCGTTTTCCGGGCGTGCTTGACCTGCAGGGCAGCATGAGCCGCGCGGCAGGCACGCGCGTGTACCGCTACCTGCCGGCGAGCATCTCGAAGGAGGTGCGCGAGTATGTCCGCAATGCCGTGGTCAAGGGCAATGCGGCCAACGTCAGGTTCAGGGTCAAGGGCGACCTGCACGACATGCCCTTTGCCGACCCGAAGCTCGGCGACTTCCGCATCGCGGCCGATGTCAGCGACGTGACGCTCGCCTATGTGCCGCGCAGCATCCAGCCGCGCGAGGCGCGCGAATGGCCCGCGCTGCAGCAGCTGGCGGGTGAGCTTGTCTTCGAGCGCAAGGGCATGCGCGTATCGGGCGCCAGCTCGCGCATGGCGGGCGCGCCGGGCCTGCAGTTCGGCAAGATAGAGGCGCAGATCCCTGACCTGGCGCACACCACGGTGCTCGTGCGCGCCGACGGGCGCGGCCCGCTGGGCGAAGTGCTGGGCATGGTGATGGCCTCGCCGCTGGGCGCCATGGCCGGCCCGGCGCTGGAGACCGCCACCGCCAATGGCAGCGCCGACTACAGCCTCATCCTCAACCTGCCGGTCGCCACCATCGACAAGTCCCGGGTGCAGGGCAGCATCACGCTGGCCGGCAACGATGTGCAGGTTTCTCCGGCCACGCCGATGCTGGGCCGCGCGCGCGGCGTCGTGACCTTCACCGAGACCGGTTTCGGCGTCACCGGCGGCCAGGCCCGCATGCTCGGCGGCGACGTGCGGCTGGAAGGCGGCACCCGCACCGTGCCCGGCACGCCTGCGGAAACGGCCACCGTGCTGCGGGCGCAGGGCAACTTCACGGCCGAGGGGCTCAAGCAGGCCAGGGAGCTGGGCTTCCTGTCGCGCATCGCGCAGAACACCTCCGGCGGCGCGAGCTATGCGGCCGTGCTGGGCGTGCGGCGCGGCGTGCCGGAACTGATGGTGACCAGCAACCTTCAGGGCCTGGCCCTGAACCTGCCGGCGCCGTTCAACAAGCCGGCCGACAGCGTGCTGCCGCTGCGCTTTGAGAACACCCTGGTGCGTGATCCGGTGGCCGCGCCCGCCGGTGCGCCGGCGCGCCTGCAGGACCAGCTGCTGGTGGAACTGGGCCGCGTCGTGTCCATCAGCTATGTGCGCGACCTCTCCGGTCCCGAGGCGCGCGTGGTGCGCGGCGGCATCGCCGTCGGCCTGTTGCCGGGCGAGTCCGCGCCCGCACCCGAAGATGGCGTGGTCGCCAACGTCAACCTTGCCAGCGTCAATCTCGATGCCTGGGAAAACCTGCTGTCCGGCGCGGCCGGCACCAGCATGGCTGCCGCCGCGGCAGAGCCCCAGCGCGCCGCATCGGGCGCCGCCGGCGCCAGTGCCGCATTGAGCTACCTGCCCACCAGCATGGCCATCCGTGCGAAGGAGCTCACGATGGAAGGCCGCACCCTGCACAACGTGGTGGTGGGCGGCTCGCGTGAGGGACTGGTCTGGCGCGCCAACGTCGATGCGGCGGAGCTCAACGGCTATGTCGAATACCGCCAGCCCTCGGGCGCCGGGGCCGGCAGGCTGTACGCGCGGCTGGCCCGCCTGACCATCGCACCCGGCAGCGCCACCGACGTGGAGTCGCTGCTCAACGAACAGCCGGCCAGCATCCCTGCGCTGGACATCGTGGTGGACGACCTGGAACTGCGCGGCCGCAAGTTCGGCCGGGTCGAAGTGGAGGCCATCAACCGGGGGCCGGGCGCCGTGGCACGCGAAGGCGGCGTGCGCGAATGGCGGCTCAACAAGCTCAACGTCACCATGCCCGAGGCGTCGTTTTCCGCCACCGGCAACTGGGCCGCCATCAATGCGCAGGCGGTTGCGCCCGGCGGGCCGCGCCCGGCACGTGCGCCCGCCGAGCGGCGCCGTACCGTCATGAACTTCAGGCTCGACATCAATGACTCCGGCGCGCTGCTCTCGCGCTTCGGCATGAAGGACGTGATCCGCCGCGGCAAGGGCCGGATGGAAGGGCAGGTGGCCTGGGTCGGCTCGCCGCTGTCGCTGGACTACCCCACGCTCAACGGCAACTTCAATGTCAACATGGAGTCCGGCCAGTTCCTCAAGGCCGACCCGGGCCTGGCCAAGCTGCTGGGCGTGCTGAGCCTGCAGTCGCTGCCGCGCCGGCTGGCGCTGGACTTCCGCGACGTTTTCAGCGAGGGCTTTGCCTTTGACTTCGTGCGCGGCGACGTCACCATCGAGGATGGCGAGGCCGCCACCAACAACCTGCAGATGAAGGGCGTGAATGCGGCGGTGCTGATGGAAGGCCGCGCCGATATCGCGAAGGAAACGCAGGACCTCAAGGTGGTGGTGGTGCCCGAGATCAATGCAGGCACCGCGTCGCTGGTGGCCACTGTCATCAACCCGGCCATCGGCATCGGCACCTTCCTGGCCCAGTACTTCCTGCGCCGGCCGCTGATCGAAGCGACGACGCAGGAGTTCCACATCACCGGCACCTGGGCCGACCCGAAGATCACCAAGGTGGCGCGCCGCCAGCAGCAGGGCCAGGCGGCCCCGGACGCTGCCGCAGGCGCCAGCACAGGAGCGACACGATGAAAACCGCCGGCATCCAGATGGTCTCTTCACCCGGCGTGGAGGCCAACCTCGCGGCGGCGCGCGCATTGCTGGAGTCGGCGGCAAACCAGGGTGCCGAGCTGGCCGTGCTGCCCGAATACTTCTGCATCCTCGGCCGGCGTGACACCGACAAGCTGGCCATGCGTGAGGCGTTCGGCAGCGGCCCGGTCCAGCAGTTCCTGGCCGACACGGCGCGCGAGCTCGGCCTGTGGATCGTCGGCGGCACCGTGCCGCTGGTGGCGGGCGATGCGGAGCATGTGCGCAACACCAGCCTGGCGTATTCGCCTGCCGGCGAGTGCGTGGCGCGCTACGACAAGATCCACCTGTTCCGCTTCGAGAACGGCAAGGAGCGCTTTGACGAGGCCCGCACCATCGAGCGCGGCGACGCGCCGGTGATGTTCGAGCTGCCCTCGCGCGACGGCCACACCTGGCGCATCGGCATGAGCGTCTGCTATGACCTGCGCTTTCCGGAGCTGTACCGCGGCCATGCCGCGCGCGGCGCCGACCTGCTGCTGGTGCCCAGCGCCTTCACCCACACCACCGGGCAGGCCCACTGGGAGGTGCTGCTGCGCGCGCGCGCCGTCGAGAACCTGGCCTGGGTGCTCGCCCCGGCGCAGGGCGGCCTGCATGAAAACGGCCGGCGCACCTGGGGCCACACCATGCTGGTGGACCCCTGGGGCGTGGTCACCTCGGTCCTGCCTGAAGGCGAGGGCGTGGTCATGGGTGAAGTGGACAAGGCGCGGTTGGTGCAGTGCCGGCTGCAACTGCCTGCCCTGGACCACCGCCTGCTGTGAAGCTGCCGGCCTTCCGCCTGCCGTCCGGGCCGGTGCGCTACTGGCGCCGCTGGTCGCTGTGGATCCTGCTGGTCGCGCTGGTGGTGTCCTTGCTGGTCACGCTGGTCTGGCTGGCCGGCCGCTATGAAGCCAGCCAGGTGCAGGACCGGCTGGAGCGCGACAACGCGGACGCCGTGACCGACATCCGCGCGGCGCTCACCCGCAATGTGCAGAGCCTGCAGGCCCTGCAGTCGGGCGACCAGACGCAGGGCTCGTGGACGGTGGATGCGGCGAACCTGCTGCGCGAGCACCGCGAGTGGGTGCGGCTCGAGTGGCGCGACCTCAACCTCATGGCCCTGGCCCATGCCGACTCGCCGTTCCGCCCGCCGGTGTTCGACAGGCTGGGCCGGGAGAACTCGCAGTCCGACCTCGTCCTGGCCTGCGCCAATGCAAGGCGCCTGAGCGGCGCGGCCTATTCGCGCAGCTACTTCGTGCCGCAGTACGACGGCCTGGGTCTGGAGGTGCTGGACATGTGCCTGCCGCTGGTCACGGCCGGCCGGATCACCGGCTATGTGATTGCCAGCTATTCGCTGCAGGAGGTGCTGGCCAGCCTGGTTGGCAAGCAGCTCACCCGCAGCCAGGAGGTGTCGTTCACCGAGGTTGACGGCACCCGGCTGGCCATGCATGGCACGGCGCGCCGCAGCACCCGCGTCTTCACCTCGCAGCAGCTGATCGACCTGCCGGGCATCACCCTGGTGGTGCGCATGGACAGCTGGCGCTCCGAGCCGGACATCTTCCCCAACATCCTGACGGCGCTGGTCACGGCCATGTCGATCGCGCTGGTGTCGGTGCTGGTGCTGCTGGGCAAGGACATGCGCCGGCGCATGCGGGCCGAGCGCGACCTGGCCGATGCGCTGGCCTTCCGCAAGGCCATGGAGGACTCGCTCGTCACCGGCCTGCGCGCGCGCGACCTGGAAGGCCGCATCACCTATGTGAACCCGGCGTTCTGCGAGATGGTCGGCTTCGGGCCGGAGGAGCTGCTGGGCCACAGCATTCCCGCGCCCTACTGGCCGCCCGAACTTGCCGACGAGTACCAGCAGCGTCAGGAGGTCCGCCTGGCCGGGCGGCATGTGCCGCCGCGCGAGGGATCGGAGTCGGTCTTCATGCGCAAGGACGGCTCGCGCTTCCCGGTGCTGATCATCGAGGCGCCGCTCATCAATGCGCAGGGCGCCCAGACCGGCTGGATGAGCGCATTCCTTGACGTGAGCGAGCAGCGCCGCATCGAGGAAATGTCGCGCGCCAGCCAGGAGCGCCTGCAGGCCACCGCGCGGCTGGCCACCGTGGGCGAAATGGCCTCGCTGCTGAGCCACGAGCTCAACCAGCCGCTGGCCGCCATCTCCAGCTATGCCACCGGCTCGATCAACCTGCTGCGCTCGCGCGCGGACCCGACCCCCGCGCGCCGGCTGGATGCCGAGTCAAGTGAAGACCTGGAGCTGGCGATGCGCCGCATTGCCGAGCAGGCCGAGCGCGCGGGCAAGGTCATCAAGAGCGTGCATGACTTCGTGCGCCGGCGCGACCAGGCCCGCGAGCGGGTGGCGCCGCAGGCCCTGTTTGATGCCATCATGCCGCTCGTGAGCCTGCAGGCGCGCAAGCTGCGGCTCGAAATACGCACGCAGCTGGACGACGGCCTGCCTGCCGTGATGTGCGACCGCACGATGGTCGAGCAGGTGCTGCTCAACCTGGCGCGCAATGCGATGCAGGCCGTCAGCCTGGATGCAGCGCCCGAGCCCGAAGCGCGGGTGGTGCTGCTGCAGGTGCGCCGTGCCCCCACCAGCGAGCGCGCGGCCCATGCCGGCGGCTGGCTGGAGTTCTCGGTGGCGGACCGCGGGCCGGGCATCCCGGAAGATGTGGCCAGGCAGCTGTTCACGCCTTTCTTCACCACCAAGATCGACGGCATGGGCCTGGGCCTGAGCCTGTGCCGCACCGTCGTCGAGCAGCATGGGGGATTCCTCGAATTCGAGCCTAACCAGCCGCGCGGTACGATTTTCCGGTTTACCCTGCCGGTGTGGCAGCAGCCCAAAACCTGAGCCCGAAGCCATGCAACCCACCCTCAATGCCACCGTGTTCATCGTGGACGACGACGCCAGCGTCCGTGAGGCCCTGGCCTGGCTGCTGCGCTCGCGCCGGCTCTACAGCGAGCTGCATGACAGCGCCGAGGCTTTCGAGCGCATGCTGGACAGCGGCTTTGTGCCCGGCCAGCCCTGCTGCCTGCTGCTGGACGTGCGCATGCCCGGCATGAGCGGCCTGGCGCTTTTCGACAAGCTGCTGGAACGCGGCCTGGCGCAGGCCATGCCGGTGATCTTCCTCACCGGCCATGGCGATGTGCCCACGGCGGTGGATGCCGTCAAGCGCGGCGCCTTCGACTTCTGCGAAAAGCCGTTCTCCGACAACGCGCTGGTGGACCGCATCGAGCAGGCCATCAAGCTGTCGGCCGCGCACCTGGAGGCACTGGGCGCCAAGGCCGGCCTGCGCCAGCGCCTGACCGAGCTGACCGAGCGCGAGCGCGATGTCATGGGCCTGGTGGTCGAGGGACTGCCCAACAAACTGATTGCCGACCAGCTGGACATCAGCGTGCGCACTGTGGAGGTCCACCGGGCGCGGGTGTTTGACAAGATGGAAGTGAAGTCGGCGGTTGAACTCGCAAACCTGTTGCGTGGTCTCTAGTCGCTTTTCTTCTGCGCCTCTGGATCTTCTGCAGTTGGCGGGTCGGGCAGCTCGCCTTTGTGGCGCCCCGAGAACATCGTCCACCACACGATGAACACGAGCAAAACCAGTGCTCCGAGCGCTTCAAGCAAAATCAGTGTCATGAAACGTCTCCTGTGGCATGTGTTGGGTGTGGCGATTGTAGGAATGCTGGCCTCCTGCGCCAGTGCGCCGCCGCAAGGCCCTGAAGAGCGCCTGCCATCTGCGCCAACCATACAGCCGCCCGTGACGGCACCGGCGCAGCCTGCCTCGCCCAGTGCCGCCCTGCCGCCCGACACCGCGCCCCTGCCTCCCGCCATGCAGCAGGCCAAAAGCCGCTGGGTGCCGGTGCGCTGGGCCGAGCTGCCGGGCTTTGGCGACGATGCGCTGTTCGAGGCCTGGAACGCCTGGCTCAAGAGCTGCGAGCGCCCGGGGCCGGTGTTCGCGCCCTTGTGCGGCGAGGTCCGTCGCCTGAGCATCGGCAGTGTTGACGAGCAGCGCCACTGGATGGTGCAGCGTCTGCAAGCCTACCGGGTGGAGCCGCTGCAGGGTGCGTCCGACGGCCTGCTCACCGGTTACTACGAACCCCTGCTCGACGCGCAGCGCCAGCCCACGGCCACCCACAACGCGCCCCTGTACCGGCCGCCCGCGACGCTCGCCTCGCGCAAGCCCTGGTACACCCGCCAGGAGATGGAGACGCTGCCCGAGGCGCGCGCCGCGCTGCGCGGACGCGAGATCGCGTACCTGGCCGACCCGCTGGACGCGCTGGTGCTTCAGATCCAGGGTTCGGGCCGGCTGCGCATCACCGAGCCCGATGGCAGCCAGCGCATCGTGCGTGTGGCCTTTGCCGCGACCAACGACCAGCCCTACCGCAGCGTCGGCAGCTGGCTGCTGCAGCAGGGCGCGCTGCGCGACGCGTCCTGGCCCGGCATCAAGGCCTGGGCGGTGCAGAACCCGCAGCGCGTGAACGAAATGCTCTGGGCCAACCCGCGCATGGTGTTCTTCCGCGAGGAGGCGCTGTCCGAGCTGGACGCCGCCTTCGGCCCGCGCGGCGCACAGGGCGTGCCGCTCACGCCCGGCCGCTCCATCGCGGTGGACCCGGGCAGTATTCCCTATGGCACGCCGGTGTGGCTTGCATCCACGGGGCCGGTGACCACATTGCAGCGGCTGGTGCTGGCGCAGGACACCGGCAGCGCCATCACCGGCGCTGTTCGCGCCGACTACTTTGCCGGCACCGGGGACCAGGCCGCTGAGCTGGCAGGGCGGCTGAAGCAGCCGCTGCGGCTGTGGGTGCTGTGGCCGAAGTGATACCGTTGCACAACGCCCAAGGAGCCGACATGAACAAGCAAGCCATTGCCATCACCGCCGCTGCAAGCCTGCTCGCCGGCTGCGCGGGCATGGGCCCGGCTGCCGACCTGCCGCGCTACCGCTGCGAGCACGGCATCGAGTTCACCGTGAAGTTTGTGGACGACACGGCCGTGCTGGACGGCTCGCGCGGCTACGACGTGCTCTACCGCGATGCAGGCGGGCAGACGCCTTCGCAGTCGGTCTACAGCAACCCGCGCATGCGTGCCGAGTTCGGCCTGGGTGCCACGGGCCGCGAGGCCATCCTGCGCTACCCGCTGCTGCCGCTGGTGGCGCGCTGCGCGCGGGACTGATGCCGCCGGTGGTGTAACAGCCCGCCCATTCACTGAACTGTCATGCCGCCATCATGCGGCTGTCATCGGGCCTTTCTACGCTTGTGAGTTCACACAGGCAGCAACCCATACAGGTAGCACGAAAGGCAGTACCCCGATGAACGCATCCACCAAGACCGAGAACCTGGCCCTTGCGGCCCCGCACGACAGCGAAGACTGCAACACCAGCAGCAATCCCTCCATCGACACCATCATCCAGACCCGGCTGAGCCGCCGCGGCCTGTTCCGCGCCAGCGTCGGCACCGCCGGCAGCGCCCTGTTCGGCAGCCTCGCGCTAGCAGGCTGCGGCGGTGGCGATGACGCCCTGGCCGCAGCGCCCGCCCCGGCACCGGCGCCCCTCGCGCCGGCCGAAGTCAACATCGGCTTTGCCGCCGTGCCCAAGAGCATGGCCGACGTGGTGGCCGTGCCTGCCGGCTACACCGCCACCGTGCTGTTCGCGCTCGGGGACCCGATGACGGCGGCAACACCTGCCTATGCCAACAATGGCACCGACACCGGCTTTGACACACGTGCGGGCGACCACCATGACGGCATGGAGTACTTCGGCCTGAATGCGGCAGGCACCGGCCGCGATGCGTCCAACAGCGAGCGTGGCCTGCTGGTGCAGAACCACGAGGCGACCAGCCATACCTCACCCGAAATTGCGTCGGTGTACCTGCATGCCGATGGCGGCACCAATACCTTGCCGCGCCCGGCAGCCGAAGTCGACAAGGAAATCCCCATCCATGGGCTGTCAGTCATCGAGGTGCGCAAGAATGCCGCAACCGGCGTGGTCAGCTACGTCCAGGGCTCCGCGCACAACCGCCGCGTCACGCCGCTGACGCCGGTGCAGATCTCGGGCCCGGCGCGCGGCAATGCGCTCATGAAGACGGCGTATTCGTCCACCGGCACGGACGCGCGCGGCACCATCAACAACTGCGGCACCGGCTACACGCCCTGGGGCACTTTCCTGACGGGCGAAGAAAACTGGTCGGGCTACTTCACGCGCGGCGCTGCGGACGATGCCGCCCGCGGCGGCGCCGCTGCGAACAGCGTCGTTTCGCTCAGGCGTTATGGCCGCAACCAGGGAGCCGCCAGCCGCCACGGCTGGGAGACGGGCGGCGTCGCCGACAAGTACGCACGCTGGAACATCAGCCAGACCGCTGCGCCTGATGCCACGGGCGACTACCGCAACGAGCTCAATACCTTCGGCTTCATCGTCGAGATGGACCCGTACGACCAGGCCGTTGCCATCAAGAAGCGCACCGCCCTCGGCCGCTTTGCCCATGAAAGCGCATCGTTCGGCATTCCGGTAGCGGGCAAGCCCCTGGCGGTCTACCAGGGTGACGACTCGCGCGGCGAATACATGTACAAGTTTGTTTCCGCGGCCAACTGGGACAACGCGGACTTCAACGCAGCCAACCGCATTGCCACCGGCGACAAGTACCTGGACAGCGGCAAGCTCTATGTTGCCAAATTCAATGCCGACGGCACCGGCACCTGGATCGAGCTGGCCATTGGCAACGCCGCCATCGACGGCTATCTCACATACGATTTTGCCGACCAGGCCGATGTGCTCGTCAATGCCCGCCTGGCAGCAGACGCTGTCGGCGCGACCAAGATGGACCGCCCCGAGTGGTGCGCCGTGCATCCCAAAACGGGCGAGGTGTACTACACACTGACCAATAACAGCAACCGCCGTGTTGAACCTTCGGGCAGCTCGCAGTTTGCGCTGGATGCCGCCAACCCGCGCGCCTACGCCGACTCCTATGGCGGTGGCGCGGCGGGCACGCCTGGCAACATCAACGGCCACATCATCCGCATGAAGGAGAACGGCGGTGAATCCGCAGCAACCGCGTTCACCTGGGACGTCTACCTGTTTGGTGCGCAGTCCGATGCCAGCCTCACGCAGGTCAACCTGTCGGCGCTCACCGCCGACCAGGACTTCTCCAGCCCTGACGGCCTCTGGTTCAGCCCGAAGACCGGCCTGTGCTTCATCCAGACAGACGACGGCTCCTACACCGACGTGACCAACTGCATGATGCTCATCGGCAAGCCGGGCGTGGTGGGCGACGGTGCAACCACCACCTTGACCTACACGCGTGCAGACACCACCACCTTCAACGTCACCACGCCGGTGGGCAAGAAGCCGACGGCCACCACGCTCAGGCGCTTCCTGGTCGGCCCGAAGGACTGCGAAATCACAGGTTGTGCGGAAACGCCGGACGGCAAGGCCCTGTTCGTGAACATCCAGCACCCGGGCGAGACGCTCCTCAAGGCCAACCTCGGGACGCCGGCTTCCTATGCCAGCCACTGGCCCGGCAACGCCGGCTACGGCGCAGGCGGCGCAAACGCCCGCCCGCGTTCGGCCACGATCGTGATCACCAAGAATGATGGCGGCCTGATCGGTACCTGACAGCCGCCGCACGTCAGCCAGAACAAGAAGGGAAGTTCCGGTCCAGCCGGTTGCCCGGCTCCCAGGTGGGGGCCGGGTTTTTGTTTTTCGTATTGGCCTGCGCGAGCAAACGGCCCCTACCGCTCCACCACAAACCGCGTCACCGCAGGCGGCGACTCCCCCACGTGAAACGCGAGCTTGCGGTCCCGCAGTTCTGCATCTGATGCCGTGATGCGGTCGAAGCGGCGCAGGTGCTCGGTCCATGACTCATCCACGATCTGCTCCACATAGTGCCCCGGGTCACCGATGTCGTGCAGCAGGTGCCACTCCAGCGCGCCCTGGCGCAGGCGGCTGCGGCGGCTTTCCTGCATGACGGCTTCGAACTCCTTCGCGCGGGCCGGATCGATGCGGAAGTCGATGGACACCACCACGTGGCCTGACACCGGTGCCACATCGGCCACCGGCGCCTTCATGGCGGTTGAAGGCGTCAGGTCTTCCTCGATGCTGAGATCGCGCGACACCCGCTGGACCACCACCATCGCAATCGAGCCGGTGATGGCCGCCGCGCCCAGCGCAATATGCACCGTGGTCATGGTGGCGACCTGGCCCCAGATCGCCGCACCGGCCGCGCTCGCGCCCATGATGGACATCTGGTAGATCGACATGCCGCGCGCCCTGACCCAGTTGGGCAGCCCCAGCTGGGCCGAAACGCTCAGCGAATTCGCGGCCGCCAGCCAGGCCGCGCCGCCCAGCAGCATGGCCGGCACGGCCACGTAGACATTGGGTGCCACGGACATCACGGCGGTCGAGCCGGCCTGCACCAGGGTCGCGCGCAGCACCAGCGCTTCTGTGGACATGGCCTGGCGCAGCCGCGGAAGGAAGAAGGCCACGCAGATGGCGCCCGCGCCCATCGAGGCCAGCAGCAGCGTGTAGGTGCCGGCGCCGCCGCCGTCCAGGTCGCGCGCAATCAGCGGCAGCAAGGCCAGCACCGCCGTGGACTGCAGGAAGAAGAGCGAGATGCGCACCAGCACCGCCTTGATGCGCTCGGACTGCCGCACAAACTGCACGCCCACCCGCATGGCGCTGAAGAACGGCTCGCGGCCCAGCGGGCTCGGCGTGTGCACCCGCTGCCAGCGCAGCACGATGAAGCCTGCAATTACCGACAGGATCGCGTTGAGCACAAAGACCCACATCGAGCCGGCGCCGGCAATCAGCGCGCCGGCCACCAGCGGGCCGATGATGCGCGAGGCGTTCATCGACACGCCGTTGAGCGCCAGCGCCTGCGGCATCTGCGCGCGCGGCACCAACTCAGGCACGATGGCCGAGAACACCGGCCAGCGCAGCGCCAGGCCGATGCCATTGGCAAAGGTCAGCAGCAGCAGCAGCGGCGCCGACATGATGCCGGTGACGACAGCCACGCACAGCATGATGGCGACAACAGCCATCCATACCTGGGTGAACAGCAGCAGCTTCTTGCGGTCCACGATGTCGGCCAGCGCGCCGCTGGGCAGGCCCAGCAGGAACACCGGCAGGGTCGAGGCCGTCTGCACCAGCGCCACCAGGATGGGCTTGGTAGTCAGCGTGGTCATCATCCAGGCGGCGGCCACGTCGTTCATCCACATGCAGATGTTGGCGGCGAACCAGGTGGTCCAGAGCATCCGGAACACCGGAAAGCGCAGGGGTTGCAGGGCCGTCCAGCCGGCCGGGCCCCTGGGCCGGGCGCTGGTGCTGCTTGCGGCGGCGGCCGCGGACTCTTCCTGTGCGTTGTCGGGAGGTGGGGGCATGGGCATCGAGGCCCTATTGTCCCCCGGCGCGCAATTTGCCGCCCAGGTGCTTGAGCGGCAGCGCGCTGGAGGCCTTGACTTCACCCAGCGAAAAACTGGTGTGCATGTCCTTCACATGGGGCAGCGTGATCAGGCTCAGCATGGCAAAGCGCGAGAAGCTGTCCAGGTCCTGTGCGATCACCTGCAGCTCGAAGGTGCCGGTGCCGCTGATGTAGTGGCAGGCAATGACCTCGGGCAGCTTGCGGATGGCTTCTTCCAGGACCTTCATTGCCTCGCTGGTGACCCGGTCAGCGTCCAGACGCACAAAGGCCAGCACGCCCAGGCCAATCTTGCGGCGGTCGATTTCGGCGTGGTAGCCCTTGATGTAGCCGCTTTCTTCCAGCGCCCTCACGCGCCGCCAGCAGGGCGCTGCCGACAGGCCCACCCGGGTGGCAAGTTCCGTATTGGTCAGGCGCCCGTCCTGCTGCAGTTCTTCCAGGATGGCGATGTCGAACTTGTCAAGGCTTTCCATAAGTGGCAATTCTACGCAAGATTCTTTCTGAGAAGCTCCGAAACGAGGCAAAGAAAGCAAAGACTTATCCGGGGGCCAGGCATACACTTTGCCGACGCCCTACGGAGACCGAAGACAAATGAATGCCCCACTGCCCGAGCACATCCGCAAAGCCCTTGAGACCGTCACGCTCGACGACAAATATTCGCTGGACTACGGCCGTGCCTTCATGAGCGGCGTGCAGGCGCTGGTGAAGCTGCCCATGCTGCAGCGGCTGCGGGACTCGCTGGCGGGCAAGAACACCGCCGGTTTCATCAGCGGCTACCGCGGCTCACCGCTTGGAGGCTATGACCAGTCGCTCTGGAAGGCCAGCAAATACCTCAAGGCGCAGAACATCGTGTTCCAGCCAGGCGTGAATGAAGAGCTGGCGGCCACCGCGCTGTGGGGCACCCAGCAGCTGGGCTTCTCGCCCAAGGGCACTAACAAGTTCGATGGCGTCTTCGGCATCTGGTACGGCAAGGGCCCGGGCGTCGACCGCTGCTCCGATGTGTTCAAGCATGCCAACATGGCCGGCACCACGCCCTGGGGCGGCGTGATCGCGGTGGCCGGCGACGACCATATTTCCAAAAGCTCCACCGCCGCCCACCAGAGCGACCATATCTTCAAGGCCTGCGGATTCCCGGTGTTCTTCCCGGCGAATGTGCAGGAAATCCTCGACCTCGGCATCCACGCCTTTGCCATGAGCCGCTTCTCGGGCGTCTGGGCCGGCATGAAGACCATCCAGGAAATCGTCGAGTCCAGTTCCACCGCCATGATCGACCCCGAGCGCGTGGACATCAGGATCCCCGAGTTCGACATGCCGCCCGGCGGCGTGCACATCCGCTGGCCCGACACGGCGCTGGAGCAGGAGGCGCGCCTGTTTGACTACAAGTGGTATGCCGCGCTCGCGTACATCCGCGCCAACCGCCTCAACTACAACGTCATTGAAGGCCCGAACGACCGGCTGGGCATCATCGCCAGCGGCAAGGCCTACAACGACACGCGCCAGGCCCTGCTGGACCTGGGGCTGGACGACGCAGCCTGCCGGCAGATCGGCATCCGGCTGCACAAGGTCGGCGTGGTCTGGCCGCTGGAGGCACAAGGCACGCGCGAATTCGCCACCGGCCTGCGCGAGATCCTGGTGGTGGAAGAAAAGCGCCAGGTCATCGAATACCAGGTCAAGGAAGAGCTGTACAACTGGCGCCCGGACGTGCGGCCCAATGTGGTCGGCAAGTTCGGCGATGCCGAAGGCGGTGAATGGTCCATGCCCAACCCGTCAGCCAACACGCTGTTGCGTGCCAACGCCGACCTCTCACCCGCGATGATCGCGCAGGCGATTGCGCAGCGCATGAAGAAGCTGGGCATTGACGGCGACATGGCGGCGCGCATGGATGCGCAGCTGGCCATCCTCAAGGCCAAGGAGCAGTCCATGGCGGTGCTGGAAGTCAAGGCCGACCGCCAGCCCTGGTTCTGCTCGGGCTGCCCGCACAACACCTCCACCAAGGTGCCCGAAGGTTCGCGCGCCATGGCCGGCATCGGCTGCCATTTCATGGCGCTGTGGATGGACCGCAGCACCATGGGCTTCACCCAGATGGGGGGCGAGGGCGTGCCATGGGTCGGCCAGCAGCCGTTCACCACCGACCAGCACATGTTTGCCAACCTGGGCGACGGTACCTACTTCCACAGCGGGCTGCTGGCGGTGCGCCAGAGCATTGCGGCGGGCGTGAACATCACCTACAAGATCCTCTACAACGACGCCGTCGCCATGACCGGCGGCCAGCAGGTTGGCGAGCGGCCCGAGGGCCACTCGGTGGTGCAGATCGCGCAGTCGATGCGCGCAGAGGGCGCGCAGAAGATCACCATCGTGACCGACGAGCCCGAAAAATATGAAGGTGTGAAGGGCCTGCCTGAAGGCATCGCCATCCAGCACCGTGACACGCTGGACGCGGTGCAGCGCGAGTTCCGCGTCATCAAGGGCACGACGGTCATCATCTACGACCAGACCTGCGCCACCGAGAAGCGCCGCCGCCGCAAGCGCGGCAGCATGGTGGACCCGGCCAAACGCGTCGTCATCAACGACCTGGTCTGCGAAGGCTGCGGCGACTGCAGCGACCAGTCCAACTGCATGAGCGTGGAGCCGCTGGAGACCGAATTCGGCCGCAAGCGCACCATCAACCAGAGCACCTGCAACAAGGACATGAGCTGCCTCAAGGGCTTCTGCCCGAGCTTTGTCACGGTGGAAGGCGGGGAGCTGAAGAAGAAGGCCAAGGACAAGGCGGCGTCACCATTTGAGCTGGACGCGCTGCCCGAGCCGGTGCTGCCGCAGATCCATGGTGCGTACGGCATCGTGGTGGCAGGTGTCGGCGGCACCGGCGTCATCACCATCGGCCAGCTGCTGGGCGTGGCCGGGCACCTGGAGGGCAAGGGCATCGTCACGCAGGATGCGGGCGGCCTGGCCCAGAAGGGCGGGGCCACCTGGAGCCATGTGCTGGTGGGCGAGAACCAGGACGACATCCGCACCACCCGCGTGGGCATGGCGGCGGCAGACCTCATCATCGGCTGCGACCCGATCGTCACGGCCGGCAAGGAAACCGTGATGCGCATGCGCGCCGGCCGCACCCATGTGGCCCTCAATTCCTACAGCACGCCAACGGCGGCCTTCGTGAAGAACGCCAGCTGGAAGAACCCGGCTGAAGAATGCGTGGCAAGCATCGTGGAAGCCGTCGGCGCAGATGGCGTGGGCAGCTTCAATGCCGACGCAGCCGCCCTCAAGCTCATGGGCGACACCATCTATGTCAACCCGATGATTCTCGGCTACGCCTGGCAAAAGGGCTGGATCCCGCTCAGCCGCGAGTCCATTTTGCGCGCCATCGAGCTCAATGATGTGGCGGTGGGCAACAACAAGACCGCCTTTGAATGGGGCCGCCGCGCCGCCAACGACTGGGCCAGTGTCGAGAAGCTGCTGTCGCCCGGCCAGGTCATCGAGTTCAGGAAGAAGGAGTCGCTGGCCGACCTGATCGCCCGGCGGGTGGAGTTCCTCACCAGCTACCAGAACGCCGCCTATGCACAAGAGTACCAGTCCTTTATCGACAAGGTCGCCGGCGCAGAAGCCCCGCTGGGCAAGACAGTATTGACCGAGAACGCCGCCCGCTACCTCTTCAAGCTCATGGCCTACAAGGACGAGTATGAAGTCGCCCGCCTGCACACCGAAACCGGCTTCCGCGAGAAGGTCGGCGCCATGTTCGAGGGTGACTACAAGCTCAACTACCACCTTGCACCGCCGCTGCTGGCCAGAAAGAACGCCAAAGGCGAACTGCAGAAGTCAAGGTTCAGTGGCGCCTGGGTCGTCCCGGCCTTCCGTGTGCTGGCCCGGCTCAAGGGCCTGCGCGGCACGGCGCTGGACCTGTTCGGCTATACAGAAGAGCGCAAGACCGAGCGGGCGCTGATTGGCCAGTATCGCGAAAGCCTTCAGGAAGTGCTCACCTCGCTCAATGCCGCCAACCATGCCACGGCGGTCGAGATCGCCCGGATTCCGGAACTCATCAAGGGCTACGGCCATGTGAAGGAGCGCAACCTGGCGGCGGCTCGCGGCAAGTGGGCCGACCTGATGGACCGGTTCCGGGGCACGCAGGCCTTGCAGCAGGCCGCCTGAACAGCCTTTCAACCCTTCGGGTTACAGATTCTTGCTGCGAGGGAGGGCGGCATACAATCCCCCATTCTCCGAACCGGGGCGTGCCGCCGCGCCCGCGCCCGCTTCGACCTGTGGCTTTGCCCGCTTTTTTCCGTTGTGGAGTGACCCTTGTTTATTTCTTCCGCCATTGCCCAAACCGCCCCCGCCGCCGCTCCTGAAGGCGGCATGCAGTCCTCCCTCATGAGCATGCTGCCGCTGGTGCTGATGTTCGTGGTCCTTTATTTCGTGATGATCCGTCCCCAGATGAAGCGCCAGAAGGAAGCCCGCGCCATGATCGACGCGCTCGCCAAGGGCGACGAAGTCGTGACTGCCGGCGGCCTGCTGGGCAAGATCACCAAGCTCGGCGACACCTACCTGTCGCTGGAGCTGGGCACCGGCGTCGAAGCGCAGATCCAGCGCTCGGCGGTTGTGCAGGTGCTGCCCAAGGGCACGATCAAATAACAGCAATAGCCAGGCGGCCGGCAGATTGCCGGCTTTTGACAGCAAGTTGAACAGAAAAGCGCGAACATGAACCGTTACCCGGTCTGGAAGTATGTGATCATCGTGATCGCGGTGCTGATAGGTGCCCTGTACACCCTTCCCAACTTCTACGGTGAAGCGCCGGCCGTGCAGGTGTCCAGCGGCAAGGCCACCGTCAAGGTGGACAGCACCACGCAGACGCGGGTGGAAGAAGCGCTCAAGGGGGCCGGCATCACCACCGACCTGATCGTCTTTGACGGCAATTCGGTCCGGGCGCGCTTTGACAGCACCGACACGCAGCTCAAGGCCAAGGACGCGATCGAACGGGCCCTGATCCCCGACAAGGCCGACGCTTCCTATGTGGTGGCGCTCAACCTCACCTCCCGCTCCCCCGCCTGGCTGTCGGCCATGCGCGCCTTCCCGATGTACCTCGGGCTGGACCTGCGCGGCGGTGTGCACTTCATGCTGCAGGTGGACATGCAGGCCGCGCTGGCCAAGAAGGCCGAGTCGTATTCCGGCGACCTGCGCAGCGCGCTGCGCGAGAAGAACGTGCGCCACAGCGGCATCACCCGCAACGGCCAGGCCATCGAGGTGCGCTTTCGCGACTCGCAGCAGCTGGCCGAGGCCAAAAAGGTATTCCTCGACCAGTTCCCCGACCTGCAGACCGTGGACGTAGCCGAAGGCATCGAATACAAGCTGACCGCCACCATCAAGCCCGAGGCCGCGCGCAGGGTCCAGGAGCAGGCGCTCAAGCAGAATATCCTCACGCTGCACAACCGCATCAACGAACTGGGCGTGGCCGAGCCGGTCATCCAGCAACAGGGCCTGGACCGCATCGTCGTGCAGTTGCCCGGCATCCAGGACGTCAACCGCGCCAAGGACCTGATCGGCCGCACCGCCACGCTGGAAGTGCGCATGGTCGATGAAGGCACCGAGGCCCGCGCGGCGGAAACGGGTACCGGCCCCGTGCCGTTCGGCGCCGAGCGTTACCTGGAGCGCAGCGGCCAGGCCGTCATCGTCAAGAAGCAGGTCATCCTGAGCGGCGAGAACCTGACCGATGCACAACCCGGCTTTGACAATCAGACCCAGGAAGCCGCGGTGCACCTGACGCTGGATGCCAAGGGCGCACGCATCTTCAAGGACATCACGCGCGAGAACGTCGGCAAGCGCATGGCCATCCTGCTGTTTGAAAAAGGCAAGGGTGAGGTCGTCACTGCTCCCGTGATCCGCACCGAGATCGGCGGCGGGCGGGTGCAGATTTCCGGCCGCATGACATCGGTCGAGGCGAACGACACGGCGCTGCTGCTGCGCGCCGGCTCGCTGGCCGCGCCGATGGAGATCATCGAGGAACGCACCATCGGCCCGACGCTGGGCGCCGAGAACATTGCCAAGGGCTTCAACAGCGTGTTCGCCGGCTTCCTGGTGATCGTGGCCTTCATGGCCATCTACTATGCGCTGTTCGGGCTGTTCTCGGGCATCGCGCTGGCCGTCAACCTGCTGCTGCTGGTGGCGGTGCTGTCCATGCTGCAGGCCACACTCACGCTGCCCGGCATGGCGGCCATGGCGCTCGCGCTCGGCATGGCCATCGACTCCAACGTGCTGATCAACGAGCGGGTGCGCGAGGAGCTGCGCAGCGGCGCCTCGGCGCAGGCGGCCATCAACGTCGGCTATGACCGCGCCTGGCACACCATCCTGGACTCCAACGTCACCACGCTCATTGCCGGCCTGGCGCTGCTGGCCTTCGGCTCGGGCCCGGTGCGCGGCTTTGCCGTGGTGCATTGCATCGGCATCCTGACCTCCATGTTCTCGGCCGTGTTCTTCTCGCGCGGCCTGGTCAACTTCTGGTATGGCCGGCAGAAGAAACTCAAGTCCGTGTCCATCGGCACGGTGTGGCGCCCTGCCGATACCGCAACCGCATCCGGCTCGGCCGTGGCCAAGACAGAATAAGAAAGAGCCCGCATCATGGAATTCTTCAAGATCCGCAAGGACATCCCCTTCATGCGGCACGCGTTGATCTTCAACGTGATCTCGTTCGCCACTTTCGCCGCCGCCGTTTTCTTCCTGTTCTCGCGCGGCCTGCACCTGTCGGTGGAGTTCACCGGCGGTACCGTCATGGAAGTCAGCTACTCGCAGCCGGCGGACGTCGAGCGGTTGCGCGGCACGATTTCCGAGCTGGGCTTTACCGACGTGCAGGTGCAGAACTTCGGCACCGCGCGCGACGTGATGATCCGCCTGCCGGCGCAAAAGGGCGTGAGTTCGGCCCAGCAGAGCGACAAGGTCATGGCCACGCTGAAAGCCGCCGACCCGGCGGTGCAGTTGCGCCGCACCGAGTTCGTCGGCCCGCAGGTGGGCGACGAGCTGGCCACCGACGGCCTCAAGGCGCTGGGCATGGTGGTGGTGGGCATCATGATCTACCTGGCGTTCCGCTTCGAGTGGAAGTACGCGGTGGCGGCCATCATCGCCAACCTGCACGACGTCATCATCATCCTGGGCTTCTTTGCCTTCTTCCAGTGGGAGTTCTCGCTGGCGGTGCTGGCGGCGGTGCTGGCGGTGCTGGGCTACTCGGTCAACGAGTCGGTGGTGATCTTCGACCGGATCCGCGAGAACTTCCGGCGCTACCGCAAGATGGACACCACCGAGATCATCGACAACGCCATCACCTCCACCATCAGCCGGACCATCATCACCCACGGATCGACCCAGATCATGGTGCTGTCGATGTTGCTTTTCGGCGGCGCGACGCTGCACTATTTTGCGATGGCGCTGACCATCGGCATCTGCTTCGGCATCTACTCTTCAGTCTTCGTGGCCGCTGCCATTGCCATGTGGCTGGGGGTCAAGCGGGACGACCTGATCAAGTCCGGCCCGAAAAAAGAAGAAGATCCGAACGACCCCAACGCAGGCGCCACGGTCTAAGATCGGGGCATGGCTTCGGCTCTTCCCCAAAACACCGGCTTGCAGCTTGGGCGGCAGGCACGCGAGCGTTTTGTGGGCGACATCACCGGGGTGATGCCGCAAATGGCCAAGCAGGTCATGGACCGGATGCAGAACCTGTTCGAGCAGGCCGCCAGCGGCCGCGAGATGCAGGACCGCCGTGATGCACTGCAGCAATACCAGAAGGGCTACCGGGCCTGGATGGAGGGTACCGTCAAGGCCTGGCAGCGCGCGCTGCAGCCGCCTACCGCCACCACCCGTGTCCGCCTCGAAGCTTCGGCATTCGAGCTGATCGGCGAGGATGTCGTCGAGAACAAGATCCTTTCTTCGCGCATTGCCATGGCCATCGCCGAGAAGGTCATCGGCCTGAACGACCTGCGGCTGCGCATCCAGAGCCTGGAGAACACGCCGGAGCTGGCAGCCCATGACGTGCTGCGCCCCGAAGTCGTCGCCCAGCTGCTGGTCGAACAGTGGACGGCGGCCGGCCTCTCGCGTGACATGTGGCTGCTGGTGCAGGACACCGTGCAGCAACTGCTGGTGGAGAAGTCCATTGAAGCCTATTCGCGCACCAACGAATTCCTGGTCGAGCGCGGCATCCTGCCCGAGATCGACTTCAAGTCCCTGGTGCGGCGCACCGCCAGCAGCGCGCCCGCCCCAGGCGCAGGTGGGTCCGATGCTTCCCGCCAGGCCGGCGCCGCAGCTGCCCGGGCGGGCGCCGCAGCGCGCAGCGACCCCCAGGGGGGGGGTGGCGGCAGCGGCGGCAGCCATGAAAGCCAGGGCGGCGGCGCAGGCGGGCAGGGCGGCAACTACCAGGGTGGCGGCAGCTCCGGCGGCGGCCAGGGCGGCAGCAACCAGGGCGGTGGTGTGCAGCGCGGAGGTCCGGGCAGTGCAAGCGAGATGATGATGCGGCGCGGCGGCGGCGCCCAGGGCGGTTCGCCGCAGCGCGCGGGCGGCCCGGGTGTGCCCGGCTCTCAAGGCGGGTCAGCCGCACGGCAAAGCAGTTATGGTGGCCCGGGTGGGCAAAGCGGCCCCGGCGGGCCGCAGGGTGATGCCAGCCGGATGGGCGGCACCGGTGACGAAACCCGCATGATGACCAGCGGCACGCCGCTGGCGCGGGCCCGCCAGCGTGCGCAGGGCCTGCTGGGCCAACTGCGCCGCATGCTTTCTGACAAGGGCGCCGACTTCGACTCCACCCAGACCGGCAGGGCCTCGCCCGCGCTGGCCGAGGCCATTTCGCAGATTGAAGCCACGCACATGCAGTCCGTCGGCACCGGGGCAGGTACCAGTACCGGCGGCGGCAGCATGGCGGGGGAGGCACTGGCAGACAGCGTGTCCGGCGCGTCGTCCGGGCGCGTCGCCAGGGCCGCGGTGGGCGGGGGCGCCGTCTTCGAGGGCGTGGGTGTCGAGCAGGCGGCCACCGTGGTGCGCCAGCGCACGACCGAACTCAAGAAGAAAGCCAGCACCACGGCCGAGAAGGCCACGATTGAAATCGTCGCGCTGATGTTCCAGAGCATCCTGGCTGAAGAGCGCATTCCGGCGGCCGTGCGGGTGTGGTTTGCGCGTTTGCAGATGCCGGTGCTGCGGGTGGCGCTGTCCGAGCCGGAGTTCTTCGGCACGCTGATGCACCCGGCCCGCCAGCTGATCGACCGCATGGGCTCCTGCGTCATGGGCTTTGATGCCACGACGATCAACGGCAGCGCACTGGAGGCCGAGATCAAGCGCGTGGTGCAGGTCATCGAGCAATACCCCGAGACGGGCCGGCGCGTGTTCCAGCTGGTCTATGAGGAGTTCCAGAAGTTCCTCTCCAAGTTCCTCACCGAGAGCGGCGCCAACCAGCGGCTGGTCAGCGTGGCGCAGCAGGTCGAGCAGAAGGAGACCCTGGCCATCCAGTACACCATCGAGATGCGCAACATGCTGCGCGACATCCCGGTGCGCGAGGAAATCCGCGAGTTCCTGTTCAAGGTCTGGGCCGAGGTGCTGGCCGTGGCTGCCGTCAAGAACGGGCCGCAGCATGAAGACACCATCGCCATGAAGAAGTCGGCCTCAGACCTCGTCTGGGCCGCCAGCGCCAAGCCCAACCGCAACGACCGCGCGCGCGTCATCCAGGAACTGCCCGCGCTGCTGCAGCGGCTGCGCCAGGGCATGACGCTGTTGGGCGTGCAGGGCGTGGCACAGGAAGGCCACATCAAGGTCATCGGCGACACGCTGGCCGACGCCTTCCTGTCCAAGACGCAGGCCATCCCGCGCGACCAGATCGACGCCATGGCCAAGCGCCTGGCCAACCTGGAAGACTTTGTCGGCGACGGCGAAGGCAGCGCGGGCGACCTGCCGCTGGATGCCGAGAGCATCGAGATGATGCTGGGCATCGACGCCTCGGCGATCGAGGTGGTGGCTGACGGCGGCTCGCGCCCCAGCGACGCGATGCTGGCCTGGGCCAACGAGCTGCAGCTGGGCACCTGGTTCACGCTGGACCACAACAGCAAGATCAGCCAGGTGCAGTTTGCCTGGCGCAGCGACCGCAAGCAGCTGCACCTGTTTGCCTCGACCGACGGCAAGAGCTACCTGATCCAGGCGCGCCGCCTGGCGGCCTACCTGCAGGCCGGCCTGCTGGTGCCGACGGAAGAAGAGGCCCTCACCGTCCGCGCCACGCGCGACGCACTGGCCAAGCTGGATGCGAATCCGGAACGGCTGCTGAACTGAGCGGCCCGGGCCGGTCATGGGTTCCGCTACCCCGAAGCGTTGAGCGCCGGGGCACAATGGCGCCATGCACGACCTTGCCACCCTCCAGACCCTGATCGCTTCCCTGTTCCCCGGCCTCATGGGCGTGCGCCTGACGCTGGTGGAGCCCGACAGGGTGCTGGCTGAAATGGAAGTCCGCCCCGACCTGTGCACCGCCGGCGGCATCCTGCACGGTGGCGCCTACATGGCATTTGCCGACACGCTGGGCGCGGTGGGGACTGTCGTCAACCTGGAGGCCGGCAAGCGCACGACCACAACGGACTCCAGCACCAAGTTCATGGCCGGGGCGAAGGTGGGCACCACCGTGACGGGCGAATCCATTGCGCTGCACCGAGGGCGCACCACACAGGTCTGGCAGACCTCCATCCGCAATGCGGACGGCAAGCTCTGCGCGGTGGTGACGCAGACGCAGCTGGTGATGGAGGCTGCGGCTCGCGCCGGGTGATCCCCGGGAATGAAAAAGCCGCCCGAAGGCGGCTTGGAAAACCGGGGGGCTTTGCCCTTACATCGAGAATTCCTGTGTCGCACCGCCGGTGGGGGTGAAACGGACCTTGTGGGTGCCGTAGTCAACTTCAATGACGAACACGCCGGCGTAGGAGAACTTGATGATGCCTGCCACATCCTTGTCGGTGACATAGTTGTAGTCAACCGGGGTGGGCGTGGTGACGTCGAACGTCACTTCGAGCGTTTCAGGGACGCCAGGGGTCGCGGGCACGCCGAAGTCTGCCAGCTTGATGGTGGCGGAATACTTGCCGTTCACCGTGGTGCGCTCAAGGTTGCCTTCAATCCTGCGGTAGTCGACAACGAAATTGGCCAGCTTGACCGTAGATGAGGTGCCGACCTTCACCGTGGCGTTCAGCGTGATCTTGGCGCCTGTGTAGTCCGGAGACGAGCCTTGCAGGTTGGTGACTACCTGATTGCCGGTGTAGGTGTACGTCGCGGTTTTGCCATCTGAGCCTTCGCCGGTGATCTTCAGGGGATTGGAAGTATCAATGTCGAACGTGATGGTGTAGGACGCAGTGCCAGGGTCGGTGGAGCGAACAATCTTGGCCTTGCCATCGAGCGTCGCATCACCGATCTTGCAGTTGGTGTAAGTAACGATGCTTGTTTCGTAGGCGAACGTCGACGTACCACCGGCGCCAGAGTTTGAGCATACGGGAGCGGTATAGCCCACTGCTGCAGGCGTTTCGAGGCCGGTAGGCGCAAGCATCAGGTCCAGGTTGCCGTAGAAACCGGCATCCACACCGTCAATCGCGAACCCGGCGGCGCTTTCCATTCCGGCAGACAGGCCTGCCAGCGTTGCAACCGTTACATTGCTGCTGGTAGTTGCAGCAGCGGGCGCTGCATCGTCGCTGCCGCCGCAGGCGACCAGGGTTGCTGCTGCGACGGTGCACAGCAGTGTCTTCATCCAGTTCTTCATGGGTACTCTCCTAGTTGATGTCATGTCAGCCTCAATGCGAAGGGCACGAGCTTCATGTTTGAGAGTAACAAAGAACAACAGGTTGAAACATCCCGTGTTTGTGGGACCGCACCCCTTGATCAAGGGGGTGCCCCTGGAGAAACGAGAACTTCAGTGGGCGATGCGGTCCTGCGCGTCGTCACAAAGTTCATCGAGCACCAGTGCGTCGGGCTCTTCGCCGAAGCTCCAGTACACCATCAGCACGATGATCTTGAGGTCGTCCAGCGAGACAGGGTCGCCGGGCGCGGCCATGGCGCGGTCCATGACGATTTCGCGCATGGCAGGCGGCAGCACGCCGGAAGATTCGAGGAAGCTCACGAAGCCCAGGCACTCGGCGCCCAGGTGGTCCTGCTCGGCCACCGAGTACACACGCAGGCTGTCCGCCGACTGGCCGGGCAGCAGGGTGTCGTTCAGGAGAATGTCGGCGGCGGGGCCGGTACCCAGCGGCGTGCCGTGGGCGGCGAGGTTCAGGCCTTCCAGCCAGGCCAGGGCCTGCTGGATCTCGTCGGCTTCAAAGCCGACGGCGCTCAGCTTGCGTCCCAGTTGCTGCGGCTCGGGACACGCATCGCCTCGCCAGTAATTTTCGTAGACGAACACGAGCACTTCAAACATGCCCCAATATAGCGCAGAACGCCGGCCGTGTGAAAAAAGCAGCGCGGGTGGAACCCTGGGAAGCTCAGGCCCTGGCCACGCGCTGGTAGAGGCCGCCCGGCAGGCGCGCCACCTGGCCTTCAAGCTCCAGTTCCAGCAGATGGGCCAGCAAGTCGGCAGGGGCGGTGCCGGTGCGTGCAACCAGCGCGTCCAGGCTGACCGGGTCGAAACCCATGGTGTCCAGCAGGTCGGCGCAGGGTGATGCGCCTGTGTCTTCTTCCGTGCCTTCATCGGCCTCGCCGCCGGCCGCAAGGGGCGCGGCGGCACCTGTGGCGGAGGGCATGCGCAATTCTTCCAGCACATCCTGCGCCGACTCCACCAGCTTGGCGCCCTGGCGGATCAGCGCATGGCAGCCGCGAGACTGCGGCGAGTGGATCGAGCCCGGAATGGCAAACACGTCCTTGCCCTGCTCCACCGCCATCCGCGCGGTGATGAGCGAGCCCGACTGCAGCGCGGCCTCCACCACCAGGGTGCCCTGCGCCAGCGCCGCGATGATGCGGTTGCGCTTGGGAAAGTTGGACTGGATGGGCGGCGTGCCGAGCGGGAATTCGCTGATGATCAGGCCGCTTCGCGCGATGCGGTGCGCCAGGTCCAGGTGGCGCTTGGGGTAGACGCGGTCCAGCCCGGTGCCGATGACGGCGATGGTGCTGAGGTGCTGGACCGGGTGCAGGTGCAGACGGCCGCCGCCGGCATCAAAGGCCTCCAGCGCGCCCAGGTGGGCGGCACCGTCCACGCCCAGCGCCAGGCCCGACACGATGGTCAGGCCCGACTCGCCCAGAGCCTTGGCGAACTGCCGCGCATTGCCCTCGCCCTGCGGTGTCGGGTTGCGGCTGCCCACGATCGCAATGCTGCGCTCCGGGTCGGGCGCCAGGTGCGTCGCCCCCATCATGTACAGCATCAGCGGCGGGTCTTCCATGGCCAGCAGGGCCGGCGGGTAAGCGGCATGGCCCAGCGCGACGATGCTGCGGCTGCCGGGGCCTTCGCCATGCAGCCAATGCCATGTGGTGTCCAGCAGCGCCGCCAGGTCCGGTGGTTCGTCGCGCAGGGCTGCGCATTGCGCGGGCGTCGCCACAAGGGCAAGGGCTTCAGGGCTTTGGGCAAAGATGGCAGGCGGCAGGCCAAATGTAGCCAGCAGCTTGCGGGCCCTGTCGTTGCCAATGCCGGGCGTCAGCGTCAGGCGCAGCCAGCCGGCGAGTTCATCGCGCTCCATGTCGTCGGGAACCGGGAAAGTGTGGCCGGTAAGGGCTGTTGGGAGGTGCGTCCGGGCAGCGGCAGCGAAGCCGGCTTACTTCGGGTTGGTGACCCGGTCACCGATCTTGACGCCGTCCCTGATCTCGAGGATCAGCGCATACGACAGCTTCTCGAACGGGCGGAACACCATCAGCAGGCCATTGCGCTCGTCGGGCAGCTTGATGGGGGTGCGCACGCCCGGCACGGTACTGTCCACCAGGCGCTCGCCGTCCTTGACGATGGCCATGACATGGCCGCTCTCGATGCCGTCGGCCGTGCCCTTGTTGATCACGACCACCTGGTTCTGGGCGGCGTTGCGCACTGCCGAGCCATAGACGGAAACGATCACGCCTTCCAGGGCCTTTTCAGGGGCGCGGGGCGTGTAGCTCAGCAGCTGGCGCGGCGGCTCGGGCAGCAGGCGGTCGCCGACGCGCATTTCTTCCTTGGAGGAAACGATGTCGATGGTGCCGGGGATGATGTCGGTTGCGGCCTTGCCGTCCTTGTCCTTGACTTCGGCCGTCGATTCGCCGCGCACCAGCTCGGCCTTGCCGACGTACTGCGCCTCGTAGCCCAACACAACGCCGGTGACCGGGTGTTTCAGCGGGGTGGCATTGCGGAACACGCGGTATTCAAAAGGCGTGCCCTTGGCGCCCGTCAGCACGGCGGCGCCCTGGCCGCGTACATAGGCCCTGTCACCGCGGCTGAGCAGCACGCGGCCTTCCTGGGCGGCCACGATGCGCGGCGCGGCCAGGATCATGGCTTCGTCAACGATGATGGGTTCGGACAGGAAGGGCTCGATGAGGTTGGACTGCAGCGTGGGCAAGGCGCCGTCGGCCAGGGTCTCGAAGCGGGTGCGGGGCGACACGCGAACCGTTTCGGTCGGAATGCCGCCGCCCGCGCCGCTGGACCGGGCGCGCAGCGTGGCGCGGCCATTGTTCTTTTCCAGGAAGAGCTGCTGGCCGGGATAGATCAGGTGCGGGTTGCGGATGTCCTGCATGTTCATGCCCCAGAGCTCGGGCCAGCGCCAGGCGCTCTTGAGGAACATGCCCGAGATGGCCCAGAGCGTGTCACCGCGCTTGACGGTGTAGCTGTCGGGGGCGGTGGGCGAAAGCTCGGAAAGCGGTACGCCGGTCTGGGCGACCTGCTCGGCCACGGATTTCTGGGTCGGGGTGATGGGGAAGTTCTGCGCCTGGGCCGGCAGGGTTGCCAGCAGACCGGCCAGTGCGGTGAGGGCGCCGAGGCCCCGCACAAGGGCCGTTGCCGTGCCTGAGGCTGCCACTTTGGTTTGCGCTGTTGTTCGTTTCGTCATATCTTGCTGCATCTCGGATGCCCCCCGGGCCAGAACCGGGCAGCCTGCTTGGGAGGCCTGTAACCCGGCGGAAATCTTGACAAATCACTGGCGATTTTGCGCTCAAGCCCTTGATTGGGCAACGATTATTGCCCGGGGCCGGTGCCCGGAACGCCAAAAGTAGCGAAAATAGCGACACCTTTTGTGAGTTTTCATGGCTTTACTCCCCATTCTCCGTTTTCCCGACCCCAAACTGAATACCGTGGCCAAACCGGTCGCGGCGGTGGACGCGCGCATCAAGAGCCTGGTGGCCGACATGCTCGAAACCATGTATGACGCCAACGGCATCGGCCTTGCCGCGACCCAGGTGGATGTGCATGAACGCCTGGTTGTCATCGACGTGTCGGAAGAGCGCGATGAGCCGCTGGTGCTGATCAACCCGGAAATCACCTGGGCCAGCCCCGACAAGCAGAAGAATGACGAAGGCTGCCTGTCGGTGCCCGGTATTTACGACGGGGTGGAGCGCTCCACCGCCGTGAAGGTGCGCGCGCTGGACGCCGAAGGCAGGGAGCGGACGATCGAGGCCGAGGGCCTGCTGTCCGTCTGCATCCAGCACGAGATGGACCACCTGCTGGGCAAGGTGTTCGTCGAGTACCTGTCTCCGCTCAAGCGGAACCGCATCAAGACCAAGATGCTCAAACTCCAGCGCGAGGACCGTGAGTAGCCGCCCACAGCCTGCGCGCGGGGAGACATCACCATGACATCAAGGTTCCTGGCCGCCTGCCTGGCGGCATGCGTGCTCGCCGGTTGCGCCGGCATTGCGCAGAACACCCCTCCCGGGACGGCTCGCGAACAGGTTCTGCAGAATCTTGGCAAGCCCACGGCGACTTACCCGCTGCCCGCCGGCACCAGGCTGCAGTATTCTGGCCAGCCCTCGGGCCGGCAGGTCTACAACATTGACCTGGACGCCGCCGGCAAGGTGGTGGCCGTCACCCAGATGATGCAGCCCGGCGTGCTCAACCGCTTTGCCGGCGGCGGCGTCACGGCCGCGGACCTGCAGCGCGACATCGGCCCGCCGGCCATGGTCGGCAAGGTGTACCACTTCCCGGGCAATGTCTGGACCTGGCGCTGGGAAGAGATGGGGATCCCCCGCCTGTTCCATGCCTATGTCAATCCGCAGGGCATGGTCGAGCGCGCGCTGAGCACCGACGAGCCGATCCGCCCCTGGGTTTCCGACTGAACGGCGGGCACCGGCCAATCTGACCGACACTTCCCGCATGCGCGTCATATTTGCAGGCACCCCCGAATTCGCCCGAACCGCCCTGGAGCGCCTTCACGGCGCGGGCTTTGACATCGCCCTGGTGTTGAGCCAGCCCGACCGGCCTGCCGGGCGGGGCATGAAGCTGCAGGCCTCGCCGGTCAAGCAGTTCGCGCTGGAGAAAGGCATCCCGGTCGCGCAGCCGCGCAGCCTGCGGCTGGACGGCAAGTACCCCGAAGACGCCGCAGCGGCGAAAGCCGCCATTGAGGCGGCACGGGCCGACGTGATGGTGGTGGCGGCCTACGGCCTCATCCTGCCGCAGTGGGTGCTCGATACCCCCGCGAAGGGCTGCCTGAACATCCATGCCTCGCTGCTGCCGCGCTGGCGCGGCGCCGCGCCGATCCACCGCGCCATCGAGGCGGGTGATGCCGAAACCGGCATCACCATCATGCAGATGGATGCGGGCCTGGACACCGGTGACATGCTGCTCGTCGAGCGCATGGCCATCAGGGCGGACGACACCACGGGCAGCCTGCATGACAGGCTGGCGGTGCTCGGCGGGCGGCTGGTTGTCGAGGCGCTGGAGATTGCGGCCTGCGGCGGCTTCAGGCCGGTGAAGCAGCCGCAGGAAGGCGTGACTTACGCCAGCAAGATCGACAAGCATGAAGCCGCCATCGACTGGGCGCAGCCTGCCGGGCTCGTCGCGCGGCGCGTTCGGGCGTTCAACCCGTTCCCGGGGGCGGCCACGCAGCTGGATGGGGAGACGCTCAAGGTCTGGGCCGCGCAGGAAGATGCCTCAGGCGCCGCTGCGCCGGCCGGTACGGTCGTCGCGGTGGATGAACGCAGCTTCAGTGTGGCCGCGGGCGACGGTGCGGTCCGCATCGCCGAAGTCCAGCGCCCCGGCGGCAAGCGGCTGAAGGTGGCCGACTTCCTGCGCGGCTTTGACCTCAAGGCCGGCATGCGCTTTGAGACTCCGGGCGCCCAGGCGTGACCGGCCGCTGATGTTCGCCGCGCCCCGCAACTACAGGCACCCCGAATTCCGCCAGGGCGTGCGCGACATGTGGCCGCAGGCGCCGGGCATCGCGGCCTGGGGCCTGATGACGGGCGTGGCCATGGTCAAGTCGGGCATGAGCGTGGTGGAGTCGCTGCTGATGGCGCTGCTGGTGTTTGCCGGCAGCTCGCAGCTGGCGGCCATCCCGCTGATCATTGCCGGCGCGCCGCTGTGGGTCATCCTGGCCACGGGCTTCTGCGTCAACCTGCGCTTTGTCGTGTTCAGCCTGCACCTGCGGCCCTACCTGATGCACCTGCCGCGCTGGGAGCGCATGATGCACGGCTACCTCACGGCCGACCTGACCTATGTGCTGTTCACCCGGCGCTTCGTGCACCCGGCGGAGACGGCCGAAGGCCGGCGCGCGCAGGAGGCCTACCTGTCGGGCAACTGTTTCCTGAACTGGGCCAGCTGGGTCGGCGCCAGCGTGGTCGGCATCGTGCTGGCCAACTTCATCCCGGCGCACTGGGGCCTGGGCTTTGCCGGCATCCTGTGCCTGGTGGGCATCATGTGCTCACTGGCCAGCACGAAGCTGCGCATCGTGTCGGCGGCTGTCGCTGCCGTGGCCGCCGTCGCTGCCTATGCGTTGCCGCTCAAGCTCAACATCGTGGTGGCGATTGCCGCCGCTGTGCTGCTGTGCCTGGCGATTGAAAAACGGGTGGACCCGCAGGCCGCCGCAAAGGCGCACGGATGACCGGCACCGACCTCTGGACCCTGGCCATCATTGCCGGCCTGGCCTGCGTGACGGTGGTGGCGCGCAGCTTCTTCTTCATTTCCAGCAAGCCCTGGAGCCTGCCGCACTGGGCGCAGCGCGGCCTGCAGTACGCGCCCATTGCCGCGCTGTCGGCGGTAGTGCTGCCCGAGATCGTGATGGCGCAGGGCCAGCTCATCGGCACCTGGATGGATGCGCGCATCTTCGGCGCTCTGGCCGGGGCGCTGGCCTACTGGTGGCGGCGCGACGTGCTCGCCACCATCGTGCTGGGCATGGCGGTGTACCTGCCGCTGCACCTGGGGCTGGGCTGGTAGGTCCTCTCAGCTCGCGGCGACGGCCGGTTCGCTGGTTGCACGGCCGGCATAGTCGGTCCAGCACTGGCGGCTGAAGTCATAGAGCTTGCAGCGGCGCGCGGTGTCGAAGTACCAGCGCCAGGAGAATTCCTGGATCACGATGCGGCCCGGCAGCATGGTCTCCAGCATGGCTTGCGCCGCCTTGAGCCGGTACAGCGGGATGCTCATGTCCACATGGTGCGCCGTGTGCTCCATGATGTGGTGGAGCACTGCGCCCACATGCAGAGGAAAGGTCAGGTGCACCGTGGTCGAGACAAAGGGCTGGGCCCGGGCCCAGGCGGCCTTGTCGTTGTGCCAGGAGACGGCGGTGTGGGTGTGGTGCACATACACCACGAAGCCGATCATCGCGCACCAGAACAGGAAGGGCACCACCATGCCGGCCAAGAGCAGCAGCGCCACGGACTGCTGGGTCCGGACTGCCACCCAAACCAGCCCGGCGGCCCACAGCAGGGCAAAGCCGCTGACCAGCAGGTTGTCCCGCAGGAACACAGGCCGGCGTGCGGCCATATGGGCTTTGGCCGGGAAGAACATGCGCTTCCACCAGATCTCCACCATGTAGTACAGGCCCGGCGCCCAGCCGCTGCGGTAGATGCGGTCCATCAGGCGCTGGCCAGGGCTCAGGGCCGCGTACTCCTCCCGCGTGTGGGGCGACCAGACAAAGTCCACACCCTTGAGGTTGGTGTAGCCGTGGTGGACCAGGTTGTGGCCGACGTCCCAGAGGCTGTAGGGTGTGAGCGAGGGCAGGAAGGCGATGCGGCCAAGCCAGCGGTTGAGCCGGCGGTGCGGCGTGAGGCTCTGGTGGCAGGCGTCATGGCCAATGATGAAAAGCCGGCCCGTCACAAAGCCGGCCGCCACGCCGCACAGCAGCTTGGCCCAGGCGGCATCCAGCAGCGCTACCCCGGCCAGCGCTCCAAACCACAGCAGCGCATCCAGCGCAAGCAGCAGTGCGGCGCGACCCGTGGCGCGCTGTGACAGTGGCGCCAGCCATTGGCGGATGATCTTGCGGTGAGGCAGCGGCGCGCCCGGGGGGACGGGGGCAAAAGCAGCCTGGAGAACGGGAGCGGGGATGGGTGTGTGAGGCATTTGCATCATGAAGCCGGCGGCGCGCAGGGGCCGCAGAGGTAAGCCAGTGCCGGAATGCTAAGGTTCTGGCGCGCCTGCGTACTGACATGGATCAACCCGCGCCCCGATCACCGCGCCTTCTAGAATTGCCGGTTCTGCCGCCTTCTTTCCGGAACCCCGCCCCCATGAACGTTCTCCGCTTCTCCGACCTGTGCGCCCAGGGCCAAGCCTCCGGCCAACGCGTTTTCATCCGTGCCGACCTCAACGTCCCGCAGGACGATGCGGGCAAGATCACCGAAGACACCCGCATCCGCGCCTCGATTCCCTGCATCCGCATGGCGCTGGAGGCCGGCGCCGCGGTGATGGTCACCTCGCACCTGGGCCGCCCGACAGAAGGCGAGTTCAGGCCCGAAGACTCGCTGGCGCCGGTGGCGCTGCGCATGGGCGAGCTGCTGGGCGGCGCGTATGCGAAGGGGGTTCCGCTGCTGGCGGGGTGGGTGGACGGCGTTGACGTCAAGCCCGGCCAGCTCGTCATGCTGGAGAACTGCCGCGTCAACAAGGGCGAGAAGAAGAACAACCCGGAGCTTGCGCAGAAGCTGGCCGCGCTGTGCGACATCTTCGTGCACGACGCCTTCGGCACGGCCCACCGCGCAGAAGCCTCGACCTACGGCATCGCCCAGTACGCCAAAGTGGCCTGCGCCGGCCCGCTGCTGGCGGCCGAGATCGACGCCATCACGAAGGCGCTGGCCCATCCGAAGCGCCCGCTGGTGGCCATCGTGGCCGGCTCCAAGGTCAGCACCAAGCTGTCCATCCTGGAAGCGCTGGCGAAGAACGTGGACCAGCTGATCGTCGGCGGCGGCATTGCCAACACCTTCATGCTGGCGGCGGGGCTGAAGATCGGCAAGTCGCTGGCCGAGGTGGACCTCGTGGGCGAAGCGCGCAAGGTCATCGACGCCATGAAGGCACGCGGCGCCGAAGTGCCGATCCCTGTGGATGTTGTCACTGCCAAAACATTTGCAGCCGACGCGCCCGCCACCGTCAAGGCCGCAGCCGCCGTGGCTGACGACGACCTGATCCTCGACATCGGCCCCGAGACCGCCGCAAAGCTGGCTGCGCAGCTCATGGCGGCCGGCACCATTGTGTGGAACGGCCCGGTCGGCGTATTTGAATTCCCGGCTTTCGAGAACGGCACGAAAGTCATTGCCCAGGCCATTGCGGACTCCAGCGCGTTCAGCATTGCCGGCGGCGGCGACACGCTTGCGGCGATTGCCAAATACGGCATTGAAAAGCAGGTGGGCTACATCTCCACCGGCGGCGGCGCCTTCCTGGAAGTGCTGGAGGGCAAGACGCTGCCGGCCTTCGAGATACTGCAGAAACGCGCGGCGGCCTGAGCCCGGACCTTCCGGCTTGCAGGCCGGGCTGGCAGCTGGTAACCGGCTTGTAACCGGGCCGTGTGAAAATCGGAAACCAAGTTACAAGGCGGCAACGCCAGAAAGTCAGGAGACACCATGGTCACCCGCGCCACCAAGATAGTTGCCACCCTCGGCCCCGCTTCCAGCGACCCTGCGCTCCTTGAGCAGATGATCCGTGCCGGCGTCAACGTCGTGCGCCTGAACTTCAGCCATGGCAAGGCCCAGGACCATATCGACCGCGCAAAGCTCGTGCGCGAGGCCGCCCAGCGCGCCGGCCGCGAGGTGGCCATCATGGCCGACCTGCAGGGCCCGAAGATCCGCGTCGGCAAGTTTGCCGAGGGCAAGGTCATGCTGGAGCCCGGCATGAAGTTCATCCTCGACGCCTCCCGCACCGAGCCCGGCGACCTGCAGGGCGTGGGCCTGGACTACAAGGAGCTGCCGCGCGACGTCAAGGCCGGCGACCTGCTGCTGCTCAACGACGGGCTGATCGTCCTCGTCGTGGATGCAGTCAGGGGCGAGCAGGTGCTCACTACCGTCAAGCTCGGCGGCGAGCTGTCCAACAACAAGGGTATCAACAAGCAGGGCGGCGGCCTGACGGCGCCGGCCCTGACCGCCAAGGACATGGAGGACATCCGCACCGCGATGAGCTTCCAGGCTGACTATGTGGCCGTGAGCTTTCCCAAGAACTCGACCGACATGGAAATGGCGCGCCAGCTGTGCAACGTGGCTGCGGCGGAGTACCGCCACAAGCCGGGCCTGATCGCCAAGATCGAGCGGGCCGAGGCCATCCCGCACCTGGAGTCCATCCTCAAGGCCAGCGACGGCATCATGGTCGCTCGCGGTGACCTGGCCGTCGAGGTGGGCAATGCCGCAGTGCCGGCCCTGCAAAAGCGCATGATCCGCCTGGCACGTGAGCTGGACAAGGTGGTGATCACGGCCACCCAGATGATGGAGTCGATGATCACCAACCCGGTACCCACCCGCGCCGAGGTCAGCGACGTGGCCAACGCCGTGCTGGACGGCACCGACGCGGTCATGCTGTCGGCCGAGACCGCCGCCGGCAAGTACCCGCTGGAGACCATTGTCGAAATGGCCAACATCTGCCTGGAGGCCGAGAAGGCCGAAGACGTCAAGCTCGACGCCGACTTCACCGGCATGACCTTCGGCCGCATCGACCAGTCGATCGCCATGGGTGCGCTGTTCACGGCCCACCACCTGGGCTGCAAGGCCATCGTGGCGCTGACTGATTCGGGCTCGACGGCCTTGTGGATGAGCCGCCACCGCATCCACATCCCGATCTATGCGCTGACCCCCAAGCTGGCGACGCAGCGCAAGATGGCGCTGTACCGCAACGTGCGCCCGTTGCTGATGGACACCAGCGCTGACCGCGACACGGCGCTGGGCGAGGCCGAGGGCCAGCTCAAGAAGCGGGGCATTGTGTCCGCAGGCGACATCTATGCCATCACCTGCGGCGAGCCCATGGGCGCGCCCGGCGGCACCAACATGCTGAAGATATGTGTCTCGGGCTGAGTTGACAGCTTCGTCCTACCGCATCTGGTGGATCTTCCCCACGGGCGGGTGAATCCACGGCCCCGATCGCAACGTATGCTCTGTTTGATGAATTCAAACGGAACAATCTGCATGGCCCGCCGTACAGGAGTCCTCGCTGCCATCGGCGCGCTGCTGACGGGCTGCTCTGCCACCGGCGCGCTCAATGCGCTGGTTTCCGGCAGCACCTACCGTGGCACGGAAGGCGTCGCCTATGGCGACGGGCCGCGCCGCAAGCTGGATGTTTACCAGCCGCTCGCGCCGGCGGCTGGTGGTTCGCCCGTGATCGTGTTTTTCTACGGTGGCAACTGGCGCTCGGGCGAGCGCGCCGACTACCGTTTTGTCGGCGAGGCGCTGGCCAGTAGCGGCGCGCTGGTGCTGATACCGGACTACCGGCTGTACCCCGAAGTTACCTACCCCGAATTCCTCCACGACAGCGCCGCCGCCATGGCTTGGGCCTTTGACCATGCGCGCGACTACGGCGGCGACCCGGCAAAGCTCTACGTCATGGGCCACAGCGCCGGCGCCTACAACGCCGCGATGATGGCGCTGGACCCGCGCTGGCTGGGCGCCAGGCGCGAGCGGCTGGCCGGCTTCATCGGCCTGGCCGGGCCGTATGACTTCCTGCCGATCGAGAATCCCGACACGCAGCGGGCCTTCAGCTGGCCCAATACGCCGCGCGAATCCCAACCGGTTGGATATGTGAGTGCGAAGGCCCCGCGCACCCTGCTGATCGCCGCCAACAGCGACAACCTGGTCAACCCTCTGCGCAACACCGTGGGGCTGGCCAACCGCCTCAAGGCTGCGGGCGTGGACACCACCCTCAGGCGCTATGACAACGTCAACCATGTGACCCTGATCGGTGCCATGGCCGGGCCGCTGCGCTTCCTGGCGCCGGTGCGCAATGACGTCCTGTCCTTCACGGGCTTGAACCCCAAGTAAAATCGCCGCAGTTACCAACCGGTTACAGCAAACTTCACCTGGGGATTCTCACATGGCACTCGTCTCGATGCGCGAGCTGCTGGATCATGCCGCCGAACAGGGCTATGGCATTCCGGCTTTCAACGTCAACAACCTGGAGCAGGTGCAGGCCGTCATGCAGGCCGCGGACGAAACCGGCGCCCCGGTCATCCTTCAGGCCAGCGCCGGCGCGCGCAAGTATGCCGGTGAGCCGTTCATCAAGCACCTGATCGAGGCAGCGGTCGAGATGTACCCGCACATCCCGCTGGTCATGCACCAGGACCACGGCCAGAGCCCGGACGTCTGCAAGGGCGCGATCAACCTGGGCTTTTCCTCCGTCATGATGGACGGCAGCCTGGAAGCCGACGGCAAGACCATCGCCAGCTACGACTACAACGTGGAAGTCACGAAGAAGGTGGCCGAGATGGCCCACCTGGTCGGCGTCACGGTTGAAGGCGAGCTGGGCTGCCTCGGCTCGCTGGAGACCATGAAGGGCGACAAGGAAGACGGCCACGGCACCGACGCGACGATGACGCGCGAGCAGCTGCTGACCGACCCGGAGCAGGCCGCAGACTTCGTCAAGCGCACCCAGATCGACGCGCTGGCCATTGCCATCGGCACCAGCCACGGCGCCTACAAGTTCACCCG